>NZ_JBSFEN010000004.1:0-701666 GCF_053594455.1 Streptomyces sp. NPDC001927 | reverse complement strand
TTCGGCCTTCCTGCGTTTCCGACTCTATCAGATCCTTTCGGGCCTGATTCCCAGTCAGAGTGGGTTGTCCTCGCGGCTGTTGGGCCGTTCCGACGCTCAAACTCTAGCGGATTTCCCGGGCGACTCATAATCGAGTCTTTCGAAATGAATTTCGGCATGCCGAAATTCGTCCCGGCTGGGAGATCGTGCTGAGTTGAGGTGCCGCTTCGAGCGGCGGGAGTGGCTGTCGCAGAACCGTTCCGGCCCCGTGACAACTCGGAGAACACTACGGATACGACGGGGGCGTGTCAACCCCCGCCCGTGTGAGCAGTCAGTCCAGGTCGGTGAGCCGGCCGCCCGCGTCCGGCTGGGTGTGCTCGACCCTGCGGAGGAGGCGGATCAGCATGTCGCCGAGGCCGGCGCGCTCCTCGCCCGTGAGGTCCTGGAGGAGCTTCTCCTCGAAGTCCGTCGCCATACGCATCGCCTCGAGCCACTTCGAGCGGCCCTCGTCCGTGAGCTCCACGATCACCCGGACGCGGTTGGTCTCGTCGCGGTCGCGGGTCACGAGGCCCTCGCCGGCCATGCGGTCGATGCGGTGGGTCATGGCGGCCGGGGTCAGGCCGAGACGCTTGGCCAGCTCGCCCGGACCCAGGCGGTAGGGGGCACCGGCGAGGACGAGGGTCTTGAGGACCTCCCACTCCGCGTTGCTGATGCCGAGATCGGCGACCTGGCGGCCGTACGCGACGTTCATCCGGCGGTTCAGCCGGCCGAGGGCGGAGACCACCTTCTCGACCTGGGGGTCCAGGTCACGGTACTCGCGCTGGTAGGCCGCGATCTGCTCGTCGAGGGTCGGCTCCTGCGCCGGTTGCGGGCCGGACGGCTCGGGGGTGTCGCTCATGCCGCGAGTATCCCACGGTCCTCGTTGGCGTTGAAGTCCTTCCATGTGTATTGTTAAGGATCTAATTTTACTGTTGAAGTCTTGAGGCTTCAGGCCTACAGCCCTGAAGCCCTGATCGAGGTGGGTGAACCGTGACCAAGGCGATGGGTGCAGCAATGCGTCGGATCCAGGCGGGCAGCGCGCTGAGCGCGTTCGGACTCGGATTCACGGTTCCGTACCTCTATGTGTACGTGGCCCAGGTGCGGGACCTGGGCGCGACCACGGCGGGCGTCGTGCTCGCCGTCTTCGCCATGGCCGCACTCGTCGTCCTGCCGTTCAGCGGACGCGCCATCGACCGGCGGGGTCCCCTCCCCGTCGTCCTCGTCGCCGCGGTCCTCGCGTCGCTCGGCGCCCTGGGCATGGGGCTCTCGAGCAGCGTGCCCGCCGCCGTCGGTTCGGCCGCGCTGCTCGGTGCCGGTACGGCCGTGATGCAGCCGGCGCTCGCGACGATGATCGTCTGGTGCTCCGAACCGACCACCCGGACCCGGTCCTTCGCCATGCAGTTCTTCCTGCAGAACCTGGGACTCGGCGTCGGTGGTCTGATCGGCGGCCAGCTCGTCGACGTGAACCGGCCGGGGAGCTTCCTTCTGCTCTTCTCGATCGAGGCCGCGATGTTCCTGGTGCTCGGCGGCATCGTGATGACCGTCCGGATGCCGGGTTCGCTCGCCCTCCAGGACACCCGGCCCGCCGGCTCGCCGAAGGGCGGCATCCGGGCGCTACTCGGGCACAAGGCCATGGTGCAGCTGTGCGTCCTGGGCTTCGTCCTCTTCTTCGCCTGCTACGGACAGTTCGAGTCGGGTCTCGCGGCGTACGGCACCGAGGCCGCCGGGATCGAGCCGTCGACGCTCGGGATCGCGCTGGCCGCCAACACGGCCGTCATCGTCGTCGCCCAGTTCGTGGTGCTGAAGTTCGTCGAGCGCCGGCGCCGCAGCCGGGTGATCGCCGCCGTCGGTCTGATCTGGGCCGTGGCGTGGGTGATCGCCGGGTACGCGGGGCTCGGGCACGGCAGCCAGGCGATGGCGACCGCCGCGTTCGTCTCCACGTACGCCCTCTTCGGGCTCGGCGAGGCGATGCTGTCGCCGACCGTGGCGCCGCTGGTGGCGGACCTCGCGCCGGAGTCGATGGTCGGTCAGTACAACTCGGCGTTCGCACTGGTCAAGCAGCTCGCGCTGGCCGTCGGCCCGGCCGTGGGCGGGCCCATGGGCGCCGCGCTGCACGGGCCGTACATCGTGACCTTCGTGCTCTTCTCGCTCGGGATCACGTTCCTGGCGGTGCGGCTCGGCAAGCAGCTCACGCCCGTGCAGAACCAGCCGTACCTCGCCACCAGGACTTCCCGTGTGGTGGCGCAGCACGTGCCCGTGAAGGAGAGCGTCTCCGCCTGACCTCTAGTCGGGCAGGGCGAACTCGCACCAGACCGCTTTGCCGCCGCCCGGTGTGCGGCGGCTGCCCCAGGACGAGGCGATCGTCGCGATGATCGAGATTCCGCGGCCCGCCTCGTCCTCCGTCTCCGCCCTGCGTCGGCGGGGCAGATGGTCGTCCCCGTCCGTGACCTCGATGATCAGCCGCCTGTCGGTGCGGCGCAGTCGCAGGCGCATGGGCGGGGTGCCGTGCTTCAGGGAGTTCGCCACCAGTTCGCTGGTGGCGAGGACGCCGAGGTCGCGCAGTTCGACCGGGAAGCGCCAGCTGGAGAGGACGCCCGTGGCGAAGGCACGCGCGCGTGGGGCCGCCTCGACCCCGCCGAGGAGCTCCAGGGCCGCGTTGTGGAAGAGCTCCGCGTCCGCTCCCTTGCGGGACGGGTGCTGGACGACCAGGACGGCCACGTCGTCGTCGTGCTCGGCGGTGACGCCGAGCGAGCGCAGCAGCCGGTCGCAGACGACCTGCGGGGTGCCGACGGCGCCGGAGAGCGCGCGCTCCAGGGCGGCGACGCCCTCGTCGATGTCCTCGCGGCGCCGCTCGACGAGACCGTCGGTGTAGAGGACGGCCGTGGAGCCCGGCGGCAGGGCGATCGCGCCGGAGGTGTGCAGCCAGCCGCCGGTGCCCAGCGGGGGTCCGGTGGGGTCCTCGGCACGGCGGACCGAGCCGTCCTCGTCTCTGACGAGGATCGGGAGGTGGCCGGCGGAGGCGTAGACGAGCTTGCCCTCGTTGGGGTCGTGGACGGCGTAGACGCAGGTGGCGATCTGGCTGGCGTCGATCTCGGCGGCCAGGCCGTCGAGCAGCTGCAGCACTTCGTGCGGGGGCAGGTCGAGCCGGGCGTAGGCCCGGACGGCCGTGCGGAGCTGGCCCATGACGGCGGCGGCGCGCACTCCGCGGCCCATGACGTCGCCGATGACCAGGGCGGTGCGGCCGGCTCCCAGGGTGATGACGTCGTACCAGTCGCCGCCGACGGCCGCGTCCGTGCCGCCGGGCTGGTAGGTGGCGGCGATCCGCAGGTCGTCGGGCTGCTCCAGCTCCTGCGGGAGCAGGGAGCGCTGGAGGGTGACGGCGGTCTCGCGGTGCCGGCGCTCGCTGGCGCGCAGCCGCTCGGCGGCCTCGGCGTGGTCGGTCACGTCGGCGGCGTGGACGAGGACGCCGCCGCCTTCGAAGCGCGTGGAGTCCACGGGGAGGCAGGTGACCGTGTACGAGCCGCCGTCCTGGGTCTTGCGGGACTTGACCGTCCGGGGCTTTCCGCTGCGCAGGACCTGGTCCATGAGCGGAAGGAGGCCCAGCTCCTCGGCCTCGGGGCAGGCGTCGGCGACGGTGGCGCCCGCGGGGCGGGGGCCGAAGGCGGCGGCGTAGGCGTCGTTGACGTACGCGATGCGGTGCTCGGGGCCGTGCACGAGCGCGACCAGGCCGGGGAGGCGGCCGATGATCTCCCGTACGGAGAAGTCCTCCAGGGTGGGGACCTCGGGGGCCTCGTCGGCGAGGTGCTCAGGCTGCTGCTCGTACTCACCGCGGGCCGCGGGCACGGAGCCTTCGGTCCCCCGCGCCGCCGTGCGGCGCTGCGTGCCGGGGAGTCGGGCGCTCCAACGGGTGAAGTTCACGGATCTGTATGCCTCGTGGTTGTTGGCCGTGCTGAGTCACTCTGTGCAGGTGTGAGCCCACCTATGGTCACACGTCCAGTGTGACCGACCGCACTGACATCGGTGTCAGCCCGGCTTGGGCCCTTCCGCGGGCCCGTTCTTGGGCCCGTTCTTCGGGGGCGGGGGCGCGGCGGCGAGTTCGAATTCGGCGCGCGGGTGTTCCAGCGAGCCGAGCGAGACGATCTCCCGCTTGAACAGGCCGGAGAGGGTCCACTCGGCCAGGACGCGGGCCTTCCTGTTGAAGGTCGGGACGCGGCTGAGGTGGTAGGCGCGGTGCATGAACCAGGCGGGGTAGCCCTTGAGTTTCCGTCCGTAGACGTGCGCCACGCCCTTGTGGAGGCCGAGGGAGGCGACCGAGCCCGCGTACGCGTGGGCGTACTCCTTGAGCGGCTGTCCGCGCAGGGCGGCGGCGACGTTCTCGGCGAGCACCTTGGTCTGGCGTACGGCGTGCTGCGCGTTCGGCGCGCACTCCTTGCCGGGTTCGTCCGCGGTGATGTCGGGGACGGCCGCGGCGTCTCCGGCCGCCCAGGCGTGTTCGACGCCCTCGACGGACAGCCGGGCGGTGCATTTGATCCGGCCGCGTTCGTTGAGCGGCAGGTCGGTGGAGGCGAGGACGGGCGCGGGCTTCACGCCGGCGGTCCAGACGACCGTACGGGTCGGGAAGCGGCTGCCGTCGCTGAGGACGGCGACGCGGTCCTCGCAGGAGTCGAGCCGGGTCCCCAGACGTACGTCGATGTTGCGGCCGCGCAGCTCGCGGATCGCGTACTTGCCCATCTTCTCGCCGACCTCGGGCAGGATCCGGTCCGAGGCCTCGACCAGGACCCATTTGAGGTCCTCCGGCTTGATGTTGTGGTAGTACCGCGCGGTGTAGCGGGCCATGTCCTCCAGCTCGGCGAGCGCCTCCACGCCCGCGTAGCCGCCGCCGACGAAGACGAAGGTGAGGGCGGCGTCGCGCAGGCCGGGGTCGCGGGTGGAGGAGGCGATGTCCATCTGCTCGATGACGTGGTTGCGCAGGCCGATGGCCTCCTCGACGGTCTTGAAGCCGATGGCGTAGTCGGCGAGGCCGGGGACCGGGAGGGTGCGGGAGATCGAGCCGGGTGCGATGACCAGTTCGTCGTAGGTGAGCTGCTCGCTGCCGGTGCCCTCCTCCTCGGTGGCGAGGGTGGAGAGCGTCGCGGTCCGCTTGGCGTGGTCGACGGCGTGGACCTCGCCGATGACGATCCGGCACTTGTCCAGGACACGGCGGAGCGGGACGACGACATGGCGCGGGGAGATCGACCCGGCGGCGGCCTCGGGGAGGAACGGCTGATACGTCATGTACGGCTCGGGCGTGACCACCACGATCTCGACGGAACCGTCTCTGAGCTCGGTCTTGAGCTGCCGCTGCAGGCGCAGCGCGGTGTACATCCCGACGTAGCCACCGCCGACAACGAGAATGCGCGCAGGTTCGGTCACTGTCCCATGACGCACCGCCGTCCGGGGTTTGTCCACAGGCTCGACAAATTGTGTGACCGGAGGTGCGCGGGGGCGCGGGGTGGCGCACACGGTGGGTACAGCGGGAAGTACGCAGGTCAGAGTGGGCGTGGGGGGTGGCGCGGCAGAGTGGAATCGGGAGAGTTCAGGCCCTTGCTCCGATCGGGGGGCGCACCGTACGGAACTCCCCCTTCTGAATTGACCTCGTCTCAACTATGTTCGTACCTCGTCGGGGTATCGGCTCGCGGCGCGCAGACCAGAGCGCCGCACAAGTGGGTCGACCCCGTGTCAGGGCGGGGAGTCTCCGGGGGGAGACATCATGAGCGGGGGAACGCTTATGCACATGCAGGATTCTCGGTGGCAGGCTGTCGTCGACACGACGGACAGCGCCTTCGACGGACGTGGCTCGGGAGTGGGCGCGGGTACGGTCGCAGGTGGGATTTCGGGCCCGGGTGCCGGTGCGGTCGCGGGCGCGGGCATCGGGGCGACGGGTTCCGTCGGCCGGTCGGCGCCGCTGCGCGTCGACGCCCAGCGCAACCTGGAGCACGTACTGCGCGCGGCGCGCGAGGTGTTCGGCGAACTCGGTTACGGCGCACCGATGGAGGACGTGGCCCGGCGTGCCCGGGTCGGCGTCGGCACGGTGTACCGCCGTTTCCCGAGCAAGGACGTGCTGGTCCGCCGGATCGCCGAGGAGGAGACCTCCCGGCTGACCGAGCAGGCCCGCACCGCGCTCGGCCAGGAGGACGAGCCGTGGTCGGCGCTCTCCCGGTTCCTGCGGACCTCGGTGGCCTCGGGCGCGGGGCGCCTGCTGCCGCCGCACATACTGCGGGTCGGCGTGGACGCGGACGATCTGCTGCTGCCGGCGCAGGGCGCCGAGGACGAGGCGCGGGTGCCGCACCAGCGGGGCTTCGCGGACCCGTCCGAGTCGCGGGTGACCGCGGTGCCCGGGGCCGAGCAGGACGACGCCGGTGCGGCGGAGCTCCTGGAGGTCGTCGGGCGGCTCGTGGACCGGGCCCGTGAGGCGGGCGAGCTGCGGGCGGACGTGACCGTGGCCGATGTCCTGCTCGTCATAGCCACGGCGGCGCCCGCGCTGCCGGACGCGGCGCAGCAGGCGGCTGCCTCGGCCAGGCTCCTCGACATCCTTCTGGAGGGTCTCCGCTCGCGTTGAGCGGGCGGAGGTTTCCGCTCGCGTGAGCGGGCCGACAGCGAGGGCGGTGGGGCCGGTCCGGCTCCGGGGTTGTTCGGTTTCACGGGTCCGGGCGGACCGTCGAGCATGGCACGAACGAGTGATCGGTTACGCCCGGATACCGGAAGTGGCCCCGGACGAGTGGTAAGTGGACGCTGAAGTTCAGCGCGTAGGCGCTCTGTGGCACTCTTGCCCGGTGTTCGGGTCTGAGCGTGCATACGGGGGCTTCCGCGATGAGCGGTGACGGTCGGGACGAGCCGCTGGGCAACGGCGGTGGCACGGAGACCGGGGGCCTTCCCCCGCAACACGTGCCGAGTCAGGGCGGACCCGGAGGTTCCGCGGGCGGACCCAAGGCCCAGGCTCCGGGCGAGCCGAGTGTGCCGCAGCAGCGCGAGCGCGGTGCGGGGGCCTCCGCCTCGGCCGCGGCCTCAACCGCAGCCTCCATGCGGTCGGCGGCTGCCGACGGAGCGGACTCGCCCGACACCGTCCTTCCGCCTCCGGTCGAACTGCCGCCCTCCGACGCCGATCTCATCCAGCTGATGCGGGGCGGCGACGACAGCGCGTACGAAGAGCTGTTCCGTCGCCACTCCGAGGCCGTGCGCCGCTACGCCAGGACCTGCTGCCGCGACGCGCACACCGCCGACGACCTGACGGCGGAGGTGTTCGCCCGCACGCTCCAGGCGGTACGGGGTGGGGCGGGCCCCGAGCAGGCGGTGCGGGCCTATCTGCTGACCACGGTCCGGCGGGTCGCCGCTAACTGGACGCGTACGCAGAAGCGCGAGCACCTGGTCGAGGACTTCGCCGTGTTCGCGGCGCAGTCCGCCCGCTCCTCCGAGGTCTCCGACCAGGACACGCTCGACCTGGGCGCCGACGTCCTGGCCATGCACGAGGCCGAACAGTCGCTTGCGATGCAGGCGTTCCGGTCGCTGCCCGAGCGGTGGCAGGCCGTGCTGTGGCACACCACCGTCGAGGAGGAGTCGCCCAGCGAGGTCGCCCCGCTGTTCGGGCTGACCGCCAACGCCACCGCCGTACTGGCCAGCAGGGCCCGCGAGGGCCTCAAGCAGGCCTACCTCCAGGCGCACGTGAGCACGTCCCTCACGGCGGGCGGTGACTGCGCCCGCTACGCCGACCGGCTCGGCGCGTACGCGCGCGGGGGCCTGCGGATGCGGGCCGAGCGCGGGCTGCGCAAGCACCTGGAGGAGTGCGCCAAGTGCCGGCTCGCCGCAGGTGAGCTGGAGCATGTGAACGCCGGGATCCCCGCGCTGCTGCCGATCGCCGTCATCGGCTGGTTCGCCGCCGGGTACGCGCTCAAGGCCGCGGGTGTCGTGGCCGGCGGGGTCGTGGGCGCCGCGGGCGCCGGTGCGGCCGCCGCCGCGACGGGCGCCGGCTCGTCGAGTACGGCCGGAGCGTCCTCCGCCGCCGCGGCGGAGGGGCTCGGCGCGCCCGCGAAGGCGGGCATCGCGGCGGCGGTCGCCGTGGCCGCGACCGCCGGCCTGGTCTGGGCCCTCTCCGGAGACCCCCAGCCCGTCGCCAAGCCCGAACCCACCCCGCCGGCCGTCGCCCCCGCCGTACCGCAGGAGCCCACCCCTGCGCCGAAGCCGACCCCGAAGCCCACGCCACCGCCCGCCCCGCCGGCGGCGGTCGAGGAACCGGAGCCGACGCCGACCCCCACCCCGACGCCCACGCCGACGCCGACTCCCTCGGTCGAGCCCAGCCCCACGCCGACGCCCACCCCTCCGAAGCCGACGCCCACGCCCACACCCACTCCGACGCCCACGCCGCCGCCCGCCCCGCCGGTCGTCTACCAGGTGAACCAGCTCGACCACGGCGTCTTCGGCGACGGCACGAAGCCCGAGGTCCGGCTCGGTGACAGCAGCTGGATGTGGCAGCGCCAGGGCCTGTCGATCGGCGGCACGCGGTACGGGCACGGGGTGAGCGTGCACGCGCCGTCGGCGCTCGTGATCGACCTCAACCGGCAGTGCACCAGCTACGACGCGCTCGTCGGCATCGACGACCTGACCGCGCCGATCGGCATCGGGGGCGTCCGCTTCTCCGTCTACGGAGACGGTGAACGGCTCTGGCGCTCGCAGGTCGTCGAGGCGCGCGACCCCGCGATCCCGGTCCACGTCGACATCGCGGGGCGCAAGACGCTCCGGCTGGTCGTGGAGGAGACCTCGCCGTGGGGCCGCGTCGCGGTCGCGGACTGGGCGCAGTCCCGGATCAGCTGTTCTTGAGGTCGGCCGGAGGCCGTCGAGGACCAACTGGTCCTGAGGTTGGCCGGAGGGCCGTCGGGGATCAGCTGTTCCTGAGCTGCGGGACCGGCGCAGGTCACTTGGTCCTCAGGTCCGCCACGTACGCGTCCACCAGGGCGATCACCTCGTCGAGGGTCAGCCGGGCGCCCTCGGCGTAGGCGCTCGCGGTGGCGGTCTCGCCCAGTTCCGTGCGGGCCCGGGTCATCAGGTCCTCCGCCTCGCGGAGTTCGGGGACGGAGCGGGGGATCGCGGCCCGCCAGGTGTCGACGGCGGCCAGGACCCGGACCGCGACCGGGAGGGCGCCGCTCAGGGCGAGCACGCTCGCCAGGCACTCCCCCAGTTGGGCCGTGACGAAGTCCGCGCACTGGGCCTGCAGGGTGAGCCGCAGGGCGTCGACCGCCTCCACCACGGCCGCCGTACCGCCGCCCTCCTGTGCGAGCACGCGCGCGGAGAGCCCGGCCACGGAGGCGGTGAAGTGCGGAGGCGGTGTTCCGGTGAGGACCAGTCGCTTCGCCGCGTCCATGTGCGCGCGGGCCTCGCGGGCGTCGCCGCGGTAGAGGGCGAGGACGGCCCTCATGAACCGTAGGAACGTCTCCGTGTCCTCGATGTGGTGGTGGGCGGCCTCCGCCTCGGCCTCGTCGAGGCCCTTCTCGGCGGCTTCCATGTCACCGGAGCGGTAGGCGAGTTCGGCGAGGCGGGCGATCAGGAACGGGGACTCGGCGTGCGCGCCGACCTCGCGGGCGAGGGCGAGAGCGTCCTCGTACGCCTCCTCCGCCTCCGCGAGCCGGCCGCGCATCATGTGCGCCTCGCCCGCCGCGCTCGCCACCTGCGCCCGCATCCAGCGGTCGCCGACGCGGCGGGAGAGGACGCGCAGTTCGGCCAGGTCCTCGTCGATGCCGTGCGTCTCGCCGGGCATGTCGATCACCAGGTGCGTACGGAACATCATGCTGACGCCGAGCTCCCACTCACCGCCGTACCGGCGGCAGGTGTCGACGGCGATGTCGAGCATCTCGCGCAGTACGTCCGGGCTCTCGGTGAGGAACGCGGTGAACGGCCACAGCAGCCCGGGGAAGCGGGCCGACTCGGGCCCGGGCCGCTCGCCGAAGGCCTCGCGCACCCGCCGTACCAGCGCGCTTCCCTCGGGGTCGTCGCGCAGGTCGGCGGCGGTGCGGTTCTCCACGACGAGGAAGAAGGAGAGCATGCGCAGCCGCATGCGGGGCCAGTAGCGGGGGTCCTCGGGGTCGTCCGGGTCCGCGCCGAGCAGGAGCGCGCGCTCGGTCCACACCAGGCCCTCGGTGCGGTAGTTGCGGAGCCACCAGAACCAGCCGATGGCGAAGATCAGGCGGTGTGCGGCGGCCTCGTCGGGGGCCGTGACGGTCGTGCGGTGGAGGGCGGCGCGGATGTTGTCGAGGTCGGCCTCGATCCGCCGGATCCAGGGGAGCTGCTCGCCGGAGCGGAGGAGGGGTTCGGCGCGCTCGGCGAGGTCGGTGAAGTACGCGGTGTGGGCGGCTTCGGCGGCGGCGCGGACGTCGGGGCGCTCGGCGGCGCGTTCGACGGCGTACTCGTGGATGGTCTCCAGGAGCCGGTAGCGCATCTCGCCGTCGTCGGTGGGGGCGGCGACGACGAGGGACTTGTCGACGAGGGCGCCGAGCGGGTCGGCGGCGTTCGGAGCGTCAGCACCGTTCGGACGGTTCGGAGCGTCCGGACCGTTCGGGCCGTCCGGACCGTTCGGACCCTTCGGACGGTTCGCGACGAGGGCTTCGGCGGCGGCCAGGTCCCAGCCGCCGGCGAAGACGGAGAGCCTGCGGAGCAGGGTGCGTTCGTCGGCGTCGAGGAGGTCCCAGGACCAGTCGACGACGGCGCGGAGGGTCTGCTGGCGGGGCAGGACGGTGCGGCTGCCGGAGGTGAGGAGACGGAAGCGGTCGTCGAGCCGGTCGGCGATCTGGCGCGGGGTGAGCAGCCGCAGCCGGGCGGCGGCCAGTTCGATGGCGAGGGGGAGGCCGTCGAGGCGGCGACAGATCTCGTCCACGGCGCGGCGGCCGTCGGCACAGTCGTCGGCGGCGAACTCGGGACGGACGGCGCGGGCGCGTTCGGCGAAGAGGCGGTGGGCCGGGGCGGGCGGCAGCGGCTCGACGGGGCGGACCGTTTCTCCGGGGACGCCGAGGGGCTCGCGGCTCGTGGCGAGGACGCGCAGCCGGGGGCAGTGGGTGAGGAGGGTCTCGGCGAGGGCGGCGGCCGCGTCGATGACGTGCTCGCAGTTGTCGAGGACGAGGAGGAGGGAGCGGGGCGCGAGGTGGTCGACGAGCCGGTGGACGGGGTCGTCCTGGGGGGTCTGGCCCTCGCGGGTGATCAGGGTGGTCTCGCGGAGGCGGAGCGCGGAGAGGACGGCGCCGGGTACGGCGGCGGGGTCGTCGAGCGGCGCGAGTTCGACGAGCCAGGCGGGGGTTCCGTCCGCGGTGGCTTCTTCAGCGAGTGCGGCTTCTTCGGCGAGGCGGGTCTTGCCGGAGCCGCCCGGGCCGGTGAGCGTGACGAGGCGGGAGCGGGTGAGGTCGGCGCGGAGGGCGTCGAGGTCGGGTTCGCGGCCGACGAAGGAGGTGAGGCGGGGCCGGATGTTCCCGGTCTCGCGGGGCGGCGCCAGGGACGAGGGCGGTCCGAGCAGTTCGCGGTGGAGCGCGGTGAGTTCGGCGCCGGGGTCGGTGCCGAGCCCCTCGGCGAGCGCGCGGCGGGCGTCCTCGAACGCGGCGAGGGCGTCGGCCTGCCGGCCCTCGGCCCGCAGGGCGCGCACGAGTTGGGCGCGGAAGCCCTCGTCGTAGGGGTACGCGTCCGTCAGCTCGGTCAGCTCCGGTACGAGTCCGTCGACGGCACCGCGCCCGAGGTCGGCCTCGACGCGCCGGCGCAGGGCGGCGAGCCGCTGCGCCTCGGGCCGCACGCGCGCGTGGTCGGGCAGATCGGCGAGCGCGGGGCCGCGGAAGAGGGCGAGGGCGGTACGGAAGAGGGCGGCGGCGCTCTCGGGGTCGCCGGCGTCGAGGCGGGCGCCGGCGTCGCGGACCTGGCGCTCGAAGACGTACAGGTCGATGTCGTCGGGCCCGGCGGCGAGCCGGTAGCCGGGCCCGGGCACGGACTCGACGGCCTCCCGCCCGAGGGCCCGGCGCAGCCGCCCGACGAGGGCCTGGAGGGCGGCGGGGGCGTCGTGCGGGGGCTCGTCGCCGTACACGTCCTCGACCAGCTCGCCCACGCTCACCGCCCGCCCACCACGCACCGCGAGCGCGGCAAGCAACGCCCGCAACCGGGCCCCGCCCAGGGGCAGGGGCGCGCCGTCCACGTCGAGCGCGAGGGTGGAACCAAGGATCAGATACCGCACGCGCGCCATTGTCGCCGGGGCCGAGCCCGGACGCCTCGGGGTTTACGCGGGCGTGGCGCCGGGGATTGCGGGGGCGGGGTGCCTCAGGCGCTACGCGCGCGTGGCGCCCGGGGATTGCGTAGGCGTGGCGCGTCGGGGTCTCCCCCGGAGGGGCGCGCTCAGAACTCCGAGGTGTCGAGTTCGAACCCGAGAGGGTGCGGGAGCTGGACCTTGGCCCCCAACTTGTGGGTGTGCTTGAGCGCGTAGTCGTCGCCCTGGGGATCGGTGCAGACGACGGCCTCACCGGCCTCGCGGTCGATCAGCAGGTAGAGGGGGATTCCTGCACGGGCATAGCCACGAATCTTCTGGATCCGGTCGCGGCTCGCGGTGGAGGCGGACGTCACCTCGGCGACCAGCAGGACCGGGTCAGGCGCATGCCATGGGCGTTGGTCATCGAAGCTGCCCTTGGGAGCAATGACAAGGTCAGGAATGACGCGGATGGTGTCCGACACACCATCCAGGCTCAAGCCGATGGCGGTGTAGCGGCCGAGGCCCTTGTCGTGATCCCGGACCTGCCCGCTGAGTTCGGACACGATCTCCTCGTGCTCACCATTGGCCGGAGGTACCACGTAGATCTCCCCTTCGATCAGCTCCGCGCGCCAGCCCTTGGGGGTCGCCGCACTGATTAGCTGGAAGGTCTGCTCCACGCTGGCACCCTCGTGATGGGGCTCGACGTCGTGGGGAAAATCGTCCCCCGGAACCGACAGCGGCATCGCCATGACGGACCTCCTTCGCTCGGGTGCGACGTTCTCAGCGTAGGCCTGCGCACAGGCGGGAATCCGGAAGGCGTTCACTCGAACGAGCGTGCTGTCACGTTTCGCCCCCGCCCCCTCACGCCGGCAGCGACCTCCGGGTCGCCGGGACCAAGGGCCCCACCACCGCCTGGCGCTGGCGTGGGGCTGCTGAGCCTGTCCAGCAGGAGCCTCGGCGGGCCAGGAGGCGGCGGAGCCAGAGTTCGGTGGAGACCAGGTCGGCGAGGCCGTCCAGGGGGATCGGGTCGCCGTCGGCCGCCGCGTGGAGGGCCTTGCGGACGACGCGGGCCTCGATCAGGCCCGCGTCGGCGAGGAGCGGGGCGTCGAAGAGGGCCAGGAGGTCGGGGAGGGCCGCGCGCAGGCCCGCGCGGACGGCCGCCGCCGGGACCGCGGGGTTCGGCGCGCCCCAGCCCGGCGGGAGGTCGTGGACGCCGGCGCCCGCGAGGACCGTGCGCAGGACGGACGCCCGGGCGCCCGGCTGGACCCGGAGCGATTCGGGGAGGTCGCGGGAGGCCCGTACCACCTGGTTGTCCAGGAACGGCGCGTGCAGCCGCTGGCCGCGGATCTCGGCCGCCTGTTCCAGGACCCGGTGGTCGGCCGCCGCCCGCGCGAGCGCCGCACGCGCGCGTGCCTCCCCCGGCCGCTGCACCGACGTCGGCAGCGTCGCCGCCCGCGTCAGGCGAACCGATACTTCAGCCAGCGCCTCCCCCGTCAGCCAGCGCGCCGCCGGCCCCGGCCGCGACCAGGTCAGGGCGGAGAGGGACGCCTCCACCGGGCCGTAGGCCCCCGGTCCCGGCCGGTTCGCGTCGAGCAGCAGCCTCGCCGCCGCCTCCAGGCCCGACCGGTACGGAGTACGGGCGAGCCGGCGCGCCGCCCGGTACACCGTCAGCGGGACCAGCATCGAACCCGCCGCCGCGCCCGACGCCTTGGCCAGTGCCGTCACCGGCCGTACGAGGGATCTGCGCCGACGATCCAGCAGCAGGTCCGCGAGGCGCGCCGGGTGCGCGTCCAGGACCTGGCGGGCGCCCAGGCCCGTGAAGTGGTCCGCGCTGCCGCCCGCGAGCCGCCGCCGGTGCCGGTCGGCGACGACCAGCGAAGGGCCGGGCTCGTCGGTCAGCGGCCCCTCGAGCTCCGCGTACGGCAGCGCCTCCTCGCCCGCCGCGACGACCACGTGGTGCAGCCGCGGGTTCGCCGCGATCGCCCGGGCCCGCTCGAGTTCCTCCTCCCGGTCGGAACCCCCGCCGGTCGCCAGGTCGTTGAACGTGACGGCGAGCAGCCGTTCCCCCGCACCGGTGCCGTGGCCGAGGATCGTCCCTGGTACCCCCGGCAGGCCCGCCGCGAGGAGCGCGAGCGTGCCGGACGCGCTGCCGCCGGACAGGTCCGCGCCGATGCCGGGCGCCGGGCCGCCGCCCCGGGCCGCCCGCCGCTCGGCGGGGCCCATGCCCGGCACGGGCCCCGGGTCCGGCAGGGGCGCCTCCGGTGCGTGCCGGGGCGCGGTGAGCCGGGCCCGTACGGCGTCGACCAGCGCGTCCCGTACGCCCTCCACCGCCCGCCGCGGCTCGACCTCGGCCGCCGCGACGGCGAGCGAGGCCACCGCTTCGTACCCGGTGATCTCGCGCGAGCCCTCACGCAGGATCAGCGCGTGCCCGGGCGGCACCCGCTTCACGCCTTCGTACGGGGTCGAGTCGCGCAGCGCCTCCGGGGTCTCCGGGCAGGCGAGCAGCGCCGCCAGGTGGCCGATGTCGAGCTGCGCCTCGACGAGGTCCGCGAGGGGCAGGGCGGCCGTGGCGTACGCCGTGCCGCCCGCCCACGGGGTGTGGAACACGGGCCGCGCGCCCGCCAGATCGCCGGTCACGGTGACGCGGCGGCCGACCCGCACGACGGCCGTGTAGCTGCCCGCCCAGGCGGTGAGATGGCGCAGCGCGCCCCCGCGCGCGGTGAGCAGCCCGACCCGCAGCTCCTCGTCGCTCGCGGCGCAACACCCCAGGATCGCGAGGCGGGTGTGCGCGTCGATGCTGATCACGCGGACCTCGTCGGGGCGCCAGTCGCCGACCGCCCACAGGGGATCGGGGTCACCCCACAGGAGTTGGGCGCCGACCGGTTGCACCGTGCGCCCCTCGGCCCCAGGGTCCCGCACGGCACCGGCCGCAGCGGCTGTACCGGAGGTAACCGTCGTACCGAAGCTCGCGGCGACACTGCTCCAGCCCACCAGCCATCGCATCGGCGCCTCCACGTCGGTTCAGTGGAGGAACATGCTGCCACGACAACCGCGCACGGAGGGGGCTCCGGGGTCGCGCGCGCGAATGCGAATGCGCCCCTGGCATGGGCCAGTTGGCACCGGTTCGACGACGGTCGTCATTCGGCCATTCTCAACGCGCCAGGGGTGACGCGGACCCGGCGCACCGGACAACCTGAGGGCATCCGGCAGTCCGGGAGGCACAGTCCGCCTCCCGGAGCCGTCCGCCGCCCGCGGGGAATGGGGCGACGGTATCCCCCAGCCCACCGGTCCACAGCCGAGTGGGCCGACCCACGCAGGACTCATGGAAGCGCTCCCCCGCCGACCGGGCGAGAGCGCACGGCCAGGCGCACGGCCACACACCCGGAGCACGCGCCCCAAGGCGCTTCGCAGGCCCCCCGCGCACTCCCCACGCACTCCCCCGCGCGCTCCCCACGCGCGCCGGACGGCGAAGAACCCGCCGACGCCGCTACGCCATCTGTCGGCCATCCGTCTGTTCCCACAACAATCCCGCCATACGGAACTCCGCCCCTTAACGGTCGGGATGCGGCGAACTACGCTGTGTTTACGAATGCCGCACGCCTATGCCCGGCGTCGTGGCGGCCGTCTTGTGTTGTCGAGGGGTGGCGTCATGTCCAGGGAGCAACGCGGGCCGAACGAAAAGCTCGGCACGGTTCTCGCCCTCGCGGGAATCAGCAACGCCGGCCTCGCCCGGCGCGTCAACGACCTCGGGGCACAGCGCGGTCTGACGCTGCGCTACGACAAGACCTCGGTGGCCCGCTGGGTGTCGAAGGGCATGGTGCCCCAGGGCGCCGCCCCGCACCTGATCGCGGCCGCCATCGGCCAGAAGCTGGGCCGGCCCGTGCCGCTGCACGAGATCGGGCTCGCGGACGCCGACCCCGCACCCGAGGTCGGGCTCGCCTTCCCGCGCGACGTGGGCGAGGCGGTCCGCTCGGCCACCGAGCTCTACCGCCTCGACCTGGCCGGACGCCGGGCCGGGGGCGGCGGGATCTGGCAGTCGCTCGCCGGATCCTTCGCGGTCAGCGCCTACGCGACCCCCGCATCCCGATGGCTGATAACGCCCGCCGACTCCTCCGTGGAGCGCCTGGTGGAGCCCGCCGAGGAACCGGCGGTCGGTGAAGGACCCGACACCGGCCCCCACGCGCGCGTGGGCCACAGCGACGTCGCCAAACTCCGGGAGGCCGCCGAGGACGCCCGCCGCTGGGACTCCAAGTACGGCGGCGGCGACTGGCGCTCCTCCATGGTCCCGGAGTGCTTACGCGTCGACGCGGCACCGCTGCTCCTCGGCTCGTACTCGGACGAAGTCGGCCGCGCGCTCTTCGGCGCGACCGCCGAGCTGACCCGGCTGGCCGGCTGGATGGCCTTCGACACCGGCCAGCAGGAGGCCGCCCAGCGCTACTACATCCAGGCGCTGCGCCTGGCCCGCGCCGCCGCCGACGTGCCCCTGGGCGGCTACGTCCTGGCCTCCATGTCCCTGCAGGCCACCTACCGGGGCTTCGCCGACGAGGGCGTCGACCTCGCCCAGGCCGCCCTGGAACGCAACCGCGGGCTCGCCACCGCCCGCACCATGTCCTTCTTCCGGCTCGTCGAGGCCCGCGCGCACGCGAAAGCGAGCGACGGCACCGCGGCCGCGGCCGCGCTCAAGGCCGCCGAGGGGTGGCTGGAGCGCTCGCGGGAGGGCGACGCCGACCCGTCGTGGCTGGGCTTCTACTCGTACGACCGGTTCTGCGCGGACGCCGCCGAGTGCTACCGCGACCTGAAGGCGCCCCGCCAGGTGCGCCGCTTCACCGAGCAGGCGCTGTCCCGGCCGACGGAGGAGTTCGTCCGCTCGCACGGCCTGCGGCTCGTGGTGTCGGCGGTCGCGGAGCTGGAGTCCGGCAACCTGGACGCGGCCTGCGCGGCCGGCACGCGCGCGGTGGAGGTGGCCGGCCGGATCTCGTCCGCCCGCACCACCGAGTACGTACGGGATCTGCTGCACCGGCTCGAACCGTACGGCGACGAGCCCAGGGTCATGGAGCTGCGGGAGCGGGCCAGGCCGCTCCTGATGGCCCCGGCATGAGCGCGGCGTGACCCTGGGATGAGCTCGACGTGACGCGTGTCCCAGGGGGTTTAGCCGCTCTGTCAGTGGGCCAGTGCACTATCGGGGTGGGAGGTGGTGCAGGTGTACAGGCACGACGTCGACTGCGACGTGCTCGTGATCGGCGGCGGGATCGTCGGTCTGTCGACGGCGTACGCCCTGACGCGCGCCGCTCCGGGCACCCGCGTCACCGTCCTGGAGAAGGAGCACGGCCCGGCCCGCCACCAGACCGGGCGGAACAGCGGGGTGATCCACAGCGGGATCTACTACCGCCCCGGCTCCCTCAAGGCACGGTTCGCGGTCAAGGGCGCGGCCGAGATGGTCAAGTTCTGCGCCGAGTACGGACTGCCGTACGAGGTCACCGGCAAGCTGATCGTCGCCACGGGCCGCGACGAGCTGCCCCGGCTCCACGCGCTCGTGCAGCGCGGCCGGGAGAACGGCATCCCGGTGCGGGAACTGGGCCCCGCCCAGATCGCCGAGTACGAACCGAACGTGCGGGGCCTCGCCGCGATCCACGTCGGCACGACGGGGATCTGCGACTACGGCGCGGTGGCCGAGCAGCTCGCCGAGGCCTCCGGCGCCCGCATCCTGTACGGCTCCGAGGTCACCACCGTCGACCGGCGGCCCTGGGGCGTCGCCGTCCGCACCGCGGCCGGGACGGTGGTGCGCGGGCGGGTTCTCGTGAACTGCGCGGGGCTCCAGTGCGACCGGGTCGCGCGGCTCGCGGGCGACGATCCGGAAATGCGGATCGTGCCCTTCCGCGGCGAGTACTACGAGCTGGCCGACCCCTCGCTGATCCGCGGCCTGGTCTACCCGGTCCCGGACCCGGCCTTCCCCTTCCTCGGCGTCCATCTGACGCGGGGCGTCGACGGCGGCGTCCACGTCGGGCCGAACGCGGTGCCGGCCCTGGCCAGGGAGGGGTACGACTGGTCGGTCGTCCGCCCCGGAGACCTGGCGGGGACGCTGGCGTGGCCCGGGTCGTGGCAGATCGCCCGGGAGCACTGGCGGTACGGAGCAGGTGAGCTGCGCCGCTCCCTGTCGAAGCGGGCCTTCACGAAGGCGGTGCGCAGGCTGCTGCCGTCCGTGGAAGAAACGGATCTGCGCCGGGCTCCGGCCGGGGTGCGGGCGCAGGCGGTGCTCCGCGACGGGACGCTGGTGGACGACTTCCTGATCCGCGAGGCGCACAGGACGGTCCACGTCCTGAACGCACCGTCGCCGGCGGCGACGGCGTCGCTGCCGATCGGCCGCGAGGTGGCCCGCAGGGCCTTGGCCCTGCTGTAGCCCGTGCCACCTGGAACCGGCTGCACCTGGTCGGCTGGTCGGCCGCACCCCCAGTCGGCCACACCCCACAGGGAGCGTATTCGGGATCGTAGAATTGGCGCATTGTGTCTGAGTCCCGTGAAACCGCCGCCCACCCCCAGCCCCGCCCGGAGCCCGTCTTCCAGCGGGGCAGCCAGAGGTTCGCCCCCGGGGAAGGGCCGCTGCCCGATCCCGCCGGTTCGCACCACGAGCGGCGGATCCGCAGCTTCCAGCCGCGCCGCAGCCGCGTCACCACGGGGCAGGCGGAGGCGATGCTCAAGCGCTGGCCCGACTGGGGTCTCGACATCGACGGCAAGCGGGTCCTCGACCTGAACGAGATGTTCGGCGGCCTGCCCGTGGTCCTGGAGATCGGCTTCGGCATGGGCGAGGCCACGGCCCAGATGGCCGCCGCCGACCCCGGCACCGGCATCCTCGCCGTGGACGTCCACACCCCCGGCCAGGGCAACCTCCTCGGTCTCGCCGACCGGGGCGGCCTGGAGAACGTACGGGTCGCCAACGGCGACGCGATCATCCTGCTCCGCGAGATGCTCGCCGCCGACGCCCTCGACGGCTGCCGGGTCTACTTCCCGGACCCCTGGCCGAAGAAGCGCCACCACAAGCGGCGGCTGATCCAGCCCGAGTTCCTCACGCTGCTCGCGACCCGGATGAAGCCCGGCGCCGTGCTGCACTGCGCCACGGACTGGGAGGAGTACGCCGAGCAGATGCTCGAAGTCCTCTCCGCCCACCCCGACTTCGAGAACACCCAGCCCGACGGCGGCTACGCGCCCCGCCCCGACTTCCGCCCCCTCACCCGCTTCGAGGGCCAGGGCCTCGACAAGGGGCATGTGGTGCACGACCTGCTTTTCCACCGGAAGTAGCTCGGCTTTCCAGAGGAAGCAGCTCTGCCTTCCAGAGGAAACAGCTCTGGTTTTCCACAGGAAGCGGCAGTTGTCGGAGAACTCCGTCGCAGGTGTCAGTCCTCCTCGTTAGGGTCGATCACGTGTCGAACCATGTTCCCGTCCCCACCCGGGACACCGAGGAGCCGGCCTTCACGGCCGTTCCGGACCGCGCCCAGTGGCGCTACAGGCCTCGTCGCGCCTTCTGGCGCAGCAAGGTGGTCCGGGCCGTCGCCGTGATCACCGTGCTCGCGCTCTGCGCGCTCGTGATCCTCGCGATCGTCCGGGAACAGACCGGCACCGAAGGCTTCCTCGTCGGCCTCGGCCTCGCGGTCCTGCCCGTACCGCTGTTGATGGCCGCCTTCCGCTGGCTCGACCGGGTCGAGCCGGGCCCGTGGAAGAACCTGATCTTCGCCTTCGCATGGGGCGCGTGCGCCGCGACGCTCGTCGCGATCCTCGCCAACTCCTTCGCGGTCCGCTGGATCGCGACCGCCACCGCCGACCCCGCCTCCGCCGAGTCCTGGGGCGCCACGGTCGTCGCCCCGGTCGTGGAGGAGAGCGCCAAGGCCGCCGCGATCCTGCTGATCTTCCTCTTCCGCCGACGGCACTTCACCGGCCTCGTCGACGGAGTCGTCGTCGCGGGCTTCACCGCCACCGGCTTCGCCTTCACCGAGAACATCCTCTATCTCGGCAACGCCTTCGGAGAGGACCAGGACCTCGGCTCCGGCGGCCTCGGCTCGATGACCGCGGGCACCTTCTTCGTACGGATCGTGATGTCGCCGTTCGCGCATCCGCTCTTCACGGTCTTCACCGGCCTCGGCTTCGCCTTCGCCGCCCTGGCCACCTCCCGGCGGAAGTTCCTGCGGACCCGCCGGATCCTGCTGCCGCTCGCCGGACTGCTCCTCGCCATGCTCATGCACGCGCTGTGGAACGGCTCCGCGACGATCCTCGGGCCGCTGGGCTTCATCCTCGTCTACGGCATGTTCATGGTGCCCGCCTTCGGCCTGCTGACCTGGCTCGCGATATGGAGCAGGCAGCGCGAGCTGCGCACGATATCCGGGCAGCTCCCGGCGTACGCGGCGGCCGGCTGGCTCTCACCGGCCGAGCCGCTCGCGCTCTCCTCGATGCGCGCCCGCTCGGTCGCCCGCGACTTCGCCCGCCGTACGTACGGCGCGGCCGCCGCCACGGCCGTCGGCGAGTACGAGGCGTTCGCGACGACCCTCGCCTTCCTGCGCCACCGCGCCCAGCGGGGCGCGCAGGTCCCCGACTTCACGGCGCGCGAGCAGGAGCTGCTCCACCACCTCTGGCAGCGCAAGCCGGTCGCCTCGCCCGCGCTCACGTACGCGGCGCGGGCGACGGGCCGGGTGTGGGCGCCGCCGCAGTACCTCGACTACGGCGGCTACAACCCGTACCAGAGCTAGGGGCTCCGGTCCTCAGACGGCGTCCGGCTCCGAGGCCTCCGTCAGGAGCGTGAGCTCCGCATCGGTCAGGCGGAGGTCGGCCACCGCCACCAGGGCCGGGAGCTGTTCGACCGTGCGGGCCGAGGCGATCGGGGCGACGACGGTCGGGCGGGAGGCGAGCCAGGCCAGGGCGACGGTGGCGACCTCCGCGCCGTGCGCCTCGGCCACGGTGTCGAGCGCGGCGAGGATCCGCCGGCCCCGCTCGGTCTTCGCGTGCTCGGCGGCGCCCTCGGCGCGGACGCTCTCGACGGTCTTCCCGGCGCGGTACTTGCCCGTGAGGAAGCCGGACGCCAGCGCGAAGTACGGGACGGCGGCGAGCCCGGCGCGCTCGGTGGTGGCCAGGAGTTCGCCCTCGTACGTGTCGCGCGAGAGCAGGTTGTAGTGCGGCTGCAGGGCGACGTAACGGGCGAGGCCCTCGGTCTCGGCGAAGTCGAGGGAGGCCTGGAGCCGGTCGGGCGCGATGTTGGAGGCGGCGACGGCCCGCACCTTGCCCTCCTTCACCAGCTGGTCGAGGGCGGTGACGATCTCCTCGACCGGGACGGTCGGGTCGTCGAAGTGCGAGTAGTACAGGTCGATGTAGTCGGTCCCGAGCCGGCGGAGCGACTCCTCCACCGCGCCCTTGATCGTGGTCGCGGCGAGGCCCTTGTACCGGGGGTGCGCGCCGACCTTCGTGGCGATGACGACCTCGGAGCGATTGCCGCGCGAGGCCAGCCACTTGCCGATGACCGTCTCGGACTCGCCGCCCTGATTGCCCTCGGCCCAGGCGGAGTACATGTCCGCGGTGTCGACGAAGTTGCCGCCGGCGGCGGTGTAGGCGTCGAGGACCGCGAAGGACTGCTCCTCGCTGGAGGACCAGCCGAAGACGTTGCCGCCGAGCGCGAGGGGGAAGACGTTCAGTTCGGAAGTGCCCAGTGGGCGCAGTGAGGTCATGGGACGGTACAACGACCGCACCGGGTACGGGTATTCCGGCAGCCCTGACGTGGGGGGGGTTACGCCAGGGCTGCCGGAGTCGTGAGGGCTCGGGAGGTCCTCGGACCGCGAGGCCGTTGGGCCGCCGGGTCCTTGGACCGCGAGGCCGTCGGGCCGCGAGGCCCTTGGACCGGGAAGCCCTTAGACCGAGAGGCCCTTGTTGCCCAGCCAGGCCGCCGGGTCGATGCCCGAGCCGCCCGCGGTGTGGACCTCCAGGTGGAGGTGCGGGCCGGTCACGTTGCCGGTCGCGCCCACGCGCCCGATCGTGTCGCCGGTGCCCACGGTCTGGCCGACGCTCGCGGTCATCGAGGACAGGTGCGCGTACCAGATCTCCGTACCGTCCTCGAGTTCGAGGACGATCCGGTAGCCGTACGAGCCGGACCAGCCGGCCGACTTGATGGTGCCGCCGTGCACGGCCTTGACCGGCGTGCCGGTCGGCGCCGCGAAGTCGAGGCCCGTGTGCTGGCCGGAGGACCACATGGAGCCGGACTGGCCGTACGTGGAGGTGATCGTGTACGAGGAAGTCGGCAGCGAGTAGCTCGCGGCGAGCTTCGCGAGGCGCTCCGCCTCGGCCTTCGCCGCAGCCTCCTCCTCGGCCTTCTTCTTCGCCGCGGCCGCTTCCTTCTCGGCCTGGTCCGCCTTGGCGGCGGCCTCGAGGGCGGCCTTCTCGGCGGCGGCCTTCTCCGCAGCGGCCTTCTCGGCGGCGTCGGCGGAGGCCTGCTGCTGCTCGGCCTGCTGCAGGATGCGGGCGCGCAGCGCCTCACCGGCATCGGCGGTCGAGGCGGAGGCGGACTGGCCGCTTCCGGCCTTCTCGACGCCGTCGGCCGGCAGGGCGAGAGTGGCCGTGAGCGGCTGCGGGTTGGTCGTACCGGAGTCCGAACCGCCGTCGGAGATGAACTCGCCGACACCGGGCAGCTCGGAGGCGTCCGGCAGGTTGAGGTCGGGCAGCGATATCGAGACCGGGGGCTTCTCCTTGGCGGTCGCCATGCCGCCCGCGCCGACGGCCGCGATGACACCGACGCCGAGGACGGTGGAGGAGCGGGCGAAGCCGGAGCGCTGCTTCACGACGCGGTGGCGGCCGCCCGAACGGGCCTGCTGGCGCAGGGAGTCCTCGGTCGGGTTCCACTCCCCCAGCGTCGTCGCGTTGTCGTCCGTCCCGGCGGCGCCACGGGCGCCGAACGCGTTGAACCCATCGGAAAGACCGTCGGGGGCAGGGCTGTTGGACGCCACGGAGGCGTGCTCCTTTCCTTCCTTCTCGCCTACCGGGTTAGCTGACGGGTTCGGAGCAGGAAGGTCTCCTACGGGCGGTTCCGCACGGATGCGGAGGTGCCCGATTCACCCCAAGTAGTGGTTCCCCGGTTCCCTTTCAGGATTCGGCGCACGCGCACGGTGCCGTCTCTTGCGACGGCTGGGACGACCGCGCTGCGTTATCGAACGTTAATAGACACGAGGGCCGGATTCCAAGCCGTTCCGGTTGATCATTCACGAGATTGAGCTGGTACAGCCCGATTTGATCCCGCTTCAGTACGGAGTCTTACCGCCACCCCAGAACTGATGGTTCGTCAATTGTTATCGGAGCGGTACGCCTCCACTACACAAGGTCACCACATGCGGAACGACGTGCTTCACGGCACGACGGGCATCGTCCGGCGCCGCTCCGGCTGCCCCGCTCCCGGCCGGCTCACGGCGAGCAGCGCCATGTCGTCGGTGGAGCCCCCGCCCGTGTACCGGCGGACGTCGTCGACGAGCGCGTCGAGCATCTCCTCCGGCCCCGGGAAGATCCGCCCGGCGAGCCGCTCGGCCGGTTCGTAGAAGGCCCCGGAGGCGTCGCGCGCCTCGGAGAGCCCGTCGGTGTAGAGGAGCAGCGTGGCGCCCGGCGGGTACGGGGCCTCGTCGGCCCGGTCCGGCCAGGCGGCCAGCTCGCCCATGCCGAGCGGCAGCGCGGGCTCGGTCGGCTCCAGGTGGGTCAGGCCCCCGTCCGCGTACAGCAAGAGAGGCTCGGGGTGGCCCCGGTTCACGACCCGTACCCGCCCGCCCCCGCGCGGGATCTCCGCCAGGACGGCCGTGGTGAACCCCTCGAAGGCGTCGAGCCCGGAGCGGCGGGTGCCCTCGCGGGCCAGCGCTCGTTCGAGGCGCTGGGCGACCCCCTCCAGCGAGGCCTCCTGCTCGGCCGCCTCCCGGAAGGCGCCGATCACGACAGCGACCGCCTCGACCGCGTCGAGCCCCTTGCCGCGCACGTCCCCGACCACGAGCCGTACCCCGAACGGCGTGTCCTGGACGGCGAACAGGTCCCCGCCGATGAACGCGTCCGCCTGCGCGGCCTCGTACCGGGCCGCGACCTGGAGCCCGCCGATCCGCTCGGCGGGCGTCGGCAGCACGGCCTTCTGCGCGGTCTCCGCGATCACCCGCGCCGAGGCGAGCCGCTCGCCGCTGCGCCGCACGACCCGGTTGATCAGCAGGGCGAGGGCGGAGACGGTGACGACGGTCAGCGTCTCGGTGAGGGCGGGGATGTCGTCGGCGGTGCCGTTGTAGACGTGCAGGCCGATGCCGGCGAGGACGGCGGCGATGCCGGTGAGCAGCGTCGTCAGCATGGAGAAGAACGGGGCGGCGATGAGCGGCGCGGCGGAGAACATCGGGGAGGCGGTGTACGCGGCGGGGGTGGCCAGGTCGAAGACGATCCCGCCGAGGATCACCAGCGGCGGCAGGGCCCGGATGAAGCGCCGGGCCCGCTCGGCCCGCCGGCGCGGGGCGCGCGGGGAGAGGCCGTTGCGCGAGCCGTACATCGGTCCGTTCGCCCGGCCGGACGCCTGCCCTTGAGTCCGTCCGTTCGCCCGTCCCCGAGCCCTTCCGTGCCCCCGTCCCCGAGCCCGTCCGTTCGCCCCGCCGTTCGCCGCGCCGTTCGCCCGCCCGTTCCCCGGTCCCTGATCGCGCTGCCCGTTCACCTGCCGTTCAGCCCGCCCCTGCCCCCGGTCCGGCCCTCGTTCCTGCCCCTGCCCCTGGCCCTGCCCCACCTGTGCTCTCCTGCCCGGTCCGTACACGGCGCGGCGACGGACGGTACCGCGCCCTCCCCAGGGTGGCGGGAGCCGCGCCGCTCTGCGACCCCCGCTCGGCCATGTGGGGGACGCGAGGTCACGGACCGCACAGCAGGCGCTACAGATTCCGCTCCGCGTAGACCTTCATCGCGTCCCGTACGAGAACGGCGGTGCCCTCGCCGTGCTGGTCGTAGTTGACGGTGAAGCGCGGGTCGTCCACGTACATCTGGCCGAGGCCGGTCACGTACTCCTTCGTCGGAGTCGTCGTGATCGACAGCCACTCGACGTGGCGCCGCGCGATCGCCTGGACCTCGTCGCTGTCGGCCGCCAGGCCACGCCGCGCCGCCGCGCCGAAATCGCGGGCGATCCCGGCCTGCCGGTCCATGAACTCCTGCTTCTCCTCGGCGCTGAGCGAGCGCCACCAGCGGTCGCCCTTCTCGTACGCGTCACGGCCCCAGCGCCGGCTGACCTCCTCCTCGTACCGCGTGTGATCGAAGCCGTCGAACACTTCCTCGGCCATGAGCTCTTCCCCTTTCTCGGTCTTGTGGAGAGTGGTCCGCACGGCCGCGATCTGCCGACCGATCCGCTCCCGCTCCTGTTCCAGCAGGAGGAGATGGGTACGCAGCGCGGCGGACGTGTCCCGCTCGCCTTCGAGGACCTCGGCGATGGCGGGCAGCGAGAGCCCCAGCTCGCGCAGGAGCAGCACGCGCTGCAGCCGCACGAGCGCCGCCTGGTCGTAGTACCGGTAACCGTTGGCGCCGATCCGGCTGGGTTCCAGCAGCCCGAGCTCTCCGTAGTGCCGGAGGGTGCGGCTGGTGGTGCCCGCCTTCTTGGCGATCTCTTGGATCGACCACTCCATACCGAGAACGCTAAATCTTGACGTTACGTAAAGGTCAAGTCGGACAGAAGGCGGAGGCGGAGGGCGGACGGCGGAAGCGGGAAGCGGGAAGCGGGAAGCGGGAAGCGAGTCGGACACGACGAAGGCCCGGATCCAGTGACTGGATCCGGGCCTTCGTTGCTACTGAGTAGCGGGGACAGGATTTGAACCTGCGACCTCTGGGTTATGAGCCCAGCGAGCTACCGAGCTGCTCCACCCCGCGTCGGTGAATATGACCTTACGGCATGGTGAGCCGATCCCCTAATCCGTTTCCCGGCCGCCCTCTCAGCAGCCGCAGTCCTCGGCGTCGACCGGGGCGGTGAGTGGGTCCGCGTCCTTCTTCTCGGGGCCTTCCCACGTCTCGTACGGGAAGCCCTCCCGGACCCAGTACTCGAAGCCGCCGAGCATCTCCTTCACCTGGTATCCCAGCTGGGCGAGGGCGAGCGCGGCGCGGGTGGCGCCGTTGCAGCCGGGGCCCCAGCAGTACGTGACCACGGGGACGGACTTGTCGAGCAGCTGCTCGGCCTGCTCGGCGATGAGCGCGGTCGGCAGGTGGATCGCGCCGGGGACGTGGCCCTGGTCCCAGGACGCGGTCGAGCGGGAGTCGAGGACCACGAAGCCGAGGTCGCCGCCGGCGGCGACGGCGCTCGCGACGTCGGAGACGTCGGCGTGGAAGGCGAGGCTGGCGGAGAAGTACGCGGCCGCGGCCTGGGGAGAGGCGGGCGGGGTACGAAGTACGGCGTTGACCTGCGCGGTTGTCGTCATGCATGAAAATCTACGGTCGAAGATCACGGCGCTGAAGTGGCAAATCCCGGCGGTCCGACCGCTCCGCCGGGGAAATCCGGGCGTGGGGCGGGGGACGACAGGGGATCTCACGCAGCGGATGTTTCGGGGCCGCTTTGGGGCTCCCTCAGGTCCTCTTCGGGGGCTTGTCGAGGTCTCTTCGGGGCTTCCTCAGGTCCTCTTCGGGGTCTCGTCGGGGTCTCTTCAGGGCTTCTTCAGGGTCGCGAGCTGTCACATCACGGGGACGCCGACCGTCATACATATAGAGGGCACGCGGCGATTCCAACCAGTACGGACGAACGAGGGAGACGCACCGATGGACGACGACAAAGACCTCCTGGCCGCGCGCTTCGATGCCGACCGCACCCACCTCAAGGCGGTCGCCTACCGGATGCTCGGCTCGCTGAGCGAGGCCGAGGACGCCGTCCAGGAGGCGTGGTTCAAGCTCAGCCGCTCCGACATCAGCGACGTACGGAACCTCAGCGGCTGGCTCACCACCGTCGTCGGCCGGGTCTGCCTGGACATGCTGCGCTCGCGCGCCTCGCGCCGCGAGGACCCGCTGGAGTACTACGTGCCCGATCCGCTCGTGCGCGGCGCGGACGGCGGCGCGATCGACCCCGAGGAGGAGGCGCTGCTCACCGACTCCGTCGGCCTGGCGCTGCTCGTGGTCCTGGACACGCTGGGCCCGGCCGAGCGGCTCGCCTTCGTCCTGCACGACATGTTCGCGGTGTCCTTCGACGAGATAGCCCCGATCGTGGACCGCACCCCGGCCGCGACGCGCCAGCTCGCCAGCCGGGCGCGCCGTCGGGTCCAGGGCGCGGCGCCCGGCCCGGCGCCGGACATCACGCGCCAGCGCGAGGTGGTCGACGCGTTCATGGCGGCCTCGCAGGGCGGCGACTTCGAGGGCCTGCTCGCGGTCCTTGACCCGGACGTGCTGCTGCGCGCGGACGGCGGCAAGGCGCTCGCGGGGCTCTCGAAGCTGGTGCGCGGTGCCGAGGCGGTCGTCAACCAGGCGCTCACCTTCGCGCGCTTCCGCCGCGAGTACCGGGAGGTGCTGGTCAACGGCGCGCCGGGCGTCGTCTCGTACGTGGACGGGCGGGCGTTCGGGCTCATGGCCTTCACGATCGTCGGCGACCACATCACGCAGATCGACATCATCGCGGACCCGGAGCGGCTGGAGGCGCTTGGCATCTGAGATCCGTCTGCCCGGCTCAGCCTCCGAGACCGAGGGCGGCGAGCGCGGCCGTACCGGCCACGGCGTGGTCGCCGCCCGCGAGGAGGAGGGTGCGGGCCGACTGGTAGCGGCAGCCGGCCGTCTCGAACGCCACGGCGGCGGCGAGCTGCCGGGGTACGTCGCCGTCGAGCAGCGCCTCGGTCCGGTCGACGTGGGCGGAGGCGACCGGGTTCCCCGCGACGGTCGTACGGGCGGCGGTCACCCGGGCGCGGGCGTCCGGGTGACCGGAGAGCGCGGAGGCCTCGGCGCGGAGCGTCACGTACCAGTGCAGCCAGATCCAGGAGACCCACTTCCACACCTGCTCCGGCTCGGGCGCGACCCGTTCGAGGGCCGCGTCCGGGTCGCCGCGGTGGAGCAGGAGCTGGGCGTCGAGGACCGCGCCGTAGCCGTGGCGGTACTCGTCCCCCGTACCCGCCCGGTCGACGATCGCGAGCCACTGCGCCCGGGCATCGTGGTCGCCGCGCAGGCCGTGGACCAGGGCGACCGACGCGGCGGCGGGGCCGAGGGAGAAGGAGCGGCGGCGACCGCTCTGCTCCCAGGCGTCCAGGAACCGCGCGCTGCCGGTGAGCACGTCGTCGCCGTGGCCGGCGAACGCGTCCGCGACCAGGAGCCAGGACGTGGCGTGGTGGCCCACCTCGGCCAGGAGCGGGTGGCCGGCGAGCTGTGCGCCCCAGCGGCGGGCGGCCGGGAGATCGCCCACGCCGAGGGCGGTGCCGGCGGCCATGGCGAGGGCGTCCATGAACTCGTGGGTACGGGCGGGGGTTTCGTGTGTACGGGGGTTCCCGGCGAGGAGGTCGATGCGGCGCCGGGCGGCCGCGGCGGAGGCGAACGGCTCCCCGGCCCAGCATTGGGCGCCCGAGAGCGCGTCGAGGGCGGCGGACTCCGCGACCGGGTCGCCCGTGCGGCGGGCGAGCGCAACGGCCCGTTCGGCGCGCGCGACCGTCTCCGACGCCGTGTTGTCGGTGCCGCCCTGGACCGCGCCGAACGCGTCCGCGAGCACGGCCGCCTCGGCGAGCGCGACGGCCGCCTCGGCGACCGGGTCGTCACCGGCCAGCTCGCCGGCCTCCTTGAGGAGAGCGGCCACGTCGTCGGCGGGCGGGACGAGGGTGAACTCGCTGGAGAAGCGGTACGCGACGGTGGCGGCGGCCGCCAGGTCGCGACCGGCCCCGGCGGTGTCCCCGGCGCGACGGGCGGCCTCGGCGGCGGCGCGGTGCAGGCGGAGCATGTCGTCGCCGAGCCTGCGGCACCCGGCGACGGCGGCGGCCTGCCGGAGGGCGTCGACCTCATACGCGGGGTCGCCCGCCAGCGCGGCGGCCTGCTCGTACCGCTGCTGCGCCTCGCCGAGCAGGGTGCGGGTGAAGGCGGCGCCGGCCAGGGAGAGGGCGAGCCGGTGGGCGTCGGCGCGCCGGCCCGAGCGGTCGGCGTGGGCGTGGGGTTCGGCGTCGGCGTCGGGGTCGGCTTCGGCTTCGGCTTCGGCGTGGCGTTCGGCGTCGGGGGCGGCTTCGGCTTCGGCTTCGGCTTCGGCGGACCAGGTGAGGGCGGCGCGGAGGTCGTCGGCCACGGCGTCGAACCGGGCGCGCCAGTCGGCGTGGACCGCGCGCTCGCCGTCCGGTTCCACCGGCTCCACCAACTCCGCCGCGCGCGCCAGGCACCAGCGCAGGTGCCGGGTGCGGACGGCGTCCAGTTCGTCGGCGGCGGCGAGGCGCTCCGTACCGTACTGGCGGATCGTCTCCAGGGCCTGGTACCGCGTACCGGTCTCGGACGGGACCACCGCGAGCAGGCTCTGCTCGGCGAGCCGGCCGAGGCCGTCGGCGACGTCGGCGGGTGCGAGCGGGGCGAACCCGGCGACCTCGGCGGCGGCCTCGGCCGTGAACGGCACGACGAAGACCGACACGCGGCGCAGCAGCGCCCGGTCCGCGGGCTCCAGCAGGTCGTGGCTCCAGTCGAGGACCGCCCGTACCGAGCGGTGCCGGTCGGTGGCGCGGGGGCCGCCGGCGAGGAGGCGCAGCTGCTGGGAGAGGCCGGCGGTGAGGCCGTCGAGCCCGAGCGTGGCGCAGCGGGCGGCGGCGAGTTCGATCGCGAGCGCCATGCCGTCGAGCCGTTCGCAGAGGGCGACGACCCGTGCGCGTACCGCCGGATCCGTCAGCACCCCCACGACGGCGGCCGCGCCGACGGCGCCCGCACGGTCGAGGAAAAGGGCCACGGCGTCCGACTCGTCGGCACCGGCACGGGACAACGGCGGTACGGGGAAGGCGCGTTCGAAGGGCACGAGCAGCCGGGACCGGCTCGTCACGAGGACGCGCACGCGGGGGCAGGCGGTCAACAGCCGTTCCAGGAAGGGAGCGACGCCCCCGTCCCGTATCTGCTCGCAGTTGTCGAGGACGAGCAGCGCCTGCCGGTCCGCGAGGGCGGCGAGCACGGCGTCGTCGATCCCGCCACCGGGCTGCTCGCCCACGCCGAGGGCGGCGGCGACCGCCGCCCCGACCCGCTTCTCCTCGGTGACCGGGACGAGGTCGACGAACCACGCCCCGTCCGCGAACTCGTCGGCCACGTCCGCCGCGACCGCCAGCGCGAGCCGCGTCTTGCCCACACCGCCAGGACCGACGGCGGTCACCTGCCGATGCGCCCGCACGGCCTCGGCCAACTCCCGCCGCTCACACACCCGCCCGATGAAGGCGGTCAGCGGGGCGGGAAGGGGAGCGGGCACGGTACGGGAAGCACCGTCGCCGGCGCGGGCGTCGGCGAGGGCGATCGCGTGCCGGGCGAGCGCCCGCCGGTCCGGTACCTCCAGCTTCCGCAGCATCGAGGAGACGTGCGACTCGACGGTGCGAACGGAGAGGAACAGCCGGGCGGCGATCTCCGCGTTGCTGAGGTGCTCGCCGAGCAGCGCGAGCACGTCGGCTTCCCGGGGCGATATCTCGGGAGTGGTCACGGCGTCATTATCCGTAGCGCGTCGGTGGACGTTGGGTGTTCAGCACGGAAGCGCATGCCAGGGGCCGGCGTGGAAGCTGTGCCCACAAGGCAAGCCAACTCGATTCAGGAGCACCCATGTCCCTCCCTCCCGCGCCTCCCCGCTCCCGCGCCGAGCGTCGCCGCGACACCGAGCACCGCCTCACCCACGACGTGGACGTCTGGGTGGCGAGCGCCTCGGCGGACGGCGCGCCCTACCTGGTGCCGCTCTCCTTCGACTGGGACGGCGAGGCCCTGCTCGTGGCCACCCCGGCGGACAGCCCGACGGGCCGGAACCTGGCCGCGACCCGGGCCGCCCGGCTGGCACTCGGCGGCACCCGCGACGTCACGATGATCGATGGCGAGGTCGAGGTCTTCGCGATGGACGCGCTCTCCCAGGAGCGGGGCGACCGGTTCGCGAACCGCACGGGCTTCGACCCGCGCCGTGACCTGGAAACCCCGTACCGCTGGTTCCGCATCACGCCGCACCGCGTCCAGGCGTGGTGCGAGGCGAACGAGATCCGGGGGCGCGACCTGATGCGCGACGGCACCTGGCTGACCGACTCGCCGCACAGCGCCTAGCGCAGGAAGGGATTACGCCCCACGTCGGACGGCACCTGCTCGCGTACGGGCGTACTGTCCGGGCCGGGTACGCGCATGCCGGGGATCGGGACGTTCCGGACGCGGTGCAGGAGGACGGCGCCGTCCTCGTTCCGTACCTGCTCGTACCCGTGGTCGAGCAGCAGGTCGATCCGCCGGCGCTGCTCGTCGAGCGAGGCGAAGGGGAAAGTGCGGTCGTTGACGCGGAGGAGGACCCAGTCGGCACCGCGTGGCGTGGCGTCGACGAGGACGACGTGTGTACGGGACGTCAGGCGCGGGGCCACGGTGTTGTCGGCCTCCACGGTCGCGCCGTCCGGGATGAGTTCGGCCGCGCGGGCGAGCGCGCGCTTGTCGGGGCGGGGCTGCCAGGAACCCGGGTTGAAGGGCAGGCCGAGGCCGGCGACGAGGGCGGCGGCGGTACTCAACGTGACAGCGCCCACGGACAGCCGGACGCCCCACTTCCGCCCGTGCAACCGCCCAAGGGTTTCCAAGGCTGCCGTGAGCAGAATCGGCCAGAGGAAGGCGTCGTAGTGATTGACCACCGGCCAGTGGTTCGGGTTGTCGGAGAGCATGCGCTCCGCGAGCAGGGGCACCGCGAGCAGCAGCGTCGGTGACCCGAGCGGCAGGAAGGCGAGCGTCCCCAGGATCCACGCGAGCATCAGCACCTTGACGGACGGCGTGAACGCGACCTCCGCCAGGACCCACGGCTCGGTCAGTACGGTCAGCAGGGCCTCGCCGCCGTCGGCGCCGAGGCGGCCGTAGCTCCAGTAGTAGCCGGGCGGGCTGCCCATCGCAGGCAGAAACCAGCCGACGACCAGGCCGACGACGAGCGGCCCGCCGAGGAGCAGCGCGATCCCGACCGCCCGGCCGACCGCCCGACCGCTCGCCCGCCGGTCCCGGTGCGCCCGCACGGCAAGGACGAGCCCGAACGCCCCGACCACAAGCCCCATGTCCTCCTTCACCAGACACAGCGCCACCGCCCACAGGGCCGCGCCTCCGTAGCGCCTGGCGAGGCCCCGCTCCAGCATGAGGAGCGTGATCGGTACGGCGAAGGCGACCTCGTGGAAGCCGGTGTACGAGGAGTTCAGGAGCGGCCAGCCCAGCGCGTACACGAGCCCGCTCACGTCGGCCGCCCGGCGGGCGACGGCGGGGGCGGCGCCGGCGAAGCAGTGCCGCGCGATCCGGCGCACGACCGGCACGCCCGCCGCGAACAGCAGGGCCTGGGCGAGGATCAGCGAGCGCGGGTCGTCCCAGACCCAGTAGAGCGGGGCCAGCAGGGCAAGGAGCGGGGTGAAGTGGTCACCCAGGAGCGTGAAGTCCGGCGGGAATTCATGGTGGACGCTCTTGATCGGCGACCGGGGCAGCTCGAAATGCGCGTACGCCCGCACGGCCTGATCGAAGATCCCCAGATCGAACCCGGTCACCCGCAACGCGGTCCACGACTGCAACCCCAGCGCGAAGCACACGAGAAAACACAGAAGCGCGGAGCCACCCCCACGCACCGCCCCTGAGCCGAGCGCCCGCCGGGGGCCTTCCCCGCCCCTCCGCGGCCCCGGAAGCAGGTCGGCGACCTGAGGATCCGCGACCTGAGGGTCTGCGACCTGCTCGGTCTCACGTATGGGCGGGGCACTCATGCCCCGCAAACTACGTGCCACCCCACCCAACTGCCAACGCCGAAGCGCCCCGACCGGCGAAAACGGTCGAGGCGCTCCCGACGGGTAGGAGGGTGTTCCCTCGCCCGCCACACGTAGGCCATGTCGGACTCGAACCGACAACCAACGGATTAAAAGTCCGCTGCTCTGCCAATTGAGCTAATGGCCCTCGGCACAACACCCCCGAGCATAGCCGTATCGCTCCCAGGAACCGATCGGGTATCCGACACGGCCCCGTCTCCCCCCGGCGTCCCCCCGGGCCCGTGGGCCCAGGGGGTGGGGTGCGTCAGTACAGGGCCTTGAAGCCGTTCCAGCCGCCGCTGCCGATCATGACGCGGCCCGCGTAGCCGCCGTTGCCCAGGTTGGTGTAGCGCCAGAGCTTGCCCGTGGTGTCCCGGGCGAGGAGCTCCCCGCGACCGTCGCCCGTGATGTCGCCGACACCCACGAGGGAGGAGTAGACCCCCCAGCCGCCGCCGACCTTCACACGGGCCGTCACACCACCGTTCGCCGTGCCGTAGTAGCGCCACAGCACACCCGCCGCGTCCACGCCGAGCAGATCGCCGCGCCCGTCACCGTTCAGGTCACCGGCGCCCACGATCTTCTTGTAGAGCTTCCAGTTCGTGCCGATCCTCACCCGCGCGCCCAGAGCGGTGCCCTCCGTACCCGGGTAGAAGTAGATGTCACCGGTCGACGTCTGGCGCGCGATCAGGTCCTTCCAACCGTCACCGTTCACATCACCCGGCGACGTCAGCACGTCGTACTGACCCCAGCCCCTGCCGAGCAGCGTGTACGCCGAGGAGTCCGAGACGATCGACCCGCAGCCCGTCCGGTACCCGCGCAGTTCGTCGCCGACCCGCCCGTACGTGTCGTTGCAGCCGTCACCGGTCATGTCCCCGACCGGCACCAGGAGCGCCGTGTTCGGGAGCTTCCCGCCCGTGCCGTTGGTCCGCGCGGCCAGGCCGCCCGAGCCGTTGCCCCGGTAGAGCGACACCAGGCCCGCCTGGTCCATCACCAGCAGGTCGCCGAAGGCGTCGTTGCCGGCGATGTCACGCCACGGCACCACCCTGCCGCCGGTCACGGAGACCGTCCCCGAGGCGGACAGGTCGAGGCCCTCGCCGTCGGCCGTGTTGGCGGTCAGCGTCCACGTGAACGTGCCGTTGGTGACCAGCCGGCCCGCCGCGTCCTTGCCGTCCCAGCCGACCGCGATCCGGCCGCGCGTCTCGCCGCCTTCGTACGTACGGACCACCGCGCCGTTCACCTTCCGGCGCAGCGTCAGCTGCCAGTACGACGCCGGCTTCGACAGCGACCAGGACGCCTTCCAGCCGTCCGTCGCCCGCGCGGCAGCCGGGACGTTCGTCGCCGTCGCCGTCAGGTCGGAGGTGGTGACGCTCGTCCAGACCGCGTGGATCCGGTTCTCCGCGTCCTTGTACGCCACGGCCCCGCCGAAGCGGTCCACCGTCCACGCCTCCCGGCGCGCGCCCTGGACGGGCTCGGAGTCGACCAGTTTGCGGGGCTCGGCGGCGGTACCGGTGTGGAAGTCGATCAGCTGGAGGGACGAGCCGGAGGTGCCCTGGTCCACGACGAAGCCGTCGCCCAGCAGGCTTCCCTTGTACGAGCCCTTCGGCAGCTCGACCTTCGTGCCCTTCTGGAGGTCGACCACGCCCTGCTTGGAGAACCCGGCGCAGGACCAGTACAGCCAACGCCCGGCCGTCTGAAGCTCCGTCGGCGCGCAGTCGGCGCCGGTCGCGACCGCGCCGAGGCCCTTGCCCGTGACCAGGTCCGTACGGGACACCTGGCCCACCGTGGCCGTACCGGCGAACAGCGTGTCGCCACGCAGGGCCGCCGCCGTCTGCGGCTGCCGGCGGACGACCGGCTGCGCGCCGGGCGCGGCGTCCAGGTCGACGACGAGGGTCTCCCCGTCCGCGACGAGGTTGCCGGGGATGCTCGGCCGTCCGCTCTGGAAGACCGCCCAGCGGCCGGAGGCGTCGGCGAGCCAGCCGGTGTTCTTGCCGGTGGCGGCGCGGGTGGACTCCTTGGCGGAGCGCCGCCCGACGACCTCCATGCCGTCGAAGCCGCGGGCCAGGTGGACCGTACGGCCGTCACCGGAGTCGAACAGCGGGGTCGTGTTCTCCAGCCGCTCCTCGGACCCGACCGAAACGGGCTCCGACTGGCCGGTGTGCATCGGGCCGACCGGCAGGGTCCGCGCGAAGAAGCCCCGGCCCCGCTGACCGTCCTGCTCCAGGGTGGAGAGCCGCCCCGCACCGAGGGCGAGCGACTGCACCGCCGTCGCCAGCGGCTCGACACGGCGCAGCTTCTCGAGGACCGGCGCACCGCCGCCCTTGCCGGGGACGACCTTCAGCAGGAACCAGTCGGTGGCGGAAGACCCACCGACAACCGCGGCACCCGCCCCACCGACGATCTGGTTGATCTCGGGCTCGGCCTTCTCCAGGAGCGTCTGCGCCTGCAGCCCGTCGGGGGAGAGCGCGACCAGGCGCCGCTGCAGCGCGGCGTCCGTGCCGGAGGCCTCGCCGACGGCGAGGACCCAATCCCCGACCAGGCCGATACGGGCGGTGCTCAGCCCCTCGGGCAGCGCGAACGTCCGCTCGGCGCCGTTCAGGGCGACCCGCTCCCGGATGTGCACCTTGCGGTCCCGGTCGACCCAGGCGATCCGGTCGGCGCTCAGGGCCACCGGCGCGACGAGGACGCTCTGCCCGAAGGCGGTCTTCGCCTCGATCACCGTCATCTGCCCGGTCCGCAGGTCGACGACGCCGAGGCCGCTGGGGCTGTACGTGTCGCCGGGCAGGCTGAAGCGGAGCACGGCGGAGGTCTCGTCGCCCGCGACGAGCCGTGCCATGTGCAGGTCGGCGCCGTCGGGGAAGCCGGTGACGGGGATCTTGGTCTCCGTCGCGTCGCCGACGCGGCGGACGTAGTAGCCCGTGGTCCTGTCGTACGAGTCCTCGGACGCGTACTGCTGGAAGAGCAACGTTTCGCCGAGCAGCCCCCGGAGGCTCGCGTCGCGCGGCAGGGTCAACTTCTGCTCGGTGCCGGCGGCCAGGTCACGTACGAAGTAGTTGCCCGCCCCACGGTCGACGTACGCGTACCGCCCACCGACACCGGTCTCGGCGAACGCCGGGTTGCCGGAGCCGTACCCGAGGGACACGGTCTGCCCGGTCGAGAAGTCGGTCCAGGAAAGCTCGCCGCCGAAGCTCTCGTCGGAGTCCTCGGTCTCGTGCACATAGCCGTTGCCGCTGACCGCCTTGACGGTCGCGTGCCGCGGGACGGTCCGCCAGTTGGGCGTGATGTCCAGCTGGTCGCCGGGCGGAACGGCGGCGGGCAGGGCCGCCGGTACGGCGTTCGGCGCGGCGTTCGGTACGGCGCCGGCCGGCATCGCGCCGACCACAGAGGCGACAAGCGCGGCGGCCACGACGGCCGTACGCGCGCGACGATCACGCGCGCGTGAAGAGCGTGCCAAGAGGGTCCCTCCCCGGGAAACCTGAAGATGAGGAAACAGAGCGGAACACCACTTCGCCGGGCCCCCTGGCCGACGCTTCCCACCCATGTCAACAGCGCCGACAGTAACAGCCGCGACCTACACCCAGCAGCCCGATACCCCCGCATTCGAACCCGTTCAACGAAGCGGGGCCCGCACGACGAACATCCGCCGTACGGACCCCGAACCACGGGTCACACGTCACGCGTCAGTACAGGCCCTTGAAGGCGTTCCAGCCCGCCGTACCGATCATGACCCGGCCCGCGTACAGGCCGTTGCCCTGGTTCGTGTACCGCCAGAGCTTGCCGGTCGTGTCGCGGGCAAGGAGCTCACCGCGGCCGTCACCCGTCAGGTCACCGACACCCACCAGGGCGTTGTACCCACCCCAGCCGCCGCCGACCTTCACCCGGGCCGTCACACCACCGTTCGCCGTGCCGTAGTAGCGCCACAGCACACCCGACGCGTCCATACCCAGCAGATCGCCCCGTCCGTCACCGTTCAGGTCACCGGCGCCCACGATCTTCCCGTACAGCTTCCAGTTCGTACCGATCCTCACCCGCGCACCCAGACGGTGATCCGCCGTGCCCGGGTAGAAGTACATGTCACCGGTCGACGTCTGGCGCGCGATCAGGTCCTTCCAACCGTCGCCGTTCACATCGCCCGACGACGTCAGCACGTTGTACTGGCCCCAGCCCTTGCCCAGCGCGGTGTACGGCGACGAGGCCGACACGATCTGCCCGCATCCCGGCCGGTACGAGCGCAGCTCGTCGCCGACGCGCACATACACGTCGTTGCAGCCGTCACCGTTCACATCGCCGGTCGGGACCAGGACGGCCGTCGTCGGGAACTTCGCACCCGTGCCGTTGGTCCGCGCGGCCAGGCCGCCCGAGCCGTTGCCCCGGTACATCGACGCCAGGCCCGCCGAGTCCGTCACCAGCAGATCACCGAAACCATCGGCACCCAGCATGTCCCGCCACGCCGGCACGGAACCGCTCAGCTTGACGCCACCCGTGTGGACGAGATCCGCGCCCTGGCCGTCGGCCGGCTTCGCCGTCAGCGTCCAGGTGTACGCACCGTCCGCGACCGGCTTGCCGGCCGCGTCCTTGCCGTCCCACGCGGCCTTGACGATGCCGCGCGCCTCGCCGCCGGAGAGGGCGCGCACGACGGCTCCCGTCCTGTCGTTCTTGAGCGACAGCGTCCAGGAGGAGGCGGGCTTGGTCAGCCACCAGCGCGGCGTCCAGGAGCCACTCCTGACGTTCACGGACGCGGCCGTCGCGGAGTCCGCCACAGCGATCCGGGACGTGGCGACGCCGCTGTCCACGAGGTGGATCGAGCCCTTCGCGTCGGCCCAGGCGATCATGTTCGTCGCCGGGTCGACGTCCCACGCCGTGTAGGGGGGATACAGATCGGCGTCGACCTCGTGGACCGTGCCACCGTCGCGCAGGTCCTTCACCTTGAGCTTGCCGTCCTGCGGATAGGCGATGAAGCCGTCGCCGAGCTTGGCGCGCTTCCCGTAGCCGATCCCGAGGGGGGTGATGGCGCCCGTCTCCAGGTCCAGCACGCCTTCGTCGTCACGCGATCCGGAGCAGATCCAGTGCAGCCATCGGCCGACGGACTCGGCGCCCTCGACAAAGCAGCCCGAGATGTACGCCTCGTCGACGCGGGCGCCGGTCCGCACGTCATAACCGACGATCGAGCCGTGGCCCTCGCCGTAGGCCCACACCGTCGTACCCGCCAGGGACTTCGGCTGCACGGGGAGCTTCCGGACCACCTGACCGGTGTCGGTGTCGACGATCCGGGTCTCCGGCGGGCTGTTGGGCAGCATCGCGTACGCGACGGCCCAGTGGCCCCAGCTGCCGACCATGCCCTGCGACTGGGTGCCGATGTCGAACCTGGTGCCGGGCAGCTGCCGGCCGTCGTCCAGCCGGTGGATCGGCAGGAGACCCTCGCTCGGTCCGCTGCCCAGCGGACTGCCGTAGACGATGCGACCGTCGCCGGTCTCCTCGACCTTCGGGCAGACGACGAGGACGCACGACGGTGGCAACGGCGGCAGCCAGCCGCGGTCCACCCGCTCGCCATGGACGATCGTGCCGCCGCCGGGCTCCGCCGTACGCGTGTACATGGCTGTACGGCCGACTGCCGCGATGCTCTCCAGACTGGTCAGCCGGCCCTGGTGGTAGGACAGTCGGTCCACGGAGTTCGGCACGTTCCGCGTCGCCACCCGGGTGTCGCGCGTGGCCACGGCACGTCCGCTGCCGTCCGCCTGAATCAGCTGGACACCCCACTCGGAGACGCTCGGCCCGCCGTGGACCAGCAGACCGCCGTTCGGGGTCGCCTTCGCGGGGTCCATCGACCGGGCCAAGATCGTGCGTACGGGGCCGCCGCCCAGCGGCTCGGCGTCGACACGCCAGCTGGGCCGGTCATGGGCGAAGGCTCCGAGGGCGGGATCGTGCCGGGCGACGATCAGGTCGTTGCCCACCATGCCCAGCAGTCGGTCGTCCAGGTCACGCGTGAGCGGCCACACACGCTCGGGCTTCGTCAGGTCGTCGCGCCGGAACACGTACACCTTGTTGTCATAGCCGCTGGCCAACAGCCGGTCCGGAGTCAGAACTTCATTACGGACGGTCACAGACGGGTCCAGGCCCCAGGGGAAGGCACGCTGCTGCGTCACGTCGAGCCAGAATTGCCGACCACTCCAGCCGAGCACCGCCCCGTCGGCGTCGCCCACGCCGACACCGATACCGCCGGTGCTCTCGGGCAGCCCCTCGACGAGCCGGTCGCGCAACTGCCCGGCCTGCACGTCGAGCACATGCAAACGGGCCTCGGAGCCCGACCCGCTGCGGGTCAGGACATTCCAGCCGAACGCCCGCATGTAGCTGTGCCCTGCCGGCAGCCGCATGGTCTCGGTCTGCCCCGTGACCATGTCGCGCAGGGAGACCGTGCGGGACGACTCCTCGTGGTGCACGATCACGTCCGACGACCCGAACTCCGGAGCGCCGCCCGCAGCCGGCGGGTCGACCTCGACATCGGTGGTGCCCCCGTACGAGCGCCAGATCGCGCCCCGCCCCTCCTCGCTGCGCAGATATCCGTGCGGGCCCGCGTTCAGCAGGGAACTGCGGGCGGGAACCTCGCTGGTCACCCCGGGGATGACCACCTCGGCCGCCGGCTGCGCCTGCGCGGCGGGCGACGCCGGGCCGAAGGTGAGCGCCGCCCCCAGCACGACCGCGGCGGCGACGAAGCCGCCGATGGGTCTCTTGTCGTACACGTATCTCCTCGTCGGGAAGCGTCAGCCGCTTCCGGGCATCTCATGGGCCGGGATACGGGATGCACGGCAGCACGCAGTGACGTCGCCATGCGCCGAACGCCGGCGGGACGAGGCAATGCGCGGAGATCCAGAGCGAGTTCCGGGATCCTGGGACCGAAACCGCGATCGGACGACGAGACGGACGAAGGCCCCCCTGTCCTGTCCTGCTGCCCGATGCCCCCCTATCGGTGGGCGAGCGTAACAGCCCCCAAGGTCACCGTGGTCGGAGAGGACCGGCTGACAGGGATCAACGAAGCAGGGCCCGTACGTCACCGAAGTGTCGTACGGGCCCTGCTCAGTGTTCAGCGGTCAGCGGGTGACGCCAGGTCAGCCGTTGCGCTTCCAGCGCGGCTTCTCGTCGCGGCGGCCGAAGGAGCCGCCCGTCGAGCCGGTGCCGCGGTGGTCGCCGCCGCGGTGGTCGTCGCGGCGGCCGTACGGGCGGTCGCCGCCCGAGCGGAAGCCGCCCGAGGGGCGGTCGTCGCGGCGGTCGCGGTTGAACGGACGGTCGCTGCCGCGGTGGCCGCCGGTCGGGCGGTCGTCGCGGCGGAAGCCGCCACCACGGTTGTCGTCACGACGGTCGTTGTCCCGGCGGAAGCCACCCGACGAACGGTCGTCGCGGTTGAAGCCGCCGGACGGACGGTCGTCACGGTTGAAGCCACCGGACGGACGGTCGTTGTCACGGCGGAAGCCACCGCCACGGTTGTCGTCACGACGGTCGTCGCGGCGGAAGCCACCGGACGGACGGTCGTTGTCACGGCGGAAGCCACCACCACGGTTGTCGTCGCGGTTGAAGCCGCCCGACGGACGGTCGTCGCGGCGGAAGCCGCCACCACGGTTGTCGTCACGACGGTCGTCGCGGCGGAAGCCACCCGACGGACGGTCGTTGTCACGGCGGAAGCCACCACCACGGTTGTCGTCGCGGCGGAAGCCGCCACGGTCGCCACCACGGTTGTCGTCACGGCGGAAGCCGCCACGGTCGCCACCGCGGTCGCCACCGCGGTCACGGCGCTCGTAGTTGCCCCGCTCGTCGCGGAACGCCGGGGTGCGCTCCTCGCGGCGCTCCTGGGCCGGCTCGGCGGCGACGACGGCCGCGGCGACCTCGGCCTCGGCGGCCTCCGTCACCTCGGCGACCGCGGCCTCCGGGTCCTCGCCCCGCTCGCGCGCGGAACGGGCGACCAGACGGTCGGCCTCCTCGCGGAGCTCGGCGGCGCGGCGCGTCAGACGCTCGAGCTGCTTGGTGAGGTCGGCGACCTCGCGCTCGGCCTGCTTGGCCGCGTTGTTCGCGGAGTCGGCCTGGACCTCGGTGAGCGAACGCGCACCGGTGATCTCGGCGACCTCCGGGTCGAACGCCCCGGCCCCGCCCACGATGTGGCGCGAGGCGTCGACGCCCGCGTCCTCCATCAGGCGGAAGATCTGGCGGCGCTGGTGCGGCAGCGCGAGGGAGACCACGACACCGGAGCGGCCGGCACGGGCGGTACGGCCCGAGCGGTGCAGGTAGTCCTTGTGGTCACCGGCCGGGTCCACGTTCAGGACCAGGTCGATGCCGTCGACGTGGATACCGCGGGCGGCGACGTCGGTGGCGACCAGCGCGTTGACGTAACCGTCCTTGAAGTCGGCGAGGACGCGGGTACGGGCACCCTGCGTCATGCCGCCGTGCAGCGCGTCGGCCTTCACGCCGGCCTCGACGAGCTGCTCGGCGATGCGGTCGGCGCCCAGCTGGGTGCGGACGAAGATGATCGTGCGGCCCTTGCGGGCGGCGATGGCGGCCGTGACCGGCGCCTTGTCCTTCGGCTTCACGACGAGGACGTGGTGGGACATGGTCGTGACGTTGCCCTGGGCGCTGTCGACCTCGTGGCTGACCGGGTTGTTCAGGTAGCGCTTGACCAGCGTGCCGATCTCGTTCTCCATGGTGGCGGAGAAGAGCATGCGCTGGCCGCCCTCGGGAACCTGGTCGAGCAGCTCGGTGACCTCGGGCAGGAAGCCCAGGTCGGACATCTGGTCGGCCTCGTCGAGGACGGCGACCTGGACGTTCTCCAGGGAGCAGGCGCCACGGTTGATGATGTCGCGCAGTCGGCCCGGGGTGGCGACGAGGATGTCGACGCCGCGCTCCAGGGCGTAGATCTGGTTGCCCATCGACGTACCGCCGCAGACGACCTTGATCTTCAGGCCGAGCACGTCGCCGTACGGCTGAAGGGCGTCCGCGACCTGCATCGCGAGCTCACGGGTCGGGGTGAGGATGACCGCGCGGGGCTTCTTCTTCTCGGTGTGGCCGCCGGCCAGCTGCGCCAGGGTCGGCAGACCGAAGGAGAGGGTCTTGCCGGAGCCGGTACGGCCGCGGCCGAGGATGTCCTTGCCGGCCAGGGCGTCCGGGATGGTCGCCGCCTGGATCGGGAAGGGGGTGGTCACACCGTTCTGCGCGAGCTTGCGCACGACGCCCTCGGGCAGGCCCAGGTCGGCGAAGGTGATGGTGGGCTCGGTGGGCTCCGAGGCCTCGTCGGCCTCGGTGGTGCCGTCCGCCTCGACGGTCTCGACGATCTCGGTGGCCTCTACGGCCTCGACGATCTCGTCGTTGATCTCGTCGTTCTCGGGCATGACGGCGTGGTCAGGACTGAAAATGGACATGCGAAATGCGAAACCTTCCGGAGTCTCGGCACGCGCCCGTCAACTCCGTGAAATTCGCAATTCGACCGCCTCAATGCGGTCCAGCCACGGCTAGGGAGAGTACGCGCCACGCGGCGCTCTTCTGTGTCGGCGCCGGGCAATGGGATCAAACGATCTACCACCATACGCACCCTCCCCCACCTATGGCAAACCGGACTGCGTCACACCGGCCCTCACGCCGGTCCGACCTGCGGTGATGCCTCCGGCTCCACCGGCGCCCCGGGGCCGTCCGCGGCCCGCATGGCACCCATGTGGGTGTCCGCGCCCGGCGTCGCGGTCGGCGAGTCGGTCGGGTCGGGAGTCGGCTCCGGAGTGGGGCTCGGGCTCGGCTCCACGGTCGGCTCGGGCGTCGGCTCCGGCGGGTCCACCGGTGGCGTGACCTCGCCACCGGGCGCGGTCGGCTCGCCCGCGCCGCCGCCCGGCCCGCCGGGCTCCTGCCCGCCCGGCTTCGGCCTGCCGCCCGAGACCCCGCCCGCCGGCGCCTCCACGGGGGGCTGCCCCGAGGCCGTCGGCGAGCCGCTCGGCACCGGCGACTCCGTCCCCGCGCCGGCCGCGTCGGGGCCGCTCTTCCCGGACGCGTCCCGGCCGGTTCCGCCGTACCGGCCCGAGACCCCGGCGCTCCCGCCGGACTCGGCCGCCTCGCCCTGCTTTCCCGCGGACTTGCTGGGCGCCGGCTTCGCGCCCTCGTCACTCACGCTCATGCAGCCGCTCAGACCGGCACAGGCCGCCACCGCCAACGCGGTCGCGGCCCATCTCACACGGGTGGGCAAATGGCGCACGGAGGGCACCTCCAGGACACAAAGGGCGGGAACAGCGGGCGGAAGACCGCGTTTCGCTGCCCAACTCCCTTTGCACCACAAGGGACACGCCCCCATGGCGACCACCTGCCCGCGACCGGCCCCCGGGTCGGGGCCGCCCGTCAGCCGTAGCCCAGCGCGTGCAGCCGCTCGTCGTCGATGCCGAAGTGGTGGGCGATCTCGTGGACGACGGTGATCTCGGTCTCCGCGACCACGTCCTCCCGCGACTCGCACATCCGCAGCGTCGGCCCCCGGTAGATCGTGATCCGGTCCGGCAGCACCCCCGCGTACCACTCGCCCCGGTCCGTCAGCGGAGTCCCCTCGTACAGCCCGAGCAGCTCCGGGTCGTCCGACGCGGGTTCGTCCTCCACGAACACCGCGACGTTGTCCATCAGTCGCGTCAGCTCCGGCGGAATCCGGTCCAGGGCCTCGGCGACAAGCTCCTCGAACTCCTCGCGCGTCATCTCCAGCACCCGGCCATTGTCCCCCCAGGTGAAACCGTTTTGGCGATAGCGGCCGCCATCCCATATGCTTCTCACGTCCCCGACGCGCTGCGAAGCGCGCAGGTGAGCCTCTAGCCCTCATCGTCTAGTGGCCCAGGACGCCGCCCTTTCAAGGCGGTAGCACGGGTTCGAATCCCGTTGGGGGCACGCAACATCCTGTGCGAGACTTGTTCTCGCACATCGCAAGGTCCTGTGGAGCAGTTGGTTAGCTCGCCACCCTGTCAAGGTGGAGGTCGCGGGTTCAAGTCCCGTCAGGATCGCTGAGGTCAGAAATGATCTCGTGGCTGGGTAGCTCAGTTGGTACGAGCGATCGCCTGAAAAGCGATAGGTCGCCGGTTCGACCCCGGCCCCAGCCACAAACAGAAGGCCCCGTTCGAAAGAACGGGGCCTTCTTCGTGTACGAGGACCCGGGGTGCGCAGACGGGGGTACGAGCTTCCGCCCGTACCCCCCTCCCCCTCAGGCAGCCTCCCGGCCCGTCCGCCGGCCGCGCCACCCGCGCACCGCCAGCACCACCGCGACCACGGCCACCACCGCCACGAGCAGCGCCCAGTCCGGCACCGAACGGCCCACCGAGGCCACCCGCTCCTCCACCGCGAACGAGTCGTCCACCGACAGCAGCCCCGGCAGGGCCGTCGTGCCGTCGAAGGCCAGGAAGAGCGCGCCCAGCGCCACGAAGAAAAGGCCCGACAGCAGCGACGTCGTGTGCAGCTCGAACCGGCCGAACCGGACCGTACGGCCCCGCAGCCAGCGGCGCCGGCCCAGGTCGTACCGCTCCCAGAGCAGCGCGAGCAGGAACAGCGGCACCGCCATGCCCAGCGCGTACACCGCAAGCAGCAGGCCGCCGTACGCCGGGCTGCCGCTCAGCGCCGCCACCGTCAGGACACTGCCGAGGATCGGGCCCGCGCAGAAGCCGGCGAGGCCGTAGACCAGGCCGAGGGCGTAGACGGAGACCGCCGTCGTGGGCCGGATCCGGCCGCTGACCTCGGCGATCCGGCGCGAGGCGAAGCCCATCCCGAGGATCTGGAGCACACCGAGCGCGATGATCGTCCAGCCGCCCAGGGCCACCAGCAGGTCCCGGTGGCCGTAGAAGAGCCGCCCGGCGAACGAGCCGGCCGCGCCGAGCGGGACGAGGGTGGTCGCGAGACCGGCGTAGAAGATGCCGGTACGGGCGAGCAGCCGGCTCTTCGAGTCGATCGAGTACGCGAAGAAGGCCGGGAGCAGCAGGGCGCTGCACGGGCTGAGGAGCGCGAGGAGGCCGCCGAGGAACGCGGCCAGATAGCCGATGTCCGAGGTCATCGGCCGGCCTTGGACGGCTTCGCCGTCTTCGCCGCCGCCTCGATCGCCTCCGTGAAGGCCTCCATCGGCTGCGCGCCCGCGATCGGCCGCCCGTTGACCAGGAACGACGGGGTGGAGGTGGCGCCGAGCGAGTACGCCTGCTCCTGGTCCTTGCTCACCGCCGCGCGGGCCGCGGCGCCGTCCGTGTCCTTCGCGAACCGCGCGAGGTCGGGGACCCCGGCCTCCTGGGCGAGGGCGTTCAGGCGGTCCTTGCCGAAGCCCTTCTCCTTGGCGCCGTCCGCGTACGCGGCCTTGTGGAACTCCCAGAACCGGCCCTGCTGCCCCGCCGCCCACGACGCCCGGGCCGCCGCCTCCGACTCCTCGCCGAAGATCGGGAAGTTCCGCCACTCGATGCGCAGGGTGCCGTTGTCGACGTACTTCTTCACCAGCTCGGGCTCGGTGTCCCGGGCGAACTTCCCGCAGTAGCCGCACTTGAAGTCGGCGTACTCGATGAGCACCACGGGCGCGTCGGCCCGCCCCATGGCCAGCTTGTCGGCGGCATCGCGGCGGGCGTAGGCCTCCAGCTCGGGGTAGACGGGGCCGCCGGGTTCGGCGGAGACCTCGGCGGCCGAGGAACCGGACGAGCCGCCGGAGTCGGGCGCGCCCGCGGTGAACGAGACGACCCCGGCGAGGACGGCGGCCAGGGCGACCCCGGAGATGATCATGATCGGCTTGGACTTGGACATGCTGAAGCGCTCCTGAACAGGGATGAAGAAGAGGACGGACGACACGACGGACGGTCGGTCGGCCCTCTAGACGCGCAAGATCGAGAGCTCCACGGGCGAGGGGGGTACGAGCTCCGGCGGCTCAGGACCCGGAAGCAGCGCGCGTATGGCCTGGTCACAGCCCCAGGACCCGGCCCCGGCGGTCCTCTCCGCCGCCAGTGTGGGCAGCAGCTCGCCGAAGCCGTTCGGGCGCGGCGGGGTGGCGGGCCGGGCGGCGCCGTCGACCGCGTGGCTCTGGCCGCAGCCCGGCGCGTCGCCCGACCCCACGACCGCGACGACGGCCTCGGAGGCCGCCGGCGCCGCCACCGTCGTCCCCGCCCCGCACACCAGCACCCCGAGCACCACGCCCACCAGCGCGGCGAGCGCCGCGAGCGCGCGGGCGGTGCGGGACATAAGGGGGTACCTCTCGGATCTTCAGCTCGACGTGCCCGAAATATTACGGGTCGCCCCCGGGTCGCCCCACGGGCCGCCCCACGGGTCGGACCCCACGGAAATGGGTTCGCCCGTTCTCCGCCCGGGGTGCGATCCTGGATTCCGTATGTCTACTTCCTTCGCCGCCCTCCAGACCGTCCTGGCCGAGGTCTCGCTGCGGGACGCCCACCGGCTCGGCCGCCGCCTCGAGGGCGCCCGCCGCATCCGTAAGCCCGAGGCCCGTGAGGCCGTCCTGGACGAGATCGCCGCCGAGGCCGGCAAGGCCAAGGAGCGCGTCGACGCGCGGGCCGCCCGCGTGCCTGCGGTCACGTACCCCGAGCAGTTGCCCGTCTCGCAGAAGAAGGACGAGATCCTGGAGGCGATACGTGACCACCAGGTCGTGATCGTCGCCGGTGAGACGGGTTCCGGAAAGACCACGCAGATCCCCAAGATCTGCATGGAGCTCGGCCGGGGCGTCCGGGGCATGATCGGGCACACCCAGCCCCGCCGGATCGCGGCCCGTACGGTCGCCGAGCGCGTGGCCGAGGAGCTGAAGACGCCGCTGGGCGAGGCCGTCGGCTGGAAGGTCCGCTTCACCGACCAGGTGAACCCCGACGCGACCTTCGTGAAGCTGATGACGGACGGCATCCTGCTCGCCGAGATCCAGACGGACCGCGAGCTGCGCGCCTACGACACGATCATCATCGACGAGGCCCACGAGCGGTCCCTCAACATCGACTTCCTGCTCGGCTATCTGGCCCAGCTGCTGCCCAAGCGCCCCGACCTCAAGGTCGTCATCACCTCGGCGACCATCGACCCCGAGCGCTTCTCCCGCCACTTCGGCGAGGCGCCCATCGTCGAGGTCTCCGGCCGTACGTACCCCGTCGAGGTCCGCTACCGGCCGCTCCTGGAGGAGGACTCCGAGGAGGCCGACCGGGATCAGATCACCGCGATCTGCGACGCCGTCGACGAGCTGCAGGCCGAGGGCCCCGGCGACGTCCTGGTCTTCCTCTCCGGCGAGCGGGAGATCCGCGACACCGCGGACGCGCTGCTGAAGAAGCAGCTGCGCAACACCGAGGTCCTGCCCCTCTACGCCCGGCTCTCCCACGCCGAACAGCACCGCGTCTTCCAGGCCCACTCCGGCCGCCGGATCGTCCTCGCGACGAACGTGGCCGAGACCTCGCTGACCGTTCCGGGCATCAAGTACGTCATCGATCCGGGCACCGCCCGCATCTCCCGCTACTCCCACCGGACCAAGGTCCAGCGGCTGCCGATCGAGGCGGTCAGCCAGGCCAGCGCCAACCAGCGCAAGGGCCGCTGCGGCCGTACGTCCGACGGCATCTGCATCCGGCTGTACTCCGAGGACGACTTCCTCTCCCGCCCGGAGTTCACGGACGCCGAGATCCTCCGTACGAACCTGGCGTCCGTCATCCTCCAGATGACCGCGGCCGGCCTCGGCGAGATCGAGAAGTTCCCCTTCATCGACCCGCCGGACCACCGCAACATCCGCGACGGCGTGCAGCTCCTCCAGGAGCTCGGCGCGATCGACCCGGCGGAGAAGGACCCGAAGAAGCGGCTGACCCCACAGGGCCGCAAGCTCTCCCAGCTGCCCGTCGACCCCCGCCTGGCCCGCATGGTCCTGGAGGCCGACAAGAACGGCTGTGTACGCGAGGTCATGGTGATCGCGGCCGCGCTCTCCATCCAGGACCCCCGCGAGCGGCCCGCCGAGAAGCAGGCCCAGGCGGACCAGCAGCACGCCCGCTTCAAGGACGAGACGAGCGACTTCCTCGCCTTCCTCAACCTCTGGCGCTACATCCGCGAGCAGCAGAAGGAGCGCGGTTCCAGCTCCTTCCGCCGGATGTGCAAGTCGGAGTACCTGAACTTCCTGCGCATCCGCGAGTGGCAGGACATCTACGCGCAGCTGCGTACGGTCGCCAAGCAGATGGGGATCCACCTCAACGAGGAGGACGCGCCCGAGCAGTCGGTGCACACCTCGCTCCTCGCCGGTCTGCTCTCGCACATCGGCATGAAGGACGTGAAGGAGGGCGCGAAGAACGAGTACCTGGGCGCCCGCAGCGCCAAGTTCGCGGTCTTCCCGGGTTCGGCGCTCTTCAAGAAGCCCCCGCGCTTCATCATGTCCGCGGAGCTGGTGGAGACCTCGCGGCTGTGGGCCCGGGTCAACGCGAAGATCGAGCCCGAGTGGATCGAGCCGCTCGCCCAGCACTTGATCAAGAAGACGTACAGCGAGCCGCACTGGGAGAAGGACCAGGCGGCCGTGATGGCGATCGAGAAGGTCACCCTCTACGGCGTGCCGATCGTCACCGACCGCAAGGTGAACTACGGGCGGATCGACCCCGAGGCCTCCCGCGATCTGTTCATCCGCAACGCGCTCGTCGAGGGCGACTGGCGCACGCACCACAAGTTCTTCGCGGACAACCGCAAGCTCCTCACCGAGGTCGAGGAGCTGGAGCACCGCGCCCGCCGCCGGGACATCCTCGTCGACGACGAGACGCTCTTCGACTTCTACGACAAGCGCGTCCCCGAACACGTGGTGTCCGGTGCGCACTTCGACTCCTGGTGGAAGCGCAAGCGGCACGAGGAACCGGAGTTCCTCGACTTCGAGCGCGAGATGCTCATCAACGAGAAGGCCGCCGGGGTCACCAAGGCCGACTATCCGGACTCCTGGCGGCAGGGCCCGCTGAAGTTCCGGGTGACGTACCAGTTCGAGCCGGGCGCGGACGCCGACGGTGTGACCGTCCACATCCCGCTCCAGGTCCTCAACCAGGTCACGGACGAGGGCTTCGACTGGCAGATCCCGGGTCTGCGGGAGGAGATCGTCACGGAGCTGATCCGTTCGCTCCCGAAGCCGATCCGCCGCAACTACGTGCCGGCGCCGAACTTCGCGGCCCGCTTCCTGGACAGCGCGGTCCCGCTGCAGGAGCCGCTGACGGTGACACTCGCGCGCGAGTTGCACCGGATGGTCGGCGTCCCGGTCTCCCCGGACGACTTCGACCTGTCCCGGATCGCCGACCACCTGAAGATCTCCTTCCGGATCGTCGACGAGCGGCGCCGCAAGCTGGCCGAGGACAAGGACCTGGAGGCGCTGAAGCTCCAGCTGCGCCCCAAGGCCCGCCAGGCCCTCTCCAAGGCCGCCGCGGCCGCCACGAGCGGCCCTGACGGCTCCGGGCAGTCCCTGGAGCGCACGGGGCTCACCGACTGGACGATCGGCACGCTCACGAAGGTCTTCGAGACCCGGCGGGCCGGCCAGCCGGTCAAGGCGTACCCGGCGCTCGTGGACGCCGGTGACACCGTCTCCGTACGCCTCTTCGACACGGAGGCCGAGCAGGCGCAGGCGATGTGGCAGGGGACGCGGAAGCTGATCCTGCTGAACATCCCGGTGAACCCGGCGAAGTTCGCCTCGGACAAGCTCACCAACCAGCAGAAGCTCGCCCTCTCCCGTAACCCGCACGGTTCGATCCAGGCGCTCTTCGACGACTGCGCGACCGCCGCGGCGGACAAGCTGATCGCCGACCACGGCGGCCCGGTCTGGGACGAGGAGTCCTTCCGGAAGCTGTACGACAAGGTCCGCGCCGACCTCGTGGACACGACGGTACGGACGGTGGATCAGGTCCAGCAGATCCTGGCCGCCTGGCAGGCCTGCGAGCGCCGCCTGAAGGCCACGAACAGCCTGGCCCTCATCAACAACCTGGCGGACGTGCGCACGCAGCTCGCCTGGCTGATGCCCGCGGGCTTCGTCACGAAGACGGGGCTGAGGCGGCTGCCTGACCTGATGCGCTACCTGGTGGCCGTGGACCGCCGGCTCCAGCAGATGCCGACCGGCGTCCAGCGGGACACCACCCGCATGGAGAAGGTCCACGAGATGCTCGACGAGTACGCCTGGCTGCTCGAACAGCTCCCGAAGGGACGGCCGGTGCCGAAGGAGGTCACCGACATCCGCTGGATGATCGAGGAGCTCCGGGTCAGCTACTTCGCCCACGCCCTCGGCACAGCTCACGCGGTCTCCGACAAGCGGATCGTGAAGGCGATCGACGCCGCCGCGCCGTAACCGGGACAGGCCCCCAGGGGGTGTCGCCTTGCGCCGGTTCGACCAGACCCTCTGACCTGCTGTACAGTCTTCTTCGCAGCCCCCGCTGAGGGCTGCGAATCAAGGTCCTGTGGAGCAGTTGGTTAGCTCGCCACCCTGTCAAGGTGGAGGTCGCGGGTTCAAGTCCCGTCAGGATCGCTCTTCGAGAAGGCCCGCACCGATCGGTGCGGGTCTTCTTCGTTGCCTCCCGGTGTATTGACGGCGTCGGGCGGACCCCGGTACCCCAGACATCAGGGAATCGGGGGCCCGGACCGGAGGTGGTCACGCATGGCCGCGGCATCGGCAGCGAGACACGAGATACGGGCGCTGCTGCGCGCCCATCTGGCGGCCGCGTCCCGCCACGGACACCTCACACGCCACTGCTCGGTCTGCCACCGCCTCCAGCGGCTCGCCATGGAGCTGGACCGGGCCACGGAGGAGACCGAGGACGAAAGTCCCACCGGCCCATGACCAACGCCTCGTTGGCGACCGCGCCGGCAGTGGCAGGCTGGTCTTTGGCAAGCCCTCGCCAGTGTGACGGGAGTCACCGAAAGAGTTTTACAAACCCCCGCACTTACACCCTCCCTACACCGGCCCCATTTAATATGTGCAATTGCACCGCACATCGGGGCGTCGGAGCCGGCACAAAAAAGATCGCGCTGGACCCGGCGGAGTCCAGCGCGATCGATGACGAAGAGCCTGTTGGGGCAGGCGCCTGGTCGGCAGAGCTTGGGTGGGCGGTCCAGGTTGGGGGACCCGGAATTGCCCGGCACTACAGGGTGTTGCGCGTACCTCAGGCCTCGCTGCGCTGCTGCGGAATGCCCGCGAGCAGGGCGCGGACCTCAGCCTCGCGGTAGCGGCGGTGTCCACCCAGCGTGCGGATGGACGTGAGCTTCCCTGCCTTGGCCCAACGGGTCACCGTCTTCGGGTCCACGCGGAACATCGTGGCAACCTCGGCGGGGGTCAGCAGCGGCTCGGCATCAGGGGTGCGAGCGGTCATGAGCGGCCTCCTCGGGAGAACCGAACCATCTCGGTTCTTTCCTCTAAATTCTGCACCTTGGCCCGCGTTGCCCGAAATGGCAGAAGCGGGCCGAGTCGGTTATAGGACGAACGGCTTGTCCTCGGCACTACAACTACACCATCCGTCCAGCCACGTCGGCCAAACCGATGGAATTGCCCTCGCAGGTGTTCATCAGCGGCGGAAGTCGATGGACCATGCCATAACGGACAGTCACGCCACTGTGACGATCAGTCACAGAGCGATCAGGAGTCCTCAGACCCCCCATAGAGTGCAATGCTGAGCGTTCCGCCCATAGTTGGACGGAAGGAACCCTCCCCGGACTCCTTGTCCTATTTTGGCACGAGGGAGGGTGAAGGACGCAAGGGCGCAGTAAGTGCTATCCGTCACGCTTGAGCCAAAGGCCCGGATCGGGACCTACGTCCCGGCACACTCCACACCTACGTCCCGGCGCCCACACACCAACGTCCCGCCGGACACACAAGCCGCTTAATGATCATTTACATCAGGGAGACATGTCCTGTCGATGGTCAGTTGGCGAACTGCAGGTTGCGGATGTCCCGCCATCGCTCCGCGAGCCGCCCGTAGGCCTCGCTCGCGGCCTCCCCGTCGCCGTCCCGCAGCGCCGCGATCCCCTCGGCCGCGTCGGCCGCCGAACGGTCCGCCGCGAGCCGCTCCGCCGACACCGCGTGCACCAGACCGCCGTAGTCCAGCTCCACGAGCGCCCGCGGATGGAACTCCTCCAGCCACCGGCCCACCTCGACCAGGCCCTCGGTCATCGGCCCCTCGTCGATCGCCTCCCGCAGCGTCCGCAGCGCCCGCGCGAGCCGCCGCCGCGCCTCCACCATCGGCGTCCGGTAGCGGAGCACCGGCGCCACGCCCTCCGCCTTGTCCCCGGGCACGTACTCCCGCTCCTCGTCCGAGAAGAGCGTGAACCAGCGCACCGGCACCTGCCAGACGGCCGTACGGATCCACGGCCGGGCGTCCGGGTTCCGCTCCCGCCAGCGCTCGTGGTCCGCCGCCACCTGGGCGCGCACCACCGGCGGCAGCATCGCGTCGAGCACAGAGGCCGGCAGCGGCGGCCGCCCCGGCTCGGCCTCCCGCGGCCGCCCCAGCTCCTCCACGGCCAGCAGGGCCCGCATCCGGGTCCGCCACGGGCAGATGACGACCACGCCGTCGAGCTGCGCCACGAAGGCGTCCCCGCTCTCCTGGACCGGCACCGGGACCGGCGGGGTGGGCAGCAAGTCCGCCAGCGAGCGGCGCAGTTCGTCCTGGGCCGTCGGCGTCCCCTCTCTTCGCGCGTACCGCGCCCAGTGGCCGCGCTCCGGCTCGGGGAAGGCCCCCAGAGGCTCGTAGATGCGCAGATAGGAGGCGTACGGGACGAGGACCGAAGAGGCGACCGACATGTCGCGATCCTTCCACGGCAGTACTCCGGGAGGGGGTGATCCTGCGCACTGCGGCGGATCTACGCCCAGGTAGGACTTACCCTTCTGCCGAACCGGTCCGCCACCACCCGCATGGAGGGCCGGAGTAACCGCCGCTTCGTACTTGGGAGTCACCACCGTGACCGATGTGACCGGCGTTCCTGCTGCTGACGTACTGCACACTCTGTTCCACTCGGAGCAGGGTGGCCACGAGCAAGTCGTGCTCTGCCAGGACCGCGCCTCCGGCCTCAAGGCCGTCATCGCCCTCCACTCCACCGCCCTGGGCCCCGCCCTCGGCGGCACCCGGTTCTACCCGTACGCCTCCGAGGCAGAGGCCGTCGCCGACGCGCTGAACCTCTCCCGGGGCATGTCGTACAAGAACGCCATGGCCGGCCTCGACCACGGCGGCGGCAAGGCCGTGATCATCGGCGACCCCGAGAAGATCAAGACCGAAGAGCTGCTGCTCGCCTACGGCCGCATGGTCGCCTCCCTCGGCGGCCGCTACGTGACGGCCTGCGACGTCGGCACCTACGTCGCCGACATGGACGTCGTCGCCCGGACGAACACCTGGACCACCGGCCGCTCCCCCGAGAACGGCGGCGCCGGCGACTCCTCCGTCCTCACCGCCTTCGGCGTCTTCCAGGGCATGCGCGCCTCCGCCCAGACCCTCTGGGGCGACCCCACGCTCCGCGACCGCAAGGTCGGCGTCGCGGGCGTCGGCAAGGTCGGCCACTACCTGGTCGAGCACCTCCTGGCCGACGGCGCCGAGGTCTACATCACCGATGTGCGCGAGGAGTCGGTGCGCCGGATCACCGACAAGCACCCGCAGGTCAAGGTCGTCGCGGACACCGACGCCCTGATCCGCGTCGAGGGCCTGGAGATCTACGCCCCGTGCGCGCTGGGCGGCGCCCTGAACGACGAGACCGTGCCGGTCCTGACGGCGAAGATCGTCTGCGGCGCGGCCAACAACCAGCTCGCCCACCCCGGCGTCGAGAAGGACCTCGCGGACCGCGGGATCCTCTACGCGCCCGACTACGTGGTCAACGCCGGTGGCGTGATCCAGGTCGCCGACGAGCTGCACGGCTTCGACTTCGACCGGTGCAAGGCGAAGGCCACGAAGATCTTCGACACCACCCTCGAGATCTTCGCTCGTGCGAAGTCGGACGGCATCCCGCCGGCGGCGGCCGCCGACCGGATCGCCGAGCAGCGGATGGCGGACGCCCGCCGCGGCTGAGCATGGCCGATTCTTGACGGGGCCGGTCCACCGGGACGCCACCAAGAAGCCACCAGGAGGCAGCCGGGGTCGGGTCGGAGCTCGGAGGGGTGAACTTTGTAGGTTCACCCCAATCGAGAGATGACTCACCCCGGTCGGCGGGTCGGCCCTCAAGAAGAGGTTAAAATCGCGATTGACCAGCGAGGACGGGGCTCCTCGAAGGTTCTGTACCGAGGCATGTGATGCGTGCGGCGTACCGTATGGCCACGGAAGCAGGTACCGTTGAAGCCCTACGGACCGGTCTCTCCTCCGAGAGCCCGTTCCGACTCATGAACGCGTGTCAAGACTCTGGGGCCGCCGAGCCCCGTCACCGAGGGGGTCGAGCCATGGGGCGCGGCCGGGCAAAGGCCAAGCAGACCAAGGTCGCCCGCCAGCTGAAGTACAGCAGCGGCGGGACTGACCTGTCGCGTCTGGCCAACGAGCTGGGCGCTTCGACTTCGAGCCAGCCGCCGAATGGCGAGCCGTTCGAGGACGACGACGAGGAAGACGACCCGTACGCGCAGTACGCGGATCTCTACAACACGGACGACGAGGACGAGGACGACGAGTCCGGTCCCGACGCGTCGTCCCAGCGTCGCGCTTGACCTCTTAAAGAGCGCTGCTCAACACCGAACCCGGTCCGGATACCCGGACCGGGTTTCTGTGCGTCTCCGTGCGGATCCGCGAGGTGTGCGCGGGACGGTGGGTGGGGCGGCGCCCACCCACCGTGCCGGATCAGACCGCGTAGTCGCCGATGAGCTCCGCGCCCGTCGTGTGCTCGCCGCGCTCGGTGATCTCGCCCGCGACCCAGGCCTCGACGCCCCGGTCCTCCAGGGTGGCCAGGGCCACCTCCACGGACTCGGCCGGGACGACGGCCATCATGCCGACGCCCATGTTCAGGGTCTTCTCCAGCTCGAGCCGCTCGACCTGTCCGGCCTTGCCGACCAGGTCGAAGATCGCGCCCGGGGCCCAGGTCGAACGGTCGACCACGGCGTGCAGCCCGTCCGGGATCACCCGCGCCAGGTTGGCGGCCAGGCCGCCGCCCGTGATGTGGCTGAAAGCGTGCACCTCGGTGGTCCGGGTGAGCGCCAGGCAGTCGAGCGAGTAGATCTTCGTCGGCTCCAGGAGCTCCTCGCCCAGGGTCCGGCCGAGCTCCTCGACGCGCTGGTCGAGGCTCATGCCGGCCCGGTCGAAGAGGACGTGGCGGACGAGCGAGTACCCGTTGGAGTGAAGGCCGGAGGACTCCATCGCGATGACGGCGTCACCCGTACGGATGCGATCGGGGCCGAGGAGACGGTCCGCCTCCACCACGCCCGTACCGGCGCCGGCGACGTCGAAGTCGTCCGGGCCGAGCAGGCCGGGGTGCTCGGCGGTCTCGCCGCCGACGAGGGCGGTGCCGGCGAGGACGCAGCCCTCGGCGATGCCCTTGACGATCGAGGCGACCCGCTCGGGGTGGACCTTGCCGACGCAGATGTAGTCGGTCATGAAGAGCGGCTCGGCGCCGCAGACGACGATGTCGTCCATGACCATCGCGACCAGGTCGTGGCCGATGGTGTCGTAGACGCCCATCTGGCGGGCGATGTCGACCTTCGTGCCGACGCCGTCGGTGGCGGAGGCGAGCAGCGGACGCTCGTAGCGCTTGAGCGCGGAGGCGTCGAAGAGGCCGGCGAAGCCGCCGAGGCCACCGAGGACCTCGGGGCGCTGGGTCTTCTTGACCCACTGCTTCATCAGCTCGACGGCGCGGTCACCCGCCTCGATGTCGACGCCCGCGGAAGCGTAGGAGGCACCGGTGGTCTCAGGCATGGCTGGGAACTTTCGTGTCGTACTGCGGGGTGTGCAGCGGGGTCTTACGGGCGGCGCAGCGCGTCGGCGGCCGCGGTCGCGGCGGGGCCGGCGGCGAGTTCGGTCTCCAGGAGCTGCTTGCCGAGCAGCTCGGGGTCCGGCAGCTCCATCGGGTACTCGCCGTCGAAGCAGGCCCGGCAGAGGTTCGGCTTGTCGATGGTGGTCGCCTCGATCATCCCGTCGATGGAGATGTACGAGAGCGAGTCGGCGCCGAGCGACTTGCCGATCTCCTCGATCGACATGCCGTTGGCGATCAGCTCCGCGCGGGTCGCGAAGTCGATGCCGAAGAAGCAGGGCCACTTCACCGGCGGCGAGGAGATCCGGATGTGGATCTCGGCCGCGCCGGCCTCGCGGAGCATCTTGACCAGGGCGCGCTGGGTGTTGCCGCGGACGATCGAGTCGTCCACGACCACCAGGCGCTTGCCCTTGATGACGTCCTTGAGGGGGTTCAGCTTCAGCCGGATGCCCAGCTGGCGGATGGTCTGCGAGGGCTGGATGAAGGTGCGGCCGACGTAGGCGTTCTTCACCAGACCGGCGCCGAAGGGGATGCCTGAGGCCTCGGCGTATCCGATCGCGGCCGGCGTGCCGGATTCCGGCGTCGCTATGACCAGATCGGCCTCGACGGGGGCCTCCTTGGCGAGGCGACGGCCCATCTCGACGCGGGAGAGGTAGACGTTGCGACCGGCGATGTCGGTGTCCGGGCGCGCCAGGTACACGTACTCGAAGACACAGCCCTTGGGCTTCGCTTCCGCGAATCGCGACGTGCGGATGCCGTTCTCGTCGATCGCGATCAGCTCGCCCGGCTCGACCTCGCGGACGTAGCTGGCGCCGCAGATGTCGAGGGCGGCGGACTCGGAGGCGACGACCCAGCCGCGCTCGAGACGGCCGAGGACCAGCGGGCGGATGCCCTGGGGGTCACGGGCCGCGTAGAGGGTGTGCTCGTCCATGAAGACGAGGGAGAAGGCGCCCCGGACCTCGGGGAGGATCTTCGCGGCGCCCTGCTCGATGGTGAGCGGCTTGCCGTCCTCGTCGACCTGGGCGGCGAGGAGCGCCGTGAGCAGGTCGGTGTCGTTGGTGGCCGCCACGCGGGTGGTCCGGCCCTCCTGCTTGGGGAGGTCGGCGACCATCTCGGCGAGCCGGGCCGTGTTCACCAGGTTGCCGTTGTGGCCGAGCGCGATGGAGCCGTGGGCGGTCGCCCTGAACGTCGGCTGCGCGTTCTCCCACACGGAGGCACCGGTGGTCGAGTAGCGGGCGTGACCGACCGCGATATGACCTTGGAGCGAACCGAGAGAGGTCTCGTCGAAGACCTGGGACACCAGGCCCATGTCCTTGAAGACGAGGATCTGGGAGCCGTTGCTGACCGCGATACCCGCGGATTCCTGGCCCCGATGCTGGAGGGCGTAGAGCCCGAAGTACGTGAGCTTTGCGACCTCTTCACCCGGAGCCCAGACACCGAAGACGCCGCAAGCGTCCTGGGGGCCCTTCTCGCCGGGAAGCAGATCGTGATTGAGTCGACCGTCACCACGTGGCACGTTCCCGAGTGTAGGGGAGGTCGACCACTGGTCCGAATTGGGGAATTGAGCGGGGTCCCCGTTTGGTGTGATCGTACGAGCTGATCGACAAGCCCTGGTGGGGCCGTCCGTGAGACCCCCGGGGGCCAAGGGGCAGAAGGGCTCCGAGGGGTCGGGACCGAGAGCCGAAATGCCTGCTACCGATGGGTAGGAGCGGGCTCGGGAGGCTCCGGGTGTGACGGAGTTCGCACGGCACGGCGGCCGTTCGGCGCGTGGGGCGCGCGTCCGTGAGACGGCTGTCCCAGAGAGCGGGACGGGCGTTGACAGGGGTACGGCCGTTCGGCCAGGCTCCAGCCCCATGCAGCCTCTGCGTGACCGCTCGGTCACCCTCGTGGCGCGCCGACACGTCGACCTGGTCCGTGTCGCCGGCGCGCTCTGTCGCTGCGCCTAGGGGCGAGCAGCCCCAGCGCCCCCGCCCCGCTGAGGGGCACCTCTTCGCCCTCGCTCTCCGAGGGCACCCCCTCCTGAGCACTCCAGCTCTGTAGCTCCGCGCCGAGCCACGGCCCCCGTCCGGGTCGGGCCGCGCCGCCGCGCGCCCTCGTGCGCCCGCACCCCTTCACGCGTACCCGCACCTTCCAAGGAGCCTCCATGCCCACGCCCAAGACACCCCTGTCCCGACGCGCCCTCGGCGGGGCCGCCGTCGGAGCCGCCGCCGTCGGCGCGCTCGGCGCCGGAGCCGGCACCGCCGAGGCCGGGACCGCGCAGGCCGCGAGCCCGCGGGAGCGGGAGTTCCGGGCCGCGACCGGGCGGCGCTCGCGGCGGCCGAACATCCTCTTCATCCTCGGCGACGACCTCGGCTGGGCCGACCTCTCCTCGTACGGCTCGACCCACATCCGTACGCCCCACCTCGACCGGCTCGCCCGCCAGGGAGTCCGCTTCACCAACGCCTACTCCGGCTCCGCGACCTGCTCCCCGACCCGGTTCTCCCTGTACACGGGCCGCTTCCCCGGCCGTACGAAGGGCGGGCTGGCCGAGCCGATCGCCGACAAGTCCGTCGGCCTGGAGCCCACCCACCCCACGCTCGCCTCGCGGCTGCGCGAGACCGGCTACGCCACCGCGCTGATCGGCAAGTGGCACTGCGGCTACCTGCCCGACTACTCCCCCACCCGCTCCGGCTGGGACGAGTTCTTCGGCAACTTCGGCGGCGCCCTGGAGTACTACTCCAAGCTCGGTCTCGGCGGCGAGTACGACCTCTACGAGGGCGACGCGCAGTACAAGGACCTGCGCTACTACACCCGGATCCTGACCGAGCGGGCGAGCGAGTACGTCTCCCGGGACCACGACCGGCCCTGGCTGCTCAACCTGAACTTCACCACCCCGCACTGGCCCTGGATCGCCGACGGCGACGAGGAGGCGAGCGCCGAGATCGTCCGGCGGATCAAGGCCGGCGACCGGAGCGCGCTCTGGCACCAGGACGGCGGTTCCATAGCCAAGTACAAGGAGATGGTCGAGGACCTCGACCGCTCGATCGGCGAGGTCCTCACCGCCCTGAAGCGGTCCGGGCAGGAGGAGGACACGCTCGTCTTCTTCGCCAGCGACAACGGCGGCGAGCGCTTCTCCTACAACTGGCCGCTGGCCGGCAACAAGGGCTCGCTCCAGGAGGGCGGCATCCGCGTCCCGTCGATCCTGCGCTGGCCCGCCCGGATCGACGGCGGCCAGGTCAGCCACCTGCCCGTCTACAGCCCCGACTGGACGGCGACCCTCCTCGAACTGGGCGGCGCCCGCCCCCACCCGGCGTACCCGCTGGACGGGACGAGCCTCGCCGGGCACCTGCTGCGGGGCGAGCGGGTCCGCGAGCGGGACCTCTTCTGGCGGGTGCGGGGCGAGCGGGCGCTGCGCCGCGGCGACTGGAAGTACTACCGCGGCAAGAGCGGCCGTGACCAGCTGTTCCACCTGACCGAGGACGTCCGCGAGCAGGCGGACAAGGCGCCGTTCGAGCAGGCGCGCCTCGCCGAGCTGCGGGCGGCCTGGGAGCGGACGGACGCGGGGCTGCTGCCGTACTAGCTCTTGGGGGCGGGCGTCGTCGCCGAGAAGCCCTCGCCGTCGGCGTCCGTGAGGGTCAGCGTGCGGTGACCGATCTTGTACGAGAGGGGTCCGTCGAGGAGCTCGTACAGCTTGGTCTCCAGCTGCATCTGCGGGCCCGAGCAGATCATCCGGGTGGTCGCGACCGGTCCGGTGACCGTGAGCGTGGTGGGGGTGACCTCGGCGGTGGCCGTGAACCGGTTGCAGCCCAGGTTGCCCCGGACCTTGCCGTCCTTGTCGATGACGAACGTGGCCTTGCCCTCGCTGCCCTGCGGCACGGAGGAGGCCGTCTCGCCGGAGAGCAGGGAGTCGACCGTCCAGGTGGTGCCGTTGAGCGGGGCCGGCGGTTCGGAGGTCAGGGCGACGACGTTCTTGCCGTCGAGCGAGGTGAGGGTGAGCCGGTCGCCCTCGACCCGGGCCTTCATCGAGCCGTCGAAGACCTTCTGGAGCACCGCCTCGAAGGCGCCCCGCTCACCGGGGCACGCCATCTCGGTGCCCTGGCCCTGCTTCACGGTGACCGTGTCCCCCTGGACCGACACCTCGGCCCCGAAGCCGTTGCAGCCGCTGTTCCCCGACGCCTTGCCGTCCGCGGCGATCTGGAGGTGGGCGCCGTCGGGGGCCCGGTTCTCCTTCCCCTCCGTCGTCACGGTCTCGAAGTTCCAGTGGACACCGGTGACGGGCACGTCGGGGGCGACGGTTCCGGCACCGGGATCGGAACCGGACTTCTGGGTGCCGCACGCCGAGAGCACGACGAGCGAGGCGGCCAGGACGGCGGTGGCTGCGGTGGTGCGTGTCTTCAGCATGGGGATGGGACGGGCGAACGGTACGGACGGTTCCGTACGGCTCCGGGGAGTCACCCCATCAGTGGCAGCAGCGCGGCGAGGTCCGCCCGCTCCCCGCTCGCGCCGACCCGCGCCGCGTCCAGCTCCTCCGCCCACCGCGCCCGGCCGGTGGCGAGCCGGATCCAGGTGAGCGGGTCGGTCTCGACGACGTTGGGCGGGGTGCCCCGGGTGTGGCGCGGGCCCTCCACGCACTGGACGACCGCGAAGGGCGGGATCCGCACCTCGACCGCCCCGCCGGGCGCCTTCACCGCGAGCGCGTCGGCGAGCAGCCGGGTGCAGGCGGCCAGGGCCTGCCGGTCGTACGGGATCTCCAGGCCGGTCGCCGCGTTCAGGTCGTCGGTGTGGACGACGAGTTCGACGACCCGGGTCACCAGGTAGTCGGCGAGCCGCATCGCGCCGAAGCGCATCCGGACGAGCCGCTCGTCGGAGACGCCCTCGATCCGCTCCTGGTACAGCGCGGCCGTCGCCGCGAACAGGCCGGCCAGGTCGGCCGAGTCGATCGCGCGGGTGTCCTCGTCGATCCGCGCGGCGGCCGTCGCCGTCACCGCAGGCCAGTCGAGCAGCCCGAGCGCCCGCTCGGCCGGCTCGGGTTCGCCGAGCGCGCGGGCGACGGCGCCGACCGCCATCGTCAGGTGCGCCGCCAGGTCCCGTACGGTCCACTCCCCCAGCCGCGTCGGCCCGTCGAGCTGCTCGGGCGTGAGCCCCTCCACGGCCTTCCGCACATTCTCGAACTGGGCGAGCACGGCGGCCCTGGTCTTCGCGGAGTCGTAGCTGCGGGTGCGCTTCTTGGCCGGTGGCATGGGGGCGAGAGTAGTCGGAGACTGGAAGAGGGCTTCCGAGAGGGGCGAAGGACCATGGCCGAACACCCTGACGTGGCGCTCGTCCGCAAGGGCTACGAGGCGTTCTCCAGAGGAGACATGGACGCGCTCGCCACGATGATGACGTCCGACTGTACGCACCATGTGCCGGGCAACAGCCAGATTTCGGGGCACTTCAAGGGCCGCGACGCGATCTTCGGCATGTACGCCAAGTGCATGGAACTGACCGGCAACACCTTCACCGCCGAGATGCAGGGCTTGTACCCGGACGGCCGGGGTCATGTGATGGCCGTCCACAAGTGGCACGGCGACCGCGGTGACCGGGGCATCGAGATGAGGGGCGGCCTGTTCTTCACCCTCGTGGGCGGCAAGGTCACGGACATCGACGAGTGCGTGGAGGACATCGACGAGGCCGACGCCTTCTGGGGTCAGCCCGCGTAGTCAGCCCGAGTAGGCGGACGACCCCACGAGGAACGTCTCGCCGTTCTTCGGCACGCCGACTCCACGCCAGGTGAACGGCAGCCCGCGGGCCGTGGTCAGGTCCGGGCCGTCCATCAGCTGGAAGTGCACATGCGGCTCGGTGGAGTTGCCGGAGTTGCCGCAGCGGGCGAGTTCCTGGCCCGCCACGACCCGGTCGCCCGCGCGGACGGCGAGCGAGCCGCGCTTGAGGTGCGCGTACATCGCGTACGTACCGTCGCCGAGGTCGAGGACCAGGTGGTTGCCGGTGACGCGGCGCGCGCCTGCGAGGAGGCGGACGGCCGACTCGACCAGCATCAGATAGGCCACGGCGGGCAGCGAGTTGCGGCTCAGGTGGTCGCGCTGGCGGTCCTCGGCGTGCACGACGGTCGCGTCGGCGACCGCGAGCAGCGGGGCGCCGAAGGCGGGGAAGTCCTCGCTCGGCCGGGCCACCGGCCAGAGGCGGGCGAAGGCCGGGCGGGGCCGCTGCTCGTCCTCCTCGACGATGTCGATGGCGTAGGTCTGGCCGTACTGGTGGGTGCCGTGGCTGGGCGTGCGGTCCGCCGGGCTGTTCAGGGCCGACCAGCGGCCTGTGACGGGCGGGTCCACCTCGATCGCGGCGTGCGGGGCGGCGGCGGCCGCTCGGCGGGCGGTCCCGGAGAGCGTGACGCCGACCGCCATCGCGGCGAGCGCGGGCAGCCAGCCCATCCAGTACGGATACGGCGGTTCGACGAAGACCGAGGCGAGCGCCTGCACGACGAAGAGTAGCCAGAGCGAGCGGTGGACGACCGTCGCGATCTTGCGCGTGGACATGAGCGTTCCCCCTGAACGACGTGATTACGGACGGGCGGCGGTGAGGACCACCAGGAGCGGGACGACCCGGGCTCCCGGCACCTCGTAGCGGCCCCGTCCGATGGTGTGGAGCCAGCCCGCACCGGTCAGTTGGCGCAGGTGGTGGTAGATCTGGCCGGTCGTGCCGATGTCCTCGAGCTCCGCCAGTTCAGCCGCCGTGCGCCGGCCGCCGAGGATCTCCCGCAGCAGCCGGAGCCGTACGGGATGGCCGAGCGCGGCGAAGGACTCGGCGGTCTCGGCCCAGTCCTCGTCGAGCAGCCGCTCGGTGAAGGCGCCGAACTGCCACTCGTACCGCTCCTCGGTCGGCAGCCGGACCGTGCCCGTGAACAGCACCGCGCCGTCCTCGCCGCGCGGGCCCGCCCCGGCGATCTCCGCCTTGAGCCCTTCCAGCGCCCAGAACGTCCCGTCGGCGATCTCGGGCGCGGGGCGGTCCGCCCGCCCCTCCAGCTCGGCCATGCGCCGTTCCAGCGCGGCGACCCGCTCCTCAAGCTCCATGTTGGCAGATTACGTAATTACGTAATCACGCGCAAGGGAGCCACGAGAAAGCCCCCGCCCGGACCCGAAGGTCCGAACGGGGGCTCCCGCAGTGCTCCGTATCAGGCCAGCAGGCCCGGGATCGTCGCCTCGTGCGCCGTGCGCAGCTCGCTCAGCGCGATGCTGAACTCGCCCTGCACATCGATCTCTTCGCCGTCCACGACACCGATCCGGGTCGCCGGCAGGCCCCGCGCGCCGCACATGTCGGTGAAGCGGAGCTCCTCGCTGCGCGGGACGGCCACGACCGCGCGGCCGGCCGACTCGCTGAAGAGGAACGTGAAGGCGTCCAGGCCCTCCGGGACGACCAGGCGCGCGCCCGTGCCACCGCGCAGGCAGGACTCGACGACCGCCTGGACCAGACCGCCGTCGGACAGGTCGTGCGCCGCGTCGATCATGCCGTCGCGGGAGGCGGAGATCAGGATCTCGCCGAGCAGCTTCTCCCGGTCGAGGTCCACGGCCGGCGGCAGACCGCCGAGGTGCTGGTGGATCACCTCGGACCAGGCCGAGCCGCCGAACTCCTCACGCGTGTCGCCGAGCAGGTAGAGGAGCTGGCCCTCTTCCGCGAAGGCGATCGGCGTACGGCGGTTGACGTCGTCGATCACACCGAGCACGGCCACGACCGGCGTCGGGTGGATGGCGACCTCGCCCGTCTGGTTGTACAGCGAGACGTTGCCACCGGTCACCGGGGTGCCCAGCTGCAGGCAGCCGTCCGCGAGACCACGGGTGGCCTCGGCGAACTGCCACATCACGGCCGGGTCCTCGGGCGAACCGAAGTTGAGGCAGTTGGAGATCGCCAGCGGCTTGGCGCCGGAGGCGGCCACGTTGCGGTACGACTCCGCGAGCGCGAGCTGCGCGCCCGCGTACGGGTCGAGCTTCGCGTACCGGCCGTTGCCGTCGGTCGCCATGGCCACGCCGAGGTTGGTCTCCTCGTCGATCCGGACCATGCCCGCGTCCTCGGGCTGCGCCAGGACGGTGTTGCCCTGCACGAACCGGTCGTACTGGTCCGTGATCCAGGACTTCGACGCCTGGTTCGGGGAGGAGACCAGCTTCAGGACCTGGTCCTTCAGCTCCTCGCCGTTCTGCGGCCGGGGCAGCTTGTTCGCGTCGTCGGCCTGGAGCGCGTCCTGCCACTCGGGGCGGGCGAACGGACGGTGGTAGACCGGGCCCTCGTGCGCGACCGTGCGCGGCGGGACGTCGACGATCTGCTCGCCGTGCCAGAAGATCTCCAGGCGCTCGCCGTCGGTGACCTCACCGATGACGACCGCGATGACGTCCCACTTCTCGCAGATCTCGAGGAAGCGGTCGACGTACTGCGGCTCGACGATCGCGCACATGCGCTCCTGCGACTCGCTCATGAGGATCTCCTCGGGCGAGAGCGTCGCGTCGCGCAGGTGGACCCGGTCGAGGTCGACCCGCATACCGCCGGAGCCGGCCGAGGCCAGCTCGGAGGTCGCGCAGGAGAGTCCGGCGCCACCCAGGTCCTGGATGCCCGCGACCAGCTTCTCCTTGAAGATCTCCAGGGTGCACTCGATGAGGAGCTTCTCCTGGAACGGGTCGCCGACCTGGACCGCGGGGCGCTTGGTGGGCTTCGTGTCGTCGAAGGTCTCGGACGCGAGGACCGAGACACCGCCGATGCCGTCGCCACCGGTACGGGCGCCGTAGAGGATCACCTTGTTGCCGGGGCCCGAGGCCTTCGCCAGGTGGATGTCCTCGTGCTTCATCACGCCGATGCAGCCGGCGTTGACCAGCGGGTTGCCCTGGTAGCACTCGTCGAAGACGACCTCGCCGCCGATGTTCGCCAGGCCCAGGCAGTTGCCGTAGCCGCCGATGCCCGCGACGACGCCCGGCAGGACGCGCTTGGTGTCGGGGTGGTCGGCCGCGCCGAAGCGCAGCGGGTCCACGACCGCGACCGGGCGGGCGCCCATGGCGAGGATGTCGCGGACGATGCCGCCGACGCCGGTGGCCGCGCCCTGGTAGGGCTCGATGTACGAGGGGTGGTTGTGCGACTCGACCTTGAAGGTGACCGCGTAGCCCTGGCCGACGTCCACGACGCCCGCGTTCTCGCCGATGCCGACGAGCATGGCGTCGTTCTCGGGGACCTTCTCGCCGAACTGCTTCAGGTGGACCTTGCTGCTCTTGTACGAGCAGTGCTCGGACCACATGACGGAGTACATGGCGAGCTCGGCACCCGTGGGACGGCGGCCGAGGATCTCGCGGATGCGCGCGTACTCGTCCTCCTTGAGGCCGAGCTCCTTCCAGGGCTGCTCGCTGTCCGGGGTCTCGGTGGCGTGCTTGACGGTGTCGAGGCTCATCAGGCGTTGACCAGCTTCTTGAGGATCGAGGTGAAGAAACCGAGGCCGTCGGTACGGCCCGTACCGATCAGCGGCTCGACGGCGTGCTCGGGGTGCGGCATGAGGCCGACCACGTTGCCCGCGGCGTTGGTGATGCCCGCGATGTCGCGGAGCGAGCCGTTGGGGTTCATGTCCAGGTAGCGGAAGGCCACCCGCCCCTCGGCCTCCAGCTCGTCGAGCACCCGCTCGTCGGCGACGTACCGGCCGTCCATGTTCTTGAGCGGGACCTGGATCTCCTGGCCCTGCTCGTAGTCGGCGGTCCAGGCGGTCTCCGCGTTCTCCACCCGCAGCTTCTGGTCGCGGCAGATGAAGTGCAGGTGGTTGTTGCGCAGCATCGCGCCCGGCAGCAGATGGGCCTCGGTGAGGATCTGGAAGCCGTTGCAGATGCCGAGGACGGGCATGCCCGCCTTCGCCTGCTCGATGAGCGGCTCCATGACCGGCGAGAAGCGGGAGATGGCTCCGGCCCGCAGATAGTCGCCGTAGGAGAAGCCACCGGCCAGGACCACGGCGTCGACCTGCTTGAGGTCCTTGTCGCGGTGCCAGAGCGAGACGGGCTCGGCGCCCGCGAGGCGGACGGCGCGCAGCGCGTCCTGGTCGTCGAGCGTTCCGGGGAACGTGACGACGCCGATGCGTGCGGTCACGAGGAAGCCCCGGCGGTCTCCGTGGACTCGACCTTGACGGTGAAGTCCTCGATCACGGTGTTGGCGAGGAAGGTTTCGGCCATCTCATGGATGCGGGCGAGGGCGGCCTCGTCGACCGGTCCCTCCACCTCCAGCTCGAAGCGCTTTCCCTGGCGGACGTCGGCGATTCCCTCGAATCCGAGGCGGGGCAGTGCACGCTGCACGGCCTGGCCCTGGGGGTCGAGGATCTCCGGCTTGAGCATGACGTCGACTACGACGCGTGCCACTGGCACTCCCGGTGGTGTGTTGCGTGGGCGGTTCCCTCAGCGTACCTGCCTCCAAATTCTACGCGGGTAGAGGACTGGAGGACCCTACAAAGCCTCCCGAAGATCTCCGAAGATCCCCACGGAAAATTCAAGTGAAATATTGCGCGGGCCATTGCGGGGAGACACGCTGATGCAATTGGCTGGGCTTCACAATGCGACGCCTACCGCTGTACAAAGGAATACAGAGGAAAGCAGCATTGGCCCGGGGCAGCCGTAAAGTCGGTGTCGCCGCACGTCAGAGGCGCTACACCCGCCAAGACGATCACGGCACGCCGCAGGAAAGGACCGATATCCGTGGCTCAGCGAGTAGTGGTCACTCTCTCCGACGACATCGACGGCGGAGATGCGGCGGAAACGGTTGCGTTCGGCCTGGACGGGAAGTCGTACGAGATCGACCTGAATCCCGCCAATGCAAAGAAACTGCGCAAGGCGCTGGCCCCCTACCTCGCGGCCGGCCGGAAGCTGACCGGCAGGGCCGCCACCGCCCGCGCCGGCGGAGCCTCCGCCTCCGTGGCTTCGTACAAGCACACCGCCCTCGCCCCCGACCCGGCGGCGGTCCGCGCCTGGGCCCAGTCCAACAAGATGGACGTGCCCGCCCGCGGCCGCATCCCGAAGCGCGTCTACGAAGCCTTCCGCGAGGCCAGTTGAGCCCGCGGCCCGGTCCGCCCGGCCGCGCGCCGGGAACCGAGTTGCGCTCCACCCCCGCTGATCGGCTAGAGTCTGGATCACGCCGAAGGGCAAGGCCGCAGGGCCGAACCTCACGCAGCGTGCGGGTGTAGTTCAGTAGTAGAACATCCCCCTTCCAGGGGGAAGGCGCAGTGTGCAATTCCTGTCACCCGCTCTGCATCGCATTACCAAGCACTCCGGTGCATCAGGTACAGTGGTGCTCGCACCGCCCGGTGAAAGCCGAGCGGCAGCAATGCGGACGTGGCTCAGTTGGTAGAGCATCACCTTGCCAAGGTGAGGGTCGCGAGTTCGAATCTCGTCGTCCGCTCGTTGATCGAAGGCCCGGTTCTCAGGAACCGGGCCTTCGTCGTGTCCGCCCCCTTTCGCGCGTCCGACATCTGCCCTTCTGACATTTGTCATGCGCAGTGATGACAGCGCGCACTGCCGAGCGGCCCGCCGCGCCGCGAGCCTTGAACCATGACCGATGTGATCGTGGCGGAGGGCCTCCGCCGGACCTACTCCGGCGGCTACGAAGCCGTCAACGGAATCTCCTTCGCCGTCCCCCAGGGCGAGATCTTCGCCCTGCTCGGCACCAACGGGGCCGGCAAGACCTCCACCGTCGAGCTCCTGGAGGGGCTGGCCGCGCCGAGCGGCGGCACCGTCCGGGTCCTCGGCCACGACCCGTACCGCGAACGGGCCGTCGTACGGCCCCGGATCGGGGTGATGCTCCAGGAGGGCGGCTTCCCGTCCGACCTGACCGTGGCCGAGACCGTACGGATGTGGGCGGGCTGCACCACCGGTGCCCGGCCGGCCGGCGAGGCCCTGGAGGCCGTCGGCCTCGGCGCCCGCGACCGGGTGCGGATCAAGCAGCTCTCCGGCGGCGAGCGCCGGCGCCTCGACCTCGCGCTCGCGCTCCTCGGCCGCCCCGAGGTCCTCTTCCTCGACGAGCCGACCACCGGCCTCGACGCCGAGGGCCGCCGCGACACCTGGGCCCTCGTCCGGGCGCTCCGTGACGAGGGGACGACCGTGCTCCTCACCACGCACTACCTGGAGGAGGCCGAGTCCCTGGCCGACCGGCTCGCGATCATGCACCAGGGGCGGATCGTGCTCTCCGGCACCCCCGCCGAGGTCACCGCCGCCCGGCCCGCCCGCATCCGCTTCACCCTCCCCGAGGGCGTGGAGCCCGGCAGGCTCCCGCTCGGTCTCAAGGCCGCGGCGGACGGACGGCTCGTGGAGATCCGTACGCACGCCCTGCAGGACGCGCTCGGCGAACTCCTCGACTGGGCCCGCGAGACCGGCGTACGGCTCGACGGACTCGACGCCCGCTCGGCCACCCTCGAAGAGGCGTTCCTGGAGATCGCCTCCCGCACCGACGCCCTCGACCTGACCGTGGACCTGGAGACCGCCCGATGAACGCCACCGCACGCCGCATGACCGCGCTCGGACGGGCCGAACTCACCCTCCTCGGGCGGAACAAGAACAACCTCTTCATCGCCCTCCTCATGCCGCTGCTGATGATCTTCGTGCTGCGGTCCTCGCTCGGCCAGATGGAACCCGACGAGCTGCCCGGCGGCATGGCCGGCACCACCCTCATCGGCGGCACCGGGATGGTCCTCGTCCTCGTCGTCTACATGGGCCTCGTCTCCGCCCTCGTGGCCCGCCGCGAGGAACTGGTCCTCAAGCGGCTGCGCACCGGCGAGGCGACCGACCTGGAGATCCTCGGCGGCGCCGCGCTCCCGTCCACCGCCATCGCGCTCCTCCAGTGCGCCGTCCTCACCGTCGGCGGCGCCCTCGCCCTCGACGTACCCGCGCCGCGCAGGCCCGACCTGCTCGTGCTCGGGCTGCTCGCCGCGATCCTGCTGCTCGCCGGGCTCGCCGCCGCGACCACCGCGATCACGCGGAACGTCGAGAGCGCGGGCCTCACCACGCTGCCGTTCTTCCTGATCTCGGCCATGGGCTCGGGGCTCATGGTGCCCCGCGACGTCCTTCCCGACCTGGCCGCGAGCATCACCGAACTGCTGCCGTTCACCGGAGTCATGGAGTTCGTCCGGGCAGGCTGGCTCGGCGTCGGCGCCACCCAGGACCTGCTGACGGCGACGCTCACCACGTTGGCCTGGGGCGTGATCACCGTGTTTGCTGTCCGCAAGTGGTTCCGCTGGGAACCGCGACGCTAGAAGGCAAGAGAGGGAGGCCGGGCGCGTGTCCAGGCTGACGGGGTGGTGGAGCGGGCGCGGCAGCGCGGCCAAGGTCGAGCTGTACACGCGGTGGAGCTTCCACTTCTTCATGGTCATCGAGATCGCCGCCATCGGTCTCGTACCGATCGCGGAGTCGGGGTACAACCCGCTCTCCACCCCTCTCGGCTTCGCCCTGACCCTCCTCGTCTGCGCGCACGCCGTACTGAACGCCGTGCTCTCCTCGCGCGCCCTGGACTGGGCCCTGGACCGGCGCGAGCAGCCGGTCCGGCTCGCGATCGCGGTCGCCGTCCTGACAGCGGGCTTCGTGCTGACGGTGCTCGCGCTGCGCGCCACGGGCGTGCTCAAGGACGCCGCGAGCGCCGCCGCCGTCGTCACCGGCCTGGTCACCTTCGCCGTCGGCAGCCTCGTGCTCTGCGTCCGACGGCCCCGGCGCATGGTGTACGGCGTCCCGGCCATCGCGCTCGCGACCGGCGCCGCCGCGGTGGCGATGGGCTTCCACCCGGGCGAGGGACTCGGCTACGCGGTCGGGATCACCCTGGCCGGGGCCGGCCTCGCCGCCGCCTGCGGGTTCTCCGGCTGGCTGATGAAGATCGTCTGGGAGCTGGAGAACTCCCGCGACCTGAAGGCCCGGCTCGCCGTCGCCGAGGAACGGCTCCGCTTCGGCCGCGACCTGCACGACGTCATGGGCCGCAACCTCTCGGTGATCGCCCTCAAGAGCGAGCTCGCCGTGCAGCTCGCACGGCGCGAACGGCCCGAGGCCGTGGACCAGATGATCGAGGTGCAGCGGATCGCGCAGGAGTCCCAGCGGGAGGTACGGGACGTGGTGCGCGGCTACCGGGAGGCCGACCTGCGCGTCGAACTCGAGGGCGCGCGCGGGGTGCTCGGGGCCGCCGGCATCGACTGCGCGATCGACCCGGTGCCCGTGGAACTCCCGGCCGGCGTCCAGTCGGTCCTCGGCTGGGTGGTGCGGGAGACGACGACCAACGTGCTGCGGCACGGCGACGCGCGGCGGTGCGCGATCTCGCTGCGGGAGAAGGACGGTTCGGTGCTGCTGACGGTACGGAACGACGGCGTACGGGAAGGGGCGGTGATGGAGCGCGGCTCGGGCCTCGCGGGGCTGCGGGAACGGCTCGCGGCGGTGGACGGCACCCTGGAGGCGGGGCCGGACGACGGCGGTACGTTCCAGGTGACGGCGCTCGTCCCCGTACCCCGGTCGGAGAAGGGGACGAGGTCGTGACCGTACGCGTGCTGCTCGCCGACGACGAGCATCTGATCCGGGGCGCGCTCGCCGCGCTGCTCGCCCTGGAGGACGATCTCGCGGTCGTCGCCCAGGCCGCCACCGGACCCGAGGCGCTCGCCATGGCCCGCGCCCACCGGCCCGATGTCGCCGTCCTCGATCTGCAGATGCCGGGCCTCGACGGTGTGAGGGTCGCCACAGCCCTGCGGGACGAACTGCCCGACTGCCGCACCATGATCGTCACCAGTCACGGCCGCCCCGGCCACCTCAAGCGGGCCCTCGCGGCCGGCGTGCGGGGCTTCGTGCCGAAGACCGTCAGCGCCCAGCGCCTGGCCGAGCTCATCCGTGCCGTACACGCCGGAAACCGTTACGTGGACCCGGAGTTGGCGGCCGACGCGATCGCCGCCGGGGACTCCCCGCTGACCGCGCGCGAGGCCGAGGTGCTCGAACTCGCGGCGGACGGCGCACCGGTCGCGGAGATCGCCGAGCGGGCCTCGCTCTCGCAGGGGACGGTCCGGAACTACCTCTCCTCGGCGGCCGCGAAGCTCGGTGCCGAGAACCGTCACACGGCGGTGCGTCTCGCACGCGAGAAAGGTTGGGTATAGTTGGCTCCGCGCTACGGCGCATGCGGACGTGGCTCAGTTGGTAGAGCATCACCTTGCCAAGGTGAGGGTCGCGAGTTCGAATCTCGTCGTCCGCTCCATGAAAGAAGCCCCCGGTCCTCTCGGACCGGGGGCTTCTTCGTGTCGTCCTACTGCCAGTTCACGCCCGTGAGCAGCTCGTACGCCTCGATGTACTTGGCGCGGGTCGCGTCCACGATCTCCTGCGGGAGCGCGGGCGGCGGCTGCTCGCTCGTGCGGTCCCAGCCGGAGGCCGGGGAGGTCAGCCAGTCGCGCACGAACTGCTTGTCGTACGAGGGCTGGGCGCGGCCCGGCTGCCACTGGTCGGCCGGCCAGAAGCGGGACGAGTCCGGGGTGAGCACCTCGTCGGCGAGGATCAGCCGCTCGCCCTCCTCGGTGGACACGAAGCCGAACTCGAACTTGGTGTCCGCGAGGACGATCCCGCGCTCGCGGGCGATGTCCCGCGCCCGGCCGTAGACGGCGAGGGTCGTCTGGCGCAGCAGGGCGGCGGTCTCCGCGCCGACCTGGCGGGCGACCTCCTCGTACGACACGTTCTCGTCGTGGTCGCCGACGGCCGCCTTGGTGGCCGGGGTGAAGATCGGCGCGGGCAGCTCGGAGCCGTCGCTGAGGCCCTCGGGGAGCGCGAGGCCGCAGACCGTACGGGACTCCTTGTACTCGGCCAGGCCGGAGCCGGTCAGATAGCCGCGGGCCACGCACTCGACCGGCACCATCTTCAGGGACTTGCAGACGAGGGTGCGGCCCGCCCAGTCGGCGGGGGCGCCGGCCGGGACGTCGGTGGAGATGACGTGGTTCGGGACGAGGTCCTCGAGCCGGTCGAACCACCACAGGGAGAGCTGGGTGAGCACCCGCCCCTTGTCGGGGATCTCGGTCGGCAGCACCCAGTCGTACGCGGACATGCGGTCGCTGGCCACCATCACGAGCTCGCCTGCCTCGTTCTGGTAGAGGTCGCGCACCTTGCCCGTGTGGAGGTGGGTCAGGCCCGGGACCTGAACGGGCTCGGGCTTTTCTACGAATCCGGACACGGTTCCTCCGCGTAGGTTGATCCAGGAACGGGTCGATTCTCTCGCACCTGCCCGGCCACCGGACCATCGGCCCCTCGAACGCGCTGGTCAGTACCCGATCCGGGGGTCAGTCCCGCTTGCAGATCCGGTCCAGGAGGTTCGCCGTGGCGCGCTGGATCCGCTGGTCGACATGGCCCGGCCGGTCCAGGGCCGGCGACCAGGCGAAGGTGCCCGAGGCGAAGACCCACGCCCCGGACGGGGCGCGGTAGAGCGAGGTCTCCTGGTGGCGCAGGGCGCCCTCGCTGTCCCGGTACGGCGAGTGGGCGAGCAGGATGCGGCCCTCGTGCTGGGGGAGCGCGGTGCGCGGGAAGTAGCGGTCCGCCTCGCCCGCGACCAGACCGGGGATCTCGTCCCCGTCCCCGGCGCCGGTGGCCTCCCAGAGCCAGTGGTCCGCGTTCCGTACGACCAGCGGGTGCGGCTCCGGCACCCGGCCCGCGTACTGGATCCCGAGCAGCTGCTGCTCCGGGCGGTCGATCTCGCGCCAGAGCGCGGAACGGCCGGGGCCGCGGCGCTTGCGGCAGGTGAGCAGCCGGTCGGGCACTCCGGACGGGGACGGGCCCAGCTCCACCTGCCAGTACATGGTGTTGGCGGAGAGGAAGACGAGCGAGGTGCCCTGCTCGCGGGCGAGTTCGACGGTCCGGCGCATGGGGACGGACCAGTACTCGTCGTGGCCGGGGAAGACCAGGCCCCGGTAGCGGGTCGGGTCGACGCGGCCCGCGTGCAGATCACGGGTCTCTGCGTAGGCGAGGTCGTAGCCGTACCGCTCGGCCCAGCGGATGAAGTCGTAGGCGTGCCCGACGTGGAGGGGGAGGCCCGCGCCCGCGTAGGGGCGGTCGAAGGAGACGGTGATCGCCGCGTCCTCCTCGCCGAGGAGCCGGCCCTGCTCGTCCCACGCGTGGTAGAGGCTGGCGCCGGTGTGGCCGTCCTCCGGATAGAGGTTGTACGCCTGCCAGGTGATGTCCGGGAGGACGAGGAGCAGGTCGGCGGGGTGGTCGTCGCGGACGGTGAAGGGGATGTGGGAGCGGAAGCCGCCTGCGGTGGTGAGCACGGCGACGTACGCGCCGATCGACCAGTGGGCCGGGATCTGCAGCCGCCAGGACTGCCACCAGTGGTGACAGGAGACCGTGCGGTCGGCGGTGAGCGGGGCCGGCTGGACGATGCCGGAGAGCCGGGGGCTGGTGGTGATCTTGGTGGCGCCCTCGCCCGCGTAGTGACCGATCCGGTAGATGTCGACCGAGAACTGCTGCGGCGGGTCCACGGTGATGTGGAAATCGATCGCCTCGCCCGGCGCCACGGCCCCGTTGGAGACGAACCCCTTGATCTGGCCCCGTACGTCGTCGGCCGTGCGGGGGCCGCCGCTGCCGCCGCGGGCCAGGGTCTCGTCGGCGTACCAGGGGACAACCTGGCCCGTGTCGTCGAAGTAATTCTCCGAGCCGCGCAGCCAGGGCAGGGGGCCCTGGCCGAACGGGTCCGTGACGGCGTGGGCGAGCGCGCCCGACTCCCACCGCCTGATCTGGTCCGCCCCCATGTCGCGCCCCTCCCTCGACTCCCCCGTGCGCCGTGTCATGTGCTGCTGTCAGTGCCGGTCTCCAGCACATCACATAACGCACGCACTCCGTCACCGTTCGTCGCGAATTGACGTGAAACGGAAGGTGCACTTCCGGCCCTTGGGCGGTCTCAGACGAGGCGGACGGGCTTCTCGGGGCGTACGCCGGTCTCCGCGAGCCAGGCGCTGAGCGGGTCGGGGTCGCCGTCCTCGACGAGGGCGAGCACGCGGGCGGTCAGGTCCGTGCTCCGCACGCCGCCGACGAGGAGGGCGGGCCCGTCGAGCCAGTCGAGGCCGGGGGCGGCGCCCGCGGTGTCCACGGCTGCGCAGCAGACCATCGCCGTGACGTGGTCGGCGAGCAGGTCACGGCCGGTCCGGGGCGGCTGCAGCGGGAAGAGCGGCAGCGCGTCGCCGCCGAGGGCGTCCGCGTGCGGCGCGGGCTCGGCCGGCACGGGCCGGGCGGCCTCCTCGCGCGCCACGTGGGCGGTGAGGGCGGCGGCGAGGGCATCGGCGGCGGGGTTCGCGGCGAGGGGCTGCTCGGGGTCGAGGTGGGCGGCGGGTTCTTGGTCGGGGTCGGGGTGAGCGGCGGGCTCTTGGTCGGGGTCGGGGTCGGATTCGGGTTCCGGGTGGGGCTGGGGCGCGGGGTGGGGCTGGGGTCCGGTCGCGGGCTCCGGGTTGGCCGAGAGGTGGGTGAGGACGCGGGTCAGGGTGGGGCCGTCCACGTTGTCCGTACCCGTGGCCGTGCTCGTGCCCATTCCCGTACGCGTACTCGAAGGGGCGGACGGGGACGGGCCGGTGCCGGCACCGTCCGCCGGGCCCGTCGGGAGGACGCCCAGTTCGTCGAGGACCTGGTGGAGGCGGGCCGCGTCGCTGCGCCACTTCCGGTCCACGACCTCCTCCGGGTACTGGCTCCAGTCCACCGGGGACCAGTCGGGGCCCGGCTCCGCCGGGCCGCCGTGGAAGAGCCGGGCGGCGAGCAGCGAGGCGGCCTCGTCCACGGCGCCGGGCTCTTCGAGGAGGTCGCAGGCAGGGCGCTCGCCGAGCCGGGAGGCGAAGCCGTCGGCTAGGCGGTCCCGGCGGGAGAGCTCGGTGAGGGCCGCGACCACGCCCACGTCGAGGCTGGCCGGCCAGCGGCCCATCCGCCAGGCGGGCAGCGCGACGCGGGTGAGCAGCCGGTCCCAGCCCGCGTAGGCGAGGCCGACCTGCTCCTGGGCGACGATCCGGATGCCGTAGTCCACAGCCTGTGCGCGCTCGGAGCCGGCCACGGCGACGCCCCGCTCCATCTCGGCGGCGTGCCCGCGGCTCAACCGCAGCAGCAGCCGGGCGACCCACGCGATCCCGCGCGCGCCCAGCCTGCCGACCGGGCCGAGCCCGGGGGTGCGGGGAGCGGCGACGGCCGCGTCGAGGCCCTGCACGAAGCGGCGGGCCGCCGCTATGTCGGGGTGCGCCGCCGGAGCCGTACCGGCGACGACGGGGGCGAGGACCGCGCGCAGCTCGCCGACGCGCATCCACCACAGGAAGGGCGAGCCTATGACCAGGACCGGCGCGTCCGTGGAGCGCCGCAGGCCAGACGTACGGCCCGCGTCGTGCGCCGGGTGCGTACGGTCCTCGAGCCAGCTGTCGCAGTCCGGGGTCAGGGCTATCGCGGAGGGCGCCGGGACGCCGAGCCGGTCGGCCAGGTCCCGCACCATCCGGTACAGATCGGGGGCGGCCCGCTCGGAGAGCTCGACCGTCGGTGTGACGGCGGGCCGGGAGCGCGCGATGACCACGGCGACGGCCGCCGCCGCGAGCAGGACGACAAGCGCGAGCACGGTGGTGAACCCACGGGCCGCGTCCCAGCCGGGCCCGGTCATGTGACCGGTGACCCCGCCCGCGTACAGGATCACCGCCGCGGCGGTGGGGAGCAGTGCGACGGCCAGCGCCCTGGCGCGGACGCGGAGCACGGCGAGCGCCCGGGTGCGCGCGGCGCGCACACCCATCTCCTCGCCGACAACGGAACCGGAGCCGCTACCGGACACGCCGTTCATCACCCCCTCCTGCCCTCGTCGGGACTGCCTGTGGCGGTGTAGGTCACTCCCCCACTGTGGCACCCGCCACTGACATCGCAATGCCGGTGGGCCAAGTGCCGGAACGCCTTCGCCGCACCCTAGTTGGGGCTTCGGCGGGCGTCATCCGGATGGCTCAGCCGTCACTCGATGGAATGGCTTTGGGCAAAGGTGATGACGGTCCGGGACGGTTAGGGGTTCACTCCCCCGCGGCCTTGCGTGCGATGTCCGTACGGTGTTGCGAGCCGTCCAGACGGATGCGGGCGACCGCCTTGTACGCCCTCTCGCGGGCCCGCGCCAGGTCCTTTCCGGTCGCGGTGACGGAGAGGACGCGGCCGCCGGCGCTCACGATCGCGTCGCCGTCCCGCTTGGTCCCGGCGTGCAGGACGTACGCGTGCGGGGCATCCTGCGCCGCCACCTCGTCCAGGCCCTCGATCGGGTCGCCCGTCCGCGGGGTCGCCGGGTAGTTGTGCGAGGCGACGACGACGGTCACGGCCGCGTCGTCGTGCCAGTTCAGCGGCGGTTCGTTGTCGAGGGTGCCGTTGGCGGCGTTCAGCAGGACGCTGGCGAGCGGGGTGCGGAGGCGGGCGAGGACGACCTGGGTCTCCGGGTCGCCGAAGCGGGCGTTGAACTCGATGACCCGTACGCCACGGCTGGTGATCGCCAGACCCGCGTACAGCAGGCCCTGGAAGGGGGTGCCGCGGCGGCGGAGCTCGTCGACCGTCGGCTGGAGGACGGTGTCCATGACCTCGTCGACCAGCTTGGGGTCGGCCCAGGGCAGCGGGGAGTAGGCGCCCATGCCGCCGGTGTTCGGGCCCTCGTCGCCGTCGAGCGCGCGCTTGAAGTCCTGCGCGGGCTGGAGCGGCAGGACGGTGACGCCGTCGGTGATCGCGAAGAGGGAGACCTCGGGGCCGTCGAGGTACTCCTCGATGACGACGCGGTCGCAGGAGAGGGCGTGGGCGCGGGCCTCGGCGAGGTCGGAGGTGACGACGACGCCCTTGCCGGCCGCGAGACCGTCGTCCTTGACGACGTACGGAGCGCCGAAGGCGTCGAGCGCCTCGTCGATCTCCTCGGCGGTGGTGCACACGTAGCTGCGGGCGGTCGGGACGCCGGCCCCGGCCATGACGTCCTTGGCGAACGCCTTGGAGCCCTCCAGCTGCGCCGCCTCCTCGGACGGGCCGAAGCAGGGGATGCCGGCCGTACGGACGGCGTCGGCGACGCCCGCGACGAGCGGGGCCTCCGGGCCGACGACGACCAGGTCCGCCTGGAGGTCGGCGGCCAGCCGTGCGACGGCGTCGCCGTCCAGCTGGTCGACAGGATGCAGCTCGGCGACCTCCGCGATTCCGGCGTTGCCGGGCGCGCAGTGCAGAGCGGTGACGTCGGGATCGAGGGAGAGAGAGCGGCACAGGGCGTGTTCGCGGGCGCCGCCGCCGATGACGAGGACCTTCACGCCAGCCAGGGTAGCCCGCGTGGCCGGATGCCCCTTGTGCGGGCCACCGAGCGAGACGCCCCTACTCGTTCGTGTATTCCTCCACAACGGTCGCCCCGAGCTCGCGCACGATCAGTTCGTGACCGGACAGCGCGGAGTCGACCAGGTCCGGGTCGTCCTCCTCGGGCACGTCGTCCTCGGGCGCCACGGGCATGGGGGCGGGGGCGGCCTGCGGGGGCGTGGGGGCTGTGTGGGCGTTCTGGACGTTCTGGATGGGGGGAGCGGCCGCGGCGGGCGGGGCCTGCGGGGGCTGCTGCGCCGGGGCCCACTGCTGCTGCGGAGGCGCGGCGGGGGCCTGCGCGGCCGGAGCCTGCCCGGCAGAGGCGGGACCGGCCGGACGGCCGCCGCCGAAGCCGGTCGCGGCGGGCGGCGGGTTGACGCCGCCCGAGGGGTCGATGATCGCCTCGATCTTCCACTGCACGTTGAACTGGTCGGCCAGGACCTGGCGCAGGACGTCCTCGCTGCCGCTGCTGGCGAAGTTGTCCCGCGCGCCCGCGTTGAGGAAGCCGAGCTGGAGCGTGGTGCCGTCGAACCCGGCGACCTGGGCGTTCTGGCTGAGCAGGATCCACGTGAAACGGCGCCGGTTCTTGACCGCGTCGAGGATCGACGGCCACATGTTCCGCACCTGGGCGGCGCCTTGGGCCATGTCGCCGGAGGGGGCTTGTGCGGCCGGGGCCTGCGGGGTGGGCGCGGCGGGGGCCGGGGCCGCGGGTGTCGAGGCGCCGGCGCCGGGCCAGGCTCCGGGGGCGGGTGCGCCGGGGGTGGCGGCACCGGGCCAGGCACCGGGCCGGGGCCCGCTCTCGGGCTGTACGGGAGCGGGTGCGGGGGCTTGCTGGGTCGGGGCTTGCTGGACCGGGGCCTGCTGCACGGGCTGCGGGGCGGGCGGGGGCGGCGGCGGGGCCATCGGCGTGTGGGCGTCGGGCCCGGGGACGTACCCCATGGCGGGCGCGGGCGAACCGGCCGTGAAGACGGGGGCGGGCGCGGGCATGGCGGCGGCGCCGCGCTCCAGCCGGTCGATCCGGGCCTGGAGCGACCGCTCGTCGTCGAAGGCGGCGGGCAGCAGCACGCGCGCGCAGATCAGCTCCAGCTGGAGCCGGGGCGAGGTGGCGCCGCGCATCTCGGTCAGCCCCGCGTTGACGAGGTCGGCCGCGCGACTGAGCTCGGCCGCGCCGAAGACGGACGCCTGCGCCTGCATGCGCTCGACGACGTCCACCGGGGCGTCGATGAGCCCCTTCTCGGCGGCGTCCGGCACGGCGGCGAGGATCACCAGGTCACGCAGCCGCTCGAGGAGGTCGGCGACGAACCGCCGAGGGTCGTTCCCGCCCTCGATGACCCGGTCGACGACCTCGAACGCGGCGGCCCCGTCCCCGGCGGCGAACGCGTCGACGACGGAGTCGAGAAGCGACCCGTCCGTATAACCGAGAAGAGAGGTCGCCATGGCGTATGTCACACCGTCGTCGGCGGCTCCGGCGAGCAGCTGGTCCATCACGGACATCGAGTCACGCACGGAACCGGCACCGGCGCGCACGACGAGCGGCAGCACGCCGTCCGCGACGGGAATCCCCTCGCGCCCGCACACCTGCCCCAGGTACTCCCGCAGCGTGCCGGGCGGCACGAGCCGGAAGGGATAGTGGTGCGTCCGGGACCGGATGGTCCCGATGACCTTCTCGGGCTCGGTCGTCGCGAAGATGAACTTGAGGTGCTCCGGCGGCTCCTCGACCACCTTCAGCAGGGCGTTGAAGCCCGCCGAGGTGACCATGTGCGCCTCGTCGATGATGTAGATCTTGTACCGGCTGGAGGCGGGCCCGAAGAAGGCCTTCTCCCGCAGGTCACGGGCGTCGTCCACGCCACCGTGGGAGGCGGCGTCGATCTCGATGACGTCGATCGACCCCGGCCCGTTCCGCGCCAGGTCTCGGCAGGACTGGCACTCGCCGCAGGGCGTGGGAGTGGGACCCTGCTCACAGTTCAGACAGCGCGCGAGGATGCGCGCACTGGTCGTCTTGCCACAGCCGCGGGGCCCGCTGAACAGGTACGCGTGATTGACCCGGTTGTTCCGCAGGGCCTGCTGCAACGGGTCGGTGACATGCTCCTGCCCGATGACCTCGGCGAAGGACTCGGGACGGTAGCGGCGGTACAGCGCGAGAGACGACACGTATACGAGGTTATAGGCGCCCACCGACAACCCGGGAACGCAAGCGCCCCTCACGCACCCGCCAGAGCCGACCTACCCTTGCTGCCTTCCGGCCCTGGGGGAGTTCAGTCAGATAGCGCCACGTGAGGGGCTCCGCCAAGGGTACCTGATCCCAGACCCCCCGCGGGCCCCGCTCCCGACCACGGGGATCCCCTTCTGGATCACGTTCGCGAGCACCCCTCAGCGTCTTGTATTGTTTGCGGCGGAGGATTCGCCTAGAGGCCTAGGGCGCACGCTTGGAAAGCGTGTTGGGGGCAACCCCTCACGAGTTCGAATCTCGTATCCTCCGCCAGCTCGAAGGGCCGGACCGCATCTGCGGTCCGGCCCTTCGGCGTTGTTGTCCGTGCTGCTTGTCCGTGTTGTTGTCCGCCCCGAGCAGGCCGGGCGGCCAGCGCGTCTACGGGGCGAGGCGCAGGGCGAGGCCGTCGAGGATGACGTCCAGGCCGTACGCGAACTTGGCGTCGCGGGACTCGACCGGGTCGAGGGCGGCCAGGGACTCCTGGTAGGAGTCGGCCAGGTGGGCGTGGTCGGACGCGGCCTGCTGGGCGGCGGGGGCGAGGCGGGCGATGAAGTCGGCCTCCGTCTCGCCGGAGCGCGCGACCGTCGTGAGCCAGGCCGCCTCCGTCGTACTCATGCCGATCACGTACGCCAGGAGGGACTCGATCGCGCGGCTCGGCTCGGGAAAGCCAACGGCCGTGAAGAGGGCCGCCAACCGCTCCGAGTACGCCATGAGGTTGGGGCCCAGGTAGGCGAGGCCCGCCTGGCCGAGGACCGAGGCCAGCCAGGGGTGGCGCAGCGCCGCCGCACGGAACGAGCCGGCGGCCTCGATGGCTGCGGCGCGCCAGTCCGTGCTGTCGGCGGGCGGTACGGAGATCTCGCCGAAGACCTCGTCCACCGCGAGCTCCATCAGCTCGTCCTTGGTGGCGACGTGCCGGTAGAGGGAGGTCGCGCCGGCGTTCAGACGGGCGCCGAGCTTACGCATGCTCAGCGCCTCGATGCCGTCGGCGTCCAGCATGACGATCGCCTCGCGGACGATCGAGGCGCGGCTGAGCGCAGGCTGCTCGGCGGCGGACTGCTGACGGGCCCAGACGGACGGGATGGGGTTCGTGGGGCCCGTCGGGCTCGATGGGTTCGGTGGGCTCGTCGGGGTGGGCTTCTCGGCCATGTGAACCTCCGCGATGGGCTGCGTACAGCGTGCGCATTCAGCGTACAGGAGTGAGGGCTTGCGCACGGTGTACGCGTCTGCGTACAGTGTTCGCACCGAAGGAACACCGTGCGCAGCCGAGAGGAAAACGAGGAACCCCCATGGAAACCGTCCGCAATCCACGCCGCTGGTGGATCCTGGTCGTGCTGTGCCTCAGCACGCTGGTCCTGGTCGTCGACAGCATGGCCCTCACCGTCGCGGTCCCCTCGATGACCGCGGACATCGGCGCGAGCGCCACGGACATCCAGTGGATCCTCGACTCCTACATCCTGGTCTTCGCCGGACTGCTGCTGACCTCCGGAAGCCTGGGCGACCGGTTCGGGCGGCGGAAGGTCATGATCATCGGCCTGCTGCTCTTCGGTCTCGCCTCACTGGCCGCGACCTTCTGCGACGACCCCGGTGAGGTCATCGCCGTACGCGTCGCGATGGGTGTCGGCGGCGCGTTGATCATGCCCTCGACGCTGTCGATCCTCATCACCGTCTTCGACGAGGACGAGCGCAGCAAGGCGATGGCCGCGTGGGGTTCGGTGTCGATGCTCGGCCTGGTCGGCAGCCCGGTACTCGGCGGCTTCCTGATCGACCACTTCTCCTGGCAGTCCATCTTCCTCATCAACGTGCCGGTCGTGATCCTGGCCGTCGTCGCCGCGCTCACCCTGATGCCCGAGTCCAAGGGCCCCTGGCAGAAGGCGGACCCGCTCGGCGCGGTCCTGTCGGCGGTCGGCATGACCGCGCTGATCTGGTGGATCATCGAGATCCCGCAGCACGGCGCCTTCGAGGGCCGTGGGGTCGTCACGCTGGCGGTCGCGGTCGGCGCCCTCGCCGGGTTCGTGATCTGGGAGAACGTCACCGCGTCGCCGATGGTCCCGCTGGTCCTCTTCAAGCACCGCAACTTCAGCGGCGGTTCGCTCTCGCTGACCCTGGTCCAGATCGGCAACGGCGGTCTCCTGCTCGTCCTGACCCAGTACCTGCAGTTCGTGCTCGGCTACTCCCCCGTCAAGGCGGGCCTCGCCTTCGTCCCGCTCGCCGTCGCCGCCCTGATCGGCAACGCCGCCGGCGCCGGGCTCGCCGCGAAGGTCGGCTACCGGCCGCTGATCGTGGGCGGCCTGCTGGTGATGGCCGGCTCGTTCGGCCTCCTGACGACCGTCGACGCGACCTCGGGCTTCACGGTCCCGGCGATCGGCCTGGGCCTCCTCGGCCTCGGCGCGGGTCTCGCCATGCCGGCGGCGGTCGGTGCGCTGATGGGCACGATCCCGGAGGAGAAGGCGGGCGTGGGCTCCGCCCTGAACGACACGATCCAGCAGGCGGGCACGGCCCTCGGCATCGCGATCCTCGGCTCGCTCCTCTCCAGCCGCTTCGCCTCGGAGATGCCCTCCGACGCCCCGGAGCAGGCCAAGCACTCCATCGGCGGCGCGCTGGCCGCGGCGGGCGGCGACAGCACCCTGGCGAACGCGGCACGGGAGGCCTTCACGACGTCCATGTCGGCGACCTTCACCATCAGCGCGATCGGCGTCTTCGTGGCGGCGGTGCTGGCGGGAGTGGTGATGCGGGACGGGAAGCCGAAGGGTGGGGCGGAGGCTGGGGCTGGGGCTGACGCTGCGACTGAGGAGAAGCTCGCCTCCGAGCAGGAGCTGGTCGCCTGACGGCGACAGCGACGAGCGCGCGGCTGGCCGCACACGGTGGAAGGCCCCGACCGGGGAACGGTCGGGGCCTTCGCCGTACCGCCGTACTGACGGCTCATGTGGTGATGTCACCGGATCGAGCGGTCCGAGCAGGCAGTGACGTTCCGCCCGCCACTTCGTTCCGTGATCGCTGGAACACTTTCCGCTACGCCCTGTCGGGGGCGCTCTCAAAGTGGAGGAAAACGTGCGGAAGTTGACGACGATCGCGGTGGCGGCGGGGCTGTTCCTGGGTGGGGTGGGGGCTGCGGTGGCGGATTCGTGGCACGACCTGCCGAAGATGACCACTCGCGGCGTGGTCGCGACCGGCGAGTACACATGGGAACCCAGGGGGCAGAACCACGGCGGCTTTCACTTCGACGTGAAGCTCAAGGACGACGAGGCGACGGACGGTCACAACGTCTACCTGGAGACCAAGGTCGAGGGTTACAGCTGGAGTCGCCTCTACGGCGTGCAGAGGAAGACCGTCACCCTCAAGAAGGTGATCTACGACGGCGCCGCCCAGTACACCAACGAGGCCTGGATCCGAGCCTGCCGCGACCGCGGATCTCTCCGCCCGGACAACTGCGCGGACACCCTGAACTACAAGCGCTCGAACCCGCGACAGCGGTAACCGCAGCCGAGGAATTCGGAGGCCGCCGACGTGCGGCCTCCTCAGCAAGGGAGTTCGCACCACGATGGACGCCATCCTCCGCGCCGAGGGCGTGGATCTCTTCTACGGGCCGCAGCAGGCCGTCAGCAGCGCCGACTTCGCGCTGAAGCGCGGGGAGGTGGCGGCCATCATGGGAAGCAGCGGTTCGGGGAAGTCGTCGCTCCTGTACTGCCTCGCAGGGGTACTCGCCCCGTCGCAGGGAACCGTCTCGTTCGACGGGGTCTCCCTCGCGACCCGCTCCGACGACGAACTGAGCACGCTGCGCCGCGAGCGGTTCGGGTTCGTCTTCCAGTACGGGGAGTTGCTGCCCGAACTGACAGTGGAGGAGAACGCCGCACTCCCCCTGCGCCTCGCCGGCCAGCGGAAAGCACCCGCGCACGCGGCGGCCGGTGAGGTGCTCGGACGGCTGGGCATGACCGAGCTGTTGCAGCGCAGGACCTCTCAGCTGTCCGGTGGGCAGAGTCAGCGGGTGGCCGTCGCGCGGGCGCTCGTGCACCGGCCGGACGTGGTGTTCGCGGACGAGCCGACCGGTGCGCTCGACAGCGTCAACGCCTCGGCCGTACTGGAGGAGTTCCTGCGGCTCGCCCGGGATCAGGGGACGGCCGTGGTCATCGTCACGCATGACGCGAGCGTGGCCGAACACGCGGACAGCCGGTACACGATGACCGACGGGAAGCTGAAGTGAATCCCTTCCTGCTCGGCATGCGGCTCCTGTGGCGTGGCGGCCGCAGGGGCCGCGCCCGGTTCCTGCTCATGACCTTCGGCTGCTCGCTGGGCGTGGCCTGCCTCGCCGCCGTCCTCACCATTCCGGCGATCCTCGCCGCACATGACGAACGGACCGCCGCTCGACAGCCGCTGGGCAACTACGCTCCGAAGGGCGGCTGGTCGACCACTGACACGATCGCGATCAGCCGTGATGACGCCTACGGCTCCCAGCCGCTCCATCGGCTGTTCGTCGCCCGCCCGGCCTCCGGACCGGCGCCCGTTCCTCCGGGCATCGACCGGCTGCCTGCCGCCGGAGAAGTGATCGTCTCACCGCGGCTGCGCGAGGTCCTGGCCGAGTCGCCCGGAGTCGCGGGACTCCTGCCGGGCAAGGTCACCGGCACCATCGGGCCGGACGGACTTGCCGGACCGGACGACCTGTACGCCTACATCGGCAGCTCCCACACCCCGATTCCGCAGGAGGGCTCCCAGCGCGTGGACTCCTTCGGCTCGCGCTACGCCATACACGAAGTGGTGGAAGAGTCCACCCTCGACATTCTGCGGTTCACGCTCGCCTGCGTGGTCCTCTTGCCCCTCGTCGTGTTCCTGTCGGTGTGCGCTCGGCTTTCGGCCGAGTCACGCGCCCGCAGGCTCGCCGCGCTGCGGCTCGTCGGCCTGAGCGTGAAGGACACCTTGCGGGTCAACGCCGGCGAGACCGTGTCGGCCGCGTTCCTCGGGGCGCTGCTCGGGATCGCCGGATACCTCGGCGTCAACGAAATCATGGCGAGGGTCGGCCTGCCGGGTCTGCACTGGTATCCGGCCGACGGACGTCCCGACGCCGGCACGCTCGTCGCCTGCCTGGTTCTGTGTCCGGCACTCGCCTGGTTCGTCGGACGCCACAGCGCCCGAGCGGCCGCGCGAACCCCCCTCAACGTCCGGCGCACCGCCGAGCGCAAGCCTCCGAACGTGTACGGAACGCTGCTGCTCGTACCAGGGCTCGGCGTCATCGGTGGCTACTGCGCCCTCAGCGTGCTCGGGCGCGATCCGTCCGGCGGCTCCTCCAACACCGTCCTCATCCCCGCCGCCGTCCTGCTGACGGGAGCGGGGCTGGTCCTCGGCCTGCCTCCGATCACCGCCTGGCTCGCCCGCCGGCTCGCCGCCACCGCACGCTCGCTGCCTCTGTCGCTCGCGATGCGCCGCACCGAGGTCGAGCCGGGCGCCTCACTGCGCGTGGTCACCGGACTCGTCCTCCTCGTCTACGCGACGTCCCTCACCCAGGGCGTCCTCGTGGAGCTCAGCCAGGTGAGCCGCAACACCGCGCCCGTACAGGAGTACAAGATCAGTCTCGCCGAGCTGACCCCTCAGCAGCGGGAGAAGATGACCAGGGTCGAAGGAGTCAGGGCGCATGGCATCGATGCGCCGTCATGGGGGCCCGGCGGCAGCACCAGCTTTCCGGACCTCGATGCGACTGTCGCCACTTGCGCCCAACTCGCCGTCTTCAGCAAAGCTGCACCGGGGTGCGTCGACGGGAGGCCCGTCCGGCTTGCTCGCCCTGGCAACCCGCTGTCTGAGGACGCCCAACCGGGCAAGTCTTTCCAGATCCTTCTGGACAACGGAGCAAAGCTCACGCTGCCCGTCCCACACGAGGTGCTGACGGCTCGCACCTACGAGTCGTACGACCTGAGTGCCAGCGACATCCTCATCCCGCCCTCTCTCCTCCCACCCGGCACCCTGCCCGCCGAAGGTCACCTCGTTCTCGCGTCGGCCTCCGATCCGGAGACCGTCCGCACCGTCCTCGACGCCGTCGGGGCCATCGCGCCCACCGCCGAGGTCAGACCCGTCGGGATCGTCGTCGAGTCCCTCGCCCAGCTCACCGTCATCCGGAGTCTGCTCGGGGCCGGCATGGTGCTCGGGCTGGTCATCGGGGTGGCCGCGTTCGTCGTGTCTGTGGCTGATCGGGCCATGGAGCGGCGGGGGCAAGTGGCTGCGCTGGTGTTGCTCGGGGCCCGGGCGGGGACGTTGCGGGTGGTGCAGTGTGTGCAGGTGGTCGTGCCGCTGGGGGTGGGGTTGGGGGCCGCCGTGGTGACCGGGTGGCTGGCCGAGTCGAGTTATCTGATCACCGGGGGTGGGGCCGTGCACTGGGACTGGAGTGGGTTGCCGTTGCTGCTCGCCTGCTGTCTCGGGGTGCTGCTCGCCGCCGGGGTCTCCGCGCTGCCGCTCGTGCGTCGGCACGTCGACCCCGAGCACATTCGGCGGGACTAGTCGGCCCTGAGGCGGCGGTCCAGTTCCTCTGCCGCCGCCTCGTAGCCCGCGTCCGCGATGCGCTGGAGTTCTCGCAGGTCACCCTCCTTCGTCGCGCGGCGGGTCAGGAGGAAGCCGGCGTGCATCGATCCCTCGTCCAGGAGTTCGCTCAGCTCCTCGACCTCGCCCGCCTCGTCCGCCAGGTCCGCCAGGCGGTCCAGGGCCCTCTCGTTGCCCGCGTCGGCCAGGTCGCGCAGGGTCTGTTTGTCATGGTTCGGGTTTGTCATGACACCCATGCTGCAACCCTGCCCCCGGGGCAGGGTCAAGTGCGAGGATCGGCTTGTGATCACCATCGGGCAGCTGGCCGCCTCCGTCGGCGTTTCGGTCAAGACCGTCCGCGTGTACCACCAGAAAGGGCTCCTTCCCGAGCCCGAACGCGACGCCTCCGGCTATCGCCGGTACAGCGCCGGCGACGCCATCACCCTCATCAAGATCCGGACACTCGCCGAGGCCGGGGTCCCCCTCGCCCGGATCCGGGAGCTGATGTCCGCCTCCGAGGGAGAGTTCCGGCAGGCCTTGCACGAGATCGACGACGCGCTTGTCGCGCGAATCCGTGGGCTCCGTACTACCCGCGCGCGGCTCCAGCGGCTCTCCGCCGGGCAGCTCGCGCCCCTGCCCGCCGAGGTCGTCGACCATCTGGAGCAGCTGGGGCGCTGGGGGTTCACGGCCCGCTGGGTCGACCTGCAGCGCGACCTCTGGATCCTCGTCTTCGCCACCCACCCCGAGAGCGCCGACGCCCTCTTCCACGACCAGGCCCAGACCCTCGCCCAACCCGCGCTGCGGCAGCTCTTCCTCGAGTACGACCGCGCCTACGATCTCGACGCCGACGACCCCGCCCTCCCCGCCCTCGCCCGCCGCATCCTCGCCGCCACCCGCGAACGGTACGGGGACGCCCCAGCAGTCGAAGTCGACTCCGCCTCCCCCATCCCTGGGCTTGTCCAGGACGACATCAACGCCTCCTCTCCCGCCTGGCGGCGGATCGATTCGCTCTTGCGGGCGGGCAGCCCCTAGGCCCCTACGCCGCCAGGCCGTGTGCCGTCCTGCGCTCCACCCTTGCCCTCAGCGCCCACGTTCCCGCCGCCGCCAGCAGGCCGCCCACCAGCGCCGTCCCCCACAGGAGCGTCGGGCCGACGCCGGTGTACACCGTCACGCCCAGAGTGAGCGCCCCGAAGCGCGCCAGGCCCCACGTCCAGCTGAAGGCGCCCTGGTAGCGGCCACGGGCGTGGGCCGGGGCGAGGTTCGCCACCGTTGCCGCCGCGATGCCCGCCACGACCACCTCGCCCAGGGACCAGACGACCACCGACACCGTGAACCCGACCACCCCGTCCGCCAGGCCCGTCAGCGCCACGCCCGCCGCGATCAGCACGCTGCCCGCGCTCTGCACCGCCAGCGGCGGCAGCTTGGCGAGCCGGGCCGTGACCAGGGGCTGGAGCGCGACCACCAGGATCGCGTTGACCGCCGCCATCGCCCCGTACACCGCCGGGGACAGGCCGTTGTCCCGGATGGCGAGGGGCAGGGCCACCTCGGTGAGGGAGTAGACGAACAGCTGGATGCCGAAGAGTGGGAGCAGTGCCATCGCCAAGCGGTCTCGGAACACCACCCCGTAGCCGATGCCGTCGGGGCGAGACGTCTGTGCCGATGTCGGTGCCGACTTCTGTGCCGACGTCTGCGCCTGCGCCTGTGCCTGCGTCTCTGCCTTCTGCGCGCGGCTCGGTTCGGTCAGTCTCGTCGCCACGATCGTCGCGTAGATCAGCATCGTCCCCGCGTCCACCGCGAACAGCAGCCAGTACCCCTGCGCCGCCAGGAAGCCGCCGAGCACTCCACCCACCGCCGTACCGATGTTCACGCCCCAGCCGAAGAGCGCGTACGCCCGCTGTCTGCGTTCCGCGTCGACCGCGTCGGCCATCAGCGCGTACGCCGCCGGGGCGACCATCGCGCCCGTCGCGCTAATCAGCAGCGCCGCCGCCGCCATCGTCCACACGCCCGGCGCCACGAACAGCGCGCCGTGCGCCGCCGCCGCGCCGACCAGGCCGGTCAGCATCGTCGGGCGGCGGCCGACGCGGTCGGCGAGGACGCCGCCGAGCGCCGGGCCGAGGAGGTTACCCGCGCCCAGGGCGCCGAGGACGTACGAGGTGTCGGTCCCCGTGACCCCGCGCGCGGCCAGGAAGAAGACCAGGAAGGGGGTCACGAGGTAGCCGAGGCGGTTGACGATCGTCCCGGCGAACAGGGTCCAGACGGTGGGCGGCAGGCCGCGGAAGGAGGTGAGCATGCGTGGAGACTCGCCCCCCGCCGCATCCGACGGCCATTGATTAAGCTCAGGCCGAATCCAACAAGCCTATGGCTACGGTCCTCAGGGGTGGAATCATGGAAACCGGGCTCAGTTTCTCCGCCGCCGACCTCGCCCAGACCCGGTTCGCGGTCTCCCCCATGTGGGAGGTCGTCACCAGTTTCCGGCTGCTCCGCGAGGCCACCGACCCGCCCCTGCACCGGCGTTGGGCCGCGCAGGTACGGCCCCGGGTCAGCGTTGCCGGGCTCGACCGCGGCTGGCTGGCCGCGCTCGTCCCCGGCCACGGCTTCCTCGCCGACTTCCTCAACCCGACGCCCACCTCCCCCTTCCCCACCCTCGCCGCCGAGCTCGACGCCATCCGCGCCACCCCGCGTGAGCAGGTGTGGGCCGACCTGGACATCCTCGCGTCCAAGGAGCCGTCCAAGGAGCCGTCCAAGGAACCGGACGAACGGCGTACCGACCGCGCCCGGCTGCGGCTGCTGCGCGAGGCGCCCGAAGTGGCCCTGGAGAAGGTCGCCGACGAGATCGAGACCTACTGGGAACTCGCCCTCGCCCCCTACTGGGCCCGCATCCGACGCCTCCTCGAAGCCGACGTCTTCCACCGCGCCCGGCAGGTCGCCGAGCACGGCTCGGCGCGCGTCCTCAGCGAACTGCACGAGACCGTACGGTGGGACGACGGCACCCTCCACCTGGTCCGGCGGCACTGCGCGCTGACCCGGGACGAGGCCGGCTCGGGGCTGCTGCTCGTTCCCTCGGCCTTCGCCTGGCCCCGCGTCCTGACCCGCTCCGTCGCCCCCGAACCACCCCAACTCGCCTACCCCGCAAGGGGGATCGGCTCCCTCTGGGAACCGCGTACCAGCTCCGCGGCCGACGCGGTTGCCGCCGTCATCGGGCGCTCGCGCACCCTGCTCCTCGCCGAGCTCGACACGCCGACCTCCACCACCCGGCTCGCCGCCCAGTCCGGTCTGTCCGCCGCCGGCGTCTCCCAGCACCTCACCGCGCTCCGCAACGCCGGCCTCGTCACCGCGCACCGCGCCGGGCGCTCCGTCCTCTACGCCCGTACGTCCGTCGCGGACGCGCTTCTCGCGCCGGCGGGGGACGCAGGGTGACGACCCCCTACAAGTTCCCGTAAGGGTCTTGCCCTGGAGTCGGCTCCAGCTCCTAGAGTGCGCCGCATGCGATATCGCGTACTCGGCGGGACCGGGATCGAAGTCAGCGCGTACTGCCTCGGCACCATGATGTTCGGCGCCATCGGCAACCCCGACCACGCGGACTCCGTACGGGTCATCCACGCCGCCCTCGACCAGGGCATCAACTTCGTCGACACCGCCGACATGTACTCCATGGGCGAGTCCGAGGAGATCGTCGGCAAGGCGCTGCGCGACCCGAAGCGTCGCGCCGAGACCGTCCTCGCCACCAAGGGGTACTTCACCATGGGCGACGGGCCGGCCCGCGGCGGGCTCTCGCGGCGCTGGCTCACCCGCGCCGTCGAGGACAGCCTGACGCGCCTCGGCACCGATTGGATCGACCTCTACCAGGTCCATCGCCCCGACCACCGTACGGACATCGAGGAGACGCTCGCCGTCCTCGGCGACCTCCAGGCCCAGGGCAAGATCCGGGCGTTCGGCTGCTCCACCTTCCCCGCCGAGCAGATCGTCGAGGCGCACGCCGTCGCGGAGCGGCGCGGGCTGCGCGCCTTCAGGACCGAGCAGCCGCCGTACTCGCTGCTCGCGCGAGGCGTCGAGAACGCGGTGCTGCCGGTGGCGCAGAAGTACGGGATGGGGGTACTGACCTGGAGTCCGCTGGCATCCGGGTTCCTCACCGGGAAGTACCGCAAGGGGCAACCGGTCGATCTGACCAGCGGGCGGCCCTCGATCACACCGCACCGCTTCGACCCGGAGATCCCCGGCAACGCGGCCAAGCTCGACGCCGTCGAGCAACTCGTCGCCCTCGCCGAGGAGATCGGCTGCTCGCTGCCCGCCCTCGCAATCGCCTTCGCCGCGGCGCACCCGGCCGTGACGTCCGTGATCATCGGGCCGCGGACCCGGGACCAGCTGGACGGGCTCCTGAAGGGCGCGCCGCTCGTCCTCGACGACGAGGTCCTCGACCGGATCGACGAGATCGTCCCGCCCGGCACCAACCTCTACCAGGCGGACGGCGCCTGGCGCCCGCCGCACATGACCGATCCGGCGCTGCGGCGGCGACCGGTGGGGGACCGCGCGGCCGGCTGATCGCGCGGAGGCGTCAGCCTCGGGAAGCCGGGATTCCGGGCCGCCGCTGCGCCTCGGGAGCTTGGAATCCGAGCCGCCGCTGCGCCCCGGAAGCCCCGACTCCGAGCCGCCGCTGCGCCATGCTTGCCGCATGGGGAACAAGGCGCGGCACACCCGTCGTATCGAGGCGGACGAACGCAGGGCCCGGCTGGCCGTACGTCATCGGCTGGCCGGGACGGCACGGGCGGCGAGCGCGGAGGAGGTGGCCGGGTCGCTCGTGGCGCTGCACGCGACCGACCCGGCCACCGTCTTCCTCGCCGTCGGCGCCCGGCTGGCCGGGAAGCAGGGCGAGGTCGGGCCGGTGGCGGGGGTGGAGAAGGCCCTGTACGAGGACCGGACGCTGACCCGGATGCACGGCATGCGGCACACGATCTTCGTCTTCCCGACCGCCCTCGTCCCCACCGTGCACGCCTCCACCACCCGCGACGTCGCCACCCGCGAACGCGCCACGCTGCTCAAGGACCTGGTTAAGGGCAGCGCGTACGACGACGCCTGGCTCACCGAGACCGAGCGGCTGGTCCTGGCCGAGCTGACGGTACGGGGCGAGGCGACCGGCGCCGAGCTGGGCGAGGCCGTGCCACGGCTGCGCGCGCAGTACATGTACGGGGTCGGCACCCGGCAGGAGGGGCCACAGTCCCTCTCCAGTCGGCTGCTCCGGGTCCTCGGCATGGAGGGCCGGATCGCCCGCGGCCGCCCGCAGGGCGCCTGGACCTCCAGCCGCTTCCGCTGGGAGCCGACGCCCGAACGGCCCGACCCCTCCGACGAGTTCGCCCACGCCGAACTCGTACGGCAGTGGCTCGCGGCCTGCGGTCCCGCCACCGAGGCGGACCTGAAGTGGTGGACCGGGTGGAAGGTCACCGACGTCCGCAAGGCGCTCGCGGCGATCGGCGCGGAGCCGGTGGAGCTGGCGGAGGGCACGGGGCATGTCCTGCCGGACGACCTCGAACCCGTAAGGGCCGCCGACCTGGAACCCTGGGCCGCGCTGCTGCCCGCGCTCGACCCGACGGCGATGGGCTGGCAGTACCGCGACTGGTACACCGACCCCGCGCACAAGGCCGCGCTCTTCGACCGCAGCGGCAACATCGGCCCGACCGTGTGGTGGAACGGCCGTGTCGTCGGCGGCTGGGCCCAGCGGCCCGACGGGGAGATCGCGCTCCGGTTCCTGAGCGACGAGGTCGGATCGGAGGCCAGGGCGGCCGTCGAGGCGGAGGCGGCTCGGCTGCGCGGGTGGGTGGGGGACGTCCGGGTCACACCCCGATTCCGTACGCCGCTGGAGCGGGAGCTGTCGGGGGCGTAAGGCCGGGTGAGCGCGCGAAGCCGGTGACCCTGGAGGGGAAGCTCCGGGGTGCCTGGTGAGGCCGTGAGGCCTCGGAGGGGAGCCCCCGGGTGAGCCCGGTGAGGCCCTGGAGCGGTCCCTTCCTGGTTCCCTTCCTGGGTCCCCTCCTGGTTCCCCTCCTGGTTCCCCTGGGTGGAATCCCCGAGAAATTCGTACGCGCCCCCGGCGAGGTGTCGAGAATCGGAACCCGGCTCCGACGTCCCCTGTGAAAGGCCGAAGGAAGAGACACCGGCCAACGAACACTCAGCTAAGGAGCACGTCATGAAGTACCTCGTCATGGTGCAGGGATCCCAGGCCGACTACGACATCATGTCCGGCAAGCGCCCGGGTCAGGGCCCCGCCTGGAGCGAGAAGGACCTGCAGGCGATGTTCGAGCACATGGGGTCCATCAACAACGACCTCGCGGAGTCGGGCGAGCTCGTCGACGCGCAGGGACTCGTCGAGCCCCGGCTCACCCGGCACGTGAGCGTCGACAAGGCCGGGCAGCCGGTGATCACCGACGGGCCGTACAGCGAGACGAAGGAACTGCTGGCCGGCTACTGGATCCTCGACTGCGCGAGCCTGGAACGGGTCACCGAGATCGCCGCGCGCGTCGCCCGCTGCCCGCAGCCCGAAGGGGCGCCGGAGTACCCGATCGTGATCCGCCAGATCGACCAGCGGACCGAGTCCGACCTGGCCGAGGACTGGAGCACCAACTGAGCGTGGACCCCGAAGGAGCCGAGGAGAGCGTCGAGGACCTGCTGCGCCGGCACGCGCCGCAGGTCCTCGGCGCGCTCGTACGGCGGTACGGGCACTTCGACGCCGCCGAGGACGCCGTACAGGAGGCCCTGGTGGCCGCCGCCGCGCAGTGGCCCGAGTCCGGTACGCCCGACAATCCGCGCGGCTGGCTCATCCGGGTCGCCTCGCGGCGGCTCACGGACCAGCTGCGGGCGGACGAGGCGCGGGCCCGGCGCGAGGAGACGGCCGCGCGCCTCCAGCCGCGCGAGGCGCGGGCGGCGCCGTCCGACGACGACACGCTGACGCTGCTCTTCCTCTGCTGCGACCCGTCGCTCGCGCCCGCCGCCCGGGTCGCGCTGACGCTGCGCGCGGTCGGCGGCCTGACGACGGCGGAGATCGCCCGGGCCCATCTCGTACCGGAGGCGACGATCGCGCAGCGGATCAGCCGGGCGAAGGCGAAGGTGCGCGACCACCGGTTCAGCCCGCCGGGGCCCGACGACCGGGACGCCCGGCTCGCCGCCGTCCTCCAGGTGCTGTACCTGATCTTCAACGAGGGGTACACCGCGACCTCCGGCCCCGCGCTGCACCGCGCCGACCTGGCCCGCGAGGCCATCCGGCTGACCCGGGCCGTCCGCCGGCTGCTCCCGAGGGAGGCCACGGTGACCGGCCTGCTGGCGCTGATGCTGCTCACGGAGGCCCGCAGCGCCGCCCGAACGGGCCCGCACGGCGAGCTGATCCCGCTCGACGAACAGGACCGGACGCGCTGGGACCGGGCCGCGATCGAGGAGGGCACGGCGCTGGTGGAGGAGGCGCTGACCGAGGGCCCGCCGGGCCCGTACCAGCTCCAGGCGGCGATCGCCGCGCTGCACGACGAGGCACGGCGGGTCGAGGACACGGACTGGCCGCAGATCCTCGCCCTGTACGACGTCCTGGTCGCCGACTGGCCCCACCCGATGGCCGAACTGGGGCGCGTGGTCGCCGTCGCGATGGTCCACGGCCCGGAGGCGGGCCTCACCGAACTCGCCGCCCTGGAACCCCGTCTGAAGGACCACCACCGCCTCTCCGCCGTCCGCGCCCATCTCCTCGAACGCACCGGCGCCCGAGAGGCCGCCCGCGAGGCCTACGCCGAGGCGGCCCGCCTCACCCTCAGCCTCCCGGAACGTCACTACCTGCGGATAAAGGCGGCCCGGCTGGCGGAGTAGCCGCCTACTGCGGTCAGTGGGCGTGCGGGCCCACCGACGTGTGCGGCGTGCCCTTGGGGACCAGGCCTGAGACGCGCCTGTGCCCCCGGGGAGACCCCGGGGGCACAGGCGAAACAGACCGACTCGCTCAGTCCGTCGCGAGGCCCTTCAGGCGCTTGGCGATCGTCGTGAGGCGGCGGCCCTGGTAGCGGGCGGCTTCGAGGACGTTCTCCTCGGGGGCGCCGCTGCCGCCCGCGTGGGAGGTGCCGTAGGGGTTGCCGCCGGCCGCGTAGACGGCGCCGTCGGTGAAGCCGGGGGAGACGATGACCGAGCCCCAGTGGTGGAAGGTGTTGTAGAGGGCGAGCAGGGTCGACTCGTTGCCGCCGTGCACGTTGTGGGCGCTGGTGAAGGCGGTCGCGGGCTTGTCCCAGAAGACGCCGCGCTGCCACAGGCCGCCCGTGGTGTCGATGTACTGCTTCAGCTGGGCGGCGATGTTGCCGTACCGGGTCGGCGAGCCGAGCGCGTACGCGTCGGCCCACTCCAGGTCGTCCAGCGTGGCGACCTCGACGTCCGCGGTGGCGTCCACGTGGGCGCGCCAGGCCGGGTTGCCGTCGATCGCGGCGTCCGGGGCGAGCTCGGTCACGCGCCGCAGCCGCACCTGCGCACCGGCCTTCTCGGCGCCTTCGGCGACGGCCTGGGCGAGCTGGTGCACGCTCCCGGTCGAGGAGTAGTAGATGACGGCGACGTTCACGGACATGACGAGCTCCCCTTAAGCGGATTCGGTTCCGTTTCAACCACTCCGAAGTTAAACGGATAGCCATCCACTTCGCAAGCCCGCCCCACCGCGCGCCTCACTTCAGGGTCAGCGACGTCTCGGACTCCACCCTGGTCAGCTTCTCCGGGTTGCGGACGTAGTACAGGCTGGTGACCTTGGTGTCTTCCAGCCGCACCGCCAAGACGCCGTCGATCTCGCCGTCCAGGTACAGGACGAGCGCCGGATTGCCGTTGACCACCGTGAGGCCCGCGGAGAGCGCGCCCGCGTGCTTGCCCGCGCCGCCGAGCATGAACCGGGCCACCTTGTCGGCGCCGATGACCGGCCGCCGCGCCGCCTGCTTGATGCCGCCGCCGTCGCTCAGCAGGACCACCTCGGGGGCGAGGACGTCCAGCAGGCTCTGCAGGTCCCCGGTGGCGAGCGCGCGCTGGAACGACTCCAGGGCCGCCCGGGTCTCGCTCGCGGAGACCACCGCGCGGGGGCGGCGCGCGTCGACGTGCCGGCGCGCGCGGTGCGCGATCTGGCGCACGGCCGCCGGGGTCTTGTCGACGGCGGCCGCGATCTCGTCGTAGCCGAGGTCGAAGACCTCCCGCAGCACGAAGACCGCGCGCTCGGTCGGCGACAGCGTCTCCAGGACGAGCATCAGCGCCATCGACACGCTCTCGGCGAGCTCGGCGTCCTGGGCCACGTCGGGCGCGGTGAGCAGCGGCTCGGGCAGCCAGGGGCCGACGTACGCCTCCTTCCGGCGCGACAGCGTGCGCAGCCGGTTGAGGGCCTGCCGGGTGGTGATCCTGACCAGGTACGCGCGGTGCTCCCGCACCTCCGCCAGGTCAACCTCCACCCACCGCATCCAGGTCTCCTGGAGCACGTCCTCGGCGTCGGCGGCCGAGCCGAGCATCTCGTACGCGACGGTGAAGAGCAGGTTGCGATGGGCGACGAAGCTCTCCGTCGCCGGGTCGGTGGCGGGGGCCGAAGCCGGGTCGGTGGCGGGGTCCGTAGCCGGGTCGGTGGCGGGGGCCGAAGCCGGGTCGGTCGTGGAGTCCGAAGCCGGGTCGGTTGCGGGGTTCGTAGCCGGGTCGGTCGTAGGGTCCGAAGCGCGGTCCGTCACAGGGTCGGTCGCCGGGTCGGTCACAGCTGAGTCCTCTCTGCCGCCGGTCGGTCACCTCACCGACCGGCGGTCAACTTTCGCTCCTGCGCCCCAAGTTAGGCCGCCTGCTCCGCGACCGCGCCGCGCCCCGCACCCTCCGCCGCCACCAGCCGCTCCCGCCCCGCGTCCTTGGCCCACCACTTGCGCGCGCCCGGCTTCCGGGACTCGTACCCCAGCTGCCACTGGACGCCCTTGCAGATCAGCTCCTTGACCAGCGCGCCCGTACGGCCGCCCACGTACTGCTTCTTCACCGTGTCGTCGCGCTCCGCGAGCTGGAGGAGTCCCGCGCGCCGGCCGATGCTGAGGCACTGGCTGACGAACCCCACCTCGACGTCCGCCGGGCGCTCGCCCGCGATCCGGCTGAGGACCGTCTCGGCGGCCTGCGGGCCGAGCTGCATCGCGGCCTGGCAGCTCATGCGGTACGGAAGACCCGACGGCGCCGCCGCGTCGCCCGCCGCCACGACGCGCTCGTCGTCCACGCTGGTGAGGGTCTCGTCCGTGAGCAGCCGGCCCAGGGAGTCGGTGCTCAGGCCGCTGCGCGCGGCCAGGTCCGGCACGGTGAACCCGGCGGTCCAGACGGTCACCGCGCTCGCCACCTCCCGCCCGTCGGCAAGCCGCACCGCGTCCCGGGTCACCTCCGCCGCCTTCGCGCCGGGCCCCTCGACGACCGTCACCCCGAGCCGGGCGAGGCGCTTGGCGACCGCGCGCCGCCCGCGCGGGTGCAGGGACGGGGCGAGGGCCTCGCCGCAGACCAGGGTCACCTTCCGGCCCACCTCCGCCAGCTCGGCCGCGGTCTCGATGCCGGTCGCCCCGCCGCCCACCACGGTGAGCGGGGCCGGAGCGGGCGCGGCCTCGACGGCGTCCCGCAGCCGCCGCGCCTCCTCCCACCCGCCGAGCGGGTACGCGAACTCCGCGGCCCCCGGCACCCGCGCCTCGGCGCTCCCGCTGCCGACCGCGTAGACCAGGTAGTCGTAGCCGACCGTCTCCCCGGACGTCAGCGCCAGGCTCCGCCCGGCCACGTCGATGTCGGCGACGGTGTCCACGACCAGCCGGACCTCGGCGGCGAGGAGCTTGCCGTACTCCACGACCCCGTCGTGCGAACCGCCCACGTACTGGTGCAGCCGGATCCGGTCGACGAACGACGACCTCGGGTTCACCAGCGTCACGGCCACGCCCTCGCGCCCCGTGAGCCGGTTGGCCGCCATGACTCCGGCGTACCCGCCACCGATCACAACCACCGCCGTGTTCCCAGCCATGATGACTCCCTCGTCGTCGCGCTCCGGTGAGCGCTCTGGTGAGCTTGGAAAGCCCCGCTCACCCTCTAGACACCGGCGGGCCGCCGGATGTGACATGTGGGGGCCGCTGCGGGCCGATGTGAGCCGGATCACGTGACGCCGTGCAGCGATCCGGTAACCGGATAGTGCTCCGTTATGCTCGTGGCAAGGGCGGACCAAGGGGGTCGGAGCGGGTCGGAGTGAAAGGGCAGGCGGACATGATCAGCGCGAAGGACCCCAGGGCGGCGGCCGACGTCCCCCTGCTGCCCACCGTCGGACGGGCCGTGCCCGAGCGTGCCGACGCCGCGCGGAACCGCCGGAAGATCCTCGACGCCGCCGCCCGGATCGTCGCCGAGGCCGGGCCCGGCGGGGTCACCATGAACCAGGTCGCGCACGCCAGCGGCATCGGCGTCGGCACCGTCTACCGCCGCTTCGGCGACGTCTCCCAGCTCCTCTGGGCGCTCCTGGACGACCGCGAGGTGCAGTTCCAGGAGGCCTACATGGGCGGCCCGCCGCCCCTCGGACCCGGCGCCCCCGCCGACGAGCGGCTGCGCGCCTTCCTCGACGCGCTCGTCGACCGGGTCATCGAGCAGCGCGAACTCCTGCTCGCCGCCCAGGCCGCCGCGCCCAGCGCGACCTACACCAGCGGCGCGTACCTCGCCATGCACACGCACGTGGCCATGCTGCTCGGCCGGCTCCGGCCCGGGACCGACAGCGCGCTCCTCGCCCACATGCTGCTCGCCCCGTTCACCCCGAGCCTCATGAACCACCTCACCGCCGAGCGCGAACTCACCGCCGACCAGCTCAAGTCCGGGGTCGATGCCCTCCTCAACCTGGGGAACCCGGAGAGCCCTAAGGGCCCTTAGGGGTCACCAGCGCCGCCAACCCGTCCAGCACCCGCGCGAGCCCGAACCCGTACGCGTACTCAGGGCTGTACATCCCCTCGTACGCCACCGCCGCCGCCTCCCCCACCCGCGCCGCCAGCGGGAACCGTTCCGCGTCGAACATCCGCTCAAGCAGCGGCGCGTGGGCGTCCCACCACTCGTGGTCGGACATCGCGCTCTCCCGGTCCACCGCCCGCGCGTCCAGCTCCGTACGGGCCGCGGACTGGACGAAGCCGAGCAGGTGCGTCAGGGCCGAGTCCCGCGTCACGTCGTCGAGCCCAAGCCCCTCGAACGCGCCCAGCTCGTGCTCGTACTTCGCCATCACCCCGGGCCCGAGCGGCGGCCGGTGGACGCGGAGCTCCGCGAGCCAGGGGTGGCCGAGGTAGAGCGCGCGGTTCGCGTCGGCGACCGCCGTCACCCGCTCCCGCCACGGCACCTCCGGCGCGAACGGCGCCCGCTCCATCGCCAGGAAGACCTGGTCCAGCATCAGGTCGAGCAGCTCGGCCTTGCCGGGGACGTACGTGTACAGCGTCATCGGGGTCACCCCGAGGCGCTGCGCCACCGCGCGCATGGAGAGCGCGTCGAGGCCGCCCTCGTCGGCGAGGGCGACGGCCGCGTCGACGACGGCGTCCACCGTCAGCCCCTGCCGCGGCCCGCGGCGGCCCGCCGGGACGCTCACAGTGTCCCGCCACAGCAGCTCGAGCGTCCGCGCGGGATCCCCCGCCCCGCTGCTCCGTTCCTTCGCCATGGCACCCATTCTCGCAGGTCAGGAGGGTGTCCCTCAATTATCCCATTACTTTGTACGCTGTATAGAGTAACGTGTCGGGGGTACGGGACCACTATCGGAGGGCGCATCCCATGACCACCCCCGCCGCAGCGGACAACCACCACGTCATCCAGGTCCGCGGAGCCCGCGAGAACAACCTGCGGAACGTCGACATCGACCTCCCCAAGCGCCGCCTCACCGTCTTCACCGGCGTCTCCGGCTCCGGAAAGTCCTCGCTCGTCTTCGGCACCATCGCCGCCGAGTCCCAGCGCCTGATCAACGAGACCTACAGCGCCTTCCTCCAGTCCTTCATGCCGGCCCTCGGCCGCCCGGACGTCGACGGACTGCACAACCTCAGCGCGGCGATCGTCGTCGACCAGGAGCGGATGGGCGCCAACTCCCGCTCCACGGTGGGCACGGCGACCGACGCGTACACGATGCTCCGGATCGTCTTCAGCCGCCTCGGCACCCCGCACATCGGCACCTCCGGCGCGTTCAGCTTCAACCTGCCCGAGGGCATGTGCCCGCGCTGCGAGGGCGCGGGCCAGGTCTCCGACATCGACGTGGACGAGCTGGTCGACCGCACCAAGTCCCTCAACGAGGGCGCGATCACCGTCCCGGGCTACGCCGTCGACTCCTGGATGTGGCAGGTCATGGCCCACTCCGGGTTCTACGACCCCGACAAGAAGCTCGCGGACTTCACCGAGCAGGAGTGGGAGGACTTCCTCCACAAGCCGTCCTGCAAGGTGAAGGTCGGCAGCAACAACTTCACCTACGAGGGCCTCGTGGTGAAGCTCCAGCGGACCGTCCTCGTCAAGGACCGGGACGCCATGCAGGCCCACATCCGCGCTTTCGTGGACCGGGCCGTCGTCTTCCGCACCTGCCCCGAGTGCGAGGGCAGCCGCCTCACCAAGGCCGCGCTGTCCTCCCGTATCGACGGGGTCAACATCGCCGAGTGCTCGGCGATGCAGATCAGCGACCTGGCCGGCTTCGTCCGCCGGATCGAGGACCCGTCCGTCGCCCCGCTCCTCGCCGGACTGCGCGAACTGCTCGACTCGCTCGTCGAGATCGGCCTCGGCTATCTGAGCCTGGACCGGGCCTCCGGCACGCTCTCCGGCGGCGAGGCGCAGCGCGTGAAGATGGTGCGCCACCTCGGCTCCTCCCTCACCGACGTCACGTACGTCTTCGACGAACCGACCATCGGTCTGCACCCGCACGACATCGCCCGCATGAACGACCTGCTGCTGCGGCTGCGCGACAAGGGCAACACCGTCCTCGTCGTGGAGCACAAGCCGGAGGTCATCGAGATCGCCGACCACGTCGTCGACCTCGGCCCGCGCGCCGGTTCGAACGGCGGCGAGATCTGCTACTCCGGCGACGTGCCCGGCCTGCGCACCTCCGGGACGCTGACCGGCGAGCACCTCTCCCACCGGGCGAAGCTCCGCCCCGAGGTACGGCCCCGCACGGGCGCGCTCTCCATCACGGACGCGACGCAGCACAACCTCCGGAACGTGAGCGTCGAGATCCCCACCGGCGTCCTGACCGTCGTCACGGGCGTCGCCGGCTCCGGCAAGTCCTCCCTCATCCACGGCAACCTGCCCGGCCGCGAGGGCGTGGTCGTCGCCGACCAGTCCCCGATCCGCGGCTCACGCCGCTCGAACCCGGCCACGTACACGGGCCTCCTGAACCCCATCCGTACCGCCTTCGCCAAGGCCAACGGCGTCAAGGCGGCGCTCTTCAGCGCCAATTCGGAGGGCGCCTGCCCGAAGTGCAACGGCCTCGGCCTCGTCTACACCGACCTGGCGATGATGGCGGGCGTCGCCTCGGTCTGCGAGGAGTGCGAGGGGAAGCGGTTCACGAGCGAGGTGCTCTCCTACACCCTCGACGGCAAGAACATCCACGAGGTCCTGTCGATGTCGATCGAGGAGGCGTACGACTTCTTCACCGCCAAGGGCCAGGCGCGGACGATCCTCGGCCGCCTGAAGGACGTCGGCCTCGGCTACCTCCGCCTCGGCCAGCCCCTCAACACCCTCTCGGGCGGCGAGCGGCAGCGGCTGAAGCTGGCGATCCACATGGCCGAGAAGGGCGCGATCTACGTCCTCGACGAGCCGACCACCGGCCTCCACCTCGCCGACGTCGACCAGCTCCTCGCCCTCCTCGACCGCCTGGTCGAGGCCGGCAACACGGTCGTCGTCATCGAGCACCACCAGGCGGTCATGGCCCACGCCGACTGGCTCGTCGACCTCGGCCCGGGCGCGGGCCACGACGGCGGCCGGATCGTCTTCGAGGGCACGCCGTCGGAGCTGGTGGAGAAGGGCGAGACGCTGACGGCTCGGCATTTGCGGGAGTACGTGGGCGGGTAAGCGGTCAGTGGGCCGCAGGGGCCTGGTCCGGCAGGCGGGTGTCGACCACCGTCCACCCCATGGAACCGTCTGGACCGCCCCCGCTCCCACCCCGCACCATCGCCCCATGGCGACCTTCCTTCTCCTCCACGGCTTCCAGAACCACCGTCCCCCGGGCCACTGGCACCACTGGCTCGCGGGGCGGCTCGCCGAGCGCGGGCACGAGGTGCGGTACCCGCAGCTGCCCGAGCCGGACGCGCCGGTCCTGGCGGAGTGGCTGGACGCCCTACGGGAGAACCTGCACCGCCCGGGCGACGGCGGCGAGTTCGTCGTCGTCGCCCACAGCCTGTCCGTGCTCCTCTGGCTGCGGGCCGCCGCCCTCGACCCGGAGGGGCTCGACGTCGACCGGGTCCTGCTCGTCGCCCCGCCGTCGCCCGCCGTGACGGCGTCGATCCCCGAGATCGCCGCCTTCGCGGAGGGGCTCGACCTCGGCTCCGTACGACTCAAGGCGCCGGCCCGGCTCGTCTACGCGGCCGGGGACCCGTACTGCCCCGAGGGCGCCGACGTCCCCTACGGCATCCCGCTCGGCCTCGACATGGACGTCGTCCCGGGCGGCGCGCACCTGACTCCGGACTCGGGGTACGGGCAGTGGCCCTCGCTCCTCCAGTGGTGCGAGACCCCGACGACGAGGCTCGTGCCCCGGTAGGGTCGGCCGGATGTTCCCGGAGACCGAAGCACACGAAGAGGGCCTGCTCGACGTCGGTGACGGCAACCGCGTCCACTACTCGGTCGGGGGCAACCCGGCCGGGAAGCCCGCCCTGTACGTCCACGGCGGCCCCGGCACCGGGGCCCGCCCGAGCGCCCGGCGCGTCTTCGACCCGGAGAAGTACCGGACCGTCCTCTTCGACCAGCGCGGCTGCGGCCGCTCGCTCCCGCACGCGAGCGACCCGGCCGCCGACATGTCCGTGAACACCACCGCGCACCTCGTCGCGGACATGGAGCGGCTGCGCGAGCACCTCGGCATCGACCGCTGGCTCCTGTACGGCGGCTCCTGGGGCTCCACCCTGATCCTGGCGTACGCCGAGGCCCACCCCGAGCGCGTCTCGGAGATCGTGATCGTCTCCGTCACGACGACCCGCCGCTCGGAGATCGCCTGGCTCTACGAGGGCGCCGGGGCGTTCTTCCCCGAGGCGCACGAGCGGTTCCGCGCCGGGGCCGGCGGGGCGGCGACGGACGGGGCGGCCGAGCTCGTCCCCGCGTACGCCCGCCTCATGGAGGACCCGGACCGTTCCGTACGGGAGAAGGCGGCGGCGGACTGGTGCGCCTGGGAGGACGCGGTGCTCTCCATGGAGGGCATGGGCACCCCGTACACCGACCGGGTCGACGACGCCCGGCTCGCCTTCGTCCGGATCTGCGCCCACTACTTCGCCCACGGGGCCTGGCTGGAGGAGGGCGCCCTGATCCGCGACGCGCACCGCCTCGCGGGCATCCCGGGCGTCCTGATCCACGGCCGCCGGGACATGGGCGGACCGCTGACCACGGCCTGGGAACTGGCCCGCGCCTGGCCGGACGCGGAGCTCCACGTGGTCGAACGCGCCGGCCACCTCGGCGGCGAGGAGACCCGCGCCCTCATCCTCTCCGCCCTGGCGCGCTTCGCGGAGACGGAGAAGTGACCCGTCACCCACCCGGGGGAACAGCTCCCGGCCCCCTCCTGGCCGCCCCCACCTCCTCCTAGAGTGGCGAGCCATGAGGTGGCTCCGCAGGGCAGCAGCAGTCGAGAACGCCGTCGTCGCCGGGCAGATGCGCGGCTTCTTCAAGGGGCTGTCGGCCGAGACCAGGAAGAATCCCCGGCTGGTGGCCCAGGCGTACGGCGAGCACCTCTTCCACCGGCGGCGGCGCACGCTCGTGGACGAGAAGCGCTTCGCGGCCTCCCGTTTCCACGTCGGCATCGGCGTCGGCGCCGACGACTTCGCCCACCTGACCAAGCGGGCCGTCCTCGTCACGGACACGCTCCTGCTCTCCCACAACGGGGCGGGCCGCAGCCACCACGTGAGGCGGCTCTCGAACCGGGACTCGTACATTCCCCGGACCGAGGAGGAGGACCGCATGGGCATCCTGCCCAGCGGGCACAGCACGACGGAAGACCTGCTCATGCTCTGCCCGGACCTGGACCGCCTGGGCAGCTGGCTGCTGCAGACCGAGCCGCTGCTGCGCGCGGGATGCGCCTGGTACCTGCCCACGTACTCGGTCTCCCGGCACACCACGAGCCACGGGTACGGCGGTGAGCCGATCGACCCCGTCTACGAGTCGCACGACGGCCCGGTCACCCACTCGGACATCCCCGGCCTCCTCGACTTCGCGGCCACCGGACGCCGGGTCGTCGCCCAGAGCCACACCCCCGCGGCGGTCAGCCGGCTGGTGATCCCGGTCATCGAGGAACTGGAGCTGCCGTTCATCGACGGCATCTCCCTGGAGACCTTCAGCGAGATCACCGTCGGCGAGTTCGACTCCTACCGGGCCAATCGCGGCTGGCTGCGCATGGAGCTGACCAACCTCGCCGGCGCGCTCGACGCCGAACAGCGCGAGGTGGAGGTGATGAAGATCGGCCTCCGGATGGCGGACGGAGTCCGGGGCATGCAGGCCCAGATGAACCAGGTCCGCCGCAAGCGGGCCGTGTCCGTGACCGGCGCGGTCGTCGGTACGGTCACCGCCAGCCTCGTCGCCGTCTACGGCCCCGCCCTCCAGTCGGCGCTCACCGCCGTCGTCGGCGGGGCGGCGGGCGGGCTGTGGGGCGCGTTCCAGGCGGGGGCCGACAACAGCCCGCGAACGCTCCGCGAGAACTCCTGGTACTACGTCTGGACGCTCTCCCGCGCCGCCGACCGAAACCCGTGACCGCGCCGCGACGGCGACCGTACGGCTCACCGGTCGTGCGGCGCCCGGTCCTCGGCGCGATCATCGGGGCATGACCACCGAGATCCACCTCGCCCAGCAGCCCGAGGCCGACGAACTCCTCGGCCGTTCCCCGCTCGCCGCGCTCGTCGGGATGCTGCTCGACCAGCAGGTGCCCATGGAGTGGGCGTTCTCCGGGCCGTACACGATCGCGCAGCGGCTCGGCGCGGACGATCTCGACGCCGGGCAGATCGCCGCGTACGACCCCGAGGCCTTCGGCGCGCTGCTCTCCGAGAAGCCCGCCGTGCACCGCTACCCGGGGTCGATGGCCAAGCGGATCCAGCAGCTGTGCCAGTTCCTCGTCGACGAGTACGGCGGTGACGCCGAGGCCGTCTGGGCGGACGCGAAGAGCGGCAAGGAGCTGCTCGCCCGGCTGAAGGCGCTGCCCGGTTTCGGGGTGCAGAAGGCGCAGATCTTCCTGGCGCTGCTCGGCAAGCAGTACGGCGTACGGCCCACGGGCTGGCGCGAGGCGGCGGGGGCGTACGGCGACCAGGGCTCGTACCGTTCGGCGGCCGACATCACGGGGCCCGAGTCGCTGGCGAAGGTACGGGCCTTCAAGCAGGAGGCCAAGCGCGCGGCGAAGGCGGCCAAAGCGGCGAATGATCCCAAATCATCGGGGAATTGATCGTTCCGGATGTCAATCCTGCTAAATCAGACATGAATTGTGCCGAACCTGTTCACAGAAGGCGTCGGAGATCGCTAACTTCCCTTCAACCTCGTTCGCACCGGGAAGGACCTCTGTGAACGCATCCTCTCGCAGAGCCGCGGCCACCCTGGCCGCAGCCGCACTCGCCACCCCGCTCCTGCTGGCCGCCGCTTCCCCCGCCACCGCCAAGCACGACCCCGCGGCCAAGCCCGCACGGGACGCCGCGAAGCTGGCCAAGGAGCTCGTCCGCGAGACCTCCGCACAGGGCGCCTACAAGCACCTGCAGAAGTTCCAGGCCATAGCCGACTCGGCCGGCGGTCACCGCGCGGCCGGCTCGCTCGGGCACGACGCCTCCGCGGCGTACGTGTACCAGCAGCTCAAGAAGGCCGGCTACAACGTCTCGTACCAGAAGTTCACCTTCCTCTACACGCAGACGCTGGCCGAGAAGGCCTCCGTGCTCTCGCCGGCCCCGCGCGACGTCACCATCTCGGCCATGACGTACACGAAGTCGACGCCGGTCGGCGGCATCAAGGCCGACCTCGTGGCCGCCCCCGTCGACGCCGACGGCACGAACGGCTGCGAGCCGGGCGACTTCGCGGCGGGCGCCTTCACCGGCAAGCTCGCGCTCGTCAAGCGCGGCGGCTGCACCTTCGCCGCCAAGCAGGCGAACGCGGCGGCCGCCGGCGCGGTCGGCGCGATCATCTACAACAACACCGAAGGCGCGCTCTCCGGCACCCTCGGCGACCAGGCCTCCGCCAAGATCCCGACCGGCGGCATCACCCAGGCCGAGGGCGAGAAGCTCGTCGCCGACCTGGCGAAGGGCCCGGTGAACCTCTCCTTCGAGATCCGCCAGCTCCAGGAGAACCGCACCACCAACAACGTCATCGCGGAGACCAAGGGCGGCAACGCCGCCAACACCGTGATGCTCGGCGCGCACCTCGACTCGGTGACCGCCGGACCCGGCATCAACGACAACGGCTCCGGCTCCGCCGGCCTCCTCCAGGCCGCCCTGGAGCTCGCCGAGTCGAAGGACAAGGTCCGCAACAAGGTCCGCTTCGCCTGGTGGTCGGCGGAGGAGAACGGGCTGCTCGGCTCCGAGCACTACGTCGCGAACATGAGCGAGCTGGACAAGAAGGAAGTCAAGCTCTACCTCAACTTCGACATGATCGCCTCGCCGAACTACGGCCTGTTCGTCTACGACGGCGACAACTCCGACGGCGTCGGCGCGGGCGCGGGCCCGGAGGGCTCCGCCCAACTGGAGCGGGACATCACCGACTTCATGGACAAGCGCGGCCTCCCGCACGAGGGCACCGACTTCACGGGCCGCTCGGACTACGGGCCGTTCATCGAGATCGGCATCCCCTCCGGCGGCACGTTCACCGGCGCCGAGGGCGTCAAGACGGCCGCGCAGGCGGCGAAGTTCGGCGGTACGGCCGGAGTCGCGTACGACGTGAACTACCACGCGGCCGGTGACAACCTCTCGAACATCAACATGAAGGCCTTCGACGCCAACATCGACGTCATCGCCAACGCCGTGGGCACCTACGCCCACGACATCAGCTCCCTCAAGCGCCCGGTCACCACGGTCCCGACGGAGGGCGACGCCGGCAGCGGCGGCGGCCTCCACGACGGCCACGACCACGAGGTGACGGAGTAGCACGTACGGCCATAAGGGCCCGGTCCCCTCACGGGGGCCGGGCCTTCGGGCTTCCGCAACCGGTACGCCTACCGCTTCCGGCGCGCGGTCCCGAAGATCGACCGGCTGATCTCCCGCCCCAGCTGCGTCCCGATGGACCGCGCCAGCGACTTGAAGATCCCGCTCCCCACCACCTGCTCCGCGAGCGACGCGTCCTCCTTCTTCCTCGAAGAGGCAGGCGTCGCCTTCTCAGCCTTGGCCGCCTCCGCCTCCTCCGCGGCCCGCACCGCCGCGGCCTCCGCCGCCTGCTGCTCCGCCGTCAGCTTCTCGTACGCCGACTCCCGGTCGACCGCCTCCGCGTACCGCCCCCAGAGCAGCGACCCCTTGACCGCCGCCTCGAGCGCGGCCGCGTCGATCGGCCCCATCAGGGACTCCGGCGCCCGCAGCCGCGTGGCCGCGACCGGCGTCGGCGCACCGGTCTCACTGAGCACCGTGATCACGGCCTCGCCCGTCCCAAGCCCGGTCAGAACCTCCTCCAGGTCGTAGGGGGAGTTCGGGAACGTCCGTACCGTCGCCTTCAGCGCCTTCGCGTCGTCCGGGGTGAACGCCCGCAGCGCGTGCTGCACCCGGTTGCCGAGCTGCGCGAGCACGTCCCCCGGCACGTCCTTCGGAGTCTGTGTCACGAAGAAGACCCCGACGCCCTTGGAGCGGATGAGCCGTACCGTCTGCGTGATCGACTCCAGGAACGCCTTCGACGCCCCGTTGAAGAGCAGATGCGCCTCGTCGAAGAAGAAGACCAGCTTCGGCTTGTCCAGGTCCCCGACCTCCGGCAGGTCGCCGTACAGATCGGCCAGCATCCACATCAGGAACGTCGAGAAGAGCTGCGGCTTGTCTTGCACCGCGGGCAGTTCCAGTACGGAGACCGTCCCGCGCCCGTCCGCGGCGGTCCGCAGGAACTCGCTCGTGTCGAACTCCGGCTCCCCGAAGAACCCCCCGGCGCCCGCCTGCTCGAACGCGGTGATCGCCCGCAGGATCACCCCGGCCGTCACGGTCGAGAGCCCGCCGATCCCCTTCAGCTCGGGCTTGCCCACGTCCGACACGAGGAAGGCGACCACCGCCCGCAGATCCTTCAGGTCCACCAGCTCCAGACCCTTCTGGTCCGCGTAGTGGAAGATCAGCCCGAGCGACTGCTCCTGCGTCTGGTTGAGCTGGAGCACCTTCGACAGCAGGACGGGCCCGAAGCTGGTCACCGTGGCCCGTACGGGAATCCCCGGACCGACCCCGCCGAGCCCGTAGAACTCGCACGGGAAACCGGTCGCCACCCACTCCTGCCCTACCTGGCCCGCGCGTTCCCGGACCTTCTCGCCGTCGGCGCCCGGCGCCGAGATCCCCGAGACGTCGCCCTTGATGTCGGCGAGGAAGACCGGCACCCCGTTCGCGGACAGCTGCTCGGCGATGAGCTGGAGCGTCTTCGTCTTGCCGGTGCCGGTCGCGCCGGCGACCAGACCGTGCCGGTTGAGCATCGGCAGCGGGATGCGGATACGCGCGTCCGGGTGACATTCCCCGTCCCACAGCAAGGCGCCCAGTTCCAGCGCGGGTCCCGAGAAGGCGTACCCCGCCGCGATCTCGCCGGTCGGAGACTGCTCGCTGACGCTCATGACAGGACCTCTAGTTCCCGAATTGTCACGGATTGCCCCAGCATCCCACCGGCTCCGCGTGGCTGCGCCGGGAGCCGCTCGCCCGGTAGGCTTTCCGTGTGATCTTCAAGCGCATCGGAAACGGCCGGCCGTACCCCGACCACGGCCGGGAAAGCACCCGGCAGTGGGCGGACGTCGCCCCGCGCCCGGTCCGCCTCGATCAGCTGGTCACCACCAAGGGCCAGCTGGACCTGGAGACGCTGCTCGCCGAGGACTCGACCTTCTACGGCGACCTCTTCGCGCACGTCGTGAAGTGGCGCGGCGACCTCTACCTCGAGGACGGGCTGCACCGCGCCGTGCGCGCGGCGCTCCAGCAGCGACAGGTGCTGCACGCCCGCGTCCTGGAGATGGACTGACGCCAAGGGCGTCCCTCCAGCGGACGCCAAGGGGTCCCTACAGCGGACACCATGGGGTCCCCGCAGCGCCCGGCTGATCCAATCGGGGGCTCGACCCGCCCATCCGGACGCGATCACATGATCTTCCGGTATCCAACCCTGGGCACCGGCATTACGCTGCGTCCATGAGCATGCTCACTCCCCCAGGAATGGGCGGAAAGTACCGCATCACGGGGGACAAGTACCCGCGCATGCGCCGCCCCCGCCACCGGCGCAGGATCGTCCTGGCGGCCGGAGCCGCCGTGGTCGTGCTCGGCGCCGCCGGGTGGGGAACGCTGCAGCTCGTCGACGTCTTTTCCGGCGGCAGCGCGGACGAGACCAGGACGACGGCCGGCCGAGCCGCCGACTGCAAGCCGGCCGTCCCGAAGGCGACGGGCACGCCCGTGGCCGCCTTCCCCAAGCCCGCGCAGATCACCGTCAACGTCTACAACGCGACCCCGCGCAGCGGCCTCGCGAAGTCGACCGCCGACGAGCTGAAGAAGCGCGGCTTCGTCATCGGCAAGGTCGGCAACGCCCCGGCCGCGTACGACAAGAAGGTCCCCGGCGCCGGGATACTGCTCGGCGGCCCGGGCGCGACGAAGGGCGCGTTCCCCGTCCTCGGCACCCAACTCAAGGGCGCCACGACGAAGACGGACCCCCGCGCGACGGCGGACGTGGACCTGATCATCGGCACGGCCTTCAAGTCCCTGGACCCGAAAGCAACGGCGGACGCGGCTCTGTTGGCTCTGAACAAGCCCAAGCCCGCGCCCGCCGCGAAGTGCTGAGTACCCGCCGACCCTAGTCGGCGGTGCCGTACATGCGGTCGCCCGCGTCGCCGAGGCCCGGGACGATGTAGCCGTGCTCGTTGAGGCGCTCGTCGACCGAGGCCGTCACGACGGTCACCGGCGTGCCCGCCAGCTCGCGCTCCATGATCTCGACGCCCTCCGGGGCGGCGAGCAGCACGACGGCGGTGACGTCGTCGGCGCCGCGCTTGATCAGCTCGCGGATCGCCGCGACGAGCGTGCCGCCGGTCGCCAGCATCGGGTCGAGGACGTACACCTGGCGGCCCGAGAGGTCCTCCGGCATCCGCGTCGCGTAGGTCGACGCCTCGAGCGTCTCCTCGTTGCGGATCATGCCGAGGAAGCCGACCTCGGCGGTCGGGAGGAGCCGGACCATGCCGTCGAGCATGCCGAGACCGGCGCGGAGGATCGGGACCACCAGCGGCCGCGGGTACGACAGCTTCACACCGGTCGTCGGCGTGACGGGGGTCTCGATGTCGACCTGCTCCGTGCGCACGTCCCTGGTGGCCTCGTAGGCGAGCAGGGTGACCAGCTCGTCGGCGAGCCGGCGGAAGGTCGGGGAGTCCGTGCGCTTGTCGCGCAGCGTGGTGAGCTTGTGGGCGACCAGCGGGTGATCGACGACGTGGAGACGCATGACTCCAACAGTAGCCCGCACTGGCATCAACCCACGCCGTGGAGGGAAGGTGGGGGCAAGGACCCAGTCGTGGGGTGGTGGCCCATGCCAGATCCGGAAGACCCGGCGAACGTACGGAGCGGTGAGACGCCGCCCGAGACGGACGCGGAGCGCCGCAGGCGCCGCGCCCAGTTCCTGCGCGAGCTGCACGAGGCGAAGGCGCTGCGCGACCGCGTGCAGCCCCGGCGCGCGCGGGCGGCCCGGATGCGTCAGCAGATGCGGATGAGGACCTTCCGCTGGTGACGGCGAGGGCGCCCGGCATCACGCGCGCGCCGCCCGTGCGCCGGGGCCGTGCGCCGGGAAAGTGCGCCGGGTTCGCACGCCCACCGTCGGCGTGTCGTTCAGACTGATGCACGACGCAAGAGCCGAAGACCTCTCCTGAAGCCGCTGTTTCTGCCACGATGCCGATTGGGCGGGGCACTCAGGAGCGCACCGCCGGATCGTCAATCCTCTGATCAGTGGGAGAGTCACGGTGTACTTCGCCGCACTGCTCGCGCGCACCGAAGACGGGTGGAAAGCGAGCGACACAGAGCTCGACGATGTGGAGACCCTGTCCGATCTGGTCGACATGGCCCGCGAGGCCTCGGTCGACGACGACACGGTGATCGTCTTCATCGAGCAGGAGGACGCCTGGTTCGGCGTGCTCAGGATCGAGGGCGAGGACGACCCTCGCATCTACGTCTCGGACGGGGCGGCCGCCGCCCGCTCCTCGTACGGGGAGATCCTGACCAAGGAGATCCTCGGGGACGACCTGGACGACGCCGACACCCTGGACGACCTGAACCTCGACGGTACGGAAGACGGCGAGCCGCTCGACCGCGACGACGAGGACGAGGAGGCCGGTGCGTCCGCCGACGCCGTACCCGCCGAGCCGGTCGGCGACCGGCTGCTCCTCGCGGACCTCGGCATGTCCGAGAGCCAGCTCCAGGAGCTCGACAGCGACGCGCTCGGCGAGATCGCGGACGCGCTGGGCGCCTCGGACGTGCTGGAGACCGTCCGCTAGTGACCGAAGCAGTACCCGACCCGGTACCCGCCCCCGACCCCGTACCCACCCCGACCCCCGCCGCCGCCGATCCCGTACGGGATCCCTGGCGGGAGCCCATGCGGCGCGCGCTCGCCGAGGCCGACCGGGCCGCGCTGGCCGGTGACGTACCGGTCGGCGCGGTCGTGCTGTCCCCGGACGGCACGGTCCTCGCCGTCGGCCACAACGAGCGCGAGGCGACGGGCGACCCGACCGCCCACGCCGAGGTCCTGGCCCTGCGCCGGGCCGCGGCGGCGACCGGCGAGTGGCGGCTGACCGGCTGCACGCTCGTCGTGACCCTGGAGCCCTGCGTGATGTGCGCCGGCGCACTCGTGCAGTCCAGGGTCGACCGGCTGGTGTTCGGCGCGCTCGACGAGAAGGCGGGCGCGACCGGTTCACTCTGGGACCTGGTCCGGGACCGCCGCCTCAACCACCGTCCCGAGGTGATCCAGGGCGTCCTCGCCGAGGAGTGCTCCGCCCAGCTCACGACCTTCTTCCGAACCCGCTGACAGCGCTGCCGACAGGACTGCCGAACGGACCGCTGACCCACCCGCTGACCTGCGGATCGATACGGATTTCATCGCAGCGGCATGTTTGGGCTAAGCTCTCTCTCGGTAGCGTGTCCGAGCGGCCGAAGGAGCTCGCCTCGAAAGCGAGTGTGGCGCAAGTCACCGAGGGTTCAAATCCCTCCGCTACCGCTTCGATCGAAGGGCCCGGTGCATCGCACCGGGCCCTTCGGCGTATCCGCCCACCCTCCGCTCCATGCGCTGCCGCAGCACGCCGCCGTACGCCGCCGTACGACAGAAGGCCCCGACCACGTGTGTGCGCGTGGTCGGGGCCTTCTTCGTCGGACGGGGGGAGCGGCATCGGGGGGACAAGCCGCTCCCCCCGATGAGAACCGGTCCTGCAAGTCCAGCGCCGCAGTCAGGGGGGAAGCTCGCGGCGCGGACCCCGCAGTGAGGGCCGGTTCCTCGGCCCGTCGGATTCCTGCCAGATCCTCCGGGCTCGACATCCATACTGCTCTGCCGTCACCCTTCCGGGGGGCGGCAAAAGGCCCCGATTCCCGGGCCCTTGGTCCATAAAGGCGCGGTGAAGTGGCTGAAGTGGCTCCGTTAGACTCACGCCTCCACGCAGGGGTCGCAGACAGGGGAGGGCGCGGCAGATGGCGCAAGCGAAGAAGGTCGCGCTGTACGCGGTGGTGGTCTTCGTGCTCTACACGATCATCAATTCCCCGGACAGGGCCGCCGATCTCGTCCAGGTAGGGTTCGAGGGCATATCGTCCGCCGCACAGGGCGTCGGCGAGTTCATGACCGAACTCGTCAACTAGAACCACCGACGAGGAGTCCTGCTGTGATCCGCCATCTGGTCCTGTTCAAGCTCAACGAGGGCATCGCGAAGGACGACCCGCGCGCCCTGGCCGCCGCCGAGGCGTTCGACGGGCTCGAGAAGGAGATCCCGGAGCTGGCGTTCTGGGAGTGCGGCTGGAACATCAGCGGGCGCCCGATCGCGTACGACTTCGCCATCAACTCGGCCGTCGAGGACCCCGATGCGCTCCAGCGCTACCTGGAGCACCCCGCCCACCAGGCGGGCGTCGCCCTGTGGCGTGAGATCGCCACGTGGGTGATCGCGGACTACACGTACTAGAGCGCGCGCCTCGGTCCGCTCCGGCCCGGTTTCCGGAAGGCCCCCCGCCGTCACGGCGGGGGGCCTTCCGGCTGTTGGCATCTGCCGCGACGCCGTCAACACGTGGTTATGCGGTGCTTGCACACAGTGGACATGTCTTGTGATGCTATGACCGCTTTTGACGGATGAGTTGACCGTAGTTGACCAGCAAAAGGGGTGGCGTGAACGTGCCGGCCAGTACAGCGCCTCAGGTCCCGCCCCAGAACGAGGCCGGTGGCCCGGACACCGCGCGCCCCCGGCCGGAGAACCAGCGGCCGGCGAACGCCCGGCCAGAATCCCAGCGGCCGGCGAACCAAGGGCCAGAAGGCCGGCAGCCGGAGAACCAGCGGTCAGAGAGCCGGCAGCCGGAGACTCAGCAGCCACAGAGCACCAAGCCCCACCAACCTCACCAACCCCAGCCCCACCGCCCCCAGAGCACCCGCCCCCCGAGCACCCGCGGCGCCGACACCCGCGCCCTGACCCAGGTGCTCTTCGGGCAGCTCAAGGAGCTTGAGCCGGGCACCCCCGAACACGACCACGTACGCGGGGCGCTGATCGAGGCCAACCTCCCGCTCGTGCGGTACGCGGCCGCCCGCTTCCGCTCCCGCAACGAGCCGATGGAGGACGTCGTCCAGGTCGGCACCATCGGGCTCATCAACGCCATCGACCGCTTCGACCCGGACCGGGGCGTGCAGTTCCCGACCTTCGCGATGCCCACCGTCGTCGGCGAGATCAAGCGGTACTTCCGCGACAACGTCCGCACCGTGCACGTACCGCGCCGGCTCCACGAACTCTGGGTTCAGGTCAACGGCGCCACCGAGGACCTCACCACCGCCCACGGCCGCTCCCCCACCACCGCGGAGATCGCCGAGCGCCTGAAGATCGGCGAGGACGAGGTGCTGGCCTGCATCGAGGCCGGCCGTTCGTACCACGCCACCTCCCTGGAGGCGGCCCAGGAGGGCGACGGACTGCCCGGCCTCCTCGACCGGCTCGGCTACGAGGACCCGGCCCTCGCCGGCGTCGAACACCGCGACCTCGTACGGCATCTGCTCGTCCAGCTGCCCGAGCGCGAGCAGCGCATCCTGATGCTGCGCTACTACAGCAACCTGACGCAGTCCCAGATCAGTCAGGAACTCGGCGTCTCACAGATGCATGTGTCAAGGCTCCTCGCCCGGAGCTTCGCCCGTTTGAGATCCGCAAACAGGATCGAAGCGTAGCTGGAACGGGTAGACCGGTTCGGAGCAGTTCTACGGCACCCCAAATGCCGTACACCCCTTGTTTCCTGCGGATATTCACCCACGCCATGTCGACAAGTCACTACAGCGTGTTGCCGACATGTGACATTCTGCTGGAACCGCGTTTGCCGCAGCCCCGCCTCCGGTATTCAGGTGGAGGCTGCGTTCCTCCGATGGTCGTGGCCGCCGCGACCGTCCGCGACCTCAAGGGGGTGGCATGTCCGCAGAACAGGGCAGCTCGAAGGTGCTCACGCTCACGCCCGCGGCGACGCCGGAGACGATGTCCGAGTCGATGGCCGAGTCGGCGTCCGGCTCGATGCCCGTCTCCATGCCCGACTCGATGGCCGTCTCGATGCCCGTCCAGCCGTCCGCGGAGACCGTCGAGGCCCCCGCGCCGATCGTCGTCACGCCGGAAGCCATCGACACCCGCACGCTCTCCCGCTCCCTCTTCCTCCGGCTGCGCGCCCTCGACGACGACGGCGCGGCGGCGGACAGCCCCGAGCGGACGTACGTCCGCGACACCCTGATCGAGCTCAACCTCCCCCTCGTCCGTTACGCGGCGGCCCGCTTCCGCTCTCGCAACGAGCCGATGGAGGACATCGTCCAGGTCGGCACCATCGGCCTGATCAAGGCGATCGACCGCTTCGACTGCGAACGCGGCGTGGAGTTCCCGACGTTCGCGATGCCGACCGTCGTCGGCGAGATCAAGCGCTTCTTCCGCGACACCTCCTGGTCGGTCCGCGTCCCGCGCCGGCTCCAGGAGCTGCGCCTCGCCCTCACCAAGGCCAGCGACGAGCTCGCCCAGAAGCTCGACCGCTCCCCGACCGTCCCCGAACTCGCCGCCGTCCTGGGCGTGTCCGAGGAGGACGTCGTCGACGGCCTCGCGGTCGGCAACGCGTACACCGCCTCCTCGCTCGACTCCCCGTCCCCGGAGGACGACGGCGGCGAGGGCTCCCTCGCGGACCGCCTCGGCTACGAGGACACGGCCCTGGAGGGCGTCGAGTACCGCGAGTCCCTGAAGCCCCTCCTCGCCAAACTCCCGCCCCGCGAGCGGCAGATCATCATGCTGCGGTTCTTCGCCAACATGACCCAGTCGCAGATCGGCGAGGAGGTCGGCATCTCCCAGATGCACGTCTCGCGCCTCCTGACGCGGACGCTGGCACAGCTCCGCCAGGGCCTGATCGCCGACTGACGGCGGTACGGCCAGGGCCTTGCTCCAGCCCACATCAGGGAAATTGGGGATTCGCATTCCCAACTGACACCCCGTCAGCAAGACTGCCGCCATGCGGCGACAGAGGTCACTCCTGACAGTGGTCGCGCTCTGCCTGGGCGGAGCGCTGACCGCGTGCGGCAGCGGTAACGACGAGCAGGGTTACGCGGCGGTCGGCGCGGGCTCCTCCCCGAAGGGCGCGGTCGCCCCGTCGGGATCGGTCGCCCTGATCCCCCTGGACGGCACACCGTCCCCGACGACGAGCGGCACGACATCGAGCACGACGTCCCCGTCTCCCCGCCAGCCGGGCACGACACCGGCGCCGTCTTCGAGTTCGTCTTCGAGTTCGTCTTCGTCTTCGGGGAGTACGGCCCCGGGTACGACGCCCCCTCCGGCCGCGCCCCCGGGCAAGCCGGCAACAACCCCACCCCGCACGGCAACGGCCCCACCCCCAGGCACGACCACCCCACCCCCACCCACGACCCCGGCCCCACCGGCGACCCCCGCGACCCTCACGCTCTCGGCCCCGGTGCTCACGGACGCGGACAAGCGCTGGTGCGAACAGGTCACGATGACCTTCCGCAACACGGGTGGCAAGGCGGCCACTTCGGGGACGGTCACCTTCGCGACGCACATCATCGGCGCGCTGGGCGTCGACTGGGCCACGATCGAGTCCGCCCAACCGTTGCCGACGCCGATCGCCCCGGGGGCGGCGCGGACACACACGTACACGGTCTGCGTGGACTCCTGGCGCGTCCCGCTGGGCATGCGCGTCGACACCCAGAAGGTCACGGCGACGTGGAAGTGACGGGGTGCCGCCGCAGCAAGAGGTTGGCGTCCGTCTCGGCAGTCCAGTCGAACCGCCCCCGAGCCTCGGCCCGACGTACGACCGGCTCCCCACACGCGGCACGCCCCGGTGGCGCGGCCTCGTACTTCAGCGACGATCCGTCCGTCTTGTCACGGCACACCAGACCTATGATGGGCTGAGGGCGGATGCACTGTCAGCCCGTCAAACTGCCGCTCTCACAAGTGACTTGATCGAAGGGTACGGGCATCATGGACAGGCACGATCTAGGTCCCGCGACGTGGATCAAGAACTGCCACAGCAGAGACAAGGGCGGCAACTGCCTCGTCCCCGTACGTGACAGCAAGACGCCCGAGGGCCCCGCGCTCGTCCACGGGAGCCGGGCGTGGGACTCGTTGGTGAGGTCGCTGTGAGCGGGATGCTGCCCAAGGGCACCAAGGTGCTTTCCATCGGGCTGCACCCCCGGTCGCTCGACTACCGCACGATGCCCGAGGGCGTCACGAAGGAGTCGCTCACCGCGCGCATCGAGGCGGCGAACTCCGCCCTCCAGGACGCCGGATTCGACATCGTCACGTGCCTGGTCGACCCCGACCCCGACACCGCCGGGGCGGCGGTCTCGGAGGCGCTCGGCGGTGGGGGGTTCGGGCTGGCGATGATCGGCGGGGGCGTACGGATGATTCCCGAGCACACCCTCGTGTTCGAGCGGGTCGTGAACGCCCTCCTGGAGCACGCGCCCGGCATCCGGCTCAGCTTCAACTCCTCGCCGGAGACCACGATCGACGCGCTGCGCCGCTGGATCGAACCCTAGGCCGAGTTGCTGTTGCCGTTGCCGTTGCCGTTGCCGTTGCCGGGAAACCGCCGGTCACTGGGTGGCAGGTACCGCGTCCGGCCGTTCTCGTCCGTCGTCGGCACGAACCCGGCTGCCTCCAGTTGGGGCGGCAGCGGGCCGCCGTCTCTCGCGTACGGACACTGAGTCCGGTTCGCAGCTGCCAGCGCCTGAGCGTGAGGGCTGGGGTCGGGCACGAGCGAGATCAGGAACGAGCCTCTGCCTACCTGTGCCAGGTCCTCGTAGGCGTACCCGAATTGCTCGGCGACGAAGGCGAGTCGGGTGAGCGTCTTCATGCTCTTCGCCGTGGAGAGGGAGAGCTCGACCGGCTCGCCGCTCTCCATCAGCCGCAGCAGTACCCCCGGTCGTCAGGCGCGTCGATGAGACTGACGCCCCCCCCGGATCAGCTCAGGTTCCCGAGGCCGACCGTTCCTCGTTCAGGCGAGGACCATCGCGGCGACGGCAGGGGCCGCGTACATCAGGGGCCAGGCGACGTGCGGGTACTGGCGGGCGCGGATGACGGTGACGACGGCGCCGGTGAAGTACAGGATCACGCCGATGCCGGCCGCGAGGCCGATCGCGGGGACCCAGAGGCCAACGACGAGGCCTGCGGCGCCGGCGGCCTTGGCGAGTCCGAGCCAGGTCCACCAGGTGGTGGGGACGCCGTACTCGGTGAGGGGCTGGGTGACCCAGGGGGCCTTGATGAAGACCGAGAGCGCCGAGAAGCCGACCATGAACGCGGCGACGGCGGTGACGACGATGTGGGTGGTGGTCATGGCGGGCTCCTGGGTCAGTCGGTCGGTCGTACGCGAGCGCTTCTCGCTCGCACACCCCACTGACGGAGCGCACCGCACATGTGTGACGGGCCCCTTCGGAACTTGTCCTGACCGACCCTCGTGAGCTTCTGGCGTGGCCGCCCTCTTCTCCGAGTGTGGCGGGTGGAGGCGGGGGCCACCGGGCAGCCCGGGCATCGCTCCGGCGGCGGGGCGGGCCATCGGCCCGGTGGGTGGGGGGGGCCGGGCATCGCTTCGGTGGTGGGAGCGGTCTTGGGCCGGCGGGTGGGGGCTCGGCTTGTGGCGGGGCTGGGGGAGTCGGCGCCGCTCGTCCCTGGGTGCGCGGCAGTGACATGGGGCGGCGACGGCCCCGGCTCAGCGACTGCCGCCGGGGCGGCGGTCGGGCTTCATGCCCGGCTGGTCACTCCGGGTGGGTGTGGAGGCGGTCTCCGCCGGGGCGAAAGTCGGATGCTCCGAGGCAGAAACCGGCCCTCGGATCGCCACCCGGGCGCAGAGATTTCGCGCCCGAGGTCGAATGCGTTGGGTGCAGGGGCTGGGCGCCGGGCCAACTTCGCTCGCACTGATCGATGTCAGATGCGCGCGATAGCTTCCCCACATGGGTCTGTACCTGGTGAGCGTTGGCGCGGAGGACTGGTTCGGCGACGAGGAGGACGGGTGGGGCGAGGTCGCTTCAGCCCTCAACGCTGAACTCAGTCGGCGGGGCCTGCCGCCCTACGAGGACGTACCCCCGGAGACGGACTTCGCGCGTGGCTCAGGGCAAGCGTTCGAGGAGAAGCTGGCCCCCTCCATGACCGGGTTGGTCACCTTGTGCGAGACGCACCTGTCACCAGAGGAATCGGAGACCCTCCTTGGCTGGACCGTGCTCGTACCCTTCTCGCTCGACGAGGAGATCTGGCTGCCCATCGAATCCAGCGACTTCGACTCCATGGTCGCCGGCGCCCCTCAGGTCCTACCGCTCGCCGAGAAGCTGGCGACAGCCATCGATCTGCCACGCGAAACCCCGGCAACATGCGACAACCTCGACCTGAGCACGTGGTTCAGGCACCAAGCAAAGGAACTGGCCACTACTCGGCCCGGACCATGGAGCAAGGACCTGGACGCGGCCTTCTACGTCGCACTCTTCCTGCGCGCCGCCCAACACTCGATCCGACGTGGCTGCCCCATGGTCTACAGCTGAGACCCACGTTCCGGCCGACGGGGGCAGGGAGGGGCGAGGGGTTGGTCTCGCCGCTGTAGAAGCGTCGCACGGGGGCCGACGCCCCGTGAGCTGGTGGGTCGGGTTCTCACATGGGTGGGGTCGGCTTCCGTTTTGGTGGGTCTTCGATCGGATCGGGTTCCCAGTACCAGTCTTCCCCTCGGTGGACGGCGCGGCCGGGAACGGGGTTGGGTCCGCCGTCGCGGCCGGCGTGCCAGTGGATGAGGGCGATCACCGCGCCGAGGAAGAGGACCATGCCGAGGCCAATCCACGCTGTCGGGTCGCCTTCGGCAAGGAGTGGCCCGCCTGTGGTCCAGAGGAAGCGTCCGAGCCGCCAGGCCGCCACCACCAGCACATACGCGAGCCCGAGTCCGAAGGGCAGGAAGACCAGCCCGAGGGCCAGACAGCCTTTGTCCACACTCCCGCGCCTCATCGCAGCCCCCTAGCTCCCCCGCCCGCTGCTGGCTGTCGCCGGGGCAGGACATACCCGACCCGGGCAGCCCCGACACCGGGCACCGCCACCGCTTACATCGAGACCGACGCGACCAGGCCGGGGGGTGCACGGAAGTTATGCCGGACCCCCTTCTCGCGAACAGGGCCCCGGACCTCGAAGCGCCGCTCTGACGGCAAGTACGGTGCCCGGCGAACCGATCCCAATGGGTTGCGGGGGCCTCGCCAACGGGAATCGGGGCGGATTGAGGCGGAGGTAGGCCTCGGATCGCCCCTCACGCGCACGCTTCCCCCCGAACTCGCTTCCCGCGCCCCGATATGCCCCGCTTCGACCATGCCTTGCATGCGGATGCTCAGAGTTCGCTGCACTTAGGGCGCGACGAGCGTGCGTATGCCGCCCCTCCCGAAACCAGCTGCTGCCGACGGGCATTCGGGACCCACCGAGCTCGATCGTCGGGGCATGAGCCCCAACCGAGCCTCGGCCGTCGGACGCTGCGCCGGTGCCGTCACCGCCCCACGTCGCTGGCGCCCACCCCGAGCCGACCGGCACCAACTCACCCATCCCTCCGCGGCAAACCGACCCCCCACCTACCGGGTAGCAGCTGCTCCGAGTGCCCGGCCCCCTACCCCACCCCGCGCGAGGTCCCCGCCCCGCCCAGCCAGACCCAAGCCCCACCCACCAGGCGGCGGGCGCTCCCGCGACCGAAGCGACACCCGGCCCCCACTCCACCGGACGCAAGGGACCTGCCCCGCTCGGCTATTGCCGGATCAGACAACGTTCGCCTCGCTGGTGGAGCACGGAGAAGTAATCGGTGGGGTGATGCATGGGAATCTGCCACGATCCTCGGATGGGTGTATTGGATGGGGTGGCAGGCAGGGTTGCTGGCGGGGCCACCGTGACGTTCCGGCCCAGCGGCTCCTCGATGGTCCCGCTGATACGCAGTCGGCAGCAGGTAGTCGTTGCCCCGGTCGACCCGTCGAAGCTGGAGGTCGGAGACATCGTCCTCGCCCGCGTCGCGGGGACGGTCTACTTGCACTTGGTGTGGTCCGTGGACCTCGCCAGGAAGCGGGTGCAGATCAGCAATAACCGTGGCCGCATCAACGGCTGGACCAGCCACGAGCGTGTCTTCGGTATCTGTGTGGCAGTCGACGGCGTCACCCGGTCGGGAATCGTAGGCAAGACGCTCGCGGCCGACTCCGACAACTCCTCCTGAACCTGACGCTCCAACGGCATCGGGCCGCCAAGCTTTACGGGTGGCGATACGAGTGCGCGTTCGCGAGATGACGACGAGGGCCGGCGGTTACTGCGGCTAGTCCGCAGAGGCACGGGCTCCGTGGTGACCTGGCGGCGCGCGCAGATGGTGCTGCTGTCCGCTCAGCGCATGCCGGGCGCGAGGGACTCGTCCCGCCCTGCCGACCCATAAGCCCCACCCACCGGGCGGACGGGCTCATGCCCGGCTGGCCACTCTCGGCGGGTGACCGTCGGGGCCGACCGCCTGGTCCGGGCACTCAGGCCGCCGCCCACGGCTCGTCACGCCAGCCCGGCAGTTCCTCGGACCCGGCCAGAGTTTCCCACCCGGCCGCACGGCCACAGAAGGCCGGGGCCAACTCCCGGATCGCCGTCTGTCTGCACGTTTGCCCCCGAAGTCGGCATCGGGTGCCCAGTTCGCCCGGTAGCAACCATTGCTCGCACGGGTCTGCGCGGAGTTCGCTGCACTTAGGGCAAAGCAACGACCCGCACACTCTCCTCCTGCCCCACCAAGAGCAACCGGCGGGGCATGAAGCCCAGCCGCCCACTCGGCGTCGGTCGCTGAGCCGGGGCCGTCACCGCCCCATCCCACTGCCGCGCACCCAGGACCGACCGCCACCAACTCCCCCACCCCCGCCACAAACCGAGCCCCCACCCACCGGGCCGCAGGCCACCCCCGTGCCGGAGCGATGCCCGGCCCCCACCCCACCGGGCCGCAAGCCGGACTCGCCGCCGCAGCGATCCCCGCCCTTCCCCGTGGCCACGCCCCCGGCCGCCCCCCGAGTAAAAGCAGGCGGCCGGAGGGGGTGGGTCAAGGGGGGCCGTAGGCCATCGCGGAGCGACGCGACCGCAGGGAGCGCCCTTGACGCACCCCCTCCGGCCGCCACACTCAGAACGAGGGCGGCCGAACCAGAAGCCCGCGAAGGGCCCGCCGCCCGACCCGCAAGGAGACCCCAGCGCCTAGAGTCGGTCGCGTGCCCGAGTTCCTCTCCCATCTCCTCGCCGTCCGGGAGTCTTACGACACCGTGGCCGCCGCCTATGCCGGCATGGTGCCGCCCCCCGTCGCGGTTGGATCCGGTGTCACGTGGGATGTTGGACGTGTTCGCCGAGGCCGTGAGGGACGCCGGGGCCGTGGCCGATGTCGGGTGCGGGCCGGGCAAAGTCGCCGCGTATCTGGCCGAGCGCGGGGTGGCCGACGTGTTCGGGGTGGACCTGTCCCCCGGGATGGTCGACCAGGCCCGTCAGGCGTACCCCTATCTGCCGTTCGTCGTCGGGTCTATGACCGCGCTGCCCGTCTCGGACGGGGCGCTGGGTGGCGTACTCGCCTACTACTCCACGCACCACACACCACCAGAGGAACTGCCGCTCGTCTTCGGAGAGTTCCATCGCGTGCTCGCGCCCGGTGGGCATCTGATGCTCGCCGGGCATGTGGGGGACGAGGACGGGGACAGTGACGGCGAGCGGCTCCGGCCGACGGAGGCGTACGGCGGGCTACCCGTGTCGTACACCTCGTACCTCCTCCCGCCCGGACGGATCGCCGAACTCCTCGGGCAGGCCGGGTTCGTGCTCACCGCGCGGCTGACTCAGGAGCCTGGGGAAGGGTCCAAGAGGCGGTTCGGGACCTTCTTCGCCCGGAAGCCCGACGGATGGTGAGGTTCTGAGGCGCCCCGGCGCTCACATGCCTGGGATGTCGTAGCCCGGGTCCGGATGCTGGCGCGGGGTCCACCACTCCGTGAGGCCCCACACCCCGAGCGCCAGCGCGGCCAGGGCCGCGACCGCCGCGGCCCACGGCGGGACGCGCCTGGCGGCCAGGGCCCAGGTGACCACCGGCAGCAGCGCGCCGCCAAGCAGGATGAGCGGCAGGTCGACGAAGAGCACGGTCAGGTCGCGGGCATGGCTCTCGAATCCGCCGTCGAGACTGAACGCGGCCCTTGGCACCCAGACGACCAGCCCGACCGCGGCGCCGAGGACGGCGAGAACGTTCCTGACGACTGCCCGGCGCTCGCCCTTCAGCTCCACACCGGCCTGGACGCGGCGGCTCGACGGACGGTTGCAGAGGCCGGTGACGGAGACCGGTTACGGAGCCCGGTTACGGAGGTCGATGTCAGGACCGTTTCTTGGCCCCGAGCCCGCGCTCGGGGTGCAGCAGCGCCTCCAGGCCGCCCTCCTCGCCGAGCGGGCCGGGCTCCTCAGCGAACTGCGGACTGCGGACTGCGAACTGCCCTGAGCACCGCACACCAGGTTCCCCAACTTCCCCACCTTCCACGTCGAAGGGCGAGGCCCTGGACGACCCTCGGCCCTCGACCCTCGACCCTCGGCCCTCGGCCCTCCCACGTCCTCACCCAGGTGAGTGGATCACACCGTCCATGCAGCTCAGCGGGGCCGAGCCGTGGGCCCGCAGCCGCGGGCAGGGCCGGAGTCTGTGGACCGTCACGCAGGACGCCCCGATCCGAGAGGTCTCCATGTCCACATTCACTGGTCTGCGAAGAACCCTGGGGCGCGGAGGACTCGCGGTCGTCGCGGGTCTGGCGCTGGTGCTCGCTCTTCCCGGAGCCGCACTGGCCGCCCCGGGAGATCTGGATCCCGGCTTCGGGGGCGACGGCACGGTGCTCACCGACGCCGGCGGCGAGGAGGCGGGCAACGACGTGGTGGTGCAGTCCGACGGCAAGGTCGTCGTCGTCGGCACCGACGCGCCGGACTCGCTCGGAAACTTCGCGCTGGTCCGCTATCTCACGGACGGCAGTCTGGACTCCACCTTCGGCAGCGGTGGACGGGTGTCCACCGACATCGGCGGCTTCGTCGACAACGCCGAGGCGGCCGTGGTGCAGTCCGACGGCAAGATCGTCGTGGCGGGGAGCTCCGGTACGGGCTTCGAGGAGTGCTGCAGGTTCACGGTGGCTCGCTACACCGCCACCGGCAGCCTGGACACGACGTTCGGTGACGGCGGCGTCGCGTTCCTCAGCGCGTTCGGTCAGCCCGCGTCGGCCATGGACGTGGCGGTGCGTTCGGACGGCAGGATCGTCGCCGCCGGATACACCGGCGGCCTCTTCGCGGCGGCCCGCCTCCTGGCGGACGGCACCCCGGACGCCACCTTCGACGGCGACGGCATGGTGACCACGGACCCGGCCCCGAGCCTGGAGGAGGGCGGAACGGGCCGCTCACTCGCCCTGCAGTCCGACGGCAAGATCGTCGTCGGCGGCGATGTGGGAACCACTCGCTTCGACTTCATGCTGATGCGGTACAACGCCGACGGCAGCCTGGACACCGGGTTCAGCGGTGACGGCATGCAGCGCACCGATTTCGGCGCGTACGAGGGCGCCGAGGAGGTGGCGGTCCAGGCCGACGGCAAGATCGTCGCCATGGGGAACACCGACGCGGACGCCGCGGTGGTTCGGTATCTCGCCGACGGCAGCCTTGACACGAGCTTCAGCGGTGACGGCCGGGTGACCACCGCCGGTGGAGCCGCCAGGGACGGGGTCGTTCAGTCCGACGGCAGAATCGTCATCGCGGGCAGGGGTGGCGACGGCGGCGACTTCGGGCTGATCCGCTACAACACCGACGGCGCTCCGGACCCCGGCTTCGGGACCGGCGGCCGGGTGACTACGTCGTTCGACGGCGCCGACATCGCCAACGGGGTCGCGCTGCAGTCCGACGGCAAGATCGTCGCGGCCGGCAACGGCGGGCCGAACACCGACTTCGCGGTCGCTCGCTACGAAGGCGGCGGAGGCGCCCCGACGCCGCCTTCGGTCGACATGTCGGTGACGAAGACCGGGCCCGGCACGATCAGCATCGGTGACCAGGCCACGTACACGATCCGGGTGACCAACAACAGCACGACGGCGACGGCCACCGCGGCCTCGGTCTCCGACACGCTGACCGGCGGCTCCGGAACCCTGCTGTCGGCCACGCCCAGCCAGGGCGGCCCGTGCACCGTCAACCCCACGACGATGACGTGTCCGCTGGGCAACCTTGCCCCGGGGGCCTCGGCCACCATCACGGTGGTCGCGGAGCCGCGTGCCACCGGCACGCTGACGGACTGGGTGGCGACGGCGGCGGTCGAGGCCGATCCGGTGCCCGCCAACAACAACGCCAACGCCGCCACCACCGTGAACAACGCCCGCGGCTGCACGATCATCGGCACGAGCGGCTTCGAGACGCTCAACGGGGGATTCGGCAACGACGTCATCTGCGCGCTCAGCGGCCACGACACCGTCAACGGCGGAGGCGGCAACGACACCGTGTACGCCGGACCCGGCAACGACCTGGTCAACGGTGGCAACGGAGCCGACCGCCTGATCGGCCAGAGCGGCAACGACCGTCTCAACGGCGACGCCGGCAACGACAACCTCGACACCCGTGACAGCGTCACCGGCAACGACGCCGCCTACGGCGGAACCGGCACCGACACCTGCACCACCGACACCGGCGACTTCCGCAACAGCTGCCCGTAGCGGGACGATCCGGCCGACATGGCCGATCCGGCCGATCCGGCCGGTACGACTGCCCCGGCCAACCCGGCCGATACGACTGACCCGGCCGATCCGGCCCGGAAGACCGTCACCGGAGCCCCCGAAGGGTTCCGGTGACGGTTCACGTCGGGCGCCAGGCCCAAGGCCGGAGTTCGACTGTCAGGCCAGGGCCAGCCAGCCCACGGCCGCCAGGACCACGATCGCGGCGATCACGCCGACGATGAGGCCCACGCGGGGGCCGGAGGACTGGGGCGCCGCGGCCTGACGGCCGCCGCCGCTCTGCGGGCCCTCGTCGACGAAGGCGCGGAACATCTGGGTGCTGCCGGCCGGGTCGTAGTTGCCCTCGGGGCCGGGGCCCTGGCCGTACGGTGCTTGGGGGTTGTGTGCCATGAGCCTGGACCCTAGCGAACCCCGGCTCCCGCCCCCAAGCCCCGGCCTCCACCCCGTCCCATCTGGCACCGGTCCGGCACTCGTCCGGCACGTCTCCCTCTCCTTCACCACACACAGCCGTTCACGACACACAGCCTCCCCCCGCCTTTGCCGATTCTTTAGCGCGGTTTGACCGATTTAGTTTGCCTGGAGCAACCATCCATCTCTATGGTTGCCCTAAGCAACAAGATGGGACAGGTCGTGGACAAGCCCAACCGGTACGAGAACCTCGCCCGCCAGGTGAGCGCCATCGGCGCGGTCAAGCGCGGCATGGCACGGTCCCTGCCCGCCGACTGCCCCGGTGGATCCGCCATCGTCCTCGCCCTCCTCAAGCACGACGGGGACATGCGGATGAGCCGGATCTCGGAGCGGATGGCGGTCGACATGTCCGTCAGCAGCCGGCACGTCTCCCACACCGTCGAACGCGGCTGGGTCGAACGGCTTCCCGACCCCGCCGACAAACGCTCCCGGATCCTGCACCTCACCGCCGAGGGCAGGGAGAAGCTCGACGAACTCGACCGCAGGCTGACCGCGATGCTCACCCGCAACCTCGCGGACTGGTCCGACGACGACGTCGAACTCCTCACCCACCTCCTCGCCCGTCTCCGCGACTCCTTCGGCGACTGCCGCGCCCACCACGCGTAGACGCACCCCCAAGGCACCCCCAAGGCCCCCCCAACGCACCCCAACGCACCCCAACGCACTCCACGAGCACGCCACGTAAGAGCAAAGGACGTCCATGGCCACGACCACACCCGCCCCGTCGAAACAGGCGGGCGGCCACCCCTCCGACGGTGCGGCACCCATGTCGCACCGTCAGATCATGGAGGCGCTCTCCGGGCTGCTGCTCGGCATGTTCGTCGCCATCCTGTCCTCCACGATCGTCTCCAACGCCCTGCCGGAGATCATCAAGGACCTCGGCGGCGGCCAGTCCGCGTACACCTGGGTCGTCACCGCCGCGCTTCTCTCGATGACCGCGACCACCCCCCTCTGGGGCAAGCTCGCGGACCTCGTCTCCAAGAAGCTGCTGGTCCAGATAGCCCTGGTCATCTACGTCGCCGGCTCGGTCGTCGCCGGTCTCTCCCAGAACACCGGCATGCTCATCGCCTGCCGTGTCGTCCAGGGCATCGGCGTCGGCGGTCTGACCGCGCTCTCCCAGATCATCCTGGCCGCGATGATCGCCCCGCGTGAGCGCGGCCGGTACAGCGGCTACCTCGGCGCCACCTTCGCCGTCGCCACCGTCGGCGGACCGCTGCTCGGCGGCGTCATCACCGACACCGACTGGCTCGGCTGGCGCTGGTGCTTCTACGTCGGCGTGCCCTTCGCGCTGATCGCGCTCCTCGTCCTCCAGAAGACGCTGAAGCTCCCGGTCGTGAAGCGCGAGGTCAAGGTCGACTGGGCGGGCGCGTTCATGATCAGCGCCGCCGTGTCGCTCCTCCTCATCTGGGTGACCTTCGCGGGCGACAAGTACGACTGGATGTCCTGGCAGACGGCCGCGATGGTCGGCGGTTCCCTCGTCCTCGGCGCGCTCTTCCTCCTCATCGAGTCCAAGGCCAGCGAGCCGATCATCCCGCTGCGCCTCTTCCGCAACCGGACCATCACCCTCGCCTCGCTCGCCTCGCTCTTCGTGGGCGTCGCGATGTTCGCGGGCACGGTCTTCTTCAGCCAGTACTTCCAGCTGGCCCGGAACGAGTCGCCGACGATGTCCGGCGTCCTGACCATCCCGATGATCGCCGGTCTGTTCGTCTCCTCGACCGTCTCCGGCATGGTCATCACCAAGACCGGCCGCTGGAAGGCCTGGCTGGTCAGCGGCGGCGCACTGGCCGCCGGTGGCCTCGGGCTGCTCGGCACCATCCGCTACGACACCGAGTACTGGCACATCGCGCTCTTCATGGCGGTCCTCGGCCTCGGCCTCGGCATGATGATGCAGAACCTGGTGCTCTGCACGCAGAACCAGGTCGCCCCGGCCGACCTCGGCGTCGCCTCCTCCGTCGTCACCTTCTTCCGCTCCCTCGGCGGTGCGGTCGGCGTCTCGGCGCTCGGCGCGGTCATGGCCCACCGGGTCACCGACTACGTCAAGGACGGCATGGCCGAACTCGGCCCGAAGGCCGCCGCGGCGATGGGCCAGGGCGGCGGGGCGGGCTCCGGCTCGATCCCGGACATGGACGCGCTGCCGGCTCCGATCCGTACGGTCATGGAGAGCGCGTACGGACACGGTGTCGCGGACGTCTTCCTCTACTCGGCGCCGTTCGCGCTGCTCGCCTTCGTGGTGACGCTCTTCATCAAGGAGGTCGCGCTGAAGAGCAACAGCACGACCACGGAAGGCTGACAAAGACTCCCGGCCGCGCTTCGAGCGGAGGCGCGGCCGGGTCGAGTACGGAGCGGCGGGCAGGGGACGGCCCGCCGCTCCGTCATTTCCTCTTACGCCTCCGGGAGATCTGCTTCCCGCGCGACCATGACCTCAATCCCCGCGACCAGCACGTCGAGGGCGTAGTCGAAGTCGCGGTCCCAGATCTCGGTGACGCTGCCGTGCGAGGCCCGCTCGTCGAGGAGTTCCGTCATCGGTTCGAGCGCTTCGACGAAGCTCGGATCGTCGCGGAAGGCCTTGATCGCCTCGCCGTAGAAGTCGTCCTGCGACATGCCGACCTCGGCCGCCCGGCGCCCGAACTGGGACTCCATCGTCCCGTACCCGTACACGAACTGGAAGACCGACGACATGGCGCTCGGCTGCCGGCTCACCGGCAGGCCGGTGTCCCGGATCGCCTCCTGGATCTTGGCGCCGACGGCGATGGCGTGCGGGCCGATGTTCAGGTACTGGCCGGCGATCGGCGACATCCACGGGTGGCGCACCAGCATCCGCCGGTAGTCCAGGGCGAGTACGCGGATCCGGTTCTGCCAGTCCCCGGCGGCGTCGACCGCGCCGAGGTCGATCTCCCCGTACACGGAGTCGACGGCGAACTCGATGATGTCGTCCTTGGTGTCCACGTACCAGTACAGGGACATGGCCGTGACGCCCAGTTCGGTCGCCAGCTTGCGCATGGAGAGGCCGGCCAGGCCCTCCTCGTCCAGCATCCGGATCGAGGTCGTCACGATCCGTTCGCGGTCGAGGCCGGCCGGGCCGCCTCCGCTGCGCGGAGTGCGCTGCTCCAGCCACACGCTGGAACGCGCCGGGTTCTTGGCCCGGTCGGCGGCCTTGACCATCGCGTTCCTCCGTGTGCTCACGTTCAGCGGTCCTTCACCGTCACCATGCTATTCAGCCGCCGCCGTCTTCTCCGACCGCTCCTCCGGCTTCTCCTGCGCCTTCTCCTCCGGCTTCCCCTGCGCCTTCTCCTCCGGCTTCCCCTGCGCCTTCTCCTCCGACCGCTCCGCCCGCTTGAGCAGCGCCGCCGCCAGCAGACCGCCGGCGAAGACGGAGATCGCGCCGACCAGCTGGCTGGTCTGCAGCCCGGAGGCGAACGCGTCCGAGATCGCCGCCCGCTCGGCGTCGCTCCCCGCCGCCGCGAGCGCCGCGGGCAGCGAGGTCGCGGTGACCGCGACGAGCGCCGCGAACCGGGCGTTGAGTACGGCCCCGAGGACGGCGACGCCCAGGCCGTTGCCGAACTCGGCGAGGGTGCCGTTGATGCCGGCGCCCACGCCCGCCTTCTCCGGCGGGATGGCGCTCATGATCGCGTTGGCCATGGCCGGGGAGGAGACCGCGATGCCCGCGCCCATCAGGACGAGGCCGAGCAGCATGCCCCAGTAACTCCCGTCCGTACCGCCGCCGAGCACGGCGATCGACAGCAGACCGCCGGAGACGAGCGTCATGCCGAGCAGGACGGCCGGGGGCGTACCGATCTTCATGACGAGGCGCGGGCCGAGGCCGGTCAGGTTGAGGCCGACGATCGTCAGGGCGAGCGGGGCCATCCGCAGACCGGCCTCCAACGGCTCGTAGCCGAGGACGAACTGCAGGTGCTGGGTGAGGAGGAAGAGCGAGCCGCCCATGCCGAAGACGACGAGCAGCGAACCGCCGATGGCGCCGATGAACTTCTGGTTCCGGAAGAAGTGCATGTCGAGCATGGGGTACGGGATGCGCAGCTCCCACAGCGCGAAGGCGCCGAGGACGAGGACGCCGACGGCGGCCGGGACCAGCACCTCCGCCGAGGTCCAGCCGTGCTCGGGGCCGGTGATGATCGCGTACACGACCGCCACCATGCCGATGGTGGAGAGCAGCGCGCCGAGCAGGTCGGGGCGGTCGCCCTGCGGGTTCTTCGACTCCGGTACGAGCTTGATTACGGCGACGAGGCCGATGAGCGCGACCGGGATGTTGATGAGGAAGATCATTCCCCACCAGTAGTGGTTGAGGATGACGCCGCCGATCAGCGGTCCGGCGGCGAAGCCGAGCGAGCTGACGGTGGACCAGAGGGCGATGGCCTTGACCCGCTCGGAGTCGTCGAAGATCTGCATGACGACGGCGAGCGTGGTGGTCATGAGCAGCGCGCCGCCGACGCCCATGCCGGCCCGGGCGGCGATCAGCTGGCCGGTGGACTCGGCGAGTCCGGCGGCGAGCGAGCCGAGGCCGAAGAGCGCGAGGCCGAGGGCGAGGAGCTTCTTGCGGCCGTAGCGGTCGGCGGCGTTGCCGGCGGTGAGCAGCAGGCCGGACTGGACGAGCGAGTAGGCGTTGATCATCCACTGGATGTCGCTGGTGGAGGCGTTGAGCTCCGAGGTCAGCGAGGGGATGGCGACGCTGAGGACGGTGTTGTCGAGCAGCACGGTGAGCTGGGCCAGGCAGATGACGCCGAGGATCAGCCAGCGCTGCGGGTGGCCGCCGGTGGCGGCGGGGGGTGAGGACTCGGTGGTCGTCGTCGCCGTCATGGGCGGCACTCCTTGTACGGTGTACGGGGCTTGAGCTCGTACACCGTACAAGGGACTCTCGTACGCTGTATAGCGATTACTTGGGGGCCGTCAGGTCGTAGAGGGTGGCGCCGTCGACGGTGACTTCCTTGAAGGTGGACGAGACCCAGCTGGAGATCTCCGAACCGCCTCCGCCCATACCGCCGCCCATGCCACCGCCCATACCGCCGCCTTCGCCTCCGCCGACGAAGTAGTGGATCTTGCCCTGGGCCACGTACTGCTTGAACTGGGCGAGGGTCGGGGACGGGTCGCTGCCGTTGAAGCCGCCGATGGCCATCACCGGCTTCTCGGTGGCGAGCTGGTAGCTGGCGGCGTTCTGCGCGCCGATCGCGGCCGCGACCCAGGTGTAGTCGTCGGCATCGGCAAGGAGCGCGGCCTTGGCCTTCGCGCCGACGGAGGCTCCGTTGAGGAGACCGCCCATGCCGCCTCCGCCACCACCGAATCCACCGCGCTCCATGGCGCCTTGAGGCGGTGTGCCGCCGGGCATCTGACCCTGACCCTGGCCCTGACCACCGGGCATCTGCCCCTGCGGCGGGGTCCCGCCGGGCATCTGCCCCTGCCCCATGCCTCGTCCGCCGCCACCGTCCATCCGCATGCCGCCCTCGCCGCCGGCGCCGTCAGCACCACCCGGCAGCCGACCGCCCATGCCACCCGGCCCGCCCATCCCCCGCCCGCCCGCGGGCCCGGCGGTCACGATCGAGCCCTGGTGGCCGGTGCTCAGCGTCTCCACGGTGTACGCGAACGGCCCCGCGAGCCCCGCCGCCAGGCCGAGGCCCGCGATCCCGAGCCCGATGCGCCGGTCGAGCCGCCCGGCGAGCAGCAGGCCGAGCGCGGCGAGCGAACCCGCGATCAGAACCGTCCAGCGCAGCCACGGCAGCCAGTCGGGCGTCCGGCCGAGCAGGACGTACGCCCAGACCGCCGTCGCCGCGACCGTCACCGCGAGGGCCGCCGAGGCAAGGAACCGGCCCCGTTCCTCCCACAGCACGCTCGCGCCCATGCCGACGAGAGCGGCGACGTACGGGGCGAGGGCCACCGTGTAGTACTCGTGGAAGATGCCGGCCATAAAGCTGAACACGGCCAGCGTGAGCAGCAGCGAACCGCCCCAGACCAGGAACGCGGACCGGGCCGTGTCCGTACGGGACGAGCGCCAGGTGATCACCAGACCCGCCACGAGCAGGATCAGCGCGGCGGGCAGCAGCCAGGAGATCTGGCCGCCGACGGCGTCGTTGAACATCCGCCCGATGCCGGTCTCACCCCAGCCACCGCCCCCGCGGCCACCACCGCCGCCACCGCCACCACCCACGCTGCCGGTCTCGTTGCCGTTGATCCGGCCCAGCCCGTTGTAGCCGAAGGTGAGCTCCAGGAAGCTGTTGTTCTGTGAGCCACCGATGTACGGGCGCGAGCCGGTCGGCCAGAGCTCGACGAGCGCCACCCACCAGCCGGCCGACACGATCATCGCGAGCCCGCCGAGCGCCAGTTGGCCCATCCGGCGGCCGAACCCGGCCGGTGCGCACACCGCGTACACGACCGCGAGCGGCGGCAGGATCAGGAACGCCTGGAGCGTCTTGGCGAGGAACGCGAAGCCGAACGCGACCCCCGCCCACACCAGCCACTTCGCCCCACTCTTCGCGTCCTCAAGGGCGCGCAGTACGCAGTACACGGCGACGGTCATCAGCAGTGCCAGCAGCGCGTCCGGGTTGTTGAAGCGGAACATCAGCGCCGCGACCGGGGTGAGCGCGAGGACCGCGCCCGCGATCAGCCCGGCGCCCGCGCCGAACCGGCGCCGTACCGCCGCGTACAGGACGGCGACCGTCGCCACCCCCATCAGCACCTCCGGCAGCAGGATCTGCCAGGAGCCGAGCCCGAAGAGGCGTACGGACAGGGCCATCGGCCAGAGCGCGGCCGGCGGCTTGTCGACGGTGATGGCGTTGGCCGCGTCGAGCGAGCCGAAGAAGAAGGCCTTCCAGCTCTCGCTGCCGGCCTGGACGGCGGCGGAGTAGAAGGAGTTGGCGTAACCGGAGGCGCTCAGGTTCCAGACGTAGAGCGCGGTGGTGACGGCGAGGAGGGCCAGGAACGCGGGGCGCACCCAGGGCGCGTCCTCGATCCGGCCGCGCCAGAGGCGGGCGGGGCGGCTGCGGGGCGGGGCGGCGTGCGCCCCCGCGCTGTGCGCGACCGAGGTCGTGGTCGTCGTCATCGGGTGTTCCTTGATGAGGAGGAGAGGGAGGCGTCCGGGAAGACCCAGAGCCGGAAGAGGAGGAAGCGCAGGACGGTCGCGGCGAGGTTGGCGACGATCAGGACGGCGAGTTCGGTGGAGTGCGCCGGGTCACCGGTGGCCGCGCCGAGCGCGGCGAGCGAGCCGCTCGTCAGGGCGAGGCCGATGCCGAAGACGACGAGCCCCTGCGCCTGGTGGCGTACGGCCCGGTCCCGGCCCCGTACGCCGAAGGTGAGGCGGCGGTTGGCCGCCGTATTGGCGACGGCGGACACCAGCAGAGCGGCGGCGTTGGCGAGTTGGGAGCCGACCCCGAGCCGGAAGGCCGAGTACAGGGCGAGGTAGAAGAGGGTGGACAGCGCGCCGACGACACAGAAGCCGACGAGCTGCCGGGCCAGTCCGCCCGGTACGCCCGTCAGTTGGCGGTCGCGCGGGTCGTCGCCGAAGGGGCGGGCGAGCCGGTCGAGCGGCAGGGAACCGGTCGCGAGGGCCCGGCCGACCCGCCAGACGCCCTTCAGGTCGTCCGTCGCGGTCTTGACGATGTGGACGGTGGAGTCGGGGTCGTCGACCCAGTCGACGGGCACCTCGTGGATGCGGAGCCCGGCGCGTTCGGCGAGGACCAGCATCTCGGTGTCGAAGAACCAGCCGGTGTCCTCGACCATCGGCAGCAGCCGCTCGGCGACCTCGCCCCTTATCGCCTTGAACCCGCACTGCGCGTCGGAGAACCGGGCGGCGAGCGAGCCGCGCAGGATCAGGTTGTAGGCGCGCGAGATGAACTCCCGCTTCGGCCCGCGCACGACCCGCGAGGAGCGGGCGAGCCGGGAGCCGATCGCGAGATCGGAGTGGCCGGAGATGAGCGGCGCGACGAGCGGGAGGAGCGCGTTGAGGTCGGTGGACAGGTCCACGTCCATGTACGCGAGGACGGGCGCGTCCGACTGCGACCAGACCGTACGCAGCGCCCGGCCGCGCCCCTTCTGCTCGAGCCGTACGGACCGCACCTCCGGCAGCTTCTCGGCGAGCGCCACCGCCACCTCGGGGGTCCGGTCGGTGGAGGCGTTGTCGGCGATCGTGACGCGGAAGCCGTACGGGAAGGTGCGCGTGAGGTGGTCGTGGAGCCGCAGGACGCACGGCTCCAGGTCCTTCTCCTCGTTGTAGACGGGGATGACCACGTCGAGGACGGGCCGCCCGCCGGTCGTGCCGCCGGCCGCTCCGACGGGGAAGTGCTCCCGGGCGGGGAGATGCTCCCGGGCGGGGAGATGCTCCCGGGCGGGGAGATGCTCCCGGGCGGGGAGGGCGCCGATACCGGAGTCGGGTCCCGCGATCGTTTGGGTTCGCATGACACAGACCCTCGCCAGGGCGGCTGTCACGGCTGTGTGATGAGCCTGTGGGCAGGCTGTGAGTCGAGACTGGACCCGCCCGAACTACGTTGCCCGTGGCAGCCGTACGACGAAGACGGTCCGCCCCGGCCGGCTGCTGACCTCGACGTCACCGCCGTGCGCGACCGCCACCGCACGCACGATGGCGAGGCCGAGCCCGGTGCTGCTCATGCCCTCGCTACGGCGGGTCCGGGCGGCGTCGCCGCGGGCGAACCGTTCGAAGACGGAGGGCAGCAGCTCGGCCGGGATGCCGGGCCCGTCGTCCTCGACCTCGACGAGCGCGGAGCCGCCCTCGGCGCGCACGCGGGCGGTGACGGTCGTGCCGGGTGGGGTGTGGGTACGGGCGTTGCCGAGGAGGTTGAGCAGCACCTGGTGGAGCCGGGCGCCGTCGCCGCGCACGGTCACGGCACCCCCCTCCCCACCGTCGGGCAGTTCGAGCCGCCACTTGTGGTCCTGGCCGGCCGCGCGGGCGTCGGAGAGGGCGTCCACGACCAGGGGCGCGAGATCAGTGCTCTCGTACGAGAGCGGGCGTCCGGCGTCGAGCCGGGCGAGGAGGAGCAGGTCCTCCACGAGCCCGGTCATCCGGGTCGCCTCGGACTCGATGCGCCCGAGCGCGTGCCGGGTGTCGGGCCCGCACTCCTCGCGGCCGCGCCGGGTCAGCTCCGCGTAGCCGCGGATCGAGGCCAGCGGGGTGCGCAGCTCGTGACTGGCGTCGGCGACGAACTGCCGTACCCGCGTCTCGCTCTGCTGGCGCGCGTGGAGCGCCGAGTGGACATGGTCGAGCATCCGGTTGATGGCGGCGCCGACCTGCCCGACCTCGGTCCGCGGATCGGCCTCGGGGACGCGGTGGTGGAGCGCGGGTTCGCCGCTGTGGAGGGTCAGTTCGGAGACCTGGGTGGCGGTCGCGGCGACCCTCCGGAGCGGGCGCAGCGCGATCCCGACGACGGCGCTCCCGGCGAGCGAGGCGGCGAGGAGACCGGCGCCCGTGACGCTCACCTCGACGAGGATGAGGGTGGAGAGGGATCCCTGGAGCTCGTCGAGGGGCAGCCCGACGAGGACGTCGGCGTCGCGCCCGGAGACGTACGAGACGCGGTAGTCGCCGAGCCCCGGCAGCTCGACGGTGTGCGGCCGCCCGTCGCGGGACGCGCCGGCGAGCGCTGCGCGCTGCGCGTCGTCGAGCGGGTTGACGGTGGCCTTCGGCCCGTACCCGGCCTGCTCTATCTCGACGGAACGGTCGGCCGCGCCCAGCGTGCCGCCCTCTCCGACCACCGCGCCGACCGTGCCGAGCGGGGCGCCGGGACCGAGGACGAAGGCGAGCGGGTCGCGGTCCGGGTCCCCGGAGACGCGCATCGAGGGCGGCGGGCCCTGGGCGCGGTTCGCGACGTTCCGCAGCTGGTCGTCGGCCTGGTCGTACAGGTACGACCGGAAAGCTATCGTCGTGACCGTCCCGATGACGGCGGAGACGATCGCGATGAGGGTGACGGCGGAGACGACGAGCCGCGTACGGAGCGACCACGACCGGGGCGACCGGAACATCGGACGTACCTCTCCCACTCCCCGGCTTCCTACTCCCCCGGCTTGATCAGATAGCCCGCACCGCGCCGCGTGTGGATCATCGGGGCGCGCCCGGCGTCGAGCTTCCGGCGGAGGTAGGAGATGTACAGCTCGACGACGTTGGCCTGGCCGCCGAAGTCGTACGACCACACCCGGTCGAGGATCTGGGCCTTGCTGAGGACCCGGCGCGGATTGCGCATCAGGTAGCGGAGCAGCTCGAATTCGGTCGCGGTGAGGTGGATCGATTCGCCCCCGCGCGTGACCTCGTGGCTGTCCTCGTCCAGGGTCAGGTCCCCGACGACGAGCACCGACTCGCTGCGCGCCTGGGCGGCGCCGGACCGCCGGATCAGACCGCGCAGCCGCGCCACGACCTCCTCCAGGCTGAACGGCTTGGTGACGTAGTCGTCGCCACCGGCCGTGAGCCCGGCGATCCGGTCCTCCACGGCGTCCTTGGCGGTCAGGAAAAGCACCGGCACCTCGGGCAGGTCGCGCCGAAGCCGGCCGAGGAGAGAGAGCCCGTCCATGTCGGGGAGCATGACGTCGAGGACCACGGCGTCGGGCCGGAACGCCCGGGCCACCCGCAGCGCCGAGGCCCCGTCGCCCGCGCTGTCGACCTGCCAGCCCTCGTAGCGCAGGGCCATCGAGAGCAGCTCGGCGAGCGAGGCCTCGTCGTCCACGACGAGGACGCGGACGGCGGAACCGTCGGGCCGGAGCATGTCGGTACGCCCCTGGGGCTTGGTCGCGGGTGTCATGGGACCACGGTGGAGGGGCGTACTGAGATCTCCCTTTCCGTTCCCTGTGAATTCCCTGAGAAGTAGCGCCTTCAGACCCCAGGCCTCAGACCTCAGGCACTCAGGCACTCAGGCACTCAGGCAAGGGAGAGGAGCGCGGCCCCATTCCCGTACAGAACACTCCGCAGCCAGTCGTCACCGAGCCCGAGGCGTTCGAGGGCGTGGAGCTGGTGGACATACGGGTAGGGGATGTTGGGAAAGTCGGTGCCGAGGAGGATGCGGTCCCGCAGTTCTCGCAGCCGGGACAGCTCGGCGACGGGGAACGGCGCGAGGCGTTCGCTGAAGTCGGTGAAGGCCATGGTGGTGTCCAGATGGACGCCGTCGTACCGCTCGGCGAGGTCGAGGAAGTCGGCGTACTCCGGCATCCCCATGTGCGCGACGATCACCCGCAGCCGGGGGTGCCGGGCGAGGAGCTGCCCCATGGGCCCGGGCCCGGTGAACTTGCCGGGGACGGGCCCGGAGCCGCAGTGGACGACGACGGGCACGCGCGCATCGGCAAGCGCTCCCCAACTACCATCGAGCGAAGCCTCGTTGGGATCGAATCCCCCCACCTGAAGGTGAACCTTGAACACCCGGGCGCCGGAGTCGAGCGCCCGCTCGACGTACGCGGTCGCGCCGGGTTCGGCGTAGAGGGTGGCGGTGTGGAGGCAGTCGGGCGTACGGGCGGCGAAGTCGGCGGCCCAGCTGTTGAGCCACTCGGCCATGCCGGCCTTGTGCGGATAGAGCATCGAGGTGAAGGCGAGCACCCCGAACTCCCGGAGGAGCGCCACCCGGCGCTCCTCCTCCTCGCGGTAGGTGATCGGCCACTCGACACCGGTCAGGGGGCCGACGGCGTCGAAGTAGGCCCAGACCTTGTCGAGGACGTTCTGGGGCATGAAGTGGGCGTGGACGTCGACGAACCCGGGGATGCCGAGCCGCGAGGCGAACTCCCGCGGCGTCTCGCCCTCGCGTGGCGTCTCGCCCTCCCGCGCCGACTCAGCGCTCAAAGCCGTAACTCCGCTCGACCTTGCCGATGTGAAGGCTGTAGCTCTCGTACCACTCCTCCCGCCCGCGCCGCTTCGCGGCCTGGTGCTCGGCGTTGTCCCGCCAGGCGTCGAGGGAGGCCAGGTCGCGGAAGTACGCGACGGAGATGGCGATGCCGCCGGGGGTACGGGCGGACTCGTACCCGAGGAAGCCGGGAAGGGCGCTGACGATCTCCTGCATACGGGCGCCGGTCTCGGCGTATCCCTCGGGAGCTTCGGGACGGATCGAGGTGAAGACAGCGGTGTAGTAGGGCGGTTCGAGGCCCGCCACCAGGTTCGGGGTCATGTGGATCACCCTCCGCCGGGCGGGGTGGGCGTGTCCATAAGGGCCGCCGGAAGGGATCCAAGTCTTTACTCCGGGCGGTCAGGGCGGAAAGAGCGTCTCTTGGAAGTCGAGGTCGACGCTCCTCACAGGCACGGTGACGGAGGCGGCCGTCTCGGCGCCCGGATTCACCAGCGCCCACCCGCGCACGAGCCGGGTGTCGAGGGCGAGGCAGCGCCCGCCGCGATGGTCGCGCCCGTCGCCTTCGGCGAGGATGTGGAGGTCGGGACCGGCAGCGGCGAGGAGGCGGCCGGCGACGACGCCGCCGTCGACGAGTTCGGTGACGGTGCCGGAGAGCGGCGGCAGGCCGGCGAGCCCGAAGACCTCGCCGTGGTCGTACGCGCGGAACTCCAGCCGTTCCAGGGTCTCGGCCCATCCGGCGAGCGCGGTGGCCCGCCCGTACAGCTCCTCGATCTCGCGGCGGCGCGCGTCGGGGCCGGGCAGGTCGTGCCGTACGGCGCGCTTACGGTCGTACGGGATCCGGTCGGGCACCTTGAGGGCGTGCCGCAGCAGTTCCTCGGTCCGGCGGGCGGCCATGAGCGGCCCGCGCCCGAGCCAGCTGAAGGCGACGGCGCCCTGCTCCAGGAGGCGGGCGTCGCCGCGCTCCTCGGCGGTGATCCCGACCTTGGTCATGCCGGGCCCGAACCAGGCGAGGTACACGCGGTACGGCCGGGGGTCGTCGGCGATGGTGTCGGCGGCGACGGAGTGGGCCCGGTCGAGACGGGCGCACTCGGGGCACTGGCCGCCGGTGGCGCGGGCGGGGACGGTCGCGGCGAGGGGGCAGGGGTTCGCGCGGGCGCCGGGGCAGAGCCGGGGCCCGACGGCACGGAAGGCGAGGACCTGCCCGTACGCGAGCGGGGACACGCGCCCGCCTTCCCACCGCAGACCGGGCACACCACCGGCCCACCGCATCCCGGCACACCGCCACACCACGCGCAGCCTCCGTCCTACGTCCTACGCCCTACCCTCGCGAGGGTGTCCAGTCTCCCCGAAGCCCTCTACGTCCGTTTCCAGTCCCCGACGAGAAGCGGGCGGGGCCACTTCCCGGGCGTCTTCGCCCTGACGAACGGGCTGGCGCGGGAGGGCAGGCTGTCGGCGAAGGATCGTGTACGCGGACGAGGCCCAGGTGGTGGCGGTCCTGGACGGGGTTGCCCGTCCCCCACGGCGGAACGTAAATCCTGCCTACGGCAGGAGATAGATCCGCGCCCCGTCGTCGGCGACGGCGCTCTCCCGGACGCAGCCGCGCTCGACGAGGAGCCCGACGCAGTCGCGTACGCGCTCGACGGCGAGCCCGGTGCGCCGGGCGATGTCCTCGAGGCGGTACCGGGCGCCGCCGCGCACGAGGGCGGGGGCGAGGCAGGCGGCGACGGCGTGCACGTCACCCGTGACCGCGCGGTGGTCGGCCTGCCAGGAGTCGAGGAGCTCCTGCGGCGAGACGGAGTGGCGCGAGCGCTGAACGGGAACGTTGAGGAACCCGGCGTCCGTCTCGGCCCGTACGACGATGTCGACGAGCTGGGGAGGCATGACGTACCCCCAGTGGGCGGTCGAGGGTTCGAGGCCGTACGAACCGTCGCGCTGGATGCCGGCGACGACCTCGGAGACCCAGGCCTTGAAGGGCGCGCAGGCGGGCTTGGTGCCGGTGATGACGAGCTGGACGAGCCCTTGGAGGTCGAGCATCTTCATCGACTTGCGCAGCCCGCTCCCCGCGAGCACACGCGCGACCTCCTCTCCACAGACCCCGCGCACGAGCTCACCGAGCATCCGCTGCCGGGCGGCCGCCACATGGACGAGCACCGCCTGCCGGGTGTTGACGTACCCCAGCTGCCCCGCGGCGTCGGCGGCGGGAAACCAGTGCGTCCCGTCCGGCATCGTCAGCCGCCGCACCCGCGCACCGGTCGCGGCGAGCACGAAGTCGCCGATGTCGATCGCGTCCGCGTCCCCGTATCTCTGCTCGTCGTCGTCCATCGAGCACCACCTCCACCAGGGACGCTAGGCCGATGGCATATTCAACTGTCATGGAATGGGGGGACGTTCACCCGAAGGTGGCACAGCGGATCCTCAGGCACCCAGGGATCGCCATGCCGATGGAGGTCCATGCCAAGGCGAGCGAGGAAGCTGTACGCGCCGCGATCGGCAAGCTGTACACCCAGGAAACGCAAGAGGCCCGGACTCTCGTCCGGGCCTCTCAGCTGCTGTGCACTCGGCAGGATTCGAACCTGCAACCTTCTGATCCGTAGTCAGATGCTCTATCCGTTAAGCTACGAGTGCTTGTGCTTCTCGGCTTTTTTCTTGCCGGTCGGCGTTGCGTGGACAACATTACATGACCTGCGGCGTAGCGCGAAATCCATTAGCCAGACCCCCTCTGACCTGCGGAAACGTGATCCTGGGGCATCCGGGGCGGGCCCGGGCGGTGGCGCGTCGGCGGGTCGCGGCGGGTGGGTTCGGGCGGGGAGCGGGGGTGGAACGGCCGAAGCCCCGGCCGTGTGGGCCGGGGCTTCGGGGGTGGTGCGGAGGCGGAGGGATTTGAACCCTCGATGGGCTTTAAGGCCCAAACCGCATTAGCAGTGCGGCGCCATAGACCGGACTAGGCGACGCCTCCATCCGCACCGTCGCGCGGGCGCGAGTGGTGCGTGCAGATGATGACACAGGCGAGCCTGCTGTCACCAATCGCTTCTCACCGTACTAGTCCTCCGGGGCGGAGAGCAAAGCCCGTCGGCGCACCCCGCTTGCGCAACGAACGGCGGTACGGAGCGTTAGAGGGGCGGGGCCCGGCCCCCGGGACCCGGCCTACCCTCTGCCCCCTGGAGTTCCCATGCTGCGACGTCTCGTCCTCGCCTCCCTCGTCACCTCCGCCGCCGGCGTCGGCGCGCTCGGGCCCTTGCCCCTGCCGCTGCTCTCCTCGCCCGACGCGCTCACCGTGACCATCTCCAAGAGCGGGCATCGGAGTGCCGACGGGACCTTCAAGCTCGAGTGCGCAGAGAAGGACGGCAAGGCCGGTGGGGATCATCCCGCCGCCGCCGGCGCCTGTTCGCGGCTCGCCGAGCACGCCAAGGCGGGGACCGACCCGTTCGCGCCCGTCGCGAAGGACCGGATGTGCTCCCTCCAGCACGGCGGGCCCGCCGTCGCGCACATCACCGGCGAGTGGCGGGGACGTACCGTCGATGCCCGTTTCTCCCGCGCCAACGGCTGCGAGATCGACCGCTGGGACAACCTCACGCCCGTGCTGCCCCACCTGTCCCACGTGCGGGGATGAGGTGAGGATGCCGTTCGGATGTTGCCTCCGGCACGCGACCGCACCCCGCGACCGCCGAGCCTGCCTTTAGACTCCCCTCAGTGACAGGCTGCGGCCCGACGGGCAAGATGGGGCGGGTCGGCCAGCCGGGCAAGGCGCAGTGGGCAAGGTGCAGTGGGTCAGGGAGGAAGCGTCGTCGTGAGCAGCAGGCCATCCCGAGGCGCTGCTCGCCTCGCAGCCATACTTGACGCCCTCCCCGACGGCCTCGTGCTCGTCAACTGCAACGGCACGGTCGTCAACGCCAACACCATCGCCCTCGGCATGTTCGAGACCCCCGGCACCGCGCTCGTCGGGCGCGGGCTGCTCGATCTGCTCCCCGGGTTCGACTCGCGCCTGATCCCCGGCTCCATGCGGCGCCCCGAGGGCACCGACGAGCGCGGCCGTACGAAGCCCACGCGGATGATCGCCCGCCGGACCGACGGCAGCGAGTTCGCCGTCGAGGTGACCAGCGCCAGCCTGGAGGACGGCCGCGAGGCCTACGACTCGTACACCTCCTACACCGGCGACGAGCTGCTCATGCTCGTCGTCCGCGACCTCACCGGCACGCTCGACACCGAGGCCGAACTCGCCCGCTCCCAGCGCCAGACCGAGATGATCCTGCGCGCGGCCGCCGAGGGCGTCGTCGGTACGGACACCGACGGGCGGGTCGTCCTCGTCAACCCCGCCGCCGCGCAGATCCTCGGCTACCGCGCCAGCGACCTCGGCGGCAAGGAGCTGCACCCGCTGATCCTGCACTCGCGGGCGGACGGCGAGCCGTTCCCGTACGAGGGCTCCCCGCTCGCCGACACCCTCAAGTCGGGGCGGAAGCACCGGGTCCGCGGCCAGGTCCTGTGGGCGAAGAACGGCTCCCAGGTACCGGTCGACCTCACCACCGCCCCGGTACGGGACGGGGACCAGCTCGTCGGCGCGGTGATGACCTTCACCGACCGCCGGCCGTACGAGCAGCTCACCGACGAGCACACGACCGAGCTCACCACGCTCACCGAGAAGCACGCCGCCGAACTCGCCGAGCTGAAGCGGAGCCAGGTGGAGCGGGCGAAGGGCGAAAAGGAGCGGTACGAGTCCCTCGCCGCCCGGCACGAGCAGCTGACGGCCGTCCTCGGCGAGTCGCTGCGCGGGCCGCTGGAGGAGCTGCGTACGGAGCTCTCCTCCCTCGCCGCCGACGACGCCGGGCAGCTGTGGCCCGAGGCCAACCAGCTCCTGCACCACCTGGCCGCCGGCTACGCCCGGATGACCACCCTCGTCGACAACGTCCTCGGCTACCAGCGGCTGAACGCCGGAGCCGAGTCCCTCGCCAAGTCCGTCGTCCTGCTCGACGGGGTCGTCACGGCGGGCGTCGACGGGGCCGTGGAGCTCATCGGGCCCGGCCGGGCACAGTTCGCCGTGCACGCCCCGCCGATCGAGGCCGAGGTGGACGCGGGTCGCCTCGCGACCGCGCTCGCGCACCTGGTCGCGGACGTCGCCGGGGTCGACTCGACCGGCAAGGCCCGGGTCGTACCGGGCGCCGGGTACACCGACTCGACGATCGTGGTCGCCGCCGCGCAACGCGGTGACGTCGTACGCATCGAGGTCCGCGGGCCGTACGCCGGGGGCGACCCGGTGCACCAGCCCATCGTGCGCGGCATCGTGAGCGCGCACGACGGTGTCGTGCAGACGCACGAGGTCCCGGGGATGAGCGGCAGCGCGTACGTCCTGGAGGTGCCGATCGGTGCCGGTAGGGGCACGGTCACGCCTCCGCCGGCCCCGACCCCCGCCGCCGAGGGCGGCGCGCTCGCGCTGCCCGCGCAGGCCTCGGACACCAACGGCGGCGGCCGGCGCCGCGCCCGACGGGCGTCCACCGACGCCTTCCTGGAGAGCCCGATGGGCGGGGGTACGGATTCGGGGGCCGGTACTGGTACCGGTGCGGCCGTCGAGCCGACCGGGCGACGCCGTGGGCGTACGGACGAGGCCCCCGCCGGACCCGCCGAACTGATCCCGGCCCAGAACGCGGGGCCGGTCGCCCCCGTCCCCGGTGCCTCCGTCCCCGGTGCCTCCGCTCCCGATGCCTCCGGTCCCGGTGCCTCCGGCTCTCCTGCCGCCCTCGAGCCGACCGGGCGTCGGCGCGGGCGGCCCGCCGAGGGCGCCGTGGTGACCGCCGCCGAGGGCGCGCAGGGCCGGGCCGCGCTCGGCGACGCCGTGCCCCCGCAGGGGGTACCGGTACCCGCCCAGGGCGCCCCCGCCGAGGCCCCCGCCCTCGCCCGGGCCCTGCCCGCCGCGCCGGGCGGCGAGGACACGACGCAGCAGCCCACCGGGCGGCGGGCCCGCCGCGCGCTGGCGGCGCAGGACCGGAACGCGGCGGCCGAGGCCGGACCGCGTACGCCGTTCGCCCTGCCCCCGGCCGAGGCCGACCGCGCCCCGGAGGCCGCGGCGGCAACGCCGATGCCCGCGGCCATGCCGGCGCCTGTGCCGACACCCATGGCGATGCCCCTGCCGATGCCCGCGTCGGCGCCGATGCCCATGCCGATGCCGATGCCGCTGTCCGTGGACGACGAGGGGCGCCACGACGCCGTACGGTCCGCGCCGGACACCGACCACACGCCGCCGCAGCCCCACCCGCTGCCCGAGCCGACCGGCCGCCGCCGCAACGCGAGCGGGCCGCAGGAGACCACCAGCGGTACGGGTACGGGATCCGTACCGCTGCCGCCGGAGATGCCGGCGCCTGCCGCACCCTCGGCTCCCGCGGCTCCCGCCGTGCCCGCGCCCGCCGCGCCGAAGGACGGGTCGCTGGGCGGGCGTGCGTTCAGCGTGCGGACGCTCGGGCAGGGCGTGCCCTTCGCCCAGCAGGCAGGCGCGACGAACAGCACCAACGGAACCAACGCGTCCAACGGGTCCAACGGATCCAGTGGCGGCAACGGAACCAACGGGTCCGGGCGGCGCCGCAAGCTCTCCACCCCGCCCGAGGGCAACCGTACGGCCGCGGCCGTCGCCGGGACCGAGACCGCCGTCCCCGAGCCCGCCGCAAAGCAGCACCCGCAGACCAAGCTGGCCCCCGCGGCCCCCGAAGGGCGCGCGTACGCGATAGGAGCGCCCGCCGAGGGCTCCGCCGAAGGCCCCGAGCCGCTCGACGGTCCCGGCGGCGCGGTCGAGGTCTCCAACCAGCCGCCGCCCCGGCCCGTCGACGACGAGCTGCCCCCCGAGCCCCTGGACAACCCGCGCCGGCTCCTCGTCTGGCCCGCGCCGGACGTCTCGACCCAGCAGGCGCTGAGCGACCGGGGCTACCGTCCGGTGATCGTCCACTCCCGCGAGGAGGTCGACGCCCAGATCGCCGCCTTCCCGGCCGCGCTCTTCGTCGACCCGCTGACCGGGCCGATCACCCGTACCGCCCTCCAGTCGCTCCGCCAGGCCGCCGTCGCCGCCGAGGTGCCCGTGCTGCTCGCGGCCGGGCTCGGGCAGGCGACCCGGGAGGCGGCGTACGGCGCCGATCCCGCCGTACTCCTCAAGGCGCTGGCGCCCCGCGACAGCGAGCAGCACCCGTCGCGCGTGCTGCTCATCGAGGAGAACGAGGACATCGCGCAGGCGCTCGCCGCGACCCTGGAGCGGCGCGGGATGCAGGTGGCGCGGGCGTCGGCGGACGCCGACGCGGTCACGCTGGCCACCCAGATCCGGCCGAACCTGGTGGTGATGGACCTCATGCAGGTGCGCCGCCGCCGGGCCGGGATCATCGACTGGCTGCGCGCGAACGGGCAGCTGAACCGCACCCCGCTCGTCGTCTACACCTCCGCCGGGCTCGACGCGGAGGAGCTGCCGACGCTGTCGTCGGGCGAGACGGTCCTCTTCCTGGCCGAACGCGCCACGAGCGCGGAGGTCCAGTCGCGCATCGTCGACCTGCTGGCGAAGATCGGCACGAACTGAGCGACACCCATGGAGAGAGGGGGAGCGGTCGGTGGACCGCTCCCCCTCTCCTCACTTCCGTGCGAACTTCCGTACTGACTACAGCTGGGTGACGTCCAGTTCACCGTCCGCGTACTGCCTGCGGATCACCTTCTTGTCGAACTTGCCGACGCTCGTCTTCGGCACGGCCGCGATGATCGCCCAGCGCTCGGGCAGCTGCCACTTGGCGATCGACTCGGCGAGGAAGTCCCGAAGCGTCACGTAGTCGGCCGTCGAACCCTCCTTGAGGACGACGGTCGCCAGCGGGCGCTCGCCCCACTTCTCGTCCGGGACGGCGACGACGGCCGCCTCGGCGACCTCCGGGTGCGCCATGATCGCGTTCTCCAGCTCGACCGACGAGATCCACTCGCCGCCGGACTTGATGACGTCCTTGGCGCGGTCGGTGAGGGTGAGATAGCCGTCGGGGCTGATCACGCCGACGTCGCCGGTCTTCAGCCAGCCGTCCTCGCTGAACTTGTCGGCCGGGCGGTCCGGCTCGCCGTCGATGCCGCCGAAGTACGCGCCCGCGATCCAGGTGCCGCGTACCTCCAGCTCACCGGCCGACTCGCCGTCCCAGGGCAGCCGTTCGCCACCGGGTCCGACCAGGCGGGCCTCGACGCCCGCCGGGAAGCGGCCCTGCGTGATGCGGTACGGCCACTGCTCCTCGTCGGACAGACCGGCCGGCGGATGGGCCATGGTGCCGAGCGGGGAGGTCTCCGTCATGCCCCAGGCGTGGAAGAGGCGGACGCCGAGCCGGTCGTACGCCTCCATGAGCGCGGGCGGACAGGCGGCGCCGCCGATGGTGACCTGCCGCATGGAGGTGAGGTCGCGCGGGTTGGCGGTGACCTCGGCGAGCAGGCCCTGCCAGATGGTGGGGACGGCGGCGGCATGGCTCGGCTTCTCGCGCTCGATCATGTCGGCGAGCGGGGCAGGCTGGAGGAACCGGTCCGGCATGAGCATGTTGATGCCGGTCATGAACGTGGCGTGCGGCAGGCCCCAGGCGTTGACGTGGAACTGCGGGACGACGACGAGGGTCGTGTCGCGGTCCGTCAGACCCATCGACTCGGCCATGTTGACCTGCATGGAGTGCAGGTAGATCGAACGGTGGGAGTAGACGACACCCTTGGGGTCACCCGTGGTCCCGGAGGTGTAGCACATGGCGGCGGCCGAACGCTCGTCCAGCTCGGGCCAGTCGAAGGTGGTGGGGCGGCCCGCGATCAGCTCCTCGTAGTCGTGCACGCGGGGCGTCACGCCGTCGAGGACGGAACGGTCGCCGGGGCCCGCGACCACGATGTGCTCGATGGTCGGCAGGTGCGGGAGGAGCGGGGCGAGGAGTGGGAGCAGTGTGCCGTTGACGATGACGACCCGGTCGACGGCGTGGTTGACGATGAAGACCAACTGCTCAGGGGGCAGCCGCAGGTTGAGGGTGTGCAGCACGGCGCCCATGGAAGGGATGGCGAAGTACGCCTCGACATGCTGCGCGTTGTTCCACATGAGCGTGGCAACACGCTGGTCACCGGTGACTCCGAGCTCGTCCCGCAGGGCGTTCGCCAGCTGGGTCGCGCGGGCGCCCGTCTCCGCGAAGGTCTGGCGGTGCGGCTCGGGCTCCCCGGTCCAGGTGGTGATGACGGACTTTCCGTGGATCGTCATCCCGTGGTTCAGGATGCGGCTCACAGTCAGCTGTACGTCCTGCATGGTGCTCAGCACGGCGTCCTCCCGGTGGGCGCTACGTGGCAGTAGGGGTGTCCAGATTCTGCTCACGTACCACGCGGTATGTCACTACCCGGGAGTACGGAAATTGCCAGTGATCGCTGGCAGAGGTGGGGGCGACGGGGCTGATTGGGCTGTGGGGGCTGGCGGGGCGAGGGGGTCACGAACTGCCGGGGCCGACGGTCACGAGCTGCCCGGGCCGGGGGCCGCTCTGGGGCTGGCTGCCCTAGGGCTGGGGCTGCCTGCCGGCCAGGAGGCCGCCGTCCCTCACCGCACCGGCGCCAGCTCCGGGTCCTCGCGGAGTTTGCCGAGCGCCCGCGACACCGCGCTCTTGACCGTACCGATCGAGACACCGAGCACCTCGGCCGTCTGCGCCTCGCTGAGGTCCTCGTAGTACCGCAGGACGACCATCGCCCGCTGGCGGTCGGGGAGCTTCATCACCGCACGCCACATGGCGTCGTGCAGCACCTGCCGCTCGGCCGGGTCGGGCTCGGGCAGTCCGGCCGGCTCCGGCAGCTCCTCGCACGCGAACTCGTCGACCTTGCGCTTGCGCCACTGGGACGTACGAGTGTTCACCAGCGCACGCCGGACGTAGCCGTCCAGGGCGCGGTGGTCCTCGATCCGCTCCCAGGCGACGAACGTCTTGGTCAGCGCGGTCTGCAGCAGGTCCTCCGCGTCCGCCGGGTTCGCGGTCAGCGAGCGGGCGGTACGCAGCAGCACGGGCCCCCGAGCCCGTACGTAGGACGAGAACGACGGGTAGCCGGCGGCGGCCGTGGAGGCGCCGACGCAGACGGGGCCGGAAGGTGGCGGAGTCATGACTCCACGCTAGGAGCGGGCACCTGGCGGCGGATCGGCCCCAGGTCCCGAACCGCACTCCCCCTCAGGTTGTAGGGGTGGGGACAGCTGGACCTCCTGAAGGTGGAGGGCGGGCGACGCGCGAGTAGGGGTCCGCCCGCCCCGGCTCACCCCCGCGCGTCAGCCGTCCGCCGCCAGGATCAGACCGGAGGTCGGGACTCCGGTGCCTGCCGTGACCAGCGTCCTGGCCGCGCCGGGTATCTGGTTCACGGACGTGCCCCGCACCTGGCGTACGGCCTCCGCGATGCCGTTCATCCCGTGGAGGTACGCCTCCCCCAGCTGGCCGCCGTGCGTGTTCAGCGGCAGCGCGTCCGCCGCGACGAACTCGGACGCCTCCCCCGGTCCGCAGAACCCGAACTCCTCCAGCTGCATCAGCACGAACGGGGTGAAGTGGTCGTAGAGGATGCCGACGTCGATGTCGCCGGGTGCGAGGCCCGAGGTCTGCCACAGCTGTCTCGCCACCACGCCCATCTCGGGCAGGCCGGTCAGGTCGTCGCGGTAGAAGCTCGTCATCGCCTCCTGGGCGCGGCCGGCCCCCTGCGCGGCGGCGACGATCACGGCGGGCGGGTGGCGCAGGTCGCGGGCGCGCTCGGCCGAGGTGACGACGATCGCCTGGCCGCCGTCGGTCTCCTGGCAGCAGTCGAGGAGCCGGAGCGGCTCGACGATCCAGCGCGAGGCGGCGTGATCGGCGAGGGTGATCGGTTTGCCGTGGAAGTACGCGGCGGGGTTGGTCGCCGCCCACCGGCGGTCGGTGACGGCGACGTGCCCGAAGGCGTCCGGTGTCAGACCGTACGTGTGGAGGTACCGCTGGGCGATCATCGCGACCCAGGAGGCCGGTGTGAGCAGCCCGAAGGGGAGCTGCCAGCCGAGCGCGGCGCCCTCGGCGGAGGGCTCGCGCTGCTGGACCCCCGAGCCGAAGCGGCGCCCCGAGCGTTCGTTGAACGCCCGGTAGCAGACCACGACTTCGGCGACCCCGGTGGCGACGGCGAGGGCGGCCTGCTGGACCGTGGCGCAGGCGGCCCCGCCTCCGTAGTGGATGCGGGAGAAGAAGGACAGCTCGCCGATGCCGGCCGCCTGGGCGACGGTGATCTCCGGATTGGTGTCCATGGTGAAGGTGACCATGCCGTCGACGTCCGCCGGGGTCAGCCCGGCGTCGTCGAGGGCAGCCCCCACCGCCTCCACGGCCAGCTTGAGCTCGCTGCGGCCCGAGTCCTTGGAGAACTCGGTCGCGCCGATCCCCGCCACGGCGGCGCGCCCCCCGAGCAGGTCGGCCTTCCGGATGCTCATGCCCCCACCTCCGGCAGCGTCGGCAGCGTCACTGTCACCGTGCCGGTGACGTGGTGACCGAGCCCGTTGGCACCGACCACCCGCACCTGGGCGGTGACGCCGTCGACCTCGGTGACCGTCCCCGTCAACGTCATCGTGTCTCCGGGGTAGTTGGGCGCGCCGAGCCGTATCGCCACCTTGCGCAGCACCGCGCCGGGGCCCAGCCGGTCGGTGATGTACCGCCCCACCAGGCCGTTGGTCGTCAGGATGTTCATGAAGATGTCGGGGGAGCCCTTCGCTCTCGCCGACTCCGCGTCGTGGTGCACGTCTTGGTAGTCGCGGGAGGCGACGGCCCCGGCGACGATCAGGGTGCGGGTGATCGGGACGACCAGGGGCGCCAACTCGTACCCGGGTTTCATGAGGCCTCTCCGTTCGCGATCAGGTCGCCCAGTTCGGCGAGGAGTTCGGTGCCGCAGCCGAGGTAGGCGTCGAGCTGCCGGCCCCAGAGGAAGTGCCGGTGGACGGGGTGGTCCAGATCGGCGCCCATGCCGCCGTGCAGATGCTGGCCCGCGTGCACGACCCGCTTGCCCGCCTCCGACGCCCACCAGGCGGCGGTCAGCGCGTGCTCGGCGGCCGGCAGGCCCTCGTCGTGACGCCAGGCGGCCTCATAGGCGGTCACCCTGATCGCCTCGGTGTCCATGTGGGCGTCGGCGGCCCGGAGCTGGACGGCCTGGTGGGTGGAGAGGGGGCGGCCGAACTGCTCCCGTACCGAGGTGTACGCCACGGCCCGGGCCAGAGACCCGGCGCAGACGCCGGCCTGGAGCCCCGCGAACACGACCCGGGCCATCTCCAGGACGTCCGCGCGGGCGTCTCCGCGGGCGCCCGCGCCCCCGATCCGCTCCCCGCGCGCACCGTCGAGAACGAGCCGCCCCGCGGCCCACGGCGCGGTGAGCTCGACGGGCTCCACCGAAACCGAGCCGCTCGCCGACGCGCCCTCCGAGCCGCACACCGAAGCGACCCCCGAGCCGCCCACCGAACCGCCGACCGACCCGGCCGCCGTGGGCACGAGCCAGAGCGTGCCCTCCTGGTCCGGTACGAGGACGTGCGTGGCGTCCCTGAGCCAGGGCACCCACTCCACCGTCCCCGTGAGCAGGCCGTCCGCTCCGGCCCGCACGTGGCCGGTGGGCGGGAAGGCTCCGGTCGCCACCGTCGTACCGTCCCGGAGGCCCGGCAGCAGCCGCTCCCGCTGCTCGTCCGTACCGTGCCGGGCAATGGCGAGGAGGCCGAAGACACAGCTCGCGGCGAACGGCACCTGGGCCGTCACCCGCCCCTGCTCCTCGGCGAGCAGCACCAGGCCGAGCAGCCCGATCTCCTCGACCGCCCCGGGCAGCCCGGCCGCGCACAGGGCCTTCCACAGCTCGGCGTCCGTGCCCGTGCCGGCCGCCGCGAGCCGCTCGTGCGTGGCGAGATCGCCGAAGATCCGGGCCGCCAGCTCCTGGGCCGCGCCCTGCTCCTCCGTGGGCGTGAAGTCCATGTCAGCCCTCCCCGCCGTCCTGCGCCCGGAACACGGGCAGCTCAAGGTCCTCGTCCACGCGGAGGAACTCCAGCCGGACCGGCATCCCGATCCGGACCTTGTCGTACGGCACCCCGACCACGTTGCTGATCATCCGTACGCCTTCGGCCAGTTCGATCAGCCCGACGGCATAGGGCGGGTCGAAAGCCGGGAAGGGCGGGTGGTGCATCACCACGTACGAGAAGACGGTCCCGGCCCCGCTCGCCTCGACCGTGTCCCACTCCTGCGATCCGCAGGCGTTGCACCCCGGGAGCCAGGGGAAGCGGAGCGTCGCGCAGCCGGTGCAGCGCTGGATGAGCAGCCGGTGCGCGGCCACGCCCTCCCAGAACCCGGCGTTGTCCCGGTTGATCACCGGCCGGGGCCGCCGGGCGGCAGGCTGAGCGCCGCTCCCCTTCGGCTTCGCCGCCGCCGGCGCGTACTTGAGGATGCGGAAGCGGTGGGTCCCCGCCAGTTCGCCGTCGGCGTGGATGTCCATGCGGGTCGTGACGAAGTGCCCCGTGCCGAGCTTGGTGGTCTTGCGGTCCGACACCGATTCGATGACCGCGTCGAAGGTGATCGCGTCGCCCGGTCGCAGCGGCCGCACGTACTCCTGCTCGCAGTCGGTGGCGACGACGGACGTGCACCCCGCCTCGTCCAGGAGCGTGAGCAGTTCGTCGTACGCCCCGGAGCGGTCGGTGTGGCCGGACAGACCGCCCATCGTCCACGTCTGGAGCATCGTCGGCGGCGCGACGGCGTCCGGCCCCCGGTAGGCCGGGTCGGTGTCGCCCATCGCCTCGCACCAGTGCCTGATCATCGGCTCGTTGACCAGGTCCTTGCCGGCGCCCGCGGTGGCGGCGGCCTGCCCTTCGTAAGCCTTCAGCCGCTCGTACAGCCCATCCAGTCCGCCCGGCCCACCGCCCAGCCCGCCCCGCCCGCCCTGCCCGTCCAGTCCGCCCCGTCCGTCCAGTCCGTCCAGTCCGCCCCGTCCGTCCAGTCCATCCCTCATCGCCGCCCCCTCCCCTTCATGCCGAGTCGCATCGTCGCGACGATCTCGCGCTGCACCTCGCTCACCCCTCCCCCGAAGGTGTTGATCTGCGCGGCGCGGTTCATCCGCTCGAGCTCACCGCCGTCGAACTCCCCCGGCGACCCCGCCCTCACCAGTCCCGCCCCGCCCGCGATCTCCTGACATATTCGGTACACCTCCACCGCCGATTCGGTTCCCACGAACTTCACCCCGCTGGCGTCTCCGGGGGCCAGCCGACCCGCCCCCACATCCCCCACCAAACGCCAGTTGAGCAGGCGCGTTGCCGCGAGCCGGGCATGCGCCTCGGCGGCTCGAATCCGAATCCACGGCTCGTCAACACGGCGTCGCCCCGTCACCGGATCGGGGGTGCGTGCCCGGCCGAGCGCGGCCGCGTAGAAGTCCTCGGCCTGCATGCCGATCGCGGCGAGGGCGACCCGTTCGTGGTTGAGCTGGTTGGTGATCAGCCCCCAGCCGCCGTTCTCCTCGCCGACCAGGTTCCCGGCGGGGACGCGGATGCCGTCGTAGTACGTCGCCGTGGTCGTCAGCCCGCCGACCGTCTCGATCGGCGTCCACGAGAAGCCGGGGGCGTCCGTCGGGACCAGCACGATGGAGATGCCCCGATGCTGCGGGGCGTCGGGGTCGGTGCGGCAGGCGAGCCAGATCCAGTCGGCGTTCTGGGCGTTCGAGGTGAAGATCTTCTGCCCGTCGATCAGCCAGGAGTCCCCGTCCCGTACGGCCTTCGTTCGGAGCGAGGCCAGGTCGGTGCCGGCCTCCGGCTCGCTGTACCCGATGGCGAAGACGGCCTCGCCGCGCAGGATCCGGGGCAGGAAGTACGCCTTCTGCTCCTCGGTCCCGTACTTCATCAGGGTCGGGCCGACGGTGTTGAGCGTGACCATGGAGACGGGGGCACCGGCGCGGTACGCCTCGTCGAAGAAGACGAACTGCTCGTCGGGGCCTCGGCCCTGGCCTCCGTACTCCTGCGGCCAGCCGAGCCCGAGCATGCCGTCACGGCCGATCCGCCGGAGCAGCGCGCGCTGCGCGGCGGTGTCGGCGGGGGGCGGTGGGCCGTCGGGCATCACGTCACGGAAGTACGCGCGGAGTTCGGCGCGCAGCCGGAGCTGCCGCTCGGTCGGGGCGAGGTGCACGGCGACGGCCTCCCGGGGGTACGACTAAGGTTTCTGACTGTCCGTCAGATACCGGGAGCCTGTCAAGGTCACGGACGCGCGCGGCCCAGGTGGGCACATGGCACGCATGCCTCCACAGGCATGCGTACACACGACAGCGGCCCGCGCGCCGATGCCGAAGCACCGTCGCGCGGGCCGCCTTTCACCCCGCCGTCATTCCCCCCGTCGGGCCGGACCCAGCTGGGGAACTAGAACCACCAGGGGTAGAAGTTGACCGTCGCGTTCGACTGCTCGATGTTCGTGAACGCGGAGCCGTTCACACTGGCGGTGTTGTTCTGATTGGAGGCACCGGAGCCGGTGGCCACCTGCTGCGTGGTGGTCGAGTTGCCGTAGTTGTCGCCACCCACGCCGCTGCCGATGATGGAGGCGACGCTCGTGTTCGATCCGTCGTCCGCGAAGCCGCCGTTGTCGGCCTGGGCAACGCCGGTGAAGAGCGCGGCGGCCAGGGGCAGCGCGGCGGCGGCGGCGAGAACGCGGGCGGTACGGATGCTTGCCATGTCATTTCCTCCGTGAGCTGAAGCTGTGTAGTGCATTGCAGTGCTGTGCTGCGCACTGAAGTACGGCTGATTCCAAGGCAGTTGGCCGACCGCCTCGGTCGTTGTGCTCGACGTCGCGACTCCAGAGTTGCCCACACAATCCCCGGCGAACCACCCCTCAGCGGCCGATTCCCCCTCAAGCGTGAGGACAAGTCGATAAACCACCTGCGCGCACCCAAAGGCGCAGCTCACCCGCCCGACGACGACCTCGCGCCACCGGAGGTGAGCCGCCGCAAGGGAGGAAGCGTTCCGGCAGATTTTCAGCCAATCCTCCCGACCGCCCGAGCCCTGCCCCCTTCCCTTCTTCGAACGTGTGTACGAAACTAGTCGCATGGCCACCTCCGACCGGCGCTCCGCCACCCTGGCCCTCGCCCACGCGCTGTCAGCGGCAGAGCGCGGGCTCCCCGTCATCCCCCTGTCCGCCACGAAGCTCCCCGCGATCCGCTCCCCGCACCGGGACGACCCGCACCCCTCCGGCTGCCACGGGGAGTGCGGCCGCCCCGGACACGGCGTGCACGACGCGACCACCGACCTCGCGGGGGTACGGGCGCTGTTCGCCGCCGCGCCCTGGGCCACCGGATACGGCATCGCCTGCGGGCGCACGCCGTACCACCTGATCGGTGTCGACCTCGACGTCAAGCACACGGACGCGCCCGCGGACGTCACGGCCGAGCTGCGCCACCTGGCGCTCGAACACCTCTTCACGCTGCCGGCCACGGTCACCGTGCTCACCCCTAGCGGCGGCCGGCACCTGTGGCTGACCGGCCCGCCGGACGTCGTCGTCCCGAACTCGGCGAGCCGCCTCGCCCCCGGCATCGACATCCGCGGCGCCGGCGGCTACCTGGTGGGACCAGGCTCGGTCACGGCCAAGGGCGCGTACCGGCTGGCCCCCGGCAGCGAACACCTCGACCCGGCCCCCTGCCCCCGCCCCCTCCTGACCCTGATCGCACCCCCGGCACCACCCCCACGCCACCCTCAGACCGCCGGCCAGGGCCACGGCCGAGGCCTGATCCACTTCGTCCGCACGGCCCACGAGGGCCAACGCAACACGCGCCTCTTCTGGGCGGCCTGCCGCGCCTACGAGAACGGCCTCGGCGACTCCCTCACCGAAGCCCTCACCACGGCGGCCGTCCACACGGGCCTGACCGAACACGAGGCCCGCACGACCATCCAATCGGCGGCCCGCCTGACCCAGCACACCGAAAACGCACGGTGCCGTCAGTTGCCGACTCGATCGGCGTAGTCGCGAAGGAAGAGCGCCTCCACCAGCGCCATCCGCTCGATCTCGGTGGGATCGACGCTCTCGTTCGGAGCGTGGATGAGGCAGCGCGGCTCCTCGACGCCCATGAGGATCAGCTCAGCGTCGGGAAACGTGTCGCTGAGGATGTTGCACAGCGGGATGGAGCCGCCCTGGCCGAGGAAGGAGACCGGCCGACCGTAGGCCTCCCGCATCGCCCGGTCCAGCGCGGCATACGCGGGACCGTCGGTGGCCGCGCGGAACGGCGAGCCGGTGCCCTCCCGCTCCACGGACACCTTCACACCCCAAGGGGCGTGACGCTCCAGATGCGCCGTCAGGGCTTCGGCGGCCGCGTCCGCGTTCGTACCGGGCGGAACCCGGAGGCTGACACGGGCGCGGGCCCGGGCGGGTACGGCGGCGGCCGAGCCGACCACCGGAGGGCAGTCGATGCCGAGGACGGTGACCGCCGGACGGGCCCACAGCCGGTCCGCGACACTGCCTGTGCCGAGCAGGGCGACCCCGTCGAGCACGCCCGCGTCGTCGCGGAACTGCCGCTCGTCGAAGCCGACGCCCTGCCAGGTCCCGTCGACGTCCAGGCCGTCGATGCGGGTGGCGCCGTCGGCGTCGCGCAGCGAATCGAGCATCCGGATCAGCGCGGCCAACGCGTCGGGGGCGGGGCCGCCGAACATGCCCGAGTGCATGTCGCCGGCGAGGGTGGAGACGGTGACGACGACGTTGGCCAGGCCTCGCAGCACGGTCGTGGCAGTGGGGACCCCGACGGCCGCGTTGCCGGTGTCGCAGATGAGGAGGGCGTCCGCGCGCAGGTCGTCGGCATGCTCGGGAACGTACGCCTCCAGACCTCCCGTGCCCTGCTCCTCCGAACCCTCGACGACCAGCTTCAGCCCGACCGGGATGTCGTCGCCCAGCGCCCGCAGCGCGGTGAGATGCATGACGATGTTGCCCTTGCAGTCGGCCGCGCCGCGCCCGTACCAGCGCCCGTCGCGCTCGGTGAGCTCGAACGGCGGGGAGTGCCAGGCGGAGTCGTCCAGCGGGGGCTGCACGTCGTAATGGCTGTAGAGCAGGACGGTGGGAGCGCCGGGCGGCGGCGGGCGGTGACCGAGGACGGCGAGGCTGCCGTCCGGGGTCGGCTCCAGGGTCACGTCGTGCAGCCCGGCCCCGGTGAAGGCCGCGGCGACCCACTCGGCGGTGCGCCGGCAGTTCTCGGGAGGGTACTGGCGGGGGTCCGCGACGGAGGGCATCGCGACCAGCTCGGCAAGGTCCTCCTTGGCACGGGGCATCAGGGCGGCCACGCGGTCGGCGAGGTCAGTCATTGACGGTGTCCGATGTCTTGAGGTCCTCGATCTTCTCCCGGTACTCGTCCAGCTTGTCCGGGCAGTAGACCTCGACGACTTCGAGGCCGGCCCGGAGGACCCGGTCGTCGGCGATGACCGGGCGCATGCCGGGGCCGGCGGCGCCGTTGGCCATCTGGACGAGCCACAAACCGCGCTTGAGGGCCGAGTTGGGGTCCTCGCAGACCGGGCCGCCGTCGGTGCCCAGGACGTTGGCGATGTTGCCCGTATTGCGGGGCTGGAAGCCTTGGGCGACCAGGGCGTCGTTCAGCTGGTTCGCCTTCGCGTGCGCCTCGTTGGTGGCCTTCTGCTGCTTGTACGTGAAGAGTCCGATGATCATCATGACCACCAGCACCACGATCGACCCGATGTAGATCCACTTGTGCTCGGACGCCATCCGGGTGGGGCTCATGCCGCACCTCCCTCGACCTGGGCCGCGTCGGCCTCGGGCTGTCGCCAGCTGGGCTTACGGGCCTTGAGGAAGCTCCACGGGATGATCACTCCCAGCAACAGCAGGCCGCCGCCGACGATGCCGACATAGGCCCAGGCGCTGCCGCCGCCGAACTGCGAGGACGGGATGAAGCCGATCACCATGGCCAGGGCCGAGGAGACGAAGCCCACCCAGCAGAGGGTCTTGAGCATCGGGGCGCGGTAGCCCCGGGGGTGGTCGGGGAACTTGCGGCGGAGCTGCATCGCGGCCAGGAACATCAGCAGGTACATGATCAGGTACACCTGCGTGGTGATGACCGAGAAGATCCAGTAGACGCTGGAGACATTGGGGATCAGCGCGTACATCAGGGCGATGACCGTGGTGACCACGCCCTGGGTGACGAGAATGTTCTGCTGGACCCCGCGGCTGTTGAGCTTCTGCAGGAAGGGCGGCAGGTAGCCCTCCTCACGCGAGATCAGCAGCAGGCCCTTGGAGGGGCCGGCCAGCCAGGTGAGCATGCCGCCGAGCGACGCGGCGCACAGCCCGAACGCGATGATCGGAACCAGCCAGCCGATGTGAAAGTACTGGAGGAAGGCGTCGAAGGCCTGCATCACGCCGGCGGTCAGACTGAGCTGGCTGGATGGGATGACCCAGCTGATGGCGAGCGCCGGGAGGATGAAGATCAGCAGGACCATGCCCATGGCCAGGAACATCGACTTCGGGAACTCCTTGGCCGGGTCCCGCAGCTTGTTCACGTGGACCGCGTTCATCTCCATGCCGGAGTAGCTGAGGAAGTTGTTCACGATCAGCACCAGGCTGGCGATGCCGGTCCACTCCGGGAGGATGTGCGAGGCGGTCATCGGCGCGGCGGACGGGTTGCCCTGCCCGAGGAAGACGATGCCGAGGACGACGAGCAGCGCGCCGGGGATCAGCGTGCCGATGACCAGGCCCCAGGAGGCCAGGCCCGCGACGGCATTGGTGCCGCGCGAGGAGACCCAGACACCGGTCCAGTACAGGACCACGATGACGATGGCCGTGTACACGCCGTTGCTGGCCAGGCTGGGGTTGATCACGTAGGAAATCGTGCTGGCCACGTAGGCGAGCAGACTCGGGTAGTAGAAGATCGTCATCGCGAACTGGCACCAGACCGCGAGGAAGCCGAGCGGTTTCGACAGGCCCTGTGCGACCCAGTTGTAGACCCCGCCCTTCCACCCCGAGGCCAGCTCCGCCGACACCAGCGCGGTCGGCAGCAGGAACACGATGGCCGGCACCAGATAGAGGAACACACAGGCGAGGCCGTACACCGCCATGGTGGGCGAGGCCCGCAGGCTCGCGACCGAGCTGGTCGTCATCAGGGCCAGCGTCAGCCACGCGATCTTCTGCGGCGCGACCGCGGTACGAGCCTCACTCGTCGTCCGGGCTCTGCCCGCCCCTTCGGCACCATTCGCCGGTACGTCCGCCGCACTCATCGGATACCTCCTCGAAGCAACCACGAACCCGCGCTTCATCCTCATCGCGGCCGGACTCTTCGGCACGTCCGGTTAGGCCGCCCAGGGCAGGCAAACTCTCCGACCGGCCGCGTACCGGGCATACGCACTGGTCGGCACCGAGATGTACGGCCGATCCAGGGTGAGGCGGTGTGAGCACGGAGGGCGGGCCCCGGAATCCGGGGCCCGCCCTCTGACGTGCTGTTTCTCCGACCTTCAAGCGGTGGGTGTGGGATTTGAACCCACGGTGACTTGCGCCACGACGGTTTTCAAGACCGTTCCCTTAGGCCGCTCGGGCAACCCACCCCGCGCCGGGTCCCGTTCGGGGTGGCGCGGGGGACAGCCTAGCCGGTCAGTTGTCGCCCGTGCGTTCGCCGAGGGTGACCGTGGTCGTGGTCGGCTTGCCGTCGCGCTCGTAGGTGAGCTTGATCGTGTCGCCCGACTTGTGGGTCCAGATCTCGCTGATGAGCGTCGGGCCGCTGTCGATCTGGCGGTCGCCGAGGGAGGTGATCACGTCGCCCGGCTTCAGGCCCGCCTTCGCCGCCGGGCCGTTCGGGGTGATCGCCGGCGTGCCGCCCGCGCCCTCCTGGGCGATGGTGGCGCCCGCGCCCTTGTCGGTCATGTTCACCGTCGCGCCGATCACCGGGTAGACCGGCTTGCCCGTCTTGATCAGCTGCTCGGCCACGTTCTTGGCCTGGTTGACCGGGATCGCGAAGCCGAGGCCGATCGAGCCCGCCTGGGACTGGCCGAAGCCGTTGCCGGTCGACTGGATCGCCGAGTTGATGCCGATGACCGCGCCGCTCGCGTCCAGGAGCGGGCCGCCGGAGTTGCCCGGGTTGATCGAGGCGTCCGTCTGCAGGGCGCTCATGTACGAGTTGTTGCCGCCGGAGCCGTCGCCCGAGGCGACCGGGCGGTTCTTGGCGCTGATGATGCCCGTCGTCACCGTGTTGGACAGGCCGAAGGGCGCGCCGATCGCGATCGTCGAGTCGCCCACCGCCACCTTCTCGGAGTCGCCGAGCGGGAGCGGAGCCAGCCCGTCCGGGGCCTTCTTCAGCTTCAGGACGGCCACGTCGTAGCCCTCCGCCCGGCCCACGACCTCCGCGTCGTACGTCTTGCCGTTCGAGAACGTCGCCGAGAGCGTGCCGCCCTCCGCCGCCGACGCCACCACGTGGTTGTTGGTGACGATGTGGCCTTCCTTGTCGTAGACGAAGCCGGTGCCCGTGCCGCCCTCGCCCTCGCTGTCACCGCCGCCACCGCCCCCGGACTTCGCCTGGATGGTCACCACGCTCGGCAGCGCCTTGTTCGCCACCGCCGCGACCGTGCCCGGGTCACGCTTGAAGGACGCCGGGGAGTCGCCCACGGAGACCGTCGTCGAGCTGATCCCGTCGTCGCCGCGCTCGGCCGCCCAGTAGCCGATGCCGCCGCCGACACCGCCGGCCACGAGCGCCGCCACCAGAACCGCCGCCACCAGGCCGCCGGTCCGCTTCCGCGGCGCCTCCGGGGCGGGCGGGACCGACGCGCCCCAGGCTGCCGGTACGGCCGGGGGCGGCGGAGGCCAGCCAGCCGCAGCGGTAGTAGTGGCGGCCGTCGCCGGTTCCGGGGTCGGCGCGTGCGCCTGCGCCTGTGCCTGTGCGTGTACCTGGGGCTGCACCTGCGTCTGCTGCTCCGGGTGGACGTCGTCCGCCGACGACGGGGGCGTGGGCGGCATAGGAGGGGCGGGAGGGGCGGACGGGGCACTCGGGTCCGCCGGAACCTCGGTGCCCTCGTTCTCGGTGCTCACGGCTCTCTCCTCGTTCACTGCGGTTCACTGCGTGGGTGGGTGGTTTTTCACAAAGGTGCTGCGAACAGCTTTTCCCACTGGACGTCAGGCCACTGTAAGGCGGAGCTGTGCATCTGCGTCCGATTCTTTATTTACGGACAGAACGGACGCGCCTCCATGCGCCCGCTCCGCCAATGGCACCATGACGCGGTGACCCACGCACGGCAGCACCCTCGGCCGCACCCGAACCCCACCCCTGTCCAGGTGGTCGCCCACCGCGGAGCCTCCGAAGAAGCCCCCGAGCACACGCTCGCCGCCTATGTGAAGGCCATCGAGTACGGCGCCGACGCCCTCGAGTGCGATGTCCGGCTCACCGCCGACGGCCACCTCGTCTGCGTCCACGACCGACGCGTCGACCGCACCTCCAACGGCCGCGGCGCCGTCTCCGCGCTGGAGCTCGCCGACCTCGCCGCCCTCGACTTCGGCACGTGGAAGGGGCGCGAGGAGGCGGGGGAGAGCCCGGACTGGAAAGACCAGGGACTCACCTCCGTACTGACCCTGGAACGTCTCCTGGAGCTGGTCTCCGACGCCGGGCGCCGCGTCGAGCTGGCCATCGAGACCAAGCACCCCACCCGCTGGGCGGGCCAGGTCGAGGAACGACTCCTCCACCTGCTCAAGCGGTTCGGCCTCGCGGAGCCGGCCACCCCCGAGGAGTCTCCCGTACGGGTCATGAGCTTCTCGGCGCGTTCCCTGCACCGGATCGCGGCCGCCGCGCCGAACCTCCCCACCGTCTCGCTCTCGCAGTTCGTCACCCCCCGGCTGCGCGACGGCCGGCTCCCGGCGGGCGCGGTGATCGCCGGACCGTCGATCCGGATCGTCCGCCACCACCCCGCCGTGATCCTTCGGCTCCAGAAGGCCGGACACCAGGTCCATGTATGGACAGTGGACGAGCCGGAGGACGTCGAACTCTGCGAGCGGCTCGGCGTCGACGCGATCATCACCAACCGACCCCAGCAAGTGCTGTCCCAGTTGGGCCGTCTTTGACCCCATCCCCGGCCCCTCCTGACCCGTCCGCCCCATCCGTCTCTCGGTTAACAGGGAGTGCACCGGCGCGTTCGGTCCGTACTCGATCGTCACGAGTGCGTCACCGCACGCTCATGGGGCGGTTTCCGGTCCAGGCCATTGGGGCATCCACACCGTGGCGTGGGGCAAAGGAGGTCTCGGGGGTGGCGTTGGTGGTGGCACAGGAGGTGCCCACGTCGTCGAGCATGGCCGTACCCCATGGCCCTGCGGGCGTGGGTGAAGCGAGACACCGTATGCGGGAGCAGTTGATCCGCAGCGGGATGTCCGAATCGGTCGTCGACGACGCGGTACTGATCCTTTCCGAGCTGCTCAGCAATGCCTGCCGGCACGGCAGGCCGCTGGGGCGGGCGGACGTGGGCGACGGGGATGTCCGGGCGGCCTGGCGGGTCGATCCGTCCGGTGGGCTGACGGTCGAGGTGACGGACGGCGGTGGCCCGACCCGGCCCGTTCCGTCGACGCCCTCGGTCACCGCGCGCGGCGGCCGCGGGCTGAACATCATCAGCGCCCTGGCTCAGGACTGGGGCGTACGGGACAGCGCGTCCGGCGAGGTGACGGTCTGGGTGCTGGTCACCGAGGGCCATCGCCGCGAGGACTTCGCCGCGCGGGTCGGCGGCGGCTCGAGCTTCGAGTTCCTGGACGCGTACGACGACCTCGATTGACGCGCGCGCGTCCGGCGGCCTGGGTTGACGCGCGCGTACCGGCGGCCTCAACCGGACGCGTACGACGGCGGCCTCCACCGGGACGCGTACGGCGGCCTGAACCGTCGCGTACCCAGGTCCGGGAGACCGCCGGGCACTGTCGGTCCGGGAGACCGCCGGGCACCGTGCCCTCGGCCTCCCCCGAGCAGTGAACGTCCCCGCTTGAGCCCCTCGGCACTCCCGTACGGCTAGGCTCGCCCGACACAGAGCCGTGCACCATGTGCGGCCCTGCATCACAGCACTGCCGCTATCGGGAGAAGCCACACCATGGCCAAGAAGCGCCCCCAGACGAAGGCCGCCAAGGCACAGGTCACGAACGGGGAGATCCCGGTCGTCGGTGCGCGCGAGCCGTGCCCCTGCGGGTCGGGCCGCCGTTACAAGGCGTGCCACGGCCGGGCCGCCGCGCACGCCGTGACCGAGCTGGTCCAGCGTCCCTTCGAGGGACTGCCCGGCGAGTGCGACTGGGTCGCGCTGCGCGAGCTGGTGCCCGCCGCCACCGTCCCGCTCACGCTGAAGGACGGCCTCCCCGAGGGTGTCCCGTCCGTGACGCTCGCGACCGTGCTGCCCATGGCATGGCCCGCGCTCCGCCGCGACGACGGCTCCGTCCTCCTCGCCCTCCAGAACGACTCCTCCTCCGGCGACCTCGCCCGCGACCTCGCGGACACCCTGCTGCGCGCCCTGGAGACGGAGCCGGGCTCTCCGGTCACCCCGCGCCGCGTGCCGGCCGACGGCCCGCGCCTGCAGGATCTGCTCGACCCGAACAGCGATTTCGCGCCGGTCGTGCACACGGGCTTCGAATTCTGGATTCCGGAGTCCGCCGACAACTCCAACGCCGAGGTCACCGCCTCCCTGGAGCGCGCCAACGCCGCCGCCATCCCCACGGTCAAGCTGACCGGCGTCGACTCCTCGTACTGGTGCGAGACCCCGGACAAGAACCACCTGCGCTGGGTCATGCCGCACCCCGAGGAGAAGCTGCTCGACGCGCTGGCCCGGCTGCACGCCGCCGGCACGTCCTCCCTCGGCGAGAACACCCGTCTGGTCGGCTCCTTCCGGGCCCACGGCCTCATGGTCCCGGTCTGGGACCTGCCGACGTCGATGAGCGCCGAGGACTGCGAGAAGCCCGCCGCCGAGCTCGCCGAGCGACTCGCCGCGGCGCTGGCCACCGACGCCCCGCTCACCCCGGAGGAGCGCCGGGCGCGCGGCGGCCTCACCAACCGTCAGGTCACGCTCAGCTGATACGCGAGGGGCGTGTGGTGACGGTGTGGACTGACAGACCGACCAGTCGGTGACATCCGCCACAACTCCTCGTGCGGTCGGGTAAATCCCTGTCCGAATAACCGAGATCGAATTTGCGAACCGCAGATCTCTTGTTACCGTTCTAGAAGCCCGGTCGCTGGTGCATCCCCCGTCGCCAGCGATCGGGTCTTCTCATGCCCGGACGGGTCACCGCGACACCGTCCGGAATCTCAACTTCCGCCTGCACCGGCCGTGTTGCTCCCGGCCCGCAGCAGCAGCGGCGTATTGGATCCCTCTCCCGCACCCGCGAATTCCGCTACGGCCGAATATGCCGAGACCGCGCCCCGCGCACGCTCCCTGGGCGTCTCGCACGCCCCCGGTTCATCCCGCGCGACAACGGCACAACGCACTTGTACGGTCCGCCCCGCGGGCCCCATCAGGGTGAGTACGGCGTCGAGCCGCTGGCCACCGGCGTTGCGGTAGTACGTACGCCCCCAGGTGTCGGGGCCCTCCGTGAGCACACAGGTCTGCGCCTCGATCCCGTCCGGAGAGGTCAGTTCCGGGCCACAGTGCGAACTGCGGGCGGGGGCGGCCGCCGGCTCGCCCGGCGGGGAGGCCTGGGGGCCGTCCTGAGGCGTGGGTGTGGGCGTGGGCGGCGACGGTGTCGCCTGCTCGCCCCCGAGGCCGAGACCCGGCAGCAGACCGCCGTCCGCGCCTCGGTCCGCCTGAGGCTTGGCGTCGCCGTCCGGGCCTGGGCCGGACGCCTGGCCGGCGAGGGCGACGAGCGGCAGGAGCGTGGCGCACACCACGGCGGCCCCGAGCCCGATCATGCGGAGATTCAAGGGACCCACCTGCCCGGCTGGCTATGACGCTTCGTGAACGGTCCGCCGAAGATATCGGCGGACCGGCGGCGCATCGCGCGCCGCGCGCCCGTTTCCCGTACAAGTCGGGCGGCCTCACACCCGTATGGGTGAGGCCTCGCCTCCGTGCACAGCCAGTACGCCCGGCAGCACCACCCGTCAGCGCCGCTCCTCAGTACGGCCGTCAGCACCACCCGTCGGGACGCCCGTCAGTGCCGCCCGTCGGTACGCCGTCAGCACCACCCGTCGGCAGGCGCCCCTCAGCGCCGCCCTCAGTACGTGAGTCTGCTGCCGCCCCCGGGCGCGCCCGTGCTCGCCTCGACCAAGGCGTCCACGACCGCCTCCACGTCCGGCAGCCAGGGGCTCGCCGAGCCCTCCAGCGGGGCGCGCTCCCAGCGCACCTGGCCCGTCCCGGCGACCGACGGCGGCAGCAGCAGGTAGCCGCCCTCGCCGTGGAACCGCAGCGAACTGGGCACGTCGTCCTTCGCGTACAGGAGATCGCCGAGTTGTTCGAGGCCGTACGGGGCGACCAGCAGCGACCAGCGCGTGGGCGTCGCCACGACCGGGCCGAGCCGCATGCCCATCGTGTCGAGGGCGGCCAGGGCGCGCGCTCCCGCGACGGCCGGCAGGCTGACCGCGCAGGGCGCGCCGCCTCCGGTGGCCAGGACGATCGGGGCGTCCGGGCGCCGGGTCCACCACCAGCGGATCATGCGCTCGTCCGTGGTGGCCGCGAGCAGTCCGGGGTCGAAGGGGTGTGCGCCGGGTACGACACACCCGGGGTCGGGGCAGGCGCAGCCGGCCCCTCTGGACGTACGGGTCGTCGCCTTCAGCCCGACACCGGGCAGAACGGGCCAGCCCCACTCGGTGGCGCACACGAGCGCCGCGTCGAGCTGGACGGTCCTTTCCCTGCGCCGAAGCCGGAACCTGCGTCGCCTTCCGAGGATCTCGCGCATGAGCGCTCGTTCCTTTCCGTTGAACGCCGAATCCACATCACACCATGTGCAGATCACTTCACCGTGCGTAGCAGCGCGTACAAGGTCGGCGGGTCACCGCCCCGTGCGGTGGGGCGGGAGCGGCCGAGCTGAGGCTCGTCGTCCACTGGAGGGGCGCGGCCTGCGGCGGTGAGGACGCCCAGGCACCTTGCCAGGTTCCGGGGCAGCTTCAACTACCCCTGGCCATCACCGATTACGTACCCATCACGTTCAAATCAACGCGCTTTCAAACGACGCCAGTCGACCGCAAATGGTGCACCGAGGGGGCAATTTTCGGCCAACTTGGCCTGCACTTCAACCCTTCCGCCAAACCCCACGGACACCACAAGTCCCGTGGGGACAATGCTGGACATCGCTCCTCTTGTGCGTGTACATGTGGATGCATTGCTAGCGGCGCAGATTGACATGGGGGTTTGCGATGCTATTGAGCGAAACGCACCCGTCGGAAAGCCGTCCGACATGAGCGCCCCACACCTGCCGAAAGTGGCTGGAATCGATTCCACGGTTCCCTCGCCCGCGCACACTACCGCGCCCGTCCCGCCCGTAAACCCCTCCGCGGCGGCCCTTCCGGGCATCCCCGGCGCACTGATCCAGGACCGGCTGGCCGGCTGGGTCTCCGACCTCACCACCCTCCATGAACTCACCGAACGCCTGATCAAGACCGCTTCGCTCGACGAAGCGCTGCGCGAGGTGCTGCGCGCCGGAGCCGCCCTCGTCGGCGCGCGCCGCGGCATGGCGGTCTTCGAACCGGCGGACGGCCGCGGCCCCGCCTCCACCGTCGGACTCGGGCTCGCGCACGCCGAGCTCGGCACGATCGAGACGGTTCCGCGGAGCGCCACCTCGTACGGCCGCATCCTGGACGGGCTCCCAGAACCGGCGGGGTCGAGAGCCACGACCGCCCCCGCCGACCCACTGGCCGCCCCCGGCCTCGGCTCCTCCGAGGCACGCTCCGGCACCGCCGCCATCCCCGACCCGATCGCCGTCCCCGACCTGCTCGGCGAGCCCGAGCTCGACCCGCGCCACCGCGAGGTCGCCGCCCGGCTCGGTTACGCCGCCAGCTACGCGCTCCCCCTCGCCACCGAGGCAGCGGGCAAGCTCGGGGCCGTCGTCTGGCTCTACGACGAGCCCGCCGAACCCGTCGAGCGCCAGCGCGATCTCGTCGGTCTCTACGGCCGCTACGCCACCGAGCACCTCGCCCGCCTCCTGGAGCTGGAGCGCGCCCGCGTCCAGGTCGCCACCGTCGCCGAGGAGTTGCTGCCCAGCCGGCTCCCCCGGGTCCCCGGCGTCCAGCTCGCCGCCCGCCACCGCACCGGCCCCCAGGGCGGCGGCGACTGGTACGACGCGCTTCCGCTGCCCGAGGGCGCCCTGGGCCTCGCCGTCGGCTCCGTCTCCGGGACCGGGCCGAGCGCGCTCGCCGCGATGGGGCGGCTGCGCGCCTCCCTGCGGGCGTACGCGGTCATGGAGGGCGAGGATCCGGTCGCCGTCCTCTCCGACCTGGAACTCCTGCTCCGGCTCACCGAGCCCGCCCGGTCGGCGACCGCGCTCTTCGCGTACTCCGAGCCCAAGCAGCGCAAGATCGTCCTCGCCGGAGCGGGCCACACCCCTCCGCTGATCATCGGCGAGCATCGGACCGAGTTCGTCGAGACCTCACTGTCGGCACCGCTCGGCATGCTCGCCTGCTGGGAGGCGCCGAGCGTCGAGATCGCCCCGGCCCCCGGAGAAACGGTGCTGCTCTACACCGACGGGCTGCTCCGCCGGACCGGCGACCCCATGGACCGGGCCTTCGCCCGGCTGCACGCAGCCGCCGCGGGCGTCCCGAAGGCGGACCGTACGGATCCCGGAGCCATCGCCGACCACATCCTGCGCACGCTGCTGCCGGAGGGGATGGGCGGCGATGCCGCTGCCGCTGCGGACGTCGAGGGAGAGGACGTGGTCCTGCTCGCGGCCCGCTTCGAATGACGCTCGGGCGGGACAGGTGGCCGGACCGAAAGCGGGTCTGAAAGCGGGTCTGAAAGCGGGACTGTGAGCGGGTCTGGATCCGGGCCGTTCCGGCGGGTCTGAATCAGGGCGATTCGGGCACGTCGAGTGAGCCCCGCGTGACGGGTCTTCCGGCCCTGGGCCTTCTTCCGTACGACCGTACGATGGAGTGGGTTCAGCGTCGTACCAAAGGAGACCCCCCGTGGCAGACGAGCTCACCCCGGAAACCCCGGACGAGACCGAAGAGCCGATCAAGCAGCGCAAGAACGGCCTGTACCAGGGCGTGTCCGACGAGCTCGCCGAGAACATGAAGTCCGGCTGGGCCGACACCGAGCTGCACGATCTGCGGCCCATCGCCCAGGCCGCGCACACCGCCGACCGGCGCGCCGCGCTCTCCGCGCGCTTCCCCGGTGAGCGCCTGGTGATCCCCGCGGGCAACCTGAAGACGCGCTCGAACGACACCGAGTACGGCTTCCGCGCCTCGACCGAGTACGCCTACCTGACCGGCGACCAGACCGAGGACGGCGTCCTCGTCCTGGAGCCGACGAAGACCGGCCACCGGGCGACGATCTACCTGCTGCCCCGCTCCAACCGCGAGAACGGCGAGTTCTGGCTCGACGGCCAGGGCGAGCTGTGGGTCGGCCGCCGCCACTCCCTGACCGAGGCCGAGCAGCTGCTCGGCATCCCGGCCAAGGACGTCCGCGAGCTGGCCGCCGCCCTCAAGGAGGCCACCGGCCCGGTCCGCGCCGTGCGCGGTCACGACGCCGGCATCGAGGCCGCGCTGACCGACAAGGTCACCGCCGAGCGCGACGAAGAGCTGCGCGTCTTCCTCTCCGAGGCCCGTCTCGTCAAGGACGAGTTCGAGATCGCCGAGCTCCAGAAGGCCTGCGACTCCACCGCCCGCGGCTTCGAGGACGTCGTCAAGGTCCTCGACAAGGCCGAGGCGACCAGCGAGCGCTACATCGAGGGAACGTTCTTCCTGCGCGCCCGCGTCGAGGGCAACGACGTCGGCTACGGCTCCATCTGCGCCGCGGGACCGCACGCCACCACCCTCCACTGGGTGCGCAACAACGGTCCGGTCCGCTCCGGTGACCTGCTGCTCCTCGACGCCGGCGTCGAGACCAACGAGCTCTACACCGCCGACGTGACCCGCACGCTGCCGATCAACGGCCGCTACACCGAGCTCCAGCGCAAGATCTACGACGCCGTGTACGAGGCGCAGGAGGCGGGCATCGCCGCGGTCAAGCCGGGCGCCGCCTACCGCGACTTCCACGACGCCGCCCAGCGCGTGCTCGCCGAGAAGCTCGTCGAGTGGGGCCTGGTCGAGGGCCCCGTGGACCGCGTCCTGGAGCTCGGCCTCCAGCGCCGCTGGACCCTGCACGGCACCGGCCACATGCTCGGCATGGACGTCCACGACTGCGCCGCCGCGCGCACCGAGGCGTACGTCGACACCACGCTCGAGCCGGGCATGTGCCTGACCGTCGAGCCGGGGCTCTACTTCCAGGCCGACGACCTGAGCGTGCCGGAGGAGTACCGGGGCATCGGCATCCGGATCGAGGACGACATCCTCGTCACGGAGGACGGCAACCGGAACCTCTCCGACTCCCTGCCGCGCCGGTCCGAGGAAGTCGAGGCGTGGATGGCCGGCCTGAAGGGCTGAGCCTGGACTCGCACCTGTGACGGGAAGGGCCCCCACCGACGACGGTCGGCGGGGGCCCTTCCCGTACGTATGGGGGCGAGGAACTGCTTCAGGTCAGCGCCAACGGCGCGTCCGCGCGCCACTTCACGATCTTGTCGAAGCTGACCAGCGCCCCGCCCCGGCCCGTGCGGCCGAAGTGGACATGGTCCGCGAGCTCCTCGATCAGCCGCAGCCCGCGCCCGCTCTCCGCGTCCGAGGCGACGGCGGCAGCGGGGCGCGCCACACCGGCGAAGCCCGGGCCCGCGTCCGCGACCTCGATACGACAGGTCTCGCCGTCCAGATAGGCCGTGACCCGGTACGCCTCCGAAGCCGGGCCGGAACCGGTGGCTCCGCCGTGCTCGACGGCGTTGGCGCATGCCTCGGTCAGGGCCACCGACAGGTCGTAGGAGACATCGGGGTCGACCCCGGCCGTCTCCATGGTGCCGAGCAACAGCCGCCGGGCGAGCGGAACGCTCGCGGCCTCGCGCCTCAGATGGAGGGACCACCAGATGCTCATGCTTCAGCCTCCTGGCTGCGGCTCGACATGCTGCGGCGCGACATACCGTTACCTATTGCCACGCCTGGAGGTCCGTAAGCCCCTGGGAGCCATAAGAGCGCTCGTTCAGCGGATGTGCGCACACCGTGCGCCGGTGTATGTCCCGCCCGAAGAGGCCGAAATGCGATCTTCCGGACCTGCCGCATGGAGGGCCGGGGCCTGGTGCGATGATGTCTCCCGCCATGTCTGCCCCCGCGCTCGCGCCACGTCTGCTGAGGGCCGCGGTGTTCACCGCGGTCTGCGTCGTGCTGTCCGGCCTCGGGCACGCGATCGCCGCCTGCGCGGGGATCGCTCTGTGGACTCTGGTCGCCGGGTTCCTGTTGATCTTCGGCGTCACCGTGCTCTTCGCCGGACGGGAACGCTCGCTGCCCGTCATCGTCGCGGCCCTGACCGGTGGACAGCTCGGGCTGCACGTCCTGTTCGGGCTCGGGCAGCGGCCGCTCTCGGTCTCCGCCCTGGGGCCGGCCACCGACGACGCGCTGATCCGGATGGCCGCGAAGCTCGTCTGCGGCCCCAACACGGCCCCCATGAGCGCCGCCGACGCCACCCGGATCCTCGCCGACGCGGGCGTCGACCCGACCTCCGCCGCCACCCACGCGCACCCCGGCCACGCCGCCCATCTGGCGACCGGGGCGGCCGCGCAGAGCGGCGAGCTCCTGCCCAACCTGCCGATGGTGCTCGGCCACTTGCTGGCCGCGCTCGCCACCGGCTGGCTGCTGCGCCGCAGCGACCTGGCCCTCCGCCGGCTCGCCCGGCTCTCCGCGCACGGGGCGACCGAGCTCGCCGAATGCGCCCTCGTACGCTCCCTGCGCGCCGCCCTGACGCTCGTACAGGCACTCCTCACCGGCCTTCCCGGGCTTCCGGCGGCCGAGCCGCGCCGGCCCGCCAGGACCGGCGACGACGCCTCACCGCCGTCGGGCGCGGAGGCACTCCAGCACACGGTCATCCGGCGCGGGCCGCCCGCCTCCGCCCTCGCCCTCGCGGCCTGACGCGGACCGCCTGTTCAGGGCGGAACCGCCCGCTGCCCTTCGTACGCTGCGTACGCCGTACCCGGATCTCACCGTTCCGTACGACCGCGTTGCGTACGACCGGCACCCGTACGACCGGCACCTGTACGACCGGCACCCGTACCGCCAGCACCCGCACGTACCCGGATCGCAAGCCTCCGGTCGTCGGCGTGCCGGAGCCCCGACCCCTCTCCCGAGCTGGAGTGTCTTCTGCCATGAACGTTTCCCGTATCGCCGTCTCCGGCGGCATCGCCCTCTCCTCCGTCGTGCTGCTCTCCGGCACCGCCTTCGCGCACGTCGGCGTGCAGCCGCAGGGCGAGGCCGCGAAGGGTGGCTACGCGACCGTCAACGTCAAGGTCCCCAACGAGCGCGACAACGCCTCCACCGTCAAGGTCGAGGTCAACTTCCCGGCCGACCACCCGCTCGCCTCGGTGATGCCGCAGCCCGTCCCCGGCTGGAAGGCCGAGGTCACCAAGTCCAAGCTCGCCAAGCCGCTGGAGCTGCACGGCAAGACCATCAACGAGGCCGTCACCAAGGTCACCTGGACCGCCGAGGGCGGCGCGAAGATCGGCCCCGGCCAGTTCCAGCAGTTCCCGCTCTCCCTCGGCCAGCTGCCGGAGAACGCCGACCAGCTCGTCATCAAGGCCATCCAGACCTACGACAACAACGAGGTCGTCCGCTGGATCGAGGAGCCCAAGGAGGGCGCCGCCGAGCCCGAGCACCCCGCTCCCGTCCTGAAGCTCTCCGCGGCCAAGGACGACCACCACGGCGGCGGCGCCACGACGGACCCGAAGACCGACGAGAAGGCCGGTCACGACCACAAGTCGGACGCCAAGGCCGAGGACGGGAAGGGCCACACCGAGTCCGCCTCCTCCGCGTCCGACAGCAGTGACACCACCGCGCGCGTGCTCGGTGTCGTCGGCATCCTCATCGGCGTCGCGGGCGTCGCCTTCGGTCTGCTCGCCGGCCGTCGCCGCTCTGCCTGACCCTGCGCCCTGAGGGCGCAGAGGGACCAGAGAGACCGACGGACACGCGAGTCACGAGAGACACGAGAGAACCGAGAGAGCACGTTCCATGTCAGTCCAGAAATCGGCCGACCCGGCCACCGACGAGCGGGCCAGGCCCAGCCGCCGCGCACCCCTGATCGCCGCCGCCGTCGCGGTCGTCGCCGCCCTCGCGGTGACGGTCGCGGTCGGCCTCGGCGGCGGGGACGACAAGGCGGGCGGTTCCGGGAACGGAGCCGTCGCCGAGGTCTCCACCGAAGGCGGCAGCGGCAGCGACAAGGCGGCGACCGTCCTCGACCGCCCCTTCACCAAGCCCGACCTGGTCCTCACGGACACCAAGGGCCAGAAGTTCGACCTCCGCGCACAGACCAAGGGCAAGCCGACGCTGATCTACTTCGGCTACACGCACTGCCCCGACGTCTGCCCGCTGACGATGAGCAACATCGCCATCGCCAAGAAGCAGCTCCCCAAGGCCGACCAGGACAAGCTCCAGGTCGTCTTCGTCACCACCGACCCCGAGCGGGACACCCCGGCCGAACTGGCCAAGTGGCTGCCCGCCGCCGGCGACCCGGCCTTCATCGGCCTCACCGGCGACTTCCCCGCGATCCAGGCCGGCGCCCGTTCCATGGGCATCGGCATCGATCCGGCGAAGAAGGAGAAGGACGGCTCGGTCGTCTCCATGCACGGAGCACAGGTGATCGCGTTCTCGCCCACGACCGACCAGGGCTACGTCCTGTACGGCGAGGACACGACCGTCGACGACTACGCCAAGGATCTGCCGAAGCTCATCAAGGGGGAGAACCCGTGAACCGCCGCACCACCGTCCTGTCCACCACCGCCGTCGCCCTCGCGGCCGCCCTGGCGCTGTCCGGATGCTCGTCCGACAGCTCCGCCGACGGCGCCGCCAAGGCCGACGGCAAGCCCGAACTGAAGGTCAGCGGCGCGTTCATGCCGCAGCCCGTGATGGACATGGCCGGCGGCTTCCTGACCATCAAGAACGAGAGCGGCACCGCCGACAAGCTCACCTCCGTCACGAGCCCCCTCTCGGACGACGTCCAGATCCACGAGACGAAGAACCAGAAGATGCAGCAGGTGAAGTCCTTCGACATCCCCGCGAACGGCGAACTCGACCTCGAACGTGGCGGCAGCCACATCATGTTCATGGGGCTGAAGACCAAGCCGAAGCAGGGCGAGAAGGTCAGCATCGAGCTGCACTTCGAGAAGGCCGACCCCATCAAGGTCGATCTTCCCGTCGAGGCCGCCACCCACAACCCGAAGCAGCACTGAGCTACTTGAGGGACTGACACACACATGCCCACCACCACCGCCCCGCGCCTCGGAACCGCCCTGGCCCGGCTGCTGCTCGTCGCGGCCGCACTCCTCGGCGCGCTGCTCGCCGGCGCCGCCCCCGCGTCCGCGCACGCCGCGCTGACCGGCAGCGACCCGCAGGACGGGGCGGTGGTCGCCACCGCCCCCAAGGACGTCAACCTCACCTTCTCCGAGCAGGTCGCCATGGGCGGCGACTCGATCCGGGTCCTCGACCCCGCCGGGAACCGGGTCGACACCGGAGAGATCCGCGACCTGTGCAGCGGCAACATCATCCGGTACGGAGTCGGCCTCCGCTCCGGACTGCCCGAGGGCACCTACACCGTGGCCTGGCAGGCCGTCTCCGCCGACAGCCACCCCATCGCCGGCGCCCTCACCTTCTCCGTCGGCGCCCCCTCCGAGACCTCCGTCGCCCTCCCCGAGCAGTCGGTCGGCGGCGGCCTTGTCGGCGCGCTCTACGGCATCGCCCGCTATCTCTCGTACGCGGCCTTCACCGTCCTCGTCGGCGGCAGCGCCTTCGTCCTCGCCTGCTGGCCGCGCGGCGCGAGCGTCCGGCCCATCCAGCGGCTCGTCGTCCGCGGGTGGCTCACGCTCACCGCGGCCACCCTGGTGATGCTGCTGCTGCGCAACCCGTACACCGGCTCCGGCGAGCTCGGCGACGCCTTCGACCTCGGCGGGCTCAAGTCCGTCCTGGAGACGAAGACCGGCGCCGCGCTCATCTCCCGGCTGATGCTGCTCGGCGCGGCCGCGCTCTTCGTCGCCGTGCTCTTCGGGGCGTACACCAAGCGGACGGACCCGAAGGAGAAGAAGGACCTCACCTTCGGTCTCGCGATCGGCGGCACCGTGGTGGCCGCCGGCATCGCGGGCACCTGGGCGCTCGCCGAGCACGCCTCCACCGGCATCCAGCCGGGCATCGCGATGCCCGTCGACCTCCTGCATCTGCTGGCGGTGGCCGCCTGGCTGGGCGGCCTCACCACGCTGCTCGTCGCCCTGTATCGCGCACCCGGCATCGAGCGGGCCGCGGTGGAACGGTTCTCGAAGATCGCCTTCGGTTCGGTCGTCGTCCTGGCGGCGACCGGGCTCTACCAGTCCTGGCGGCAGGTCGGCTCCTGGTCCGCCCTGACGGGCACGGCGTACGGCCGGCTCCTCCTGGTCAAGATCGGCCTGGTGGCCGTCCTGCTGGGCATCGCCTGGATATCCCGCCGCTGGACCCAGCGCCTGGGAGCCCCGGCGGAGCCCCTGGCGACGGACGGGACGGAGGAGACCGCGGAAGCCGAGGAGACGCCCGAGGGTGAGGGGGCGGCGGAGACCGACGGGACGGTCGAGGCCGAGGAGACTCCCGAGGGCGACGATGCGGCCGAGGAGGGCAAGGACTCCGAGAAGGACCAGGAGTCCGGCGCCACCGGCGGCGGCGCCGTCGACCCCGTACGCGCCGCCCAGCTCGCCCGGCAGCGGGCCGCCGTCGCCACCGCGCGTACCAAGCGGGACCGCGACGCCGACCCCGAGCGGACCGGTCTGCGCCGCTCCGTCATGACGGAGGCCGTCGTCGCCGTGGTCCTGCTCGCCGTGACGACGGTCCTGACGTCGACCGAGCCCGGCCGTACGGAGGAAGAGGCCGGGCGCTCGCAGTCCGCCTCGGGCTCGACCGCCGTGCCCGAGCGGCCCGTGGACATCCGGCTGCCCTTCGACACCGGCGGCGTCAACGGCAAGGGGACGGTACGGCTCAGCCTCGACCCGGGCAGGACCGGCGCCAACGCGCTGCACGTCTTCGTCGACGGCCCGGACTCCCGCCCGCTGGACGTTCCCGAGCTGAAGGTCGCCTTCACTCTGAAGGCGAAGGCCATCGGCCCGCTGCCGGTCGTCCCCGACCGCATCCAGGCCGGTCACTGGAGCGCCAGCGGGGTGCAGATCCCGATGGCCGGCGAGTGGCAGATCCAGGTCACGGTCCGCACCTCCGACATCGACCAGACCACCATCGACAAGAACGTGAAGATCGGCTGACCTTTCGTGAGCAACGACGACGACAACCTTGAGATCTCCCGGCGGCGGCTCCTCGGCACGGTCGGCGCGGCGGGCGCGGCCGGTCTCGCGCTCGGTGCCGCCGGCGGCGCCGGGGTGTACGCGGCGGCCGCCGATTCCGGCTCCTCGGCCTCCGGCGCGAACGGTGCGACCGCGCTGAGCACGGTCGGTGCGACGGAGGCGGTGTTTCACGGGAAACATCAGGCGGGGATCACTACTCCTCTTCAGTCACGCGGCCATCTGATCGCCTTCGACCTCGCGCCGGGCGCGGGCCGCAAGGAAGCCGCGGCCCTGCTGCGGCGCTGGTCGACGACGGCCAAGGCCCTGATGGCGGGCGAGCCCTCGGCCGACGACACCGGCATCGCCCTCGACGCCGGTCCCTCCTCTCTCACGGTCACCTTCGGTTTCGGTCACTCCTTCTTCGGGCGTACGGGACTCACGGCCCGCCGCCCCTCTCAGCTCGACGCGCTGCCCGCCTTCTCCGCCGACGCGCTCGACCCGAAGCGGTCCGAGGGCGATCTCTGGGTACAGATCGGCGCCGACGACGCACTCGTCGCCTTCCACGCGCTGCGCGCGCTGCAGAAGGACGCCGGAGCGGCCGCGAAGGTCCGCTGGCAGATGAACGGCTTCAACCGCTCGGCGGGCGCCACCGCCAAGCCGATGACCGCCCGCAACCTCATGGGCCAGGTCGACGGCACCGGCAACCCGAAGCCCTCCGAACCCGACTTCGACCAGCGGATCTTCGTCCCCCAGAGCACCTCGGGGCCGCAGGACTGGATGGCCGGAGGCTCGTACGCCGTCGTCCGCCGGATCCGCATGCTGCTCGACGACTGGGAGCGGCTCCCGCTGGACAAGCAGGAGAAGGTCATCGGCCGGCGGAAGTCCGACGGCGCGCCCCTGACCGGCGGGACCGAGACCACCGAGCTCGACCTGGACAAGACCGGCCCCGACGGCAAGCTCGTCATCCCGGACAACGCCCACTCCCGGATCTCCGCCCCCGAACAGAACGGCGGAGCCGCCATGCTGCGGCGTCCCTTCTCCTTCCACGACGGCATCGGTCCGGACGGCACACCCGACGCCGGGCTGCTCTTCGTCTGCTGGCAGGCCGACCCGCTCCGGGGCTTCGTGCCCGTCCAGCGCAAGCTCGACCGGGGCGACGCGCTCTCGCCCTTCGTCCGGCACGAGGCGAGCGGCCTGTTCGCCGTGCCGGGCGGGGCCGCGGAGGGCGAATACGTGGGTCAGCGACTTCTGGAGTCCTGAGCCGGGCCGCGCCTATTAGGGTGACCGTATGTCAGCCACCCGGTATACGTATCTCGGTCCCGAAGGCACGTTCACGGAGGCCGCGCTGCGTACGCTGCCCGAGGCCGCAACCCGGGAACTCGTCCCCATGGTCTCCGTCCCGGCCGCCCTGGACGCCGTACGCAACGGGGAGGCGGCTGCCGCGCTCGTACCGATCGAGAACTCGGTGGAGGGCGGGGTCACCGCCACCCTGGACGAGCTGGCCTCGGGCGAACCGCTGATGATCTACCGCGAGGTGCTCCTGCCGATCGCCTTCGCGCTGCTCGTGCGGCCGGGGACCACACTCGGCGAGATCAAGACGGTCACCGGTCACCCGGTGGCGCAGCCGCAGGTACGGAACTGGCTGCGGGCCCACCTGCCCGACGCCCTGTGGGAGTCGGCGGCCTCGAACGCGGACGGTGCCCGGCTGGTGCAGGAGGGCCGGTTCGACGCGGCCTTCGCGGGCGAGTTCGCGGCGACGACCTACGGCCTGGAGGCCCTGGTCACGGAGATCCACGACGCGGAGAACGCCGAGACCCGGTTCGTCCTGGTGGGTCGGCCGGCCCGGCCCTCGGCGCCGACCGGGGCGGACAAGACGTCGGTGGTGCTGTGGCTGGGTGATGACCATCCGGGTGCCCTCCTCGAGCTGCTTCAGGAATTCGCGGTGCGCGGGGTGAACCTGATGCTGATCCAGTCCCGTCCGACGGGTGCCGGCATCGGGAACTACTGCTTCGCCGTGGACGCCGAGGGCCATATCTCGGACCGGCGCGTGGGCGAGGCGCTGATGGGGCTCAAGCGGATCTGCCCGAAGGTGCGCTTCCTCGGGTCGTACCCGCGGGCGGGCGTCGCGAGGGGAGATGTGGCCACGCTGCGGCGCGGGACGTCGGACGCGGAGTTCATGGCTGCCTCCGATTGGCTGGCGAGGGCCCAGGACGGTCGGGCCTGAATCGATCGTGCCCCACCGCCCCCTCTGCCGGGGGCGGTCGTCCACAGGCACGGACCACTAGTCCTACCTGCATATTTTCGACTCCCACACAGAGTTATCCACAGGCACCTCGCCCACCCTGGGGACAAGTCGATACGGCGGTCCGCCAAGGTCGACAAATCGCCCCAGTCGGCATCCGTTCACCCACAGGGCGCAGATCAGCCCGCGTCACCCCCGTTCCATTGATCAACTCTTTAGAGCGAGGAATTCCCACTCGGACGAGTGTGCGCAGCAGGTTTGATCATCATTACGCCCAGGAATTCGTTCACCATCCACAGAAGTTCCGCACAGCCTGTGGAAAACTCCACGGGCCTCGCGCCCGCTGTGGAGAAGTCCGGTGAAGCCCGAGGGAAGTCCCTTGATCCACAGGGCGGTTCGGTCAAGGAACGCACACCGATCCGCCCCTTTTCGGGGGTCCCTGCACCGTTTATTGACGAATGGGGAGAGCATTTCCCAATACCGGCAATTCGGGCAAAGCGACACGCACGGCTATATCGGGTGGGGTGGCGCGAGCCCGCACCGGTAGCCTGGTGGGGTGATTGACCTTCGCCTGCTCCGTGAGGACCCCGACCGTGTTCGCGCCTCCCAGCGCGCCCGTGGAGAGGACGTCGCACTCGTCGACGCCCTGCTCTCCGCCGATGAGCGGCGCAGGTCGTCCGGCGTCCGCTTCGACGAGCTCCGTTCCGAGCAGAAGGCGCTCGGCAAGCTGATCCCCAAGGCCTCCCCCGAGGAGCGCGCCGAGCTCCTGCAGAAGGCCGAGCAGCTCAAGACCGACGTCAAGGCCGCCGAGGCCGAGCAGAACGAGGCCGACGAGACCGCGCGCGCCCTCCTGCTCCAGCTCGGCAACATCGTCCACGCGGACGTGCCGGTCGGCGGCGAGGAGGACTTCGTCGTCCTGGAGACGCACGGCACCGTCCGCGACTTCGCGGCCGAGGGCTTCGAGCCCAAGGACCACCTGGAGCTGGGCGAGGCGCTGGGCGCCATCGACGTCGAGCGGGGCGCCAAGGTCTCCGGCTCGCGCTTCTACTACCTCACGGGCGTCGGCGCCCTGCTGGAACTGGCCCTCGTCAACGCGGCCATCGCGCAGGCGACCGAGGCCGGCTTCATCCCCATGCTGACCCCGGCGCTGGTCCGCCCGCGCGCCATGGAGGGCACCGGCTTCCTCGGCCAGGCCGCGGAGAACGTGTACCACCTGGAGAAGGACGACTTCTACCTCGTCGGCACGTCCGAGGTGCCCCTCGCGGCGTACCACATGGACGAGATCATCGACGCCGACAAGCTGCCGCTGCGCTACGCCGGCTTCTCGCCGTGCTTCCGCCGCGAGGCCGGCACGTACGGCAAGGACACCCGGGGCATCTTCCGGGTCCACCAGTTCGACAAGGTCGAGATGTTCTCGTACGTGGCTCCCGAGGACGCCGAGAACGAGCACAAGCGGCTCCTGGACTGGGAGAAGCAGTGGCTCACCAGCCTCGAACTGCCCTTCCAGGTCATCGACGTGGCCACCGGCGACCTCGGCTCCTCCGCCTCGCGCAAGTTCGACTGCGAGGCGTGGATCCCCACGCAGGGCAAGTACCGCGAGCTGACGTCCGCGTCGAACTGCGACGGCTTCCAGGCCCGCCGCCTGTCCGTGCGGATGCGCGACGAGCGGAACGGCAAGAAGGTCGTCCAGCCGCTGGCCACGCTCAACGGCACCCTGTGCGCCGTACCGCGCACGATCGTGGCGATCCTGGAGAACCACCAGCTCCCGGACGGCTCGGTGCGCGTGCCGGAGGTCCTCCGGCCGTACCTGGGCGGCCGCGAGGTCCTGGAGCCGATCTCCAAGTGAGCCCCTTCCCGTACAAGCTCGTCGCGACGGACCTCGACGGCACGCTGCTGCGCGCCGACGAGTCGGTCTCGGACCGTACGCGTGACGCCCTCGCCGCCGTGGTGGCGGCGGGGGCCGCGCACATCGTGGTCACCGGCCGGTCCGTCCCCTGGACCCGGCACATCCTCGACGACCTCGGCTACGAGGGGCTCGCGGTGTGCGGTCAGGGCGCGCAGGTCTACCACGCGGGCGAGCACCGGCTGCTGACCTCGGTGACCCTGGACCGGCAGCTGGCGGGCCTGGCGCTCTCGAAGATCGAGGCCGAGGTGGGCCCGCTGGCCCTGGCCGCGAGCCGCGACGGCCTGGACGGCGAGGTGCTGATCAGCCCCGGCTACCGGGTGCAGGAGGGGCCGCTGCCGTACGTCCCCTTCGAGGACCCGGCGGAGCTGTGGTCCGCGCCGCTGAACAAGGTCTACATCCAGCACCCCACGCTCTCCGACGACGAGCTGGCGGGGGCCGCCCGGCAGACGATCGGCAGCCTGGTGGACGTGGTCATGGCCGGCCCGGGGGTCGTGGAGATCCTCCCGCTGGGCCTCAGCAAGGCCACCGGCCTGTCGCTCGCCGCCCGCCGTCTCGGCGTGAAGGCGGCCGACACCATCGCCTTCGGCGACATGCCCAACGACATCCCGATGTTCGGCTGGGCCGCGCGGGGCGTGGCGATGGCGAACGCGCACGAGGAACTGAAGGCGGTCGCCGACGAGGTCACGACCTCGAACGAGGACGACGGCATCGCGGTGGTCCTGGAGCGCCTGCTGACATCCGACCGGGCGTAGGGACGGGTTCCACATCTAGCCGGCGTACGGGCGGGTTCCCACGTCTGACCGGGCGTAGGGACGGGTTCCCCCATCCAGCGGGCGTACGGGCGGGTTTCCACAGCGGCGGAGGATGCGCGGATCGAACGCGCGCGGGGGTGACCCCGACGACGGCTTAGCAAGCCGCTGCCTTACCACTCGGCCAATCCTCCGGGTGGGCGGCCCGCGCGGAGAACCCGCGCGCTCGAAGCGGCCGCCCCGGCGGCGCTAGGGGGCGCCGCCCTGCAGGGAGCTCGACGGACTCGAACTCCGGCTCGAACTGGTGTCGGTCATGGTCGTGCTCCTCCCCGGTCTCGTGGCGGGCGTCTCCCGCACAACCAGTGTGCGGGCGGCGGAGCTTCGTAGGCCAGTGAATTACCGCGCGGGCCGACGCCCCTCGTCAGCGGCCAGAAGGCGAGACCGATGGCCAGCGAGATCGCGTGCCCCAGATCCGTGTACGTATGACTCGTGCACAGCGGTACGGCGAAGAAGGCCACCGCTCCCGCCAGATAGAGCCACCGCCAGGGGCGCGGGATCCGGTACGTCAGGATGCCGATCGAGGCCGCGAGCCCATAGCTGACCCCGATGTCGACGACGTGCGCCATGCTGCGCGGCACGTCGTGGTCCTGGATCGCCTCCAGGACGACCTTCTGGCTGATGAGCGTCGCCGCGATGTGCGCCGTGGCGACCACGACGAACCAGCGCAGCGTGCCGAGCCAGCGCTCCACCGGCGCGTGGAAGACCTCGAACAGCACCGCGTACAGGGCGAAGTCCGCCGGGTCGGCGATCCAGAAGGCGCTGCCGAGCAGCGCCCGGAGCGGGTGGTGCGAGAGCTGGTAGAGGTTGCTGCTGTTGCGGTGGAGGAGGTAGTGCTCCAGGCCGTCGGAGGACAGCGCGATGACCAGGCTGGTGATCGCGATGATGAGCAGCCACAGATGCGTACCGGGTGACGAACGCACCCACGACCTGATCGGTCGGGACGGTTCGCCACCCGGCTCGCCACCAGGTACGGCGGCGGGGAGGGGTTCACGCGGCACATTCCGTGCCTATCACCCCAAGCTGTGGGAAACCACTCAGAAGTTGATCATGTGGCCCGCGAGGCCGTGGATCGCTTCCTTCACGGCCTCGCCCAGGGTCGGGTGCGCGTGGACGTTGCGCGCGACCTCGTTGACCGTCAGGTCCCACTGCTGCGCCAGCGTCAGCTCGGGCAGCAGCTCGGTGACGTCGGGGCCGATCAGGTGGGCGCCGATGATCTCGCCGTACTGCGCGTCGGCGATGATCTTGACGAAGCCGGTCGAGTCGCCGAGGCCGTGCGCCTTGCCGTTCGCGGTGAACGGGAACTTGGCGACCTTGACGTCGTACCCCTTCTCCCGCGCCTGCGCCTCGGTCCAGCCGAAGCTGGCGATCTGCGGCTGGCAGTAGGTGGCGCGCGGGATCATCGGGTAGTCGAGCTCCATGGTCTCGGCGTCCCCGATGGTCTCGGCGGCGACGACACCCATGGACTCGGCGGTGTGCGCGAGCATCAGCTTCGCGGTGACGTCACCGATGGCGTAGATGTGCGGCACGTTGGTGCGGCAGCGGCCGTCGACCTCGATGGCGCCGCGCTCGGTGAGCGCCACACCGGTGCTCTCCAGGCCGTAGCCGGAGACGTTCGGGGCGAAGCCGATGGCCTGCAGGACCTTGTCGGCCTCCAGGACCTTCTGCGCGCCGTCCTTGCCGGTGACCGTGACACGGACCTGCGGGCCGGACTCGTCGATCGTCTCGACGCGGGTCGAGGTGAGGACGTCGATGCCGAGCTTGCGGTACTGCTTGGCCAGCTCCTTGGAGACGTCCGCGTCCTCCAGCGGCGCGATCCGGTCGAGGAACTCGACGATCGTGACCTTCACACCGTAGTTGTGGAGCACGTACGCGAACTCGATGCCGATCGCGCCAGCGCCCGCGATGATGATCGACTGCGGCACGTCCTCGGCGAGGATCTGCTCCTCGTACGTCACCACGCGCTCGCTGCGGGCGGTGCCCGGCAGCAGACGCGGAGTGGCGCCGGTGGCGATGATGCAGTTGTCGAACGTGATCGTCTGCGCGGTGCCGTCGGCCTTGTTCACCTGCAGGGTGTTCGCGTCGAGGAAGGTGCCCCGGCCGTCGAACTCCGTGATGTTGTTCTTCTTCATCAGGAAGTGGACGCCCTTGACCCGGCCGTCCGCGACCGTGCGGCTGCGGCGGAACGCCTCGCCGTAGTCGAAGGAGACCGTGCCGTCGACCTTGATGCCGAAGGTCTTGGCCTCGTGGTTGAAGATGTGGGCCAGTTCGGCGTTGCGCAGCAGCGCCTTGGTGGGGATGCAGCCGACGTTCAGGCAGACACCGCCCCAGTACTTCTCTTCGACGACCGCGACCCGCTTGCCCAGCTGGGCGGCGCGGATGGCGGCGACGTAGCCGCCGGGGCCAGCTCCGAGTACGACGACGTCGAAGCGGTCTGACATGACTGACTCCCGAGGGTGGTGAGGGTGTTCGTGTCCCGTACGGGCCCACAGTAGTCCGGCGCCTCCCGGGCGGCCCCGGGAGCCGGTGCGCTCGGTGGATAACTTGTAGGATGACCGGGCAACTGGCTCGCGAGGTGGACGGAGTGGTGATGGCGGCGCTGAAGGCGGCGGGGCGGACCTCGCTGGTGGACTCGGTCGTCGAGCAGCTGCGGGAGCAGCTCGCGGCGGGAGAGTGGCCGGTCGGCGAGCGCATCCCGACCGAGCACGAGCTCGCCGAGCAGCTGGGCGTCGGCCGCAACACGGTCCGCGAGGCGATCCGGGTCCTGGTGCACGCGGGGCTTCTTGAGCCGCGTCAGGGCAACGGCACCTTCGTCCGGTCGACCGCCGACCCCGCCGCCGTCCTGCGCGGCATGCGCCACGCGGGCGCGCGGGACGTCCTGGAGCTGCGGGTGGCCCTGGAGGCGGAGGCGGCGCGCCTCGCGGCGGTACGGCGGGACACCCACGACCTGCTGCGGCTGCGGGCCGCGCTGACCACCCTGCGCGAGGAGGGCGACCGCGACGCGGACGCCGACCTCGCCTTCCACCTGGCCGTCGTCTCCGCCACGCACAACGCGGCCTTCACGGAGGTGTACCGCTTCTTCTCCACCCAGGTCCACGAGGTCCTCGTGGACGCGCTCGGCGACCGCGAGATGCCGCCGGTCGACATCGACGCGCACGAGGCGCTGGTCGCGGCGATCGAGTCGGGCGACGCGGAAGCCGCGGAGGCGGGGGCGCGGGAGCTGCTGCGGGTACCGATGGAGACGGTGGCGGCGCTGACGGGGGAGTCGCGGTGAGGGCTGCCGGCACTGCCGTCGGGCCTGAACCCGGGACCACACCGGTCCTCGACGTGCGGGCGGAGGAACGGCCCGCGGGGCGGCGCGCCTGGTTCGCGCACCCGATGCTGCTCATGGCCGCGATCGTGCTGGCCTCGCTCAACATGCGGGCGGCCCTGGCGAGCGTGGCGCCCCTGGTGGGCGAGATAGCGGCGGAGTTCGGCCTGTCGTCGACGGCCAGTTCGCTGGTGACGTCCGTGCCGGTGCTCTTCCTCGGCGCGGGCGCGCTCGTCGCGCCGTGGCTGGGGCGGCGCCTCGGCGTCGAGGCGGTGCTGCTCGGGGCGCTCGTGCTGCTCGGCGCCGGCATCCTCGTACGGGTCCTGCCGTCGGTGTACGCGCTGTACGGCGGCGGTGTCCTGGTCGGCACGGCGATCGCGCTGCTCAACGTCTTGATGCCGGGCCTGATCAAGCGGGACTTCCCCGACCGGGCCGCGTCGATGACCTCGCTCTACACGGGCGCGATGATCGCGGGCGCCACGGTCGTCGCGGCGGCCTCGGTGCCGTTGGAGGAGGCGTTCGACGGGAGCTGGGAAGCGTCGCTCGCCTTCTGGTCGCTGCTCGCGGCACTCGCGGCGACGGCCTGGCTGCCTCAGGTGCTGCTCGCCAAGGGCGGTGCGCGACAGGGGAGTCGTACGGGACACGGGGTGCGGGCCACCGCCGTTCCCGGGACGCGGAGCGTCTGGCGGTCGGCGCTCGCCTGGCAGGTGACCCTCTTCATGGGCCTGCAGTCCCTCTGGACGTACGTCCTGATCGCCTGGATGCCGACGATCTTCACGGACCACGGCATGAGCCGCTCGACGGCCGGAGTGATCTTCGCCTTCAACAACCTGACCCAGGTGGCGGGCGCCTTCGCCGTGCCGCTGCTCGCCGGCCGGATGCGGAGCCAGCGTCCGCTGGTCGTCCTCGTCACGACGCTGGTCGCGGCGGGGTACGCGGGGCTGCTCACCGCGCCCGTGCAGGGGGCCTGGCTGTGGTCCGCGCTCCTCGGCGTCGGCCAGGGCGGGGCGGTCGGCCTCGCCCTCACCCTGATCGTGCTCCGGGCGGGCGACGCGGTGACCGCGTCCCGGCTCTCGGGGATGGCCCAGACGGTCGGCTATCTGCTGGCGGCCGCCGGGCCGTTGGCCGCCGGTGCGGTCCACCAGGCGACCGGTTCGTGGACGGTGCCGATCGCCCTGGTCCTGTTCGTCTGTGCCACGGCCCTGGGCGTGGGGCTCCTCGCGGCCAGGGACCGCAAGGTCTGAGTCCACCGGGCGACGGCGTGAGGGGCCCCTCCACGGGGCCCCTCGGCCGTCCTTGCTCCTGCTCCTACTCCTCGCCCGCCAGCTTCAGCGTCCGCAGCTTCTGGCCCGCGTACCAGGTCGCCAGGACCGTCACGCCGACCAGCAGCGACACGGCCAGCGGAAGACCGACGTCCGAGGTGACGAGCCCCTCGCCGCTGACCTTCTGGGCGACCGCGAGCGACCACTGCTGCACGCTGAGCGTCTTGGCCCCGTCGATCAGGGAGCCGAACAGGGTCTCCCAGACCAGCGCGTAGACAAGGCCGATGACCACCGCGTGCCGGCTGACCGTGCCGAGCAGGAGGAAGAGCGCGCTGTACGCGATGGAGGCGACCAGCGCCGCGACCGTGTACGCGACCGCCACCTGCTGGCCGTTGCCGTTGAGGATCATGCCGGCGAGGAACGTGGGCACGGCCGAGAAGGCCATGGTCACGGCGATCGCCACGATGAGCTTGGTGAAGATGATCGAGGGCCGCTTCACCGGCTTGGACAGCAGATAGACGATCGAACCGTCGTCGATCTCCGGTCCGATCGCGCCCGTTCCGGCGATGACACCGATCAGCGGCACCATCGTGGCGAGCGCGAATCCGCCGAGGACGTCGGCCGCGACCTGGTCGTCGGCTCCGTTGAACAGCCGTACCGCGGCGGCGATCAGCAGCAGGAGGGCGGGCAGCGCGAAGAGGATCAGCGCCCGCCGGCGGCCGAGGAGGGCCCGGTAGGTGAGCCGGGCGACTGTGGGGTTGTACATCGGTCAGGCTCCTTTCAGGCCGCTACGAGGTACGAGAAGACCGACTCGAGGGACTCGTCCGAGGGCGAGACCGTCAGCAGTCGGATGCCGTGCTCCCGGGCGACCCGGGGCAGCAGCTCCGTGAACCGGCCGAAGTCCACCGCCTGGACGCGCAGGGCGCCTTCGGCGAGGTCGACCTCGATGCCGGCCGTGGAGGGGTCGGCGATGAGGGCCGCCGCGAGCGCCCGGTCGTCGCTGGACCGGACGAGGTAGCGGTGCGGCCGGTCCGTCATGAGCCGGCGGATCTTGCGGAAGTCGCCCGAGGCGGCGTGCCGGCCGGCGACGATCACCTCGATGTGCGAGGCCAGCTGCTCGACCTCCTCCAGGATGTGCGAGGAGAAGAGCACCGTGCGCCCTGCCGAGCCCATCCGGCGCAGCAGCTCCATCAGCTGCATGCGCTGGCGCGGGTCCATGCCGTTGAACGGCTCGTCGAGCAGCAGCACGGACGGCTCGTGGACGAGGGCCGAGGCCATCTTCACGCGCTGCCGCATGCCCTTGCTGTACGTGGCGATCTTCCGGTCCTGCGCGTACTCCATCTCGACCGTGGCGAGCGCGTGCTGGGCCTCTTTGGCGCCCAGGCCGTGCAACTCTGCGTTGGCGATGACGAATTCGCGGCCGGTGAGGAAGTCGTACATCGCTTCCCGCTCCGGTACGACGCCGATCTGCGTGTAGACGGACTCGTTCTTCCAGATCGGCTGCCCGTCGAGGGTGACGGTGCCCGTGGAGGGGGCGAGGAAGCCGCCCATCATGTTGATGAGGGTGGACTTTCCGGCGCCGTTGGGGCCGAGGAGTCCGGTGACACCGGGGCCGATCGTCATCGTCACGTCGTTGACGGCGACGACGTTGCCGAACCACCGAGAGGTGTGGTCGATGTTCAGGACAGTCACAGCCCGACCTTTCGGTAGCGGCGCATCAGCACTCCGTACGAGCCGGCGATGAGCGCGAGGACGACCAGCAGATAGACGACTCCGACGCCGGCGCCAGGTCCGACGCCTTCCCCTCCGGGGAAGGCGGTGCTGGCGCCGAGGAACGCGGTCTGCACGCCGTCGATCAGGGTGATCGGGGAGAACAGGCCCAGCCACTGGATGGCGTCGGCGTTGTCCGTGCTGTACGCGATGCCCTGGAGGGTCGAGACGGCGCCGTAGGAGATCACGAGGGTGGCGATGACGGCGGCGACGCCGAAGCCGCGGCGCGGGGTGAGCGCGGCCATGACCAGGCCGATGCCGCCGAAGAGCACCGAGAGGAGGGCGACGGAGACCAGGCCCTGGCCGAACTCGGCCGTCTGGTCGGCGAAGTTCATCTTCGCGAGCAGGGAGCCGATCCAGAGGATCAGCAGCGGGATCGCGGTCAGGACGAAGAGCGCCGAGGCCATCGCGCCGTACTTGGCGAGGACGTAGTCGACGCGCTCGATGGGGCGCGAGAAGTACAGCGGGACGGTCTTGAAGCGCAGGTCTCGGGAGACGGACTGGGGTGCCTGGGAGGCCAGGAAGAGCCCGATCACCGCCTGCATGATGATCGCGTACCGGGTGTAGTCGACCGGCAGGTCCTTGCTCTTCATGGTGACCGCGACGGCGACGATGATCAGCGCCGGGACGCACATCACGGTGAAGAGGATCATCGGCAGCACCTTGGACTTGGCGCTGCGGCCGAGTCCGTAGGAGCCGCGCAGGGACTGCGAGAAGAGTGCCCGGCGCGCGTAGGCGCGGCCGAAGCGGGGGCCGTCGTAGTTGCGGTACCCGATGTTGTGGATCTGTGTGGTCTCGGGGGCCGGGGTGCTCATCGCGCCGACACCTCCTCCTGCTTCTGCGACTGCGCGTCGGGCCGGAAGACCTCGGCGATGTGGTGGCGGCGCTGTTCCATCCGGACCAGGCCGAGACCGAGGTCGGCGACGGTGTCGCGGACCAGGTCGTACGTGTCCTCGCCGGCCGCCTCCACGAGGAGGATGTGGCCGGCGCCGGGCAGACCCTCCTCCTCGCTCGCGTGGAGCGTGACACCCGCCGAGGCGAGGGCCGTGCGAAGCGCGGCCGTGCCGTCGGGGTGGGTGTCGGAGTCGGTGACCTCGACCGCCAGGGTCGTGGTGATCTGCGTGAAGTCACTGGTGGAGCTGGAGCGCAGCAGGGTCCCGCCGTCGATGACGACGACGTGGTCGCAGGTCCGCTCCAGCTCGCCGAGGAGGTGGGAGGTGACGAGGACGGAGATGCCGAAGTCGGTCCAGACCCGGCGGATCAGGCCGAGCATCTCGTCGCGGCCCACCGGGTCGAGGCCGTTGGTCGGCTCGTCGAGGAGGACCAGCTGCGGGTCGTGGACCAGCGCCTGGGCCAGCTTCACCCGCTGCTTCATGCCCGTCGAGTAGCCGCCGATGGGGCGGTAGCGCTCCTCGTACAGGCCGACGTGGCGCAGGGTGTCGGCGGTCCGCTCGCGGGCGGCGTCGGCCGGCAGGCCGGACATCCGCGCCATGTGGACGACGAACTCGGTGGCCGAGACGTCCGGCGGGAGGCAGTCGTGCTCGGGCATGTAGCCGACGCGCTCACGGATCTGGGCGCCGGACGTGGCGACGTCGAGACCGAGGACCTCGGCGCGGCCCTCCGTGGCGGGGGACAGACCGAGCAGGATCTTGATCATCGTGGACTTGCCGGCTCCGTTGGCACCCACAAGTCCGGTCACACCGGGCCCGATGTCCAGGGAGAGCCGGTCAAGAGCGGTCACCCGGGGGAACCGCTTGCTGAGGCTTTCGGTAGCGATCACAGTCACATTTCGAAGGTAGTGGTCTGCGCCACAGCAGTCGTCAGCCCAACGGCTCGATCCGTATCCGACTCCAGACGTACAAGCCCGTAGGGGAGTCGAGACCAAAGTCTTTCGCCGGACCCCGCGCGGCGAGTTTTCCACAGGGGCTCATGCACACCCCTTGACGCAGCCGCCAGGCATTGTCACATTCATCAGTGTCACGTTACGGGCACGTAGCGCACACGGATGTTCACGGGACGGACGGGTGGCATGACCTCAGCAGTGGCAAGCGAACTGACCGCGGAACTGCGCGGGTTCAGAGAAGTGCAGCGCCTGTCGTACGCGTGCGCGGAAGCCGTCGCGGCGCAGTTGCGACCGGGCGTGACCGAGCGCGAGGCCGCGAAGATGCAGCGCGACTGGCTGTACGAGCGGGGTGTGCGGGACTGGTTCCACCGGCCCTTCGCCTGGTTCGGCGACCGCACGGCCTTCGTCGACTTCAAGATCCCGCTGCAGTTCTTCCCCACGAACCGGCGCCTCGAAGCGGGGATGCCCTTCATCCTCGACATGGCGCCCGTCTTCAAGGGCTACACCTCGGACATCGGCTACTCCGGCTGCCTGGGCCTCAACCCGGTCCACGACAAGCTGCTCGCCGATCTGCGGGCCCACCGGGAGCTGATCCTGACCGAGGTGCGTGAGCGCCGCTCGCTGCGCGAGATCTACGAGGACGTGGACCGGCTCATGGTCCGCCAGGGGTACGCCAACCGGCACCGCGCGTATCCCTTCGGCGTGATCGCCCACAAGATCGACCGGGTCAAGGAGCGCCGCTGGTCGCCCACGCTCTTCGGCTTCGGCACCCAGTCGCTGAAGGGTCTGGCGAGCGACGCGATCCACGGCCACCGCGACGGCTGGTCGCCGCTCTGGTCGCCGTACACGTTCTCCGACCACCCTCCCCAGCCGGGCCTGTGGGCGGTCGAACCGCACCTCGGGTTCCGGGGTACGGGCGCGAAGTTCGAGGAGATCCTCGTGGTCACCGACTCGAAGGACCCGGAGCAGAGCGCTTTCTGGCTGGACGACGACCTGCCGCACGTGCGGCGCTGGAACGAGGAGGGGGCGGCATGAGCGCGGGACTGACGGGGGCGCGGGAGCGCTGGGTCCGTACGGGCGGGATCGAGCTGTGCGTGGCCGAGCTGGGCGACGCCGACCGGCCGACGGTCCTCCTGGTGCACGGGTACCCGGACTCCAAGGAGGTCTGGTCGGAGGTCGCCCACCGGCTCGCGGAGCGGTTCCACGTCGTGCTGTACGACGTCCGGGGCCACGGCCGGTCCACGGCGCCGACGCCGCTGCGGGGCGGGTTCACGCTGGAGAAGCTGACGGACGACTTCCTGGCCGTCGTCGACGCGGTGAGCCCGGGCCGGCCGGTGCACCTGGTCGGGCACGACTGGGGCTCGGTGCAGTCCTGGGAGTTCGTGACCGTGCCCCGCACCGAGGGCCGCATCGCCTCTTTCACCTCGATGTCCGGCCCCTCCCTCGACCACTTCGGGCACTGGATCAAGCAGCGCATGACCAGGCCCACCCCGCGCAGGGTCGGCCAGCTCCTCGGCCAGGGCGCCAAGTCCTGGTACGTGTACATGCTGCACACCCCCGTGCTGCCCGAGCTGGCCTGGCGCGGACCGCTCGGCAAGCGGTGGCCGAAGCTCCTGGAGCGGGTCGAGAAGGTCCCGGCCGGCGACTATCCGACGCCGTCGCTGCCGAACGACGCGGCGCACGGGGCCTGGCTCTACCGGGACAACGTCCGCCCGCGGCTGAGCCGGCCGCGCGCCGACGCCTACGCCCACGCGCCCGTGCAGCTGATCACGCCCACCGGCGACGCGTTCCTGTCCGAGCGGCTCTACGACGACCTCGCCACCTGGGTCCCGGAGCTGACCCGGCGCTCCCTGCCGGCCAAGCACTGGGTCCCGCGCACCAGGCCCGACCAGCTGGCCGCCTGGATCGGCGAGTTCGTCCGGGCGAACGAGGACCCGGCGACCAAGGCCCCGGTCACGGCCGCGAAGAGCACGGCCGACCCGGTGTACGCGGAGCGGTTCGGCGGCCAGTTGGTGCTGGTCACGGGAGCGGCCAGCGGCATCGGCCGGGCCACCGCCTTCGCCTTCGCCGAGGCGGGCGCGCGGGTCGTCGCGGTCGACCGGGACGGCGAGGGCGCGGCGCGCACGGCCGAGATGGCCCGGCTGATCGGCGCCCCGGAGGCCTGGGGGGAGATCGTCGACGTCAGCGACGAGCAGGCCATGGAGAAGCTGGCGGCGAAGGTCGCGAGCGAGTACGGCATCGTCGACGTCCTCGTCAACAACGCGGGTATCGGCCTCTCGGGCTCGTTCTTCGCGACGACCAGCGAGGACTGGAAGAAGGTCCTCGACGTCAATCTCTGGGGCGTCATCCACGGTTGCCGGATCTTCGGCGGTCAGATGGCCGAGCGCGGCCAGGGCGGCCACATCGTCAACACCGCCTCCGCCGCCGCCTTCCAGCCGTCCCGCGCCCTGCCCGCGTACAGCACGTCCAAGGCGGCCGTGCTGATGCTGAGCGAGTGCCTGCGGGCCGAGCTGGCCGGCCAGGGCATCGGCGTCTCGGCGATCTGCCCGGGCATCGTGAACACCAACATCACGGCGACGGCCAAGTTCGCCGGAGTCGGCGAGGAGGAGCAGAGCCGCCGCCAGAAGAAGGCCTCCCGGCTGTACGGGCTGCGCAACTACCCGCCGGAGAAGGTCGCGGACGCGATCCTGCGCGCGGTGGTGCGCGACGAGGCCGTCGTCCCGGTCACCCCGGAGGCACGCGGCGCCCACGTCCTGTCCCGCCTCGCGCCCAGGGCCCTGCGCGCGATAGCCCGCCTCGAGCCGCCCGCGTGAGGGTCGTACGGGCGGTGTAGGGACCGTACGATCCCTGGCGGGCGGCCCCGGGTGTGAGAGACGCGATCGGGCGGCAGGAGCGAGCGGGTGGGAGCGGACGTGACGGAGCAGACGGCACAGGGGGCGCCTTCGGCGCAGACCTCCCCCGTGGAGTACCGGATCGAGGACCTCGCCCACCACAGCGGTGCCACGGTCCGGACGATCCGCGCCTACCAGGACCGCGGTCTGCTCCCCCGCCCGGAGCGCCGGGGCAGGTCCAATGTGTACGGGGACACCCATCTGGCCCGGCTCCGGCAGATCGCCGACCTGCTGGACCGCGGCTACACCCTGGCTTCGATCAAGGAGCTGCTGGAGGCCTGGGACGCGGGCCGCGGGCTCGGCGGCGTCCTGGGTCTGGTCGCCGAGGTCGACGGGCCGTGGACGGACGAGAAGGCCGACCGGATCTCCCGCGCGGAGCTGGACGCCACGTTCGGCGGCAAGCCCGACGAGGACGCGATCCGGGAGGCGATCGAGCTCGGCGTCCTGGAGCGGATCCCGGACCGCGAGGACGAGTTCCTGGTGCCGAGCCCCCAAGAGCTCGCGGTGGCGGCCGAGTTGTACGAGGCGGGTGTTCCGCTGACCGCGATCTCCGGACATCTGAGGGAACTTCGGGTCCAGGTCGAGCACATCGCCTCGCGCTTCCTGGAGTTCACGACCGAGCACGTCTTCGCGCGCTATCTGGAGCACCGGCCGCCGACGGACGCCGACGCCTCCGAGGCGGCGGCGATGGTGCGCCGTCTTCGACCGCTCGCCCAGCAGACCGTGGACGCGGAACTCGCGCGCGCGATGCGCCTGTTCGCCACCCGGCACCTCCAGCACCACCTGTCGCCCGAGCCTCCGCCTCTCCGAGAGGACGACCCCCGCCCGGTGGTGCTCCCGTCCGGAACGATTCGGGCCGTACAGCGGCTGGTTGGCGCGGAGAACGTGGCAGCGTTCGTCGCGGCGGCCGCTGAACGGGAGGTACAGACGCGGACATTGGACACCCTTGCGTCAAATCACGCAGAAATCAGCGAAATAGAGCAAGTCACCCGATAGCACAAGGATGTTGTCCACAGAATCGCCAAATCCCCTGTGGATAACTCAAGTTGGCTGTGGATCAAACATCCGAGCCGAATTCATCCGAACCGAAATCAATGGCCGCCCGATCCGCGCTCCGTCATGCTGGCGCCATGAACGGACCCATGGACGAGAGACGCACCGTGAAGGTGTCCAAGTACCTCTCGAAACACCTGCGCCACCAACCCGAGCGGATCGGCCTGGTCCTCGATCCGAACGGCTGGACCGAGATCGACGCCCTCCTGCGCGCGGCCCGCGAGCACGGCTTCCCGATCACCCGCGACGAGCTGGACCACGTCGTCGCCGCCAACGACAAGAAGCGCTTCGCCATTGACGGCAGCCGGATCAGGGCCAGCCAGGGCCACACCGTCCAGGTCGACCTCGACCTGCCGCCCGCGCAGCCGCCCGCGTACCTCTACCACGGTACGGTCGCCGCCAGTCTGGACGCCATCCGAGCCGAGGGCCTGCGCCCCATGGCCCGCCACCACGTCCACCTCTCCCCCGACCGGGAGACCGCGACCCGCGTCGGAGCACGCCGGGGCCGTCCCGTGGTCCTCAGCGTGGACGCGGGCGCGATGCACCGGGCCGGCCATGTCTTCCACGTCAGCGCCAACGGCGTCTGGCTGACCGACGCCGTACCCCCGAAGTTCCTCCGCTTCCCCGGCTGATCCCTGGCTGACCCCCAAGCTGATCCCTGACCGATCCCTGGCTGATCCCTGACCAGTCCCTGACTGATCCCCGGTCGACCCAGCCGGAGCCGATCCCCTCGGGCATGATCGATCCCATGGCACATCCGCACCTGCCCACCACCGAATCGGCCGTCACCGCGCTCCGCGAGATCGCCCGCGAGTTCAACCTGGAGATGACGGTCACCGACGACATCGGTGCCGACCAGACCTCCCGCCGGATCTCCTCCGGCGCCTTCGCCGTTCTCGACGCGGACGGCACGCTCCCGCACGAGGCCTTCGTCGAACTCGGCGGCAGCCCGGCGGTGACCGTCCAGCTCTTCCCGGAGGACGACGCGAAGATCGATGTCGACGGAGTGGAGTTCGCGGACGTCCCCCGCGACGCCGTCCCCGCCTTCGTACGCTCCGTCCACGGCGGGCTCGCGTACGTGAAGGGCAAGTTCTTCCCGCCCGGCTGGTGGCTGGTCGTGCCCGTTCCCGGCGACGAGACGTACAAGGAGCTCGTCCTGCGCGGCACCCTGACCCCCTGGATGAGCCGACAGGTCCGCTGACGGGACCGGGCGGGGGCCGCGCCTCCACCGGCACCGCCTCCTGGGCGCCCGGGCGCACGTCTCCGCCGCCCTGCGAGCTGCCCGGGCCCCGCCGTAGGCTCGTGGGCATGACCTTGCGCCTGAGCACCGTGATCCTTCCCGTCCACCGCTGGCACGACGGCGGCCGCGAGCGCTGGCAGCGTGCCGAGGAGCTCGGCTTCCACGCCGGCTACACCTACGACCACCTGTCCTGGCGGACCTTCCGCGACGGCCCCTGGTTCGGCGCCCTGCCCACGCTCACCGCCGCCGCGACGGCCACCGAGCGGCTCCGCCTCGGCACCCTGGTCACCTCGCCCAACTTCCGCCACCCGGTGACGCTCGCCAAGGAGCTGATCTCCCTCGACGACATCTCGGACGGCCGGGTCACGCTCGGCATCGGGGCCGGCGGCGACGGCTTCGACGCGACCGTGCTCGGGCAGGACAAGTGGACGCCGAAGGAGCGGGCCGACCACTTCGGCGAGTTCCTGCCCCTGCTCGACCGGCTGCTCACCGAGGACGCCGTGACCGAGCGGGGTACGCACTACTCGGCCGACGAGGCCCGCAACATCCCCGGCTGCGTCCAGCGTCCGCGCCTGCCCTTCGCCGTCGCGGCGACCGGGCCGCGCGGCCTGAAGCTCGCCGCCCGGCACGGCCAGGCCTGGGTGACGACCGGTGACCCGAAGCTGTACGAGAACGGCACGCCCGAGGAGTCCGTCGCGGCCATCCGGGGCCAGATCGAGAAGCTCGGCAAGGCGTGCGCGGAGATCGGCCGGGACGTGGCCGAGCTGGACAAGATCCTGCTCACCGGCTTCACCCCGGACCGGAGCCGGCCCCTGGAGTCCGTGGGCGCCTTCGTCGACTTCGCCGGCCGGCACAAGGAGCTCGGCTTCACCGAGATCGTGATCCACTGGCCGATCCCCGACTCGGACTTCGCCGCCGACCAGCGCGTCTTCGAGCAGATCGCGACCGAGGCCCTCGCCCAGCTCGTGTGACGAGCGGCCGCACGCGTCGCGCGCATCTGAGAGGGCCCGGTCCGGCCCTCTCAGATGTGCGCCCCTTCGCACGCCCGTGCACAGAGTGCGGAACAATGGATCGGTGACCTCACCCCACTCCGCGCGCCGCGCCGCCCCGGCCCCCCGACTCATCGCCACCGACCTCGACGGCACCCTGCTGCGCGACGACAAGTCCGTGTCGGAGCGCACGGTCGCCGCGCTCGCCGCCGCGGAGCGGGCCGACATCGAGGTCTTCTTCGTCACCGGGCGCCCGGCCCGCTGGATGGACGTCGTCAGCGACCACGTCCACGGCCACGGCCTCGCGATCTGCGCCAACGGCGCCGCCGTCGTCGACCTGCACTCCGGGGGCACGTTCGTGGAGGTACGCCCGCTGGCACGGGAGATCGCGCTCGACGTCGTGGCGACGCTGCGCGCCGCCGCCCCCGGCACCTCCTTCGCCGTCGAGCTGACCACCGGAATCCACTACGAGCCGCAGTACCCGCCGTTCTTCCTCGACCCGGGCGCCACCGTCGCCTCCGCCGAGAAGCTGCTCTTCGAGGAGGAGCCGGGCGCCGCCGCCCCGGTCCTCAAGCTCCTCGCCCAGCACCCGGACCTCGACCCCGACGCCTTCCTCGCCACCGCCAAGGCGGCCGCGGGCACGCTGGCCTCGTTCACCCGGTCCAGCCCGACGGCCCTCCTGGAGATCAGCGGCCCCGGCGTCTCCAAGGCCTCCACCCTGGCCCTCTGCTGCGCCGAGCGCGGCATCTCCGCCGAGGAGGTCGTCGCCTTCGGTGACATGCCCAACGACATCGAGATGCTCAGCTGGGCCGGCCGTTCGTACGCGATGGGCAACGCGCACCCGGACGTGATCGCCGCAGCCTCCGGCCGTACGGTCGCCAACAACGAGGACGGCGTGGCCGCCGTCATCGAGCGGATCCTCGCGGGCACGCTCGAGGACTGAGCGGCAGCCTCCTGGCAAGGGCGTCGGCAGGGGCCGTCTACAGGGGCGCCTGCCACACCACCGTCGTACCGCCGCCGTCCTCGCCGATGCCCGGTCCACACCAGCTCGAACCGCCCAGCGACTCCGCGCGTCGGGCGAGGTTGCGCAGTCCGCTGCGCCGCCCGCCCTCCGGGATGCCGACGCCGTCGTCCGCGACCGAGAGCCGGACACCGGGGGTGCCGTCCGGGAGTTCGACGCCCGAGTCGACGACGACCTCGATCCTGGTGGCGTGCGCGTGCCGGAAGGCGTTGGAGAGGGCCTCGCGCAGGGCCGCAATGAGGTTCTTGCCGGTGAGTTCGCCGACCGTCGAGTCGATCACGCCGAGGAAGCGGTGCGCGGGCTTGAAGCCGAGCGGCACGGCCGCCATGTTGATCTCCCGCAGCACGCGGGTGCGCAGTCCGGAGGGCGCCTCGGCGGGCCCCTGCTGGAGGGCGAAGATCGCGGTACGGATCTCCTGGATGGTCACGTCGAGTTCGTCGACCGCCTTGCCGACGCCCTCGCGCACCGCGGGCACGATCGACTTCCGCTGGGCGCTCTCCAGCATCATCCCGGTGGCGAAGAGCCGCTGGATGACCAGATCGTGCAGGTCACGGGCGATCCGGTCGCGGTCCTCATAGACGGCGAGCCGCTCCCGGTCGCGCTGGGCCTCGGCCATCATCAGGGCGAGCGCCGCCTGCGAGGCGAACTGCGTCCCGAGCGTCCGCTCGGCCTCCGTGAACGGCCGGGCGCCACGCGCGCGTGGCGTGGCGAGCGCGCCGAGCACCCGTCCGCCGCTCTGCAGGGGCAGCAGCATGCTGGGGCCGTACTCGGCGGCGACACGGCTGACCATGCGCGGGTCGGTGGAGGCGTCCTCCACGAACACCGCCTCGCCCTCCAGGAGTCGGTCCACCACGGCGCTCTCGGGCGGGATCACCACGCCCAGCGACTTGGTCGGTGCGTCGGACGAGACGGCGACGATCTCCAGGCCGCCGTCCTCGGCCGGCAGGAGGACGATCCCGGCCGCCGCGTCCGCCAGCCTGCGGGCCTGCTCGGCGACCACCGTCAGGGCGTCGTCCGCGTCGCCGCCGGAGAGCAGGGCGGTGGTGACGGCCACGGAACCGTCGATCCAGCGCTCGCGCTGCCGGGCCGCCTCGTAGAGCCGGGCGTTGCCGATGGCGATGCCCGCCTCGGTCGCCAGGACCCGGACCATGTGGACGTCGTAGTCGTTGAACTCGCCGCCGTCGGTCTTCTCCGCCAGGTAGAGATTGCCGAAGATCTCGCCCTGGACCCGGATCGGGACCCCGAGGAAGGTCCGCATCGGAGGGTGGCCGGGCGGGAATCCGGCGGAGCGCGGATCGGTGGACAGATCGGCGAGCCGGATCGTCTGGGGGTCCCGGATCAGCGCCCCGAGCAGCCCCGCGTGCCCGTCGGGGCGCCGCCCGATCCGGCGCGCGACCTCCTCGTCGACACCGAAGGTGACGAAGTCGGAGAGGCCCTTGCCCTCCTCGTCGACGACTCCGATCGCCGCGTAGCGTGAGCCGGCGAGTTCGGCCGCCGTCTCGCAGATGCGGTCGAGCGTGGAGTGCAGTTCGAGCCCGGTGCCGACCGAGCGCATGGCCTCCAGGAGCTGCGGCACGCGCGCGGTGAGCTCCGTGGAGAGCCCCTGGAGGCTGCGGGTGGCCTGGGTGGCGGCTTCCAGGGGGTCCGGGAGATCGGGCACGGCGGCGGTCATGGGCTTGAGCCTAGTAAGTCCTATTTGGCGAGAAAAGTCGGGCGCTCCGATGTCGGACCCGCCGCCTGCCCCGGGGTCTGTCCCAAGGCCCCCGAAGCCCGCCCCTCAGGTCCTCCGACAGGCCCTCCTGGAGTCCGTCCCACCGGGCCTCCCGGCGCGACCAGCAGGTCCGTCTCGCGCTCCTGCTCGAGCATCCGCCGCAGCGGCCCCTCGGCCCGCGCCAACTCCGCGTACGGTCCGCGCTGCACCGTACGGCCCTCGGCCAGGACCACCACCTCGTCGACCGCGTCGAGGCCGTGCAGCCGGTGGGTGATGAGGACCGTCGTACGGCCCTCGGTGGCCCGCAGCAGGTCGTCGGTGAGCGCGTCCGCCGTGGCCAGGTCGAGGTGCTCGGCCGGCTCGTCCAGGACGAGGACCGGGAAGTCGGCGAGGAGCGCGCGGGCGAGCGCGAGGCGCTGCCGCTGCCCGCCGGAGAGCCGCGAGCCGTGCTCGCCGACCAGCGTGTCGAGACCGTCCGGCAGGCCCTCCACCCAGCCCAGGAGCCGCGCCCGGCCCAGGGCCGCCCGCAGCTCGTCGTCGCTCGCGCCGGTACGGGCCAGCCGGAGGTTCTCGCGGATGGAGCTGTCGAAGATGTGGGCGTCCTGCGCGCAGAGCCCGACCAGGCGGCGGACGTCGTCGCCGTCGAGATCGGTCGCCTCCACTCCGCCGATCCGGTACGAACCCGACTCGGCGTCCAGGAAGCGGAGCAGCACCTGCGCGAGCGTGGTCTTGCCCGAGCCGGACGCCCCGACGACGGCGACGCGCCGCCCGGCCTCCAGGGTCAGGGCGAAGCCGCTGAGCGCCTCGGCCTGTTGCCCCGCGTGGCGCGCGGAGAGACCGGCGACCTCCAGCGGGAAGGGGTTCGCCGGCGGTGCGGCGGGCCGCTCGGGCTCGCGCACGGGGACGGGGGCGTCCAGGACCTCGTACACCCGCTCGGCGCTGCGCTTGACCCGCTGGCGGTACTGAACGGCGAGCGGCAGCCCGGTGACGGCCTCGAAGGCGGCGAGCGGGGTCAGGACCACGACGGCGAGCGTCACACCGTCGAGGCGGCCGTCGCGTACCGCCTGGACACCGACGAACGCGGCCGCGGCCACCGTCAAACCGCAGGCGAGCGCGGAGAGCCCGGCCCCGATCGCGGTCGCGGCGGCCTGCCGGGAGGCGATGGAGGTGAGCGTACGGTCGGCCCCGCGGGCCCGGTCGATACGGCCCTTCAGCGCTCCGGCAACCGTCAGTTCGGCGCAGCCGCGCAGGAGATCGACGACCGTGACGGTGAGGGCGCCCCGGGCGGGGGCGAGCTGACGCTCGGCACGACGGGCGATCGCCCCGCTCAGCAGCGGTACGGCCACACCGGCGGCGAGCAGGCCCACGGCGAGGACGGCCCCGGCCTCGGGCAGCAGCCAGGCGGTGAACCCGACGGAACCGACACCCACGACGAGGGCCGCGCCCGCGGGCAGCAGCCACCGCAGCCAGTAGTCCTGGAGCGCGTCGACGTCCTGGACGAGCCGCGACAACAGGTCACCGCGCCGGCTGCGGCGCAGCCCGGCGGGGGCGATGCGCTCCAGGCGCCGGTAGACCGCGACCCGCAGCTCCGCGAGCATCCGCAGCACGGCGTCGTGGGACACGATCCGCTCGGCGTACCGGAACACGGCCCTGCCGATGCCGAACGCCCGCGTCGCCGTGACGGCCATCATCAGATAGAGCACCGGGGGCTGTTCGGAGGCCCGGGAGATGAGCCACCCGGACACCGCCATGAGCCCCACGGCCGAACCAAGGGCAAGACTGGCGAGCAGCAGCGCGAGCCCCATCCGCCCGCGCAGCTCTCCGGCCATGGCACGGACCCGCCCGAAGACCGAACGCGCGCCACGCGCGTCCGCCCCGTCGCCGGGGCCACCTGAGGCGGACACCTCGGCATCGACAGAACCGGCGGGACCGGCTGAACCGGTAGCAGCGGCAGGCGCGTCCTCATCGCCCCGCTCGGGCTCCCGCAGCTCCTCCGGACCACCCGCACGCCCCAGTTCGACCACCCGGTCCGCGACCGCGAGCAGGGCCGGGCGGTGGACGACCAGCAGGACCGTGCGGCCGACCGTGAGTCGACGGACCGCGTCGACCACAGCCGCCTCGGTCTCACCGTCCAGCGCCGCCGTGGGCTCGTCCAGGAGCAGCAACGGCCGGTCGGCCAGGAACGCGCGGGCCAGAGCGAGGCGCTGACGCTGACCGGCCGAGAGACCCGCGCCGTCCTCGCCGAGCAGCGTGTCCACGCCCTCCGGCAGAGACCCGACGAACCCGCCCCCACCGGCGTCCCGCAGGGCCTCCCGTACCGCCTCGTCGGAGGCGTCCGGGCGGGCCAGCCGGATGTTCTCGGCGATGGTGCCCGCGAAGAGATACGGCCGTTGCGGCACCCAGGCGATCCGCGACCGCCACTCCTCCACGTCCAGCGAGCCGAGCTCCGCGCCCCCGACGCGGACCGAACCGCCCGCCTCCGACGCGGCGAACCCCAGCACCACATCGAGGAGCGTCGACTTGCCGACGCCGCTCGGCCCCACCAGGGCGACCGTCTCACCGGGCTCCACCACCAGCGAGGCCCGGTCCAACGAGGCCTCGGAGCGTCCCGCGTGACGAACGGTCACGTTCTCCAGCTCGATGCGGGTCGAGGCCGGCACCGCGCTCGCGCCGTGCTCGAGCGCCGGGTTCTCCAGTACCTCGAAGATCTCCTCGGCGGCGGCCAGCCCCTCCGCCGCCGCGTGGTACTGCGCCCCCACCTGCCGGATGGGCAGATAGGCCTCGGGCGCCAGGACCAGGATGACCAGACCCGTGTACAGGTCGAGCTCACCGTGGACCAGCCGCATGCCGATCGTGACCGCGACCAGCGCCACCGAGAGCGTCGCGAGGAGTTCCAGGGCGAAGGAGGAGAGGAAGGCGATGCGCAGCGTCTTCATCGTCGCCCGCCGGTACTCCGACGTAATGGCGCGGATCGACTCGGCCTGCGCCTTGGCGCGGCCGAAGACCTTGAGCGTCGGAAGCCCCGCCACCACGTCGAGGAAGTGGCCCGAAAGGCGTGACAGCAGCTTCCACTGCCGGTCCATCCGGGCCTGGGTGTACCAGCCGATGAGGACCATGAAGAGCGGGATGAGCGGCAGGGTGACGACGATGATCGCCGCCGAGATCCAGTCCTCCGTGACGATCCGCGCCAGGACCGCCACCGGCACGACCACCGCGAGGCCCAGCTGCGGGAGATAGCGCGAGAAGTAGTCGTCGAGTGCGTCGACTCCGCGCGTCGCGAGGGCGGCGAGCGAGCCAGCCTTCTGGCCACTGAGCCATCCCGGCCCCAGCGCGGCCGCCCGCGCCAGCAGCCGGCCCCGCAGTTCGGACTTGACCGCCGCGCTGGCCCGATGGGCGGCGAGCTCGGTCAGCCAGGAGACCAGGCCACGCCCCGCAGCCACTCCGGCGAGCAGCAGCAGGGGCGTGGTCAGGTCGGAAACCGACAGGCCCTTCTGGAAGGCGCCCACCACCACCTCGGCGATGAGCATCGCCTGGGCGACGACCAGCGCCGCCCCAGCCAGGCCGAGCGCCACGACCGCTCCGAGGAAGAAGCGGGTGGCCCTGGCGTACCGGAGCAGACGCGGATCGATCGGTTTCACGTGAAACATCCCCCACTAGTGAGCGGCGTCGGGCGCGATGTGCTGCGTCCCGATCCGCTTGCGGAACACCCAGTACGTCCAGCCCTGGTAGAGCAGCACCAGCGGGGTGGCGATCGCGGCACACCAGGTCATGATCTTCAGGGTGTACGGGCTCGACGACGCGTTCGTCACGGTAAGACTCCACTCGGGGTTGAGCGAAGACGGCATGACGTTCGGGAAGAGCGTGAAGAAGAGCATCGCCACCGCCGCGGCGATCGTGATGCCCGAGAGCGCGAACGACCAGCCCTCGCGCCCCACCTTGATCGCCCCGATGGCACCGACCAGCGCCACCACCGCGACGAGCATGGCACCCAGGCTCCAGCCGTCGCCCTTGTCCGCCTGGGTCCAGATCAGGAAGCCCAGCGCGAGGACGGCCGTGACCAGTCCCAGCTTCAGCGCGAGCGAACGGGCCCGGGCCCGGATGTCCCCCACCGTCTTGAGCGCGGCGAAGACCGTGCCGTGGAAGGTGAAGAGGGCGAGCGTGACCAGGCCGCCGAGGATCGCGTACGGGTTGAGCAGGTCGAAGAAGGTGCCGACGTACTCCTTCTCCGCGTCGATCTTCACCCCGCGCACGATGTTGCCGAAGGCGACGCCCCACAGCACGGCGGGGATCAGGGAGGTCCAGAAGATGGCCTCCTCCCAGTTGCGCTGCCAGTTCTCCTCGGGCCGCTTCGCCCGGTACTCGAAGGCGACACCGCGGACGATCAGACAGACCAGGATGATCAGCAGCGGCAGGTAGAAGCCGGAGAAGAGCGTCGCGTACCAGTCGGGGAAGGCGGCGAAGGTCGCGCCGCCCGCGGTCAGCAGCCACACCTCGTTGCCGTCCCAGACGGGCCCGATGGTGTTGATCAGGACCCGCTTCTCCGTGCGGTCGCGGGCGAGCAGCTTGGTGAGGACGCCGACCCCGAAGTCGAATCCCTCCAGGAAGAAGTAGCCGATCCAGAGGACGGCGATGAGTACGAACCAGACGTTGTGGAGTTCCATGCCTCGATCTCCTGAGCCTCAGTACGAGAAGGCCATGGGCCGGTCGGGGTCACGGTCGTCCCCGCCGATCTTGGTGGGCGGGTTGAGGTCGGCCTCGGTGAGCTCGGGCGGTCCGGCCTTGACGTACTTCACCAGCAGCTTGACCTCGATCACGGCGAGGACCGCGTAGAGCAGGGTGAAGATGATCATGGAGGTCAGGACCTCGCCCTGCGAGACACCGGGGGAGACGGCGTCCCTGGTCCGCAGCACGCCGTAGACGACCCAGGGCTGCCGGCCCATCTCGGTGAAGATCCATCCCCACGAGTTGGCGATGAGCGGGAAGGCCATGGTCCACAGGGCGACGATCCAGTACCACTTGGTGAACCGTGGGCTGAGCGCCTTCCGCTTGAACAGGACGAGGTTCGGCACCTCGTCCTCGCCGGTCCGCATCCCCGGCGCCAGCATGAACTTCTTCCTGGTCAGCCAGAGGCCGACCATGCCGATGGCCAGCGAGGCCATGCCGAAGCCGATCATCCAGCGGAAGCCCCAGTACGCGACGGGGATGTTGGGCCGGTAGTCGCCGGGGCCGAACTTCTCCTGCTCGGCCTTGTTGATGTCGTTGATGCCCGGGACGTACGAGCTGAAGTCGTCGTTCGCCAGGAACGACAGCAGCCCGGGGATCTCTATGGCCACCTTGTTGTGACCCTTGTCGACATCGCCGTAGGCGAAGATCGAGAAGGGAGCGGGTGCCTCGCCGTCCCACAGCGCCTCGGCGGCGGCCATCTTCATCGGCTGCTGCTTGAACATGACCTTGCCGAGCAGGTCGCCGCTGATGGCCGTGCCGAGTCCGGCGATGATCAGGGTGATCAGGCCGAGCCGCAGCGAGGTCCGCATGACCGGGACGTGCTTCTTGCGGGCCAGGTGGAAGGCGGAGATGCCCACCATGAACGCGCCACCGACCAGGAACGCGGCCGTCATGGTGTGGAAGAACTGGGTGAGCGCGGTGTTCTGCGTCAGGACCAGCCAGAAGTCGGTGAGCTCGGCCCGCCCGCGCTCCTCGTTGATCCGGTAGCCGACCGGGTGCTGCATCCAGGAGTTGGCCGCGAGGATGAAGTACGCGGAGAGGATGGTGCCGATCGAGACCATCCACATGCAGGCCAGGTGGATCCTCTTCGGCAGCTTGTCCCAGCCGAAGATCCACAGGCCGATGAACGTGGACTCGAAGAAGAACGCGATCAGCGCCTCGAAGGCGAGCGGCGCGCCGAAGATGTCTCCGACGAAGCGCGAGTAGTCGGACCAGTTCATGCCGAACTGGAACTCCTGGACGATGCCGGTGACGACACCCATCGCGATGTTGATCAGGAAGAGCTTGCCCCAGAACTTCGTCGCCCTGAGGTACTTCTCCTTCTCCGTCCGCACCCAGGCCGTCTGGAGACCGGCGGTGAGCGCGGCGAGAGAGATCGTCAGAGGGACGAAGAGAAAGTGGTAGACGGTGGTGATGCCGAACTGCCATCGCGCCAGAGTCTCTGGCGCCAGAGCTAGGTCCACGTCGTCAATCTCCTTACATCGCCGTGGTCACAACGGCAGTTTGCCCCTTTAATCCCACCTATTACGGGAGGAATAGAGACACGCTTGTGAACGCGTTCACATTCACAAGCATTATGGCTCATACGAAATCCGTACGTAAGACCGGGGTACCCCTACTCGAAGGTCACCCCTTCCCCAGGCCTTCAACATATTGTTGAATCTGGGGCATGACCCTTCGGATCCGCATCTCATGGCCCGCCGGACACACCACGGCGACCCTCGAAGAAACCCCCACGAGCACGGCGCTCGCGGGGGCTCTCCCGATCGTCTCCACCGCCCGCACCTGGGGCGAGGAGGTCTACTTCGACACTCCGGTCTCCACCGCCGTCGAGGCCGGCGCGCGGCAGGTGGTGGAGCCGGGCACGGTCGCGTTCTGGACGGAGGGCGACGCCCTCGCGCTCCCCTACGGCCCCACCCCGATATCCCGGGGCGACGAATGCCGGCTCGCCAGCCCGTGCAACCTGCTGGGCGCGCTCGACGGCGACCCCCGCGTCCTGGCCACCGTCAGGGACGGCGACCCGATCCGCGTGGAGCGCGCCGAGGCCTGACCGCACCGACCGGCCGACCGGCCGACCCCAGCCGGCACGCTCCCGAGCCGGCGCGCTCCCGCGCCGACCCCTGTCAGACGTCCCTGCGGAAGCCCTCCGCCGTCTTCAGGAACAGGTCGTTCGCCTCACTCTCACCGATCGTGACGCGCACGCCCTCCCCCGCGAACGGCCGCACCACCACGCCGTGCCGTTCGCACTCCGCCGCGAAGTCCAGCGTCCGCTCACCGAGCCGCAGCCAGACGAAGTTCGCCTGGGTGTCCGGCACGGTCCAGCCCTGGGCCACGAGCCCCGCGTGGACCCGCTCGCGCTCGGCCACCAACGAGCCGACCCGTCCAAGCAGTTCGTCCTCGGCCCGCAGCGAGGCCACCGCCGCGTCCTGCGCCAGCTGACTCACGCCGAACGGCACCGCCGTCTTGCGCAGCGCCGCCGCCACCGGCTCATGGGCGATCGCGAAGCCGACCCGCAGCCCCGCCAGGCCGTACGCCTTGGAGAAGGTGCGCAGCACCGCGACGTTCGGACGGTCGCGGTACAGCTCGATGCCGTCCGGGATCTCCGTGTCCCGGACGAACTCGCGGTACGCCTCGTCGATGACCACCAGGACGTCGGAGGGCACCCGGTCCAGGAACCGCTCCAGCTCGGCCCTGCGGACCGCGGTGCCCGTGGGGTTGTTCGGGTTGCACACGAAGATCAGCCGGGTGCGGTCGGTGATCGCCTCGGCCATCGCGTCGAGGTCGTGCACCTCGCCGTCGGTCAGCGGCACCTGCACCGAGGTCGCCCCGCTGATCTGCGTGATGATCGGGTACGCCTCGAAGGACCGCCAGGCGTAGATGACCTCGTCGCCCGGGCCCGAGGTGGCCTGGATCAGCGACTGAGCCACGCCCACCGAGCCCGTGCCGGTCGCCAGGTGCGCGAGCGGCACCCCGAAGCGGTCGGCGAGCTCGTTCATCAGGCCGGTGCAGGCCATGTCCGGGTACCGGTTGAAGGCACCGGCGGCGGCCACCGCGCTCTCCATCACACCGGGCAGCGGCGGGTACGGGTTCTCGTTGGAGGACAGCTTGAAGGCGACCGGACCGCCCGCGGCGGCCGGCTTGCCCGGCTTGTAGGTGGGGATGCCGTCCAGCACGGAGCGCAGCTTCGGGCCGCCCTCGCCCGCCCCGTCCGTACCGCCCACTCCTGCGGTGTCGCTCACTGCGCTCACTGTGGTCCTCCTCGACCGTCCGTACCACCAATGCTCCTCACCTTATGAGGATTCGCCTCCGCTGCGAATGGGCTGTGGACAACGGATGGCGGATGCTGTGGACAACTGGGGGAGCGCGCGATCGGGTGGCGCGCGCTGGTGGCGGGCGCCGTGGCGCGCGTCGCCCGTAGAGGTGAGTTGAGACCTCTTCGAGACATGGGCTCCCTGGCAGGCCCATGCGGGTCGACAACCATAGATCACACGCTAGACCCCTTAACTCCCTTGCCTTCGAAGGCAATTGAGGGTTCTCGATCATGCAGAAACGTGCCTGTCAACGAGTGAATATGCGGGCGTCCCAACCACCCGCCCTCGCCCTACTATCGGCTCGCCATGACAGCAGCAGGGAAGCACCAGGTGAGCCGGGCACAGACCCGGGGAAGCCGGCAGGGGCGAGCGGGCATCCGGGATGTGGCCGCCGCCGCCGGGGTCTCCATCACGACTGTCTCCGACGCGCTCAACGGCAAGGGCCGGCTCCCGGACGCCACCCGCCGCCACGTCCGCGAGGTCGCAGACCGGCTGGGCTACCGCCCATCCGCGGCGGCCCGCACGCTCCGCACCGGCAAGTCGGGCCTCATCGGCCTGACCGTGACCACATACGGGGATGAACCTTTCACCTTCACCGAATTCGCGTACTTCGCGGAGATGGCCAGAGCCGCCACATCGGCCGCGCTCGCCCGGGGCTACGCCCTGGTCATCCTGCCCGCGACCTCCCGCCATGACGTCTGGTCGAACGTCGCCCTCGACGGCACCGTCGTCATCGACCCCTCCGACCACGACCCGGTCGTCACCGAGCTCGTCCGCCAGGGCCTGCCCGTCGTCTCCGACGGACGCCCCGCCGGCACCCTCCCGGTGACCGCCTGGGTCGACAACGACCACGAAGCCGCCGTCCTCGACCTCCTCGACCACCTCGCCGACGCCGGCGCCCGCCGAATCGGCCTTCTCACCGGCACGACCACCGACACGTACACCCGCCTGTCCACCACCGCGTACCTCAACTGGTGCGAGCGGGTCGGCCAGGACCCCGTCTACGAGGCCTATCCGGCGCACGATCCGTGCGCGGGCGCCGTCGCGGCCGACCGGCTGCTCGCCCGCCCCGACCGTCCCGACGCCGTCTACGGCCTCTTCGACCCGAACGGAACCGATCTGCTGGCGGCCGCCCGCCGCTACGGACTGCGCGTACCGGACGATCTGCTGCTGGTCTGCTGCAGCGAGTCGACCGTCTACGCCAACACCGAACCGCCCATCACGACCCTCTCGCTCAAACCGCGCCGGATCGGCACGGCCGTCGTCCAGCTCCTCATCGACGCCATCGAGGGGATCGACACCGACGGACCGGTCGAGCAGGTGATACCGACCGAACTCATCGTCCGGACGTCCTCCCAGAGGCGTTCGCCGCGAACGACGGTCAGCCCGCCCCGGTCTCCCGCGAAGGACTGAAAGGGTCGGCTTTGGGGCCGTGCCGGACACAAACTCCGGCCCGGCCCTGCTCCGACCCTGGACCGGACCTTCTCAATTCGGGCGAAACAACCGGTGAACCCGGAGTGGACCCGGATTCACCACCCCTGGTGCGTCACACAGGCGGACCCTCATTCCTATGATGGGCGCACGACACCGCGGACCACCCCGACCAGGCCGGTCCGCGATGTGCAGGGCATCGCGACGGTGGTGGAGGGGTCGATGACTCAGGGGGCCGGGCAGGAACCCGTGGTGCGCACGGCGACATTGCGTGACTTCCGCGTACCGCCGTACGCCCGCGTGCCCGTGCAGGGCCAACCCCTGGAGCCCCCCGCGGGGCATCCCGTCGTCCCCGACGAGATCGTCCGGCCCGTCGCGGACCCCACCCTCCACCTCGGCCTCGGCGCCTCCGCCCTGTCCTCCCTCACGCCCCCGGTCTCGCTCTCCGCGGCCCTTCCCGGTCACCCCGGGAACGCCTTTCCGGACGACGAGCTGCCCGAGGGCTACACCCCCACCGAGCGCGACCTCCCGGTGATCAACCGGGGAGACACCGTCCAGGTCCGCGTGGACCCGGTCCCGTCCCCCGCGCCCGCCCCTGCCGCCGGCGAGGGCCCCGGACCGCTCTACGTGGTCGGCGACGTCCACGGCTACCTCGACGAACTCGTCGCCGCCCTGCGCGAGCAGGGACTCATCGACGAGGCCGGCGCCTGGTCCGCGGGCAACGCCCGCCTCTGGTTCCTCGGCGACTTCACGGACCGCGGTCCCGACGGCATCGGGGTCATCGACCTCGTCATGCGCCTGTCCGCGGAGGCCGCCGCCGCCGGTGGCTACTGCAAGGCCCTGATGGGCAACCACGAGCTGCTCCTGATCGGCGCCAAGCGCTTCGGGGACACCCCCGTCAACTCCGGGGCCGGCACCGCCACCTTCCAGGCCGCCTGGCTGCTCAACGGCGGCCAGAAGCACGACATGGACCGGCTCCAGGACGTCCACATGCAGTGGATGGCCCGGCTCGACGCCGTGGTGGAGGAGGACGGGCATCTGCTCATGCACTCCGACACCACCGCCTACCTCGAGTACGGCAGCACCATCGAGGACGTCAACGAGACCGTCCACGAGATCCTCAACCGGAACGACGCGGACGAGGTCTGGGACGTGTTCCGCAAGTTCACCAAGCGCTTCGCCTTCCGCGACGACGCCGGCCCCCAGGCCGTCCAGGAGCTCCTCTCCACCTACGGTGGCAGCCGCGTCGTGCACGGCCACAGCCCCATCCCGTACCTCCTGGGCCAGGTCGGCACCGAGGACGGCGAGGGCGGCTCGGGCCCGGGCGTCGACGGTCCGCACGTGTACGCGGACGGACTGGCGATCGCCATGGACGGCGGAGTGACCATGGCCGGAAAGCTGCTGGTCGTCCAACTCCCCCTGCATGGCTGACGCATAACGCTGCGCATCCGGGGAAGTCGATTTCAGGAAACCCCCTGTCACCCTGTGCCATAACCGCAATACCATCGGATCATCCGTAGCAGGCTCTCCTCCGTTTCCGCCCAACCGGCCGTAAATCCCACGGTCAACGCGGCCCTACGGAGCATCGGGGGATGCACATGAACGTGGCTCCGCACCTGCTGACCGAGGATCGTGCCGAGTACGAGCGCCTCCTCGACGACGCACTGCGCAACGCGTACGACCATCCAGATCTCGCCGAGATCGGGAAACGGCTCACGGCCGGCCAACTGCGCACGATGGCGCTGAGCGCGACGGCCCTGATCACCGCCGCGGCGGCGATCGAGTACGACCACTTCGTGAAAGTCCGCGAAGAGGTCCGCTCACCGAGCGGTACGAGCGTGATGGACGCCGTCCTGACGGCGGACGGCGACGGGGCGAGCGGCGGCCCGGGAGCGGGCATCGTCGCGATCGTCACCGTCCTCGCGCCGGTCCTCGCCGGACCGGCCGCGCTGATATTCCTGCTGGTCGGCGCCGTGCTGAAGGTGCTCGCACCCACGCTCACCGTCGCCGACACCCTGCTGACCGCAGGCTGGTTCTTCGGGGCCGTCGCCGCCGCCGGCCTCTTCTGCGCCGCCGTCGGGCTGCTGGTCACGGCGCTGCGCAACCGCTCCACGGAAGTGGCCGCGAGCGACCCACCCCGTACGGAAGCGGACGACGAGCTGTCCCGGGCCCGGGAGGCCTGGCGCCGCGCCCTGCTGGAACGGGGCATCCTGCCGTTCCTCCGCGAGGCCCTGGCCGCCCCCGGACCGCTGGACCCACCGTCCGTGCCACCGCCGCGCACCGACCGCATAGCCAAATTCGGCTACAGCGGACCGGACTTCTCCAGCCCGAACGAAGGCTCGTCCGGAACGCGCCCCACCTTCACGAGCCCCGACTACACCGGGCCCGAGTTCACGAGCCCGGACTTCACCGGCCCCGGCCACACCGGCCCGGAGATCGGCCCTTCGGAACACCGACCGGACTGAGCCGGAGCCCCAGGAGCGGCACGGCCACCTGGTTCGCGCGGACGGGGCCCCGGAAACCGGCGGCGGCGCCCAAGGGCCCGCGATCCCCCCGTGGATCGCGGGCCCTTCCGGTTACTGCTCCGCCAGCGGCAGGTAGACGCGGTTGCCGGCCGCCGCGAACTCCTTGGACTTCTCCGCCATGCCGGCCGAGATCTCGTCCGCCTTGAGGTCGCCGCCGTGCTCCCGGCGGATGTCCTGCGAGATCTTCATCGAGCAGAACTTCGGACCGCACATCGAGCAGAAGTGCGCGGTCTTCGCGGGCTCCGCCGGAAGCGTCTCGTCGTGGAACTCACGGGCCGTGTCCGGGTCGAGCGCCAGGTTGAACTGGTCCTCCCAGCGGAACTCGAACCGCGCGTCCGACAGCGCGTCGTCCCACTCCTGCGCCCCCGGGTGCCCCTTGGCCAGATCCGCCGCGTGCGCCGCGATCTTGTACGTGATGACGCCGGTCTTCACGTCGTCGCGGTTGGGCAGGCCCAGGTGCTCCTTGGGCGTGACGTAGCAGAGCATCGCCGTGCCCCACCAGGCGATCATCGCGGCGCCGATGCCCGAGGTGATGTGGTCGTACGCGGGCGCGACATCCGTGGTCAGCGGGCCGAGGGTGTAGAACGGCGCCTCCTCGCAGATCTCCTGCTGGAGGTCGATGTTCTCCTTGATCTTGTGCATCGGGACGTGCCCGGGGCCCTCGATCATCGTCTGCACGTTGTGCCGCTTGGCGATCGTGTTCAGCTCGCCGAGCGTGCGCAGTTCGGCGAACTGCGCCTCGTCGTTGGCGTCCGCGATCGAGCCGGGCCGCAGGCCGTCGCCGAGCGAGTACGTGACGTCGTACGTCGCGAGGATCTCGCAGAGTTCCTCGAAGTTCGTGTAGAGGAAGTTCTCCTTGTGGTGCGCGAGGCACCAGGCGGCCATGATCGAGCCGCCGCGCGAGACGATGCCGGTCTTGCGACGGGCGGTCAGCGGGACGTACGGCAGCAGCACGCCGGCGTGAACCGTCATGTAGTCGACGCCCTGCTCGGCCTGCTCGATGACGGTGTCCTTGTAGATCTCCCAGGTCAGCTCCTCGGCCTTCCCGTCGACCTTCTCCAGGGCCTGGTAGAGCGGCACGGTGCCGATCGGCACGGGAGAGTTGCGCAGCACCCACTCGCGCGTGGTGTGGATGTTGCGGCCGGTGGACAGGTCCATGACCGTGTCGGCGCCCCACTTGGTCGCCCAGGTCATCTTCTCCACCTCCTCCTCGATGGAGGAGGTGACGGCGGAGTTGCCGATGTTGGCGTTGACCTTCACCAGGAACCGCTTGCCGATGATCATCGGCTCGATCTCGGGGTGGTTGACGTTGGCCGGGAGTACGGCACGCCCCGCCGCGATCTCCTCCCGTACGACCTCGGGAGAAACGTTCTCGCGGATCGCGACGTACTCCATCTCCGGGGTGATCTCGCCCCGGCGGGCGTACGCGAGCTGGGTCACGGCCTCGCCGCCGCGGCCCCGGCGGGGCAGGCGCGGGCGGCCGGGGAAGACGGCGTCGAGGTTCTTCAGCCCACCGCCGCGCGGCGAGGTGTGCTTGATGCCGTCGTCCTCGGGACGGACCGGGCGGCCCGCGTACTCCTCGGTGTCGCCCCGCCCGATGATCCAGTTCTCGCGCAGCGGCGGCAGGCCCCGCCGTACGTCGGTGTCGATGGTGGGGTCGGTGTACGGACCGGACGTGTCGTACAGCGTCACGTCCTTGCCGTTGGTGAGGTGCACCTGCCGGACGGGCACGCGGAGGTCGGGGCGCGAGCCCTCGACGTACCCCTTGTGCCAACCCGGCTTGCGCTCGTCCTGGCCGGCGTTCTCGCTGGTGGCAGGCGTGCGTGCATCCTGAATGGTCATGAGACCGATCTCCCTACGCCGGCATTACCCGGTAACAGGTTCGGCGGTCGGCGCAGCCTCCTCCCGTACGTACATTCAGTACGCGCGTACGGTGATCAGCGCCCTCTCAGCCCGGTGCTCCGAGCTCCCGCGTGTGCAAAGGTGTCACCACGCTAGCGTCAATCCGGCCGTGCTGAACAGTGGGCCCCCGTCGTTCTTGCGATGATCGGTCGGTGACTTCCTCGCAGCAGACCCCAGAACCCGACGGTCATGACGGCCCTGGCGCCCATGGCGACGCGGGCCACGGGCACGGCCATTCGCACAGCCATGGGCCGGCCGCGCCCGTCTCCCGGCACCTGCGCAGGGTCATCGCCGCTGTCCTGATCCCGTTCGCCGCGGCGGTGGTGGTCGGGCTCGTGGTGCTGTGGCCCGGCGGCGCCCCGGAGCACGAGCGCACCGGCGTCGGCTTCGACCGGCAGACGTACCAGGGCAAGGTCGTCTCGGTGGAGCAGGTCGACTGCAAGGACGTGAACGCCGCTCAGGTCCCGCCGACCGGCGACACCTCGACGCCCGAGGGGCGCGAGGCGGTCAACGCCCAGCAGGGGGAGTGCGAGAAGGCGACGATCGAGGTCACGAGCGGTCCGGACGAGGGCCGTACGTTCGTCGAGATCGTGCAGCCGGACGCGCCGCGTCAACTCGACGAGGGCCAGGGCGTGGTGGTGGCGTACGCGCCGGACGCGCCGCGCGACCTGCAGTACTCGGTGACGGACGTGAATCGCAAGGTGCCGCTGGCGGTGCTCGGCCTGATCTTCGCCGTGGCGGTCGTGCTGGTCGGCCGGATGCGCGGCGTGATGGCGCTGATCGCGCTCGCCGTGAGCTTCATGATCCTGACCTTCTTCATCCTCCCGGCGATCCTTCAGGGTTCGAATCCGCTGGTGGTGGCGGTGGTCGGGTCGAGCGCGATCATGCTGATCGCGCTCTACATGTGCCACGGCCTGTCCGCCCGCACCTCGGTCGCGGTGCTCGGCACCCTGATCTCGCTGCTGCTGATCGGACTGCTCGGCTCGTTCTTCATCAGCTGGGCCTCGCTGAGCGGCAATACGGACGACAACACCGGTCTGATCCACGGGCTCTACCCGGACATCGACATGTCCGGTCTGCTGCTCGCGGGCATCATCATCGGCTCGCTCGGTGTCCTCGACGATGTGACGGTGACCCAGACCTCGGCGGTGTGGGAGCTGCACCAGGCCGATCCCCGTCTCGGCCCGCGCGGTCTCTACCGGGCGGGCATCAGGATCGGCCGCGACCACATCGCGTCCGTGGTGAACACGCTGGTCCTCGCGTACGCCGGCGCGGCCCTGCCCCTGCTGCTGCTCTTCTCCATCGCGCAGAGCAGCGTGGGGACGGTGGCCAACAGCGAACTCGTCGCGGAGGAGATCGTCCGCACGCTGGTCGGTTCGATCGGTCTTGTCGCCTCCGTTCCGGTCACGACCGTTCTCGCCGCGCTCGTGGTCTCGGCGGACCGGCCGGGGGGAGCGGCAGCGGCCGGCGGGGCGGGCGGAGCCGGCTCGCCGGGCTCGCTGGAGAAGCGTTCATCCAGGCCCTCCGGACGCGGGCGGCGCCGCCGCGCGAAGTGACCGGTCAGCCGGCGTTGTGACCGGTCAGCCGGCGTTCTCCTCCGCGAGGATCCGGCCGAGCGCCGCCTCCAGGTTGTCCTCGAAGTCGCCCAGTGTCCGTTCCTGACCGAGTGGAACCAGCTTGTCCGTCCGGTCGAGGAAGGCGACGAGCGGCGGCGCGCTGGCCCGGAACAGGGCCCGGTCGCTGCCGACCTGGAGCCGGATGGCGACGTCCGACAGGCCCTCGGGGTCGGTCGGCGCGATGTGCACATCGCCGTCGCCGCTCGGTCGGTTGATGCCGTCGAGCAGCAGCTCTCGGCCGAACGCCCAGGTCACGGGCGCGTCTCCGGGAAGGTGGAACGTCATCCGCACCGCGTAGGGATCCCGGGTCTCGTACCGCAGTTCCACCGGGATCCTGAAGGAGAGCTCCTCGGAGACGAGGAAGCTCATCAGGACCTCGGCCTGAACCGACTCTCGCATCATGTACCCCGCAGTCGATGGAGCAGTTGTGTAAACACGGCTGCTGAAAGCTGTTATCAAAACGGCCAGGAATGATCCCCCATGGCCCTCTTGACGCAATCGTGCTGGAAGGGCTAGCAGATCACAAGGAGTGATTTTTCAGATACTGATAGAGAACGCGAAGGAACTGAGGAGCCTTCCGATCTCATTGCGTAGCCGATCGACTGCGGGCAGCAACCGTTCTTCCTGGTGAAGGGGGAGGGAAATGGCCATGGCGGCTGCCGTGGACCCCGCCGTGATGGGGATCGCGGCACAAACTGTGCCGAGCGCATATTCCTGACGCTCCACCAGGGGCTCCATTCGCCCCATACCGCCCAAACGATCCAAAAGCGCACTCTGGTTACGCACCGTGTACGGAGTGATGGCTTCCACCGGATGGCGGTCGAGGTGGTCTTGACGACTCTTCAAATCCAGTTGGCTGAGCAGGCACTGCCCGATCGCGTGCGCGTGCCCCGTCTCACGGAAGTCGGCCCACTCGTCCACGGCGGGGGCGGCGGGGGTGTCGGCGACGGCGACGAGTTCGATCTCGCCCTCGCGGTAGATCGCGAAGTAGACGGGGACCCCGATCTCGTCGCGCCAGTGCGCGAGAGAGTCTTCGATCTTGGTGCGACGATTCTGCAGAACTCCGCCACCGGCGAGACGACCTGCTGCGTCGCCGAAGACGAACACACCCTTCTCGCGGCGTAGATAGCCTTCGTGCGTCAGGGTGCGGAGTAGGTGGTACGCGGTGGGCAGCGGAAGTCCTGCCTCACGCGCCAGTTGCTTGGCAGGGGCCCCGTCCTCGTGGGAGCCCACGGCCTCCAAGAGTCTCAGCGCCCGCTGTACCGAGCCGATCAGCGTAGGAACGGCGGACTGCGTAGCCGTGGCCAAAGGTCACCCCCAGGCGTGACGACGGGTGCCGTACACCCGCCCGCGGGGGCCGCCCCCGCGCCCGCCGCGGCCTGGGAACCGGTGGGGTCCGGTGGCGGACCCGCCCGAGACACGTGGACACCCGCGGATCAGCGCGGAAGGTTGGCCTGTTTTCCCCGGGGCGGCAGAGATTTTCCACTCTAATGGCAGCTCCCAGGCCTGGCCCCGGTTTCCAGGGCGGCGTCCCTCGGCCGGGCTAACGCCCGGCCGACGCCCCGTACCGGCGGGTAGATCGTGCTACCAATCCTCGCGCGAGGTCGAGGAGGACATGAACTTCCGTACGACGTAGATCAGTCCACCGACCAGGGCGACGAAGACCAGAACCTTGAAGAGCAGACCGATCACGATGGACGCGATGCTCATGATCAGGCCACCGAAGACGAACAGGGCGATGACGGGTATGGCGACCCACTTCACCCACCAGGGCATCCCCGCGAGAATCTCTTGTACCGCCATCGCGCCTACCTCATCTCCCGAAGAGTCCGTCCCGCGCACTCTGCGCCGGACACCTTCGATGCTAGGTGCGGCACCTGCGCCGCGGGGGCCTCGGAGCCCTTGCTCTCCCCTGATCGACCCCCTAGGGGAATTCAGCCCTCCGGCGGCGAGAAGACCACCATGACCCGCAGGTCCTCGGTGATGTGGTGGAACTTGTGGGCCACACCGGCCGGCACGTAGACGACACTGCCCCGCGCCACCTGCGTCGTCTCCATGCCCACGGTGATCGCGGCCCGCCCGCTCACGACGAAGTACACCTCGTCCTGGCCGTGAGGCTGTTGGGGGTCGAGCGCGCCGGCGTCGAGCGCGTACAGACCGACGGACATGTTCCGCTCGCGCAGGAACTGGAGGTACGCACCGTCGTTGGCGGCGCGCTCCGCCTCGAGTTCGTCCAGCCGGAATGATTTCATCGTGCTTTTGCCCCTGCCATTGGCCCGATCATGTCTGCCACGATCAGACACATGAAGAATTTTGTAGTCAAGACGCTCGCGAACGCGGGCGCCCTGGGAGTGGCCGTCTGGCTGGTCCCGGACATCGACCTGACCGGTGACAGCACCCCCGACAAGGCCTGGACTCTGATCCTCGTGGCCCTGGTTTTCGGGCTGGTGAACTTCTTGGTGAAGCCGATCGTCAAGCTGATCTCGCTTCCCCTTTTCATCCTCACGCTCGGCCTGATCACGCTGGTCATCAACGCGCTGATGCTGCTGCTGACCTCTTGGCTGGCCGACACACTCGGTCTGGACTTCCACGTCGACGGCTTCTGGGCGGCGGTCCTCGGCGGCCTGATCATCTCCGTCGTCTCCTGGGCGCTCAACGTCGTGCTCCCCGACGGGGACTGAGTGCGCACGATGACCTACCGCGTCTGTTTCGTCTGCACGGGCAACATCTGCCGCTCGCCGATGGCCGAGTCCGTCTTCCGCGCCCGCGTGGAGGAGGCCGGCCTGGCGGACACCGTCGAGGTGGACAGCGCGGGCACCGGCGGCTGGCACGAGGGCCACGCCGCCGACCCGCGTACCGTCGCCGTCCTGGAGGACCACGGCTACGCCTCGGGGCACACCGCCCGCCAGTTCCGCGCCTCGTGGTTCCCCGCGCTCGACCTGGTCATCGCCCTCGACGAGGGGCACGTCCGCGAACTGCGGCGGCTCGCCCCGACGCCCGAGGACGCGGCGAAGGTGCGGCTGCTGCGCTCGTACGACCCGGCGGCCGACGACCTCGACGTGCCGGACCCGTACTACGGCGGGACGGACGGCTTCGAGGAGTGCCTGGAGATGGTGGAGGCGGCGAGCGAAGGACTGCTGGCCGCCGTACGGAAGAGTGCGGAGGAGCGGTCGGTATGAGCACGGACGCGTATGACGGCGCCGAGGACCTCGGCGGCATGGACGACATCGGCGCCGTCGGTGACGGGACACGGGCGGTACGGGCGGGGCTTCCCGAGCCGGTGAAGTACGAACCGACGCTGCCGGGACCGGTCTTCGCCGCCCACTTCCATCTGCCGGGCGACCCCACCGGCCCCTATACGTACGGGCGGGACGAGAACCCCACCTGGACCCATCTGGAACGCGCCATCGGCGAGCTGGAGGCGCCGGGGGAGCCGGGCGTCGAGACGCTCGTCTTCGCCTCGGGCATGGCCGCCATCTCGGCCGTCCTCTTCTCCCAGTTGAAGACGGGCGACGTGGTGGTCATGCCGGCGGACGGCTACCAGGCGCTGCCGCTGCTCCACGAGCAGCTCAGGGCGTACGGGATCGAGGTCCGCACCGCGCCGACCGGCAGCGACGCCCAGTTGTCCGTCCTGGAGGGCGCGCGGCTGCTGTGGATCGAGACGCCCTCCAACCCGGGGCTGGACGTCTGCGACATCCGCCGCCTGGTGCGCGCGGCACACGAGGGCGGGGCCCTGGTCGCCGTCGACAACACCCTCGCCACCCCGCTCGGCCAGCGGCCCCTGGAGCTCGGCGCGGACTTCTCCGTCGCGAGCGACACCAAGGGCATGACCGGCCACGGCGACATCCTCCTCGGCCACGTCAGCTGCCGCGATCCGCGGCGCGCGGCGGAGGTACGGCGCTGGCGCAAGGTCGTCGGCGCGATCCCGGGCCCCATGGAGGCCTGGCTCGCCCACCGCTCCCTCGCCACGCTCCAGCTCCGCATCGACCGCCAGTGCGCCTCCGCGCTGGCGCTCGCCGAGGCACTGGCCAAGCGGGACGAGGTCACCGGGCTGCGGTATCCCGGGCTGCCGGACGACCCCTCGCACACGGTGGCGGCCGCGCAGATGCGGCGCTTCGGGCCCGTGGTCTCCTTCGTGCTCCCCGACCGGGACCGGGCCGAGCGGTTCCTCGACGGGCTGCGGATCGTGGACGACGCGACCAGCTTCGGCGGGGTGCGCTCGACGGCCGAGCGGCGCGGGAGGTGGGGCGGCGACGCCGTGCCGGAGGGCTTCATCCGCTTCTCCGTCGGGGCGGAGGACCCCGAGGACCTGATCGCGGACGTGCTGCGCGCCCTCGAGGCGGCGGACACCGCCGGCTGACGCACGCGGAGTCGGGGCGCTCCGAGCCTCCCCCCTCATGGCTCGGAACGCCCCGACTCATTTGCGCGGAGAACCGCCTGACCAAGGCTAGTTGACTCTGCGTCAGTGTCCAATCACGGTAGCGACAGAGACCTATCGACTTATTTATAGTTGGACGGTCCTGAGGCGCCGTCAGCCGACCGCCTGAGTCGAACGGCCGCACCGGCCGGGAGGGGGCGGACATGGATCTCGCCCTGCTGCGCACCTTCGTCGCGGTGCACCGGGCCGGCTCCTTCACCCGCGCGGCGGCGCTGCTCGGGCTCTCCCAGCCCGCGGTGACCAGCCAGATCCGCACCCTGGAGCGGCAGCTGGGCCGGCCGCTCTTCCTCAGACAGGCCCGTGGGGTCACCCCCACCACGATCGGCGACGAGCTCGCCCACCGCGCCGCCCCGCACCTGGACGCGCTCGTGGAGATCGCCGAGACCGGTCTGGACGAGCAGAACGGGGTCCGCACTCTCCATCTCGCCGGGCCTCCCGAGTTCACCTCGGCGCGCGCCCTGCCCGCCCTCACCCCGCTGGTCTCCCAGGGGCTCGCCGTACGGGCCGCCTTCCCCGCCACGACGGAGGAGATCCTCGACGGGCTGGCCGCCGGCCACCACGATCTCGCCATCTCCACCGCCCGCCCGCGCGGCGGGCTCTTCGGCTCCACACCGCTCTGCGACGAGGAACACGTGCTGGTCGCCGCGCCGCGCTGGGCCGCTCGATTGGCACCCGACATGCTGCTGCGCAAGGGCGCGGTGGTCCTGGAACAGCTGCCGGTGGTGGAGGTGCACGAGTCGCTGCCCTTCGTGTCCCGCTACTGGGCGGCCGTCTTCGAGACCAAGCCGGCCGCGGCCGCCACCGTCGTGGCTCCCGATCTGCGGGCCGTCCTGGAATCGGCCGCCGCCGGGGCGGGCCTGGCCGTCCTGCCGCGCTATCTGTGCGAGGAGGCGTTGGAGCAGGGCCGCCTCGTGGCGCTGCTCGATCCGCCGGTGCCTCCGCTGCGTACCTACTTCCTGGTCGTCCGCGCCGGAACGCTCGCGCTGCCGCATCTCGCGAGGGCCCACGAGTGGCTCCTGCGGGCCTCCGGAGCCTGGTGAGTTTCAGGACACCTGTGGCGGGCCATTTTCTTCCCATGACCGAACGTCCTGTGGTCAAGCGCACCGCACGCGCCATCCTGCTCGATGGAAACGACCTCATCCTCATCAAGCGCACGAAGCCGGGGGTCGATCCCTACTGGGTGACGCCGGGTGGCGGGGTCGAATCCTCCGACACCACCGTCGTCGAGGCCCTGCACCGCGAGGTGCACGAGGAACTCGGCGCCAAGATCACCGATGTGGTCCCCTGCTTCGTCGACACCGTCGAGCACATCGTCGACGGCGGTGTCTCGGGAGTGAAGGTCCAGCACTTCTTCGTCTGCCGGCTCGAATCCATGGACCCTTCGCTGCGGCATGGGCCCGAGATGGACGAGCCGGTGGGCGAGTACGAGATCGTCCGGGTGCCGTTCACCCGGATCGGCATCGCGGCCGTCCACCTCGTGCCGCTCTCCCTGCGTCACTACCTGGACGGCAACATCGAGGGCGTCCGCGCGATGCACGCGCCGGACCTGGGGTAGGCGGGCGGCCCGTCCGCGGGCTCTGGAGCCTCGGGGGCCCGTCCGTGGGCCCCGGAGCCTCGGCCGGCTAGGAGGCGAGGTCCGCCAGGAAGTCGTGGCGGATCCGCTCCGCCGGGATGCCGATCCCCCGCAGGGTGTCCACCCCGCGCCGGACCATTCCGGGCGGGCCCGACAGATAGGCCTCGTACTCGTTCCACGGGCCGTACCGGCGGACGGCGTCCGGCAGTTGTCCCTGGTCCTCGGTGATCGGCCGCACCGACAGCCAGGGGAACGTCTTCTGGAGCCGCATCATCGTGTCGATGTCGTACAGGTCGTGGTCGCTGCGCGCCCCGTAGAACACCTCCATGGGGCGCCGGTCCCCGTGCTCGGCGACATCCTCGACCAGCGCCTTGATGGGGGCTATTCCGGTGCCGCCGCCCAGACAGAGCAGGCCGTTGTCCGTGGAGTGGTCGACGGTCATCGACCCGGCGGGCGGGCCGAGGCGCAGGACGTCGCCGGGGCGCGCGTGGTGCACCAGGGCGTTCGAGACCCAACCCGCGGGCACCGCCTTGACGTGGAGCGAGAGCAGCCCGTCGGGTCGGGGCGCCGAGGCGAAGGAGTAGTGCCGCCAAATGCGCGGCCACCAGGGGGTCTCCAGAGTCGTGTACTGCCCGGCCAGGAAGGAGTACGGCTGGTCGGGGCGGAGCGTGATCACGGCGATGTCCGGCGTGCGCAGATCGTGCGAGACGACCTCCGCGTGCCACCAGGCGGGCGCGTGGAGCTCGTTCTCGGCCGCCGCGTCGATCATGATCTGGGAGATCGTGGTGTACGTCCGCACCCAGGCGGCCTCGGTCTCCTCGTCCCAGGTGAGGGTGGCGTACCGGACCAGAGCGCCGATCAATGCCTCGCCGACGGCCGGATAGTGGGTCGGCTGTGTCCCGTACTTGCGGTGCCCACGGCCCAGGTTCTGGAGGTACTCGGTGAGGACGGGGGCGTTGTCCATGTGCTCGGCCGCCGTCAGCAGCGCCTTGAGCAGGCGGTCGCGCTGGGTGTTCATGGCCGCGGGGAACATCGCGCGCAGCTCGGGGTGGCGGACGAAGAGCAACGCGTAGAAGTAGGAGGTCACCTTGTCGGCGACAGGCGCGATCTCGGCCAGGGTGCGGCGGATGAGGATCGCGTCGGGGGAGGGTCTCGGTCCTGGGGCTATCCGGGGCGGTGCTTCGCCGTCGTCGTGCACGGCCTCTTCCATCGTGTGCCTCGCCTCACGCCTGCGGCTCTTGTCGTCGCAGCTTGACAGCTTCGACCACCGGTTCGGACAGAAAGTGGAATTCTCGGGCATTCACCCCGCGACTGCGGCTAGGCTGCGTCCTTTCGGACCAGGTCGTACGCCTCCCGCAGATCGCTCCCCGCGTAGGCATGGCGCGACAGACCGGCCAGGTGGTGGTCGGCGTTGACCGCCACGGCGACCGGCACGGCGGCGAAGAGCTGCGCGTCGGACATCGAGTCGCCGTACGCCACACAGTCGGCCAGGCTCAGTCCGTACTCCGCACAGAGACGGCGCGCGATGCTCACCTTCGCGGCCGCGTCGAGGATGCCCGGCCGGTGGATGGGCTCGGTGAACGGCACCGACGGCCAGCGGGAGCCGTGGGCCGCATCGGCCCCCCAGTCGAGCAGCCGCTCGACGAAGAAGTCCGGCGACAGCGAGATGACGGCGCAACGCCCGCCTTCGGCGTGGATGTCCGCCCAGACCTCGCGAATGCCGGCCAACCAGGGGGCGCCCTCGAAAGCGGCCGTGACCTGCTCCGGCGTGAGGGCGGACCAGAGGGCGTGGGCCTGGACCGCGAACTCGTCGGGGGTCATCCCGTTCACCAGGAAGCCGCGCTCCAAAGCGGCGATCTCCTCGGTCAGTCCGAGCTGGCGTGAGATCTCCACGGCGGCCGCCGACCCGCGGATCAGCGTGCCGTCGAGATCGAAGAGATGCAGCCTGCCTCGGCCCATGGAACTCGTCATGTACGCCGAGGCTAGTACGTGCGGTTACTCCCGTCGTCAGACGCGGGACGAGGGGGCAGGGCGGCACGGTGTTTCACGTGAAACATCTCCAGCGGCCCGTCCGGCGGGCTCTCCTCGTCGTCCATGTTTCCGTCTCCGTGGCGTGGCTCGGGCTCAGCGTGGGACTGCTGACGCTCGGCATCACGGCCTACACGACGGGCGACCCCTCGCTCACCTCAGCGGCCTACCGCGCGATGAAGGTGTTCGCCGACTGGCTGCTCGCTCCGATCGCCGTGGCGACCCTGGTGAGTGGCCTGGTGCTCTCTCTGGGTACTCCCTGGGGTCTGGCCCGGCACCGCTGGGTCTGGATCAAGTTCTGGATCACTCTGGCCACGGCAGCCGCGACCGTCTTCGCCCTGCGGCCGGAGATCGTGCACGCGGCGACGGCCGGCCTGCGCGACCCCAGTCTGGTGGCGGCGCCCACGGTGTCGACGGCGGCCTACCTCTTCATGACCGCGATCTCGGTGCTGAAGCCCTGGGGGCTGACCCGCCGAGGCCGCCGCCTCCGGGCATCGGTCACTTCCCGAAAAACGGTGGACGGACGATCACTGGGTCGGACAGCCTGAGCGTCATGCCGATGTCGCCCGCACCGCTCGACGAGCTCCCCATCCGGATCCTCACCCCCGAAGACGTCACCGTCTGCGCCGACCTCTCCGAGGACCGGGGGTGGCCCCGTGAGGAACACAAGTGGACCCTCCTGCTGACCGCGGGGACCGGCTACGGCATCGACGACCCCGACGGCAAGGGGCTCGTGGCGGCCAGCATCGTCACGTCGTACGGGCCCGGGCTCGCCGCGATCGGCATGGTGCTGGTCGCCGAGCGGTACGCCCGCCGGGGAGTGGGGCGCCGGATGATGCAGCACGTGATCGCGGGGGCCGGGGACACCCCGCTCACGCTCCACGCGACGCCGAACGGGCAGCCGCTCTACGAGCAGCTGGGGTTCGTCGAGACCGGCCGCGCCGAAATGCTCCGCGGCCACTTCACCGCGGCGGAGCCGGCCCCGGAGGTCTCGACCCGGGCCGCCACCGCCGAGGACCTCCAGACGATCCTCCGCCTGGACAGCGAGGTCTTCGGCCTGGACCGCACGCACATGCTCACCCGTCTGCCGGCCTTCGCGGACCACCTCCGCGTCGCCGAGGAGGGCGGCGAGATCACCGGCTACGCGGCGGCCTGGCCGAACATGGACACCCATGTCATCGGCCCCCTGATCGCCCGGGACACGGCCACCGCCCAGGCCCTCGTCGCCGCCCTGGCCGCTGCCACGGACCGCCCGCTCCGCACGGACATCGACGTACGCCACGAGGCCTTGGTGAGCTGGCTCAAGGCGAACGGGCTCGCCCCGGTCGCGTTCAACGCGGTCATGGTGCGCTCCGTGCCCGACCTGCCGGGCGACTGGCGCCGCAGGTTCGCCCCTCTGAGCGTCGCGGCGGGGTAGAGCCGGGCGGAGCCGGGACGGAGCAGATATGAAGCCTGGGTAATTGCACACGCGGGCTTTTGCATTCTTCGTCTACCCTGGGAGGAGCCGCTCCGGACCGAGGAGAGACCATGACCGCGACCGACCCCGCTCTCACCGCCCTCTCCCAGGGCTGGTGTGCTCTCTCTCTGCTGCACGGCAGGATCGAGTCCCACATCGAGCGCGCCCTGGAGTCCGGGCACGGGCTGAGCGTGCGCGAGTACTCGCTGCTCGATGTCCTCAGCCGCCAGCACAGCGGGCCGGGCGGGCACCTCCAGATGAAGCAGGTCGCGGACGCCGTCGTCCTCAGCCAGAGTGCCACCACACGCCTGGTGACCCGCCTGGAGGACCGAGGCCTCCTCACCCGCTACCTGTGTGCCACCGACCGGCGCGGCATCTACACCGATGTCACCGAGTCCGGCATGAAGCTGCTCGCGGAGGCCCGCCCCACCAACGACGGAGCCCTGCGCGAGGCCCTCGACGAAGCGGCGAAGAACCCGGAGCTGGCCCCCCTGGTCCGCGTCGTAGAAGGCCTTCACGTTCCCGCCTGAGCCGCCCCCGACCGACGCCTCTTCCCGTCGACCGACGGGCTGCGAGGCGTACGCTGCGCCCCATGAGCGATCTTGAGATACGGCCCGCCACCACGGGCGACCTGCCGGACATCGTCGCGATGCTCGCCGACGACCCGCTGGGCGCTCAGCGGGAGTCCCCCGACGACCTCACTCCGTACACGGCCGCGTTCCAGCGGCTGGCCCAGGACCCCCATCAGCACCTGGTGGTGGCCGTGCGCGGCGCCATGGTGGTCGGCACGCTCCAGCTGACCGTCATCCCCGGGCTCTCCCGTCGTGGATCCACACGGTCGGTCATCGAGGGCGTGCGGATCCACGCACAGGAGCGGGGCAGCGGCCTGGGAACGCAGCTCATCGAGTGGGCCATCGAGGAGTCCCGCCGCCAGGACTGCCAACTCGTCCAGCTGACCTCCGACACCACGCGCACGGATGCCCACCGCTTCTACGAGCGGCTCGGGTTCGAGGCCACCCATCTGGGCTTCAAGATGAACCTCTGACCCTGGAGGGGCCGTAGCGCCGGGGATGTGATGCTCGGCCTCGGTGTTTCACGTGAAACATCCGGCTCAGAGGCCGCGCCATCCCGCTTCGTCCACTCCCCCCGGCACGGCGTCACTCTGCTCGTACGGCTCGCGTGTGAAAACGAAGGACCCCAGATCGAGATGGCTCACCGAGCCGTCCGATCGCCGCACCGCCCGGAGGGTCTCGCCCAGGTAGTAGCCGTTGAGGCCGACCCAGCCCCCCTCGGGCAGGGCCCGGAACGTCGCGCGCCGCCCAGGACCGCGCAGCGGTTCGAGGGTCACACTCCGGTCCGGCCCGAGACGCAGCCCGAACACGTGAGTCCCCCAGTACCAGGGGCCGGTCAGCTCCAGCAGCTCCTGGTCCACCTCCGTCGCGGGGAGCGGCCGCCAGGGCTCGGGGAAGCGGGGCTCGGCCTCCGCCACGATCTGTACGAGTTCACCGGCTACGGCCGCCATGGACGGCCCGGACGTGGCGTTGGCGAGCGTGACCGCCGCGACCCCGTCCTCGACGCTCACCCAGAGGCACGCGACGAAGCCCGGCAGCGATCCGGTGTGGCCGATCAGCATCCGGTCGTCCCAGCGCAGCAGTTGGACGCCCAGTCCGTAGCCCCCCTCCTTGTCCCCGGCCCCGGGTGCCACTGCCGGCGTACGCATCTCCGCGACCGCGGCGGCGCCGAGAACCCGGTCGTCGCCCTGGGCGAGGAACCCGGCGAAGCGGCAGAGGTCCTCGGCCGTCGACCAGAGCTGGCCGGCAGGCGCCATCAGCCCGAGGTCCTCGGAGGGCTCGGGGAGCATCACGTCGGCCCACGGGTGCACGGCCCAGCCACCGGCGTGCGGGGCGACCGGCTGCACGCTCGTCCGGGTCAGGCCCAGCGGCTCCAGGATCTCGCCGCGCAGCGCCTCCTCCCAGGAGACCCCGCGCACCGCCTCAACCAGCGAACCGAGCAGCGTGTACCCGGGGTTGGAGTAGTGGAAGTGACGCCCCACCGGGTGGCGGAATGCCTCCTCGCCGAGGACATCGGCCAACTCGGGCCGTACCGCACCCGGTGTCCGCTCCCACCACGGCGCCGGGGCCTCCGCCGCGAGCCCGGAGCTGTGCCCGAGGAGTTGAGCGATGGTCACCTCACCGACGCCCGTGCCCGAAAGGTGCTTCTCCAGCGGGTCGTTCAGGTCGAGCAGCCCCTCGTCGCGGAGGCGCATCACCAGGACGGCGGTGAACACCTTGGTGAGGGAGCCGATCCGGTACTGCGTGTCGGCGTCCGGGTCGTGCCCGTCGACACAGCTGCGGGCTCCGCTCCAGACCATCTTCCCGTCGCGGGCGACGGCTCCGACGAATGAGGGCGCGCGGCCCTCGGACTGAGCGACGGCGATGCGGTGCAGCAGGGCGCGTTCGGTACTGGGAAGCAGAGCTTCGGAGGGTGAGGTCATGAACCGATCCAACGCCGAGTGCGGTCGAGAGTCGACAACATTTCCCGTCGCATGCCGATCCCTTCACACCGAAGGGCTCCACCGCGTCCCATCACCACGTCCCAGGCAACGACATCACCGCAGGTCAGACCCTCCTTGGCATCCCGGCGTCCCTGATGCCTCGCCACCGCTTGCCCCCACCTTCCTGGAACGGATTCTCTGTAGCCGAGCCGGACGGGAACGCCGACCGGCCGCGGATCACATCAGTCTCAGTACGGGGGAACCCATGAAGCTCACGCACACCACCAAGACACTCCTCGCCGGTCTCACGCTCGTCAGCACGCTCTCCCTGACCGCCTGCAACGGCGACACCACCCCCTCGAAGGCGACGCCGGCGACCTCCTCCAGCACCTCGACGACCCCCACGGGCGACTCGGTCAAGCCCTCACCCACCACCACGGCTTCGGGCAGCAGCACCGGCGGGGACAGCAAGGGCGGCACCACCGCGGGCAACGGTTCGACCACCGGTTCGACCGGCAACTCTGCCGGGATCTGCCGGAGCGACGAGCTGGAGGTCACCGCGGTCGACAACACGATCGGCCAGGACGAGGAGGGCGTCGTCACCGTGCAGTTCAAGAACGGCGGCGGCCGTGACTGCACCATCAAGGGCTTCGCCGGTGTCGACCTCAAGACGGCGGCGGGCGACACCGTGTCCGTGCCCCGCAACGGCGACAAGCCCCGCTCGGCGGTCATCAAGAACGGCGAGTCCGCCGCCTTCAACATCATGTTCCCGGTCAACACCAGCGGCGGCTCGGGCATCCGCGTGTCGAAGCTCCTGATCACGCCTCCGAACGAGACGAAGACCATCACCCTCGACTGGCCCGCGGGCACCCTCCCGGTGGACAACCACGACGCCCCGAAGCACACCCTCGAGATCACGCCCCTCGGCAAGGTCGGCTGACCCCTCCACCCGCCCCCTGCGTCCGGCAACGCCCGGTCACAGGGGGCTGCGGCGCTTCTCCCCGACCGAGTGTCAGAACGCCTGCCCCAGCCACGCCTCAAGCACAGCGAAGTCGCCGTCGGTCAGCCCGCGCCGAGAATCGACACGATGAAGCAGGGCGCGACCCGGGTGGTGGTCGGCGACCCAGGCCCGATCAACATCGGTGACCTCGTCGTCGACCCAGACAAACGGCCGGCCCGCTGCCCACGCGACGAGGCCACGCGTCTTCCAATGCAGTCCGTTCCGCTCGTCCTCCGCATCGTCGTCGGACGGCTCCGGCCAGTCCACAACGGCCAGTGGTGGAAGCCCGATCCGAGGCGCCACGCACTCGTTCGCGTCGGCCATCCAGGTCGTAGCCCAGACCACTTCGCACGGCAGAGCCGCCAGTCGGGGCCCGTGCGCGGGATTGATCCTGGTCAAGAGCGGATTCGTGCCGGCGTCGAGCGGTTCAGGACCCATCGGATAGCTCGGATGGGCTTCCGCGCCGAACGGGATCAGCGGCCCATCGACATCGAGAAACAGGAGAGGAACCCGCACAGGGGGAACCGTCACGTCTGTGCCATGTCCACGAAGCGGGAGTAGTGGCCCTGGAAGGCCACCGTGATCGTCGCCGTCGGGCCGTTACGGTGCTTGCCGACGATGATGTCCGCCTCGCCCGCGCGTGGTGACTCCTTCTCGTAGGCGTCCTCGCGGTGCAGCAGGATCACCATGTCCGCGTCCTGCTCGATCGAGCCGGATTCACGGAGGTCGGAGACCATCGGCTTCTTGTCGGTGCGCTGCTCGGGGCCACGGTTCAGCTGGGAGAGCGCGATCACCGGCAGTTCGAGCTCCTTCGCCAGGAGCTTGAGGTTTCGCGACATGTCCGAGACTTCCTGCTGCCGGCTCTCGGACCGCTTGGAACCGCCGGACTGCATCAGCTGCAGATAGTCGATGACCACGAGCTTGAGCCCGGCGCGCTGCTTGAGCCGACGGCACTTCGCACGGATCTCCATCATCGACAGGTTCGGGGAGTCGTCGATGTACAGCGGGGCCTGGGAGACGTCCGGCATGCGTCGCGCGAGCCGGGTCCAGTCCTCGTCGGTCATGGTGCCGGAGCGCATGTGGTGCAGGGCGACCCGGGCCTCCGCCGAGAGCAGGCGCATCGCGATCTCGTTGCGGCCCATTTCGAGGGAGAAGATGACGCTGGGGAGGTTGTGCTTGATGGAGCAGGCCCGCGCGAAGTCCAGGGCGAGCGTCGACTTACCCATGGCGGGACGGGCCGCGATGATGATCATCTGGCCCGGGTGCAGCCCATTGGTGAGCTGGTCGAGATCGGTGAAGCCCGTCGGCACACCGGTCATCTCGCCGCTGCGCGAGCCGATCGCCTCGATCTCGTCGAGCGCGCCCTCCATGATGTCGCCGAGCGGCAGATAGTCCTCGGTCGTGCGCTGCTCGGTGACCGCGTAGATCTCGGCCTGCGCCGAGTTCACGATCTCGTCGACATCGCCGTCGGCTGCGTATCCCATCTGCGTGATCTTGGTGCCGGCCTCCACGAGACGGCGCAGCACGGCGCGCTCGTGCACGATCTCCGCGTAGTACGCCGCGTTGGCCGCGGTCGGCACCGACTGGACGAGCGTGTGCAGATACGAGGCGCCGCCGACGCGGGTGATCTCGCCGCGCTTGGTGAGCTCCGCGCCGACCGTGATCGGGTCGGCCGGCTCCCCCTTCGCGTACAGGTCGAGGATGGCCGCGTAGACCGTCTCGTGGGCGGGCTTGTAGAAGTCGTGGCCCTTGATGATCTCCACGACGTCCGCGATGGCGTCCTTGGAGAGCAGCATGCCGCCGAGGACGGACTGCTCCGCGTCGAGGTCCTGCGGAGGGACCCGCTCGAAGCCGGTCAGGCCGCCGTCCCACGGGCCGCTGTCGCTGCCCCGGTCGTGCTGGTCGTCACGGCCCCGTCCACGCCCACGGCCCTCGCCGCGGGGACGGGCGACGGGGAGCCGCTCACTCGGTCCGCTGTCGGCCCAGGGGTCGTCCAAGGGCTCGGGAATGCTCACCCAGCCACCTCTTCCCGTCCGCTCCGCGGACCTCGCCGTGCCACTCTTTCTTACGCCACGGCTCTGACAAACAAGAGGCTTTGACTCCGCTTCTGGCGCGTCGGGCGCCGGACCACGGTAGGCCCGCGGGCACCGTCAGCCAATCTGGTTATCCACAGGGCCTGTGGGTGAACGACCAGATGCTGTGGAGAACCCCGCCGAACCTGTGCACGGACCGGGGGACAGCCATGTGGACAAACTCATAGCGGACCCCACAGCACCGCTCTGACCTGGATGTTTTCCATCCACGGGCTGTGGGGGAGAAAAACTTTTCCTTCCGGATCAAGATCAGAACAAACGGCGCACACCCGAGGCCCCACACCGCACTCAGGTAAGGATCACAACTGCATTGCATCTCTTACCTGTGGAAGATTAGATTTGATCCATGACCCAGGCTCCCCCGACCCCCAAAGCCGTCCGTCGGCAGCACGACCGTGAGATCGTCTCCCTCGCGCTGCCGGCCTTCGGCGCACTCGTCGCCGAGCCACTCTTCCTCATGGTCGACAGTGCCATTGTCGGCCATCTCGGCACGCCCCAACTCGCCGGTCTCGCCATCGCCGCCGCCCTGCTCACCACGGCCGTCAGCGTCTTCGTCTTCCTCGCCTACGCGACCACGGCCGCCGTGGCCCGCCGCGTAGGAGCCGGTGACCTCAAGGCGGCCATCCGGCAGGGCATGGACGGCATCTGGCTCGCGCTCCTCCTCGGAGCCGCGGTCGTCGCCGCCACGCTCCCCACGGCCCCCTGGCTGGTCGACATCTTCGGGGCCTCCGACACAGCCGCCCCGTACGCCATCACGTATCTGCGGATCTCCATCCTGGGCATCCCCGCCATGCTCGTGGTCCTGGCCGCAACCGGTGTCCTGCGCGGCCTCCAGGACACCCGCACACCGCTGTACGTGGCCATCGGCGGCTTCACCGCCAACGCGCTCCTCAACGTGGGCCTCGTGTACGGCGCCGGAATGGGGATCGCGGGCTCTGCCTGGGGCACGGTCATCGCCCAGTTCGCCATGGCCGCCGCGTACCTCGTCGTGGTCGTCAGGGGAGCACGGCGCCACGGCGCCTCCCTGCGCCCCGACGCGGCCGGCATACGCGCCAGCGCCCAGGCGGGCGTCCCCCTTCTCGTCCGTACGCTCTCCCTGCGCGCGGTCCTGATGATCGCCACCGCCGTCGCAGCCCGCATGGGCGATGCCGAGGTCGCCGCTCACCAGATCATCCTGTCCCTGTGGAGCCTGATGGCCTTCGCGCTGGACGCGATCGCCATCGCCGGCCAGGCCATCATCGGCCGGTACCTCGGCGCCGACGACGCCGACGGGGCCAGACAGGTCTGCCGCCGCATGGTCCAGTGGGGTGCGGTGTCCGGCGTCGTCCTGGGCGCACTCCTCATCCTGGCCCGGCCACTCTTCATCCCGCTCTTCACCGGCGACACGATGGTCCAGGACACCCTGCTCCCGGCCCTGCTCGTCGTCGCGGTCTCCCAGCCGATCGCCGGAGTGGTCTTCGTCCTGGACGGCGTCCTGATGGGCGCGGGCGACGGTCCCTATCTGGCCTGGGCCATGCTGCTCACCCTCGCCGTCTTCGCTCCGGTCGCCCTTCTCGTCCCCGCTCTCGGCGGCGGGCTGACGGCGCTCTGGTGGGCGATGACGCTGATGATGACCGTCCGCCTGCTGACCCTCTGGCTGCGCTCGCGCTCCGGCCACTGGATCGTCACCGGTGCCACGCGGTGAATGTTTCACGTGAAACGCCGTGTTTCACGTGAAACGGCGGAAGGGCCGCACCCGAGGGGTGCGGCCCTTCCGTACTGCTGAGAGCAGCGTTACGCGGCGACGACCTCGACGCCGAGCTTCGCGGCAACCTCGGGGTGCAGACGCACGGACACCTGGTGCGAGCCCAGGGTCTTGATCGGCGAACCGAGCTCGACGCGACGCTTGTCGACGTCGGGGCCACCCGCGGACTTGATCGCCGTGGCGATGTCGGCCGGGGTCACGGAGCCGAAGAGGCGGCCGGCGTCGCCGGAGCGAACGGCCAGACGCACCTTCACGCCCTCGAGCCGGGCCTTGATCTCGTTGGCCTGCTCGATGGTCGCGATCTCGTGGATCTTGCGGGCGCGGCGAATCTGCGCCACGTCCTTCTCGCCACCCTTGGTCCAGCGGATCGCGAAACCACGCGGAACCAGGTAGTTGCGAGCGTATCCGTCCTTGACGTCGACGACATCGCCGGCGGCACCGAGGCCAGAGACCTCGTGGGTGAGGATGATCTTCATTTTTCGGTCACCCTTCCCTTATCGCGCGGTGGACGTGTAGGGCAGCAGCGCCATCTCACGGCTGTTCTTCACGGCCGTGGCGACGTCACGCTGGTGCTGCGTGCAGTTGCCGGTCACGCGGCGGGCACGGATCTTGCCGCGGTCGGAAATGAACTTCCGCAGCATGTTCGTGTCCTTGTAGTCCACGTACGCGGTCTTGTCCTTGCAGAACGCGCAGACCTTCTTCTTAGGCTTGCGCACAGGCGGCTTCGCCATGGTGTTTCTCCTGTGTGATCAAGAAGTTTGGGTACGAGCTGCCTTCGAGGGGAGTGCCCTAGAAGGGAGGCTCGTCCGAGTAGCCGCCGCCGCTGGAGTTTCCACCCCAGCTGCCTCCGCCGCCCTGCTGCTGGCCGCCGCCGGCCGGCGCGCTGGTCGCCCACGGGTCGTCGGCGGGAGCACCGCCACCACCCTGCTGGGCGCCGCCGGAGTTTCCACCCCAGCTGCCACCGCCGCCGCCCTGCTGCTGACCGCCGCCGTAGCCACCCTGGCCACCGCGACCGGTGGTCTTGGTGACCTTGGCCGTGGCGTTCTTGAGGCTGGGGCCGACTTCCTCGACGTCCAGCTCGTAGACCGTGCGCTTCACGCCCTCGCGGTCCTCATAGGACCGCTGCTTCAGACGGCCCTGCACGACGACACGCATGCCGCGCTGGAGGGACTCGGCGACGTTCTCCGCCGCCTGACGCCAGACCGAGCAGGTCAGGAACAGGCTCTCGCCGTCCTTCCACTCATTGGTCTGACGGTCGAAGGTGCGGGGGGTGGACGCGATACGGAACTTCGCGACCGCCGCACCCGACGGGGTGAAGCGCAGCTCGGGGTCGTCGACAAGATTGCCGACGACCGTGATGACGGTCTCGCCTGCCATTGGATGAACCTCTCGGCGGGATTGCTTCTGGCTGCTTGCTGCTACTCGAACCCGATGACTTCTGAGCTAGATGCTCAGTGGGTCTCGGGACGGAGGACCTTGGTCCGGAGGACCGACTCGTTCAGGTTCATCTGTCGGTCGAGCTCCTTGACGACCGCAGGCTCGGCCTGCAGGTCGATGACCGAGTAGATGCCCTCGGGCTTCTTCTTGATCTCGTAGGCGAGACGACGACGGCCCCAGGTGTCGACCTTCTCGACCTTTCCGTTGCCCTCACGGACGACAGAAAGGAAGTTCTCGATCAGCGGGGAGACAGCGCGCTCCTCGAGATCGGGGTCGAGGATGACCATCACCTCGTAGTGACGCATGTGGAACCCACCTCCTTTGGACTCAGCGGCCACGGTCGTTCCGTGGCAGGAGGGTCGTGATGCGTAAGCAACGGTATCGGCCGCCACTGACAATCACCCTCGACGAGCGAGGGGGACCGTCGGGGTCCGGGAGGACCTGGGCAGACACCGGTGCAGACCGTACAGAGTACCCGCACACCGGCTTCCGGTTGAAATCCACTGGTGAGGGGACGCAATCTGTACACAACGGATGTCGGCGGCGCTACGATGCGCCGCCGTCCGGCAGGCACGCCAGGAGGTGCCCCATGGCACAGGCAATGCAACCCGACCCCGGACACTCCCTCCTCGCCACCGACGGCAAGCCTCACGTCCTCCAGGACACCCTGGTGGCCGTGACGCTCGTGCTCGGCGCGGTGGCCTTCATCACCGCGATGTTCCACCACCTGCACGTGCTGAGCTCCTGGGCAGGGCTGCTCGGGATCCTCACGGGTGCCTTCGGACAGTTCATCTCCGTGACGACCAGGGAGCGCTTCGCGCTGATCGTCGGGCTCGGCGCCTCGGCGGTGGGCTTCTACCTCGGCATGTTCTTCGGCGGCCTCGTCTGAGGCGTCCGGCTCGCACGCCGGCCCGAGGGACACACGTCCCATCGGGGCGCTCCCCGGTCACAGTAGGCTTCGGCGCGAGAGCCGGAGCCCCTGACCGATGGGGACACACCTGCCGAGGAGCGCCCCGCATGAGCCTGACCCTGAGGACCATCAGCCGTGAGCAGCATCTGGCATTCATCCAGAGCCAGCCCGCGGCGAGCCACTGCCAGGTCCCGGCGTGGGCTGATGTGAAGACCGAGTGGCGCTCGGAGAACCTGGGTTGGTTCGACAAGTCCGGCGAACTCGTCGGCACGGGCCTGGTCCTGTACCGCCAGCTGCCGAAGATCAAGCGCTACTTGGCGTATCTCCCCGAGGGCCCGGTCATCAACTGGTACGCCCCGAACCTCGACGACTGGCTGCAGCCGATGCTCGCGCATCTCAAGCAGCAGGGCGCCTTCTCCGTGAAGATGGGCCCGCCGGTCGTCATCCGGCGCTGGGACTCCGCCGCCATCAAGTCCGGCATCCAGGACCCGGACGTGAAGCGTCTGAAGGACGTCGAGGCCACGCACATCGAGCCGCGTGCCTTCGAAGTCGCCGACCGGCTGCGGAAGATGGGCTGGCAGCAGGCCGAGGACGGCGGCGCCGGCTTCGGTGACGTCCAGCCCCGCTATGTCTTCCAGGTGCCGCTGGCGAACCGTTCGCTCGACGACGTCCTCAAGGGCTTCAACCAGCTGTGGCGCCGCAACATCAAGAAGGCCGACAAGGCCGGCGTCGAGGTCGTCCAGGGCGGCTACGAGGACCTCGCCGAGTGGCAGCGGCTGTACGAGATCACGGCCGTCCGCGACCACTTCCGCCCGCGCCCGCTCTCGTACTTCCAGCGCATGTGGACCGTCCTCAACAACGAGGACCCCAACCGCATGCGGCTGTACTTCGCCCGCCACGACGGCGTGAACCTCTCCGCGGCGACCATGCTCGTCGTCGGCGGACACGTCTGGTACTCGTACGGAGCCTCCGACAACATCGGCCGTGAGGTCCGGCCCTCGAACGCGATGCAGTGGCGGATGCTGCGCGACGCCTACGCGATGGGCGCGACCGTCTACGACCTCCGCGGCATCTCCGACTCGCTCGACGAGACCGATCACCTCTTCGGCCTCATCCAGTTCAAGGTCGGCACGGGCGGCGAGGCCGTGGAGTACGTCGGCGAGTGGGACTTCCCGCTCAACAAGCTCCTGCACAAGGCGCTCGACATCTACATGTCGCGCCGCTGACGCCCTGGGCGTCTCGCCCGTAAAGTCGTACGTAATCTCGTAGGTCTCGTACATACCTTTGATACACCGCAGCCACCAGAAAGGTTCCGGGCCGGCCATGGCGCTCTCCCTCTACGTCGACACCGCTCGTTGGCGGGCGCACCAGAAGTCCGTGATCGACCAGTTCCCCGGCCTGATCCCGGTCTGCAAGGGCAATGGCTACGGCTTCGGCCACGAGCGGCTGGCCGACGAGGTCACCCGGTTCGGCTCGGACATGCTGGCCGTGGGCACCACGTACGAGGCCGCGAAGATCAAGGACTGGTTCGGCGGCGACCTGCTCGTCCTCACCCCGTTCCGGCGGGGCGAGGAGCCGGTGCCGCTGCCGGACCGGGTGATCCGCTCCGTGTCGTCCGTGGACGGCGTGCACGCCCTCGTGGGTGCCCGTGTGGTCATCGAGTGCATGAGCTCGATGAAGCGCCACGGCATCCTCGAAGAGGACCTGGGACGGCTGCACGCGGCCATCGAGGACGTCCGGCTGGAGGGCTTCGCCCTCCACCTGCCCCTGGACCGCACCGACGGCACCGACGCGGTCGAGGAGGTCATCGGCTGGATGGACCGGCTGCGGGCCGCCCGCCTGCCGCTGCACACCATGTTCGTCAGCCACCTGCGGGCGGAGGAGCAGGCCCGGCTCCAGCAGCAGTTCCCGCAGACCCGGTTCCGCGCCCGGATCGGCACCCGGCTCTGGCTGGGCGACCACGAGGCCACCGAGTACCGGGGCTCCGTCCTGGACGTCACCCGTGTGGCCAAGGGCGACCGGTTCGGCTACCGCCAGCAGAAGGCGGCCTCCGACGGCTGGCTGGTGGTCGTCGCGGGCGGTACGTCGCACGGTGTGGGCCTCGAGGCCCCCAAGGCGATGCACGGCGTCATGCCGCGCGCCAAGGGCGTCGCCCGCGCCGGCCTGGCGACCGTGAACCGGAACCTCTCCCCGTTCGTCTGGGCCGGCAAGCAGCGCTGGTTCGCCGAGCCCCCGCACATGCAGGTGTCGATCCTGTTCGTGCCGTCCGACGCCCAGGAGCCGAAGGTCGGCGACGAGCTGGTGGCCCACCTGCGGCACACCACCACGCAGTTCGACCGCCTCGTCGAGCGCTAGGGCCTGCCGGACGGCCCCTGGCCGCCCTCCCCCTGGGGTACGCCCCACTGCACGCGCGGCCCCTCCAACGCCGGGGCGGCCGCGTGCCGGGCGGGGTGGGCCGCCCTGCCGCGTACGAAGACGTCCTCGGCGCCGTCCAGGACGCCCCCGGAGGGGTCGTCCGAGCCGTCCTGCCGGACCACGTCCCGTTCGGGCGCCAGGATGTCGCGTACGACCATCACGCACAGGTACAGCGTGCCGAGCAGGTGCAGGACGATCGCGAAGTGGTAGCCGTCCGTCGGCAGCCCCTGCTTGTTGCCGCTGGTCGTGAAGGCCAGGTACATCCAGATGCCGAGGAAGTACATGACCTCGCACGCCTGCCAGATGAGGAAGTCCCGCCAGCGCGGCCGCGCGAGCGCCGCGAGGGGGATGAGCCACAGCACGTACTGCGGCGAATAGACCTTGTTGGTCAGCACGAACGCGGCCACGATCAGGAACGCGAGCTGCACGAACCGGGGCCTGCGGGGCGCCGTCAGCGCCAGGACGGCGAGGCCCACGCCGACGACCGCCATCAGCAGCATCGTGTACGTGTTCGCGCTGGCAGGCGTGATCTGCTCACCGGAGCGCTGGCTGATCAGCAGCCAGAGGGAGCCGAAGTCGACGTTCCGCTCTTCGTTGAACGTGTAGAACTGCTTCCACCCCTCGGGCGCGAGCAGCATGACCGGCAGGTTCACCACGAGCCACGCGCCGGCCGCGCCGATCAGCGCCGTACCGAACTCCCGCCACCGCCCCGCGCGCCAGCACAGCAGAAGCACCGGCCAGAGGATCAGGAACGGATAGAACTTGGCGGCGATCGCGAGGCCGAGCAGCACACCGAAGGCGAGCGGGCGGCCGCGTGACCACATGAGCACGGCCACGGACGTCAGCGCCACGGCCAGCAGGTCCCAGTTGATGGTGGCCGTGAGCGCGAACGCGGGGGCCAGGGCCACCAGGAGCGCGTCCCAGGGCCGCCTGCGGTGCGTACGGGCCACGGCGACGGCCATGACGGCCGCGCAGACCATCAGCATGCCCGCGTTGACCATCCAGTAGACCTGCTCGCGGTGCACCAGGTCGCCGCCACCGGGCGTGAGCCAGGCCGCGACCTCCATGAACAGCCCGGTCAGGACCGGGTACTCCAGGAACTCTATGTCGCCGCGCAGCCGGTCGAAGTACGGCACCAGGCCCTCGGAGAACCCGCGTCCGACGAAGAGGTGCGGGATGTCGGAGTAGCAGGCGTGGGTGTACTGGGACGTCGTGCCCCGGAACCAGGCCCAGTCGTAACAGGGGATCTTCTGCACCATGCCGAGCGCAAACATCCCGATGGCCACCAGTGCGATCACCCGCACCGGAGTGAGCGCCCCGCTGCCGAGCAGGGCCCGGCGGCCGATGGGCCCGCCGATCAGTGCGCTGCCCGCCGCGGCGACCTCGTCACGACGGGTGGGGCACACCAGCGCGGGGTCCTGCGGCCGGTCCTGCTGCGGACTCGTCTTGTGGAGGCTCGGCATGGGGGACATCCTGCCGTACCTCCCTGAGAAACGGTGAGGGCCGCCGTACCCGGCGCCGTACGTGTGCGTACGGGTCGGATACGACGGCCCTCAAGGCCTTACCGGGCGGGTTCCGGCCGCCGGGTCAGTCGTTGCCCAGCCAGCCGTTTCCGCCGCCATTGGGTCTGCCGGTGGCGGTGTCCGTCGGCGTCGGTGAGGTGGGTGTCGTCGGGGTCGACGGTGTCCCGGTCGGGCCTCCGTCGTTGCCGCCGTTCTGCCCGCCGTTGTCGTTGCACGGCCAGTCCCACACGTCACAGGTCTTGCCCGGGTCCGGGGTGCCGCTGGGCGTCTGCGACGGCGTCTGCGAGGGGGTCACGGTCGCCGACGGAGTCTGCGACGGGGTCTCCGTCGGAGTCGGGGTCGGGCTGACGGCGCCACCACCGAAGACGGGCTCCGCGTCGAGGTCCTCGGGCTCCGGGAAGGACTCCTTGTCCATGCCGTCCAGCGCGTCGGTCATGTAGTCCTTCCAGATCTGCGAGGGGAAGGACGAACCGTGGATCTTGGGCTGGGCGCCGGTGCCGAACATCGACTCGAACTTGCGACCCTGCTTGGTCTCGTCGTCGTCGAAGCGGTACATGTCGATCGCCGTCGACAGGGTCGGCGTGTAGCCGACGAACCAGGCGGAGTTGTTGCCGTCGGTGGTACCGGTCTTGCCGGCCACGTCCCACCCCGGGATGGCGGCCTTCCGGCCGGTGCCCTTCGGGTTCTCGACGACATCACGCAGGACGTCGGTCACGTTGCTGGCGATCGCCGAGGAGAAGGCGCGCTCGCTCTGCCCCTCGTGCTTGTAGATTTCCTGACCCTTCTCCAAGACCCTCGTCACGGAGAACGGATCGTTCTTCTCGCCGTTGTTCGCGAAGGTCGCGTACGCCCCGGCCATGCGGATGGCGCTCGGGTCGGAGATACCGAGGGAGAACGAGGGCACATTGGCCTTGACCAGCGAGGTGTCGCGCAGACCGGCCTTGACGGCAGTCTCACGGACCTGGTTGATACCGACGTCCATGCCGAGCTGGACATAAGGCGAGTTGGCCGAGCGGATCATCGCTTCGCGCAGGCTCATGGGGCCGTAGTTCGCGTCGTCGTCGTTGACCTGCAGCCACTCCTTGCCCTGCTGGTCCTCCCAGATCGTGCCGTCGTAGTTCTTGATCTTCAGCTTGTTCTTGCCGGAGTAGCGGCTCTTGTTCGGGTCGACGATCGTGCGGGTGGACGCGTCCTGGTCGATGGGCCCCTTCGGGTCCCGCACGCCGTACTGCATCGCCGCGGCCAGGACGAACGGCTTGAACGTCGATCCGACCTGCGCACCGGTCTGGTCGGCGTTGTTGGTGAAGTGCTTGGTTGCGTCCGCACCGCCGTAGATGGCGACGATCGCACCGGTCTTGGGGTCGACCGAGGCACCGCCGAACTGGACGTGCGTGTCCGTCTTCGGCCGCTTCTTCGGGTCGATGTGCTCGGCGTAGACCTTCTTGATCGAGTCCTCGAGCGCCTTGACCTTCTTCTTGTCGAAGGTCGTGTAGATCTGGAAACCGCCCCGGGCGAGCTGCTTCTCGTCCATCCCCGGGTGGTTGTTGATGAAGTTGGCCTTGGCCGTGCTCACCAGATAGCCGATCTGGCCGGTCAGCTGGGCGTTCTTCTTCAGCGGCTGCACCTTGGGGAAGGTCGGGTACTTCGCCAGGTCCGCCTGCGTGAGGTGGCCGTCCTTGACCATCTCACCGAGGATCCACTGCCAGCGCTCCGTGGCCCGCTTCAGGTTCGCCTCGGGCGTCGCCTTGGGGTCGATCTCGGTGGAGCCGGCGGGGTCGTAGTAGGTAGCGCCCTTGAGGAGCGAGGCGAGGAAGGCACACTCGCTCGCGTTGAGGTCCTTGGCGTTCTTCCCGAAGTACGTACGCGCCGCGGCCTGGATGCCATAGGCACCGCGTCCGTAGTACGCGGTGTTCAGGTAGCCCTCCATGATGTCGGGCTTCTCCATCTCCGTACCGACCTTGATGGAGATGAAGAGCTCCTTGACCTTCCGGGAGAGAGTCTGCGACTGGTCGTTGAGCAGGCTGTTCTTCACATACTGCTGGGTGATGGTCGAGCCACCCTGCGTCTGCCCGCCCTTGGCCATGTTCCACACGGCACGGCCGATACCCATCGGGTCGATGCCGGAGTCCTCGCGAAACGTCTTGTTCTCCGCAGAGATCACGGCATTCTGCATGTCCATCGGAATCTCGCCGATGCCGACGATCTGACGGTTGACCTCGCCACCAGTGGCGGCCATCACCGATTTGTCGGACCAGTAGTACACATTGTTCTGCGCTGTGGCGGCCTCATCCACCTTGGGGATCCCCACCTGGGAGTACGCGAAGGTCGCCGCACCCATCAGAAGGCCGAGGAACGCCAGACACAGACCCGAGACGAGCTTCCACGAGGGCACCCAGCGGCGCCAGCCGTACTTGTTGTGGCGCGGGTAGTCGATCAGCCGCTTCTTTCCGGGCGGACGGCCACCACCACGGCCTCGACCCGGGCCACCGTCCTGTCCGCCGCTCCCGCCGCCGCCGCGCCGGCCACCACCGTGACCGCCGTGACCGCCGCCCGCGCCGCCGTCGGGTGCACGTCGTCGGCCACCGCGCTGGGCAGCGCGGCGAGCCTCGGCACGCCCACCGTAGGCGCGCTCCTCTTCTCCGTACCCCGACGAAGGGGAGCCGGTGCTGGCGTCCCGTCCCTGGGCCGACCTGCGGCCCGTGGGCTGCTGGGCGGCGCGCCGGGCCGCCGCGCGGCCGCCACTCGGCGGCTGCGACTGCGGCATTTTGCGACGATGCTCGCTCATCGAACGACTACTCCTCGGGCAGGCGCGTACGCCTGGAAGCGGCAGTTGAGTTCCGGTCCCCCCGAAATGCGCACGGCCGGACCTCACCGGAGGCCCCTCCGTTCCGCAGCCGATCACCCAGAGCACTGACGCCCTGGGGCGTCGCGCGGTTCCCGGTGGTCTGCATGCCGCAAGACTACGCACGGCCAAAACCCACCTAGGGTCGAAGTTCACCCCAAATCAGGCAAGTCGATTGCTGTGAATTGACGATGTGACGCCGGTCACCGTGGCCCCACTTGTCGCAGCAGTTCGGCCGTTCTATCGTCTGGATGTATCGAGTCGATACATCAGTACGGCATAGGGCACCCGCCAGCAGAGGAGGGCGACGGATGAGCAGACGCTCGGGGATCCTCGAGTTCGCCGTCCTCGGCCTGCTCCGTGAAGCGCCGATGCACGGGTACGAGCTGCGGAAGCGGCTCAATACGTCGCTGGGCATCTTCCGGGCGTTCAGCTACGGGACTCTCTACCCGTGCCTCAAGACGCTCGTCGCCAGCGGGTGGTTGATCGAAGAGCCGGGCAGCGCCCCCGAGGACGCTCTCGCCGCTTCACTCGCAGGACGCCGCGCCAAGATCGTCTACCGGTTGACGGCCGAAGGTAAGGAGCACTTCGAGGAGCTCCTCTCCCACACCGGCCCGGACACCTGGGAGGACGAACACTTCGCCGCCCGCTTCGCCTTCTTCGGTCAGACCGAGCGCGAAGTGCGGATGCGCGTACTGGAAGGCCGCCGCAGTCGGCTGGAGGAGCGCCTGGAGAAGATGCGCGCCTCTCTGGCTCGCACGCGCGAACGCCTCGACGACTACACACTTGAGCTGCAGCGCCACGGAATGGAGTCCGTGGAGCGCGAAGTGCGCTGGCTGAACGAGCTCATCGAGAGCGAGCGGGCGGGACGGGATCAGCGATCCGGCCCCGACGCCCCCGCTCAGCACGGCAACGAATCTGGAGAAACGGGCGGCCTGCCCCGGCACGGGGGCAGTACCCGGCCGGATCCGTCCGACGACACCGCCAAGTGAATCCCTGCATCCCGCAGGGCTTCCACGATCACACAGGGAGCAACCGGAATGGGTTCGGTTCGCGTAGCCATCGTCGGCGTGGGCAACTGCGCCGCCTCGCTGGTTCAGGGCGTCGAGTACTACAAGGACGCCGACCCGGCGGCCAAGGTGCCCGGCCTGATGCACGTCCAGTTCGGCGACTACCACGTCGGTGACGTCGAGTTCGTCGCCGCCTTCGACGTCGACGCCAAGAAGGTCGGTCTCGACCTCTCGGACGCCATCGGCGCCAGCGAGAACAACACCATCAAGATCTGCGACGTCCCGAACACGGGCGTCACGGTCCAGCGCGGCCACACCCTGGACGGGCTCGGCAAGTACTACCGCATGACGATCGAGGAGTCCGCCGAGACCCCCGTCGACGTCGTGCAGGTCCTCAAGGACAAGCAGGTCGACGTGCTCGTCTGCTACCTGCCCGTGGGCTCCGAGGACGCCGCGAAGTTCTACGCGCAGTGCGCCATCGACGCCAAGGTCGCCTTCGTCAACGCCCTCCCGGTCTTCATCGCCGGCACCAAGGAGTGGGCGGACAAGTTCACCGAGGCCGGTGTCCCGATCGTCGGTGACGACATCAAGTCCCAGGTCGGCGCCACCATCACGCACCGCGTGATGGCGAAGCTGTTCGAGGACCGCGGTGTCCGTCTTGAGCGCACCATGCAGCTCAACGTCGGCGGCAACATGGACTTCAAGAACATGCTCGAGCGCGACCGCCTCGAGTCGAAGAAGATCTCGAAGACCCAGGCCGTGACCTCGCAGATCCCCGACCGCGAGCTGGGCGAGAAGAACGTCCACATCGGTCCGTCGGACTACGTGGCCTGGCTGGACGACCGCAAGTGGGCGTACGTCCGCCTCGAGGGCCGTGCCTTCGGTGACGTTCCGCTGAACCTGGAGTACAAGCTCGAGGTCTGGGACTCCCCGAACTCGGCCGGCGTCATCATCGACGCGCTGCGCGCCGCGAAGATCGCCAAGGACCGGGGCATCGGTGGCCCGATCCTCTCCGCGTCCTCGTACTTCATGAAGTCCCCGCCGGTCCAGTACTTCGACGACGAGGCCTTCGCCAACGTCGAGAAGTTCATCAAGGGCGAGGTCGAGCGCTAAGGCGCTGATCCACTTCGTCGATAGAGGGTCCCCGGTCATTCGCCCGGGGGCCCTCTTCGTATGTGAGTCTTGCTGCCATGCCCGTCGTACGTGATCTGCGCGTACTCCTGCGCCTGACGAACTTTCGCCGTCTCCTCGCCGTCCGCCTGCTCTCCCAGTGCGCCGACGGCGTCTACCAGGTGGCGCTGGCCACGTACGTCGTCTTCTCCCCCGAGAAGGAGACCTCTCCCGCGGCGATCGCCTCGGCCATGGCCGTGCTGCTCCTGCCGTACTCCCTCGTCGGCCCCTTCGCCGGCGTGCTCCTGGACCGCTGGCAGCGACGCCAGGTCTTCCTGTACGGAAACCTGCTGCGGACCCTCCTCGCCTGCAGCACGGCCGTACTGATGCTGGCCTCCGTGCCCGACTGGCTCTTCTACGCCTCCGCCCTGTCGGTGACGGCCGTCAACCGCTTCGTCCTCGCCGGGCTCTCGGCGGCGCTGCCACGGGTCGTGGACGACGAGCGGCTGGTCGTCGCCAATTCCCTCTCCCCGACCGCCGGCACCGTGGCCGCGACCGTGGGCGGTGGCCTCGCCTTCGGGATCCGGCTCCTCTCCGAGGACTCCGACTCCGCGGTCGTCCTCTTCGGCGCTCTCCTCTATCTCTGCTCCGCGCTGGCCTCCCTGCGGATGCCCCGTGACCTCCTGGGCCCCGACCCCGAGGTGGTCCAGCCCCGACTGGGCGCCGCTCTCGCCTCCACGGCCCGTGGCCTCGTGGACGGGCTGCGCCATCTGGCCGAGCGGCGACCCGCTGCCCGTGCGCTGGCAGCGGTGACGCTGATGCGCTTCTGCTACGGGGCCCTCACGGTGACCGTGCTCATGCTCTGCCGCTACGCCTGGAGCTCCACGGAGTCCGAAGGACTCGCCCTGCTGGGGCTCGCCGTCGCCGCATCCGGAGCCGGATTCTTCGTGGCCGCCCTCGTCTCCCCCTGGGCGATCGGACGGCTCGGCCCCTTCGGCTGGATGACCGCCTGCGCGGCCTCGGCAGCCGTTCTGGAGCCGGCGCTGGGGCTGCCGTTCGCGCAGACCCCTCTGCTGATCGCGGCCTTCCTCCTCGGGCTCGTCACCCAAGGCGCCAAGATCGCCACGGACACGGTCGTCCAGATGTCCGTCGACGACGCCTACCGCGGCCGGGTCTTCGCTCTCTACGACACGCTCTTCAACGTCGCCTTCGTGGGCGCGGCCGCCGTAGCGGCACTCATGCTGCCCCCCGACGGCCGGTCGGTCCCCGTCGTCGTGATGGTCGCCGTGGTGTACGCCTCGATCGCGCTGATGCTGGGCCGCCGACTGAAGAAGGGGTGATGTTTCACGTGAAACATCACCCCTTCTTCGCTCGGCCTCGTCGATGTTTCACGTGAAACATCGACGGCGCGACTCAGCTCTGAGTCGCCCACCACTCCTTGAGCGCCGCGACGGCCGCCTCGTGCTCCATCGGTCCGTTCTCCAGACGCAGCTCCAGCAGGAACTTGTACGCCTGCCCGACAGCCGGGCCGGGACGGATACCGAGGATCTCCTGAATCTGGTTGCCATCCAGGTCGGGGCGGATCGAGTCCAGCTCCTCCTGCTCCTGGAGCTGCGCGATCCGGTCTTCCAGTCCGTCATAGGCACGCGAGAGCGCACCGGCCTTGCGCTTGTTCCGCGTGGTGCAGTCCGAGCGGGTCAGCTTGTGGAGACGCGAGAGAAGAGGGCCGGCGTCCCGCACATAGCGGCGGACGGCGGAGTCGGTCCACTCGCCGGTCCCGTATCCGTGGAAGCGCAGGTGCAGCTCCACCAGACGCGAAACGTCCTTGATCATCTCGTTCGAGTACTTCAGGGCCGTCATGCGCTTCTTCGTCATCTTCGCGCCGACCACCTCGTGGTGGTGGAACGAGACACGGCCGTCCTTCTCGAAGCGACGGGTGCGCGGCTTGCCGATGTCGTGCAGGAGCGCGGCAAGGCGCAGCACCAGGTCCGGCCCGTCCTCCTCCAGGTCGATCGCCTGGTCGAGGACGGTCAGAGAGTGCTCGTAGACGTCCTTGTGCCGGTGGTGCTCGTCACTCTCGAGCCGCAGCCCCGGCAGTTCCGGCAGCACGTAGGCAGCGAGGCCGGTGTCGACGAGCAGGCCCAGTCCCTTGCGGGGGTGCGCGGAGAGGAGCAGCTTGTTGAGTTCCTCACGGATCCGCTCGGCCGAGACGATCTCCAGCCGGCCGGCCATTTCCGTCATCGCGGTGACGACCTCGGGGGCCACCTCGAAGTCGAGCTGGGCCGCGAAGCGGGCGGCGCGCATCATGCGCAGCGGGTCGTCCGAGAACGACTCCTCGGGCGTCCCAGGGGTACGCAGGACCCGTGCGGCGAGGTCGTCGAGGCCGCCGTGCGGGTCGACGAAGTCCTTCTCCGGCAGGGCCACGGCCATGGCGTTGACGGTGAAGTCACGCCGGACGAGGTCTTCCTCGATGGAGTCGCCGTAGGAGACCTCGGGCTTGCGCGAGGTGCGGTCGTACGCCTCCGAGCGGTACGTCGTCACCTCGATCTGGTAGCCGCTCTTCTGGCAGCCGACCGTGCCGAAGGCGATCCCGACCTCCCAGACCGCGTCGGCCCAGGGGCGGACGATCTTGAGGACGTCCTCCGGCCGGGCGTCCGTCGTGAAGTCGAGATCATTGCCGAGCCGTCCGAGCAACGCGTCCCGCACCGAGCCGCCGACCAGCGCGAGGCTGAACCCTGCCTCCTGGAATCGGACGGCGAGGTCGTCGGCGACAGGGGAGACGCGCAGCAGTTCACTGACCGCGCGGCGTTGCACCTGGCTCAGTGCAGTCGGGGTGTCTTCGTTGGCGTTCGGCACAACAGAAAAGGGTACGTGCCCCGGCCCAGGGCAGCGTCCCCGTTTTCCCACGGACCGACCGCCTTGTCCCCATCGGCTGGAGCAGTCCCCGGCACTTGCCCCCGGCGTGCCTCGTTACCATGCCTGGACACAGCAACGGGGAACCACCGACACCACTGATACGACGAGGACGGGCGAACGCGTGGCCGAGGCGGCAGACATCCAGGGGACCCTTCCCTCACCTGCCCGTCGGTGGCTGCGGCGGACGGCGTCCCTCCTTGCCGGGGCACCGCTGCTCACCGGGCTCCTTCAGGGTGCCGTCGCCCCGCCGGCCGTCGCCGCCGAGGACGCCACCGGCTCACGAACCGTCGATGTGTCTCTCGACACGCTCTCCCCGACCGCACCGGTGGAGGGTGACACGGTCACGCTCTCCGGGACGGTCACCAACGAGGGCAAGCAGACCGTGACCGACGCCACGGTGGACGTGCGGGTCGGCCCCCGGATGACCAGCCGGAGCGAGATCGAGCAGGTCTCCGGCCGTACCGGCTACCGGCCCGGGAGCGACCCCGCCGCCCTCGGCGGTGCCTACACGGTCAAGATCCCCCGGCTGGCGGCCGGGCTCAGCAAGGAGTTCAAGCTCTCCGTCCCCGTCGACAAGCTCGGCCTCGACGACGAGGGCGTCTACCAGCTGGGCGTCTCCCTCTCGGGTCAGACCTCCTCACAGCCCGGGCAGCACGTGCTCGGGATCGAGCGCACCTTCCTGCCCTACCAGCCCGAGGCCACCGAGAAGAAGACCCAGCTCACCTACCTCTGGCCGCTGATCTCCTCGGCCCATGTGTCGGCCGAGACCGGCACGGACGACCAGCAGACGCCGGTCTTCGAGAACGACGATCTGGCCGCCGAGCTCGCCCCCGGTGGACGCCTGGACCACATGGTCACGCTGGGCAAGGAACTCCCCGTGACCTGGGTGATCGACCCGGACCTGCTGGCCACCGTCGACGCCATGACGAAGAGCTACGAGGTCAAGAGCGGCACGGCCACGGTGGCCGGCAAGAACCAGGCCGTCGCCAAGCGTTGGCTGGACGCGCTGCAGAAGGCCGTCGTGGGACGCAAGGTCGTCGCCCTGCCGTTCGCCGACCCGGACATCGCCTCGCTCGCCCACCGCGGCAAGGACGTCCCCGGCTCGCTGAGCCACCTCCAGCCGGCGACGGAGCTGGCCGGGACGACGGTGGAGACCGTCCTCCACGTCAAGCCGTCCACCGACTTCTCCTGGCCCGTGGACGGGGCCGTCGACCCCTCGATCATGGATGTCGCGACCTCGGCAGGCGCCCATAAGGTGATCGCCCGCAGCGACAGCTTCCAGGACGACCTCCCGTACACGCCGACGGCGGCCCGCCCCATCGGCGGTGGCACCACGGCCGTCGTCAGCGACGCCTACCTCTCGACGGCCTTCGAGGGCGACATGCTCCCCGCCGGGAACGCCACCCTCGCCGTCCAGGAGTTCCTCGCCCAGTCGCTCGCGGTCACCCTGGAACAGCCCGAGCAGCAGCGCAGCATCGTGGTCGCCCCCCAGCGGATCCCGACCACGTCGCAGGCGCAGACCATGGCGACCGCGCTGCGCGGACTGGCGGCCAAGCGCTGGACGGAGCCCCTCGATCTGATCGCGGCCGCCTCGGTCAAGCCGGACCCCGATGCCAGCACCAAGGTGCCGAGCACGTCCCGCTATCCGCAGCAGCTGCGGAAGCAGGAGCTTCCGGTCGAGGCCTTCCGCGACATGAAGGACACCCGGGCGGATCTGGACGACTTCAAGGTCATCCTCACCCAGCCCGACCGCGTGGTGACCCCCTTCGGCAACGCGATCAGCCGCGAGATGTCCACCTCCTGGCGTGGCCAGGCCCCCGCGGCCTCGCTGTACCGGATCCGGGTGCACGAGTACCTCGAGAGCCTCACGCGCGAGGTACAGCTGGTCGAGAAGTCGGACCTCACGCTCTCCGGCCGCAGCGCCACCATCCCGGTGACCGTCCAGAACAAGCTGCTGCAGGGCGTGGACGATCTCGTGCTGAGGCTGACGTCCGAGAACAAGGCCCGCCTGAAGTTCGAAGGCGGCAAGGAGGTCTCCGAGCTCCCGGTCAAGATCGGCGCCGGGCACAGCCAGTCCGTGAAGTTCGACGCCTCGGCCAACGCCAACGGGCCGGTGCCCATGACGGCCCAGCTGTTCACCAAGGACGGCACGCCGTACGGCCAGCCCATGCGGTTCACCGTGAAGGTCTCCGAGATCACCCCGACCGTGATGCTCGTCATCGCCGGCGGAGTGCTGCTCCTGGTCCTCGCCGGAGCCCGGATGTACACCCAGCGCAAGCGCGCGGCCGCGAAGAACACCGAAGCGGAGGCCGCGGAGGAGGACGATCCCGGGCAGCCGAGTGACCCGACGCCGGACACCGCCCACGAAAGCGGCGACCCGTCCGGCCCGGGTGAGAAAGTGGACCGTTGAGCGATGTCGTGGCCGGTCGGCCGGGGACGATGAGGTGGGGTAACCATGAACGCGCCGTACGACGGTGACCGCGGGCAGGGCCTGGGTGGCACCGAGCCGTCCGGTGGAACGCCCGCGGCGGCCCCAGGACCCGGCCAGACGCCGGTTCCGCCACCGCAGCAGCCCGCCTCCGACCCGCATGCCCAGAACCCGTACGCCCAGGACCCCTACGTCCAGGACGCCTACGCCCACGATCCCTTCCAGGCACGGGACTTGTCGGCACAGGACCCGGTGACCGAGGCGCTCTACGACCGCGCCGCGCACCCCCCGCCTCCGCCGGGCACCTACCAGGAGCCGCAGCCGCTCTACCAGCAGCCCGCGGCGCCCCAGCACGCCCCGGACCCTCGGGTGTGGGCGCAGACCCCGGCCCCCGAGCCGGACGGCCCCTCGCGCCATCTGCCCTACGGGGACGACGCCCGGACGGTCCAGTTCACCGGCGTGGACGACCTCGTGACCCGGGCCGGCGACGACAAGCCCGAACCGGACGCCTTCGCCCACCTCTACCGGGACCAGCAGACGCCCGGCCAGGTTCCCCCGCCCGCTCCGGAGCCGAATCCGATGCCCGCCCCCGCCCCGAAGAAGTCAGGCCGTGCCTCCGGGCTGCTGAAGTCCAGCGCGGTGATGGCGGCCGGCACCCTCGTCTCCCGCCTCACCGGCTTCGTCCGCAGCCTGGTCATCACCGGCGCGCTCGGCGCCGCACTGCTCGGTGACACCTTCACCATCGCCTACACCCTGCCGACGATGATCTACATCCTCACCGTCGGCGGCGGCCTCAACTCGGTCTTCGTCCCGCAGCTCGTCCGCTCGATGAAGAATGACGAGGACGGCGGCGAGGCCTACGCCAACCGGCTGCTGACCCTGGTCATGGTGGCGCTCGGCGCGATCGTGGTCGTCGCGGTCTTCGCCGCCCCGCTGTTGATCCGGCTGATGTCGAACACCATCGCCGACAACGCAGCGGCCAACAGCGTCGCGGTGACCTTCGCCCGCTACTGCCTGCCCACGATCTTCTTCATGGGCGTGCATGTGGTGATGGGTCAGATCCTCAACGCCCGGGGCAAGTTCGGCGCGATGATGTGGACCCCGGTCCTCAACAACATCGTCATGATCGTCACCTTCGGCCTGTTCATCTGGGTCTACGGCACCTCCGCCGAATCCCAGATGGGTGTGCAGACCATCCCGGACGACGGCATCCGTCTTCTCGGCATCGGTACCCTGCTCGGCCTGGTCGTCCAGGCCCTGGCGATGATCCCCTACCTCCGCGAGACGGGCTTCCGCTTCCGCCCGCGCTTCGACTGGAAGGGCCACGGCCTCGGCAAGACGGTCAAACTCGCCAAGTGGACCGTGCTGTTCGTGCTCGCCAACCAGGCGGGTGTCCTGGTCGTCACCCAGCTCGCCACGGCCGCCGGTGAGGCGTCCGGCAAGAACGGCGCCGGCTTCCTCGCGTACTCCAACGCCCAGTTGATCTGGGGCATGCCACAGGCCATCATCACCGTCTCGGTCATGGCCGCCCTGCTGCCCCGCATCTCCCGCGCCGCACACGACAACGACCCCGGCGCCGTGCGCGACGACATCTCGCAGGGTCTGCGGAACTCCGCCGTGGCGATCGTCCCGGTCGCCTTCGCGTTCCTGGCGCTCGGCGTGCCGATGTGCACCCTGCTCTACGCCTCCAGCGGCGTCCAGGCCGCCCAAGGCATGGGCTTCATCCTGATGGCCTTCGGCCTCGGCCTCATCCCGTACTCGGTCCAGTACGTCGTCCTGCGCGGCTTCTACGCCTACGAGGACACCCGGACGCCGTTCTACAACACGGTCATCGTCGCCGCCGTCAACGCGGCTGCCTCGGCGGCCTGTTACTTCGTGCTCCCGGCCCAGTGGGCCGTCGTCGGCATGGCCGCCTCCTACGGTCTGGCCTACGCGGTCGGTGTCGGTGTCGCCTGGCGCCGGCTGCGCAACCGGCTCGGCGGCGACCTGGACGGCGCCCACATCATGCGGACCTACGCCCGTCTCTGCCTTGCCTCGCTGCCCGCCGCGATCGTGGCCGGCGCCGTCGGTTTCGGTCTGTTGAAGCTCCTCGGCGAGGGTGCTCTCGGCTCGCTCGTGGCCCTGCTCGTCGGCGGCGTCGTCCTGCTCGGCGTCTTCTTCGTGGCCGCCAAGCGCATGCGGATCGCGGAGCTGAACTCCATGGTCGGTATGGTCCGTGGGCGCCTCGGACGGTAGGAATCCGTCCCCGCACAACCATCGTCGGCCGCCGCGTGTCGTGCATAGCGGCCGACTGTGGGCACAATTGGCATGGCTGCTGGATGTGGCGCAACGGATGGGGAGGCAGGAACGACGGTGGCGGAACGTAGCACGGCTGCCGTCGACGTGGCCGACAACAGCGGTGACGACCCGCTGACCGCCAAGGCGGACACGGCCGCGAGCGACGGGGTGGCGGAAGCGCAGGACACGGCGGAGCAGTCCGCCGAGGTCGCAGAGGACAAGGCCGCGAAGCGGCAGAACGGCGAACAGCCCTCCATCGAGACTCCCGAACTGCACAGCGGGCACAAACTGGCCAGGCGGTACCGGCTGGAGGAGTGCGTCACTCGTCTGGACGGTTTCAGCAGTTGGCGTGCCGTCGACGAGAAGCTTCGGCGTGCCGTCGGCGTCCACCTGCTGCCGGCCGACCACCCCAGGGCCCGTTCGGTCCTCGCGGCGGCCCGCTCGGCGGCGCTGCTCGGCGACCCCCGGTTCGTCCAGGTCCTCGACGCCGTCGAGGAGAACGACCTCGTGTACGTGGTGCACGAGTGGCTTCCCGACTCCACCGAGCTGACGACGCTGCTCGCCGCCGGCCCGCTGGAGCCGCACGACGCGTACCAGCTCGTCAGCCAGGTCTCCCAGGCCATGGCCGCCGCGCACCGTGAAGGCCTGGCCCATCTCCGACTGACGCCCAGCGCCGTCCTGCGCAGTTCCACGGGCCAGTACCGGATTCGCGGCCTGGCCGTGAACGCCGCGCTGCGGGGCATCAGCGCCGAGCGCCCTCAGCGCACGGACACCGAGGCGATCGGCGCCCTGCTCTACGCGGCGCTGACCCAGCGCTGGCCGTACGACAGCGACGCTTACGGCCTCTCCGGCCTCCCCAAGGGTGTCGGGCTGCTCGCTCCCGACCAGGTGCGGGCCGGGGTCCACCGCGGTCTGTCCGAGATCGCGATGCGCGCTCTGGCCAACGACGGGGCCACCGCCTCGCGGCAGGAGCCGCCCTGCACCACCCCGGACGAGCTCGCGAAGGCCGTGGCGGCGATGCCCCGCATCCGCCCGCCGGAGCCCGAGTTCCCCACACCGCCCGACTATCAGCGCACCACCTACCAGCAGGGCACCTACGGGCGCCCGCAGCCCCGCCCGGGCGCCCCGGTGACGCAGCCCGTGATGGTTCCTCCGGCGCCGCTGGAGAGCCGCACCGGCCGGGCCCTGAAGTGGGCCGTGTCGGCGCTCCTGATCGCCGCCCTGGGCCTGGGCAGCTGGCAGATCGCGGACCGGCTGCTCGACCAGGGCAAGAACAACAAGGAGACCCCGCAGACCACTCAGCCGCAGGACACGGAGGACGAGAAGCAGCCCGAGACGGGCAAGCCGGTCACGATCGCCGGTGCGAGCGACTTCGACCCGCAGGGCGACGGCGCCGAGACCCCGTCGGAGATAGGGAATGCCTTCGACGGCAGCCCCACCACCTCCTGGCAGACGTCCATCTACTACGGGTACTCGAACTTCGGCAGGCTGAAGGAAGGCGTGGGCCTCGTCCTGGACCTCGGCAAGGTCCAGGAGATCTCCAAGGTGGAGGTGACCTTCGAAGGGAAGACCTCCGTCGAGCTGCGGACAGCGCCCGAGAACGCCTCGTCCCAGCCCACGTCGGCCGCGGCCTTCACCACCGTGACCTCAGGCTCCGGTGAGCAGGTCGCACTCAAGGCCGACAAGCCCGTGAAGACGCGCTACGTTCTGGTCTGGCTGACCGACCTGCCCGGCAGCGGCCAGGGCTACCGCGGCAAGATCTCGGACATCAAGATCACCAGCTGACGGCATCGGGGGAGGGGGCTCACCGTTGGAAGAAGCCATAGGCGGCGGCATCAGCGACCAGGATCTCCTGGCACGCCATGTCGCCGGCGACCCCGACGCCTTCGGTGAGCTCGTACGGCGCCACCGCGATCGGTTGTGGGCGGTGGCCCTGCGGACGCTGGGGGACCGCGAGGAGGCCGCTGACGCCCTCCAGGACGCCCTCGTGTCGGCCTTCCGGGCCGCCCATACCTTCCGGGGTCAGTCGGCCGTCACGACCTGGCTGCACCGGATCACGGTGAACGCCTGTCTCGACCGTGCCCGCAAGGCCGCCTCCCGCAAGACCTCCCCCATGGACGACACCGCGCGGTTCGAGCAGCTCCTCGAGCCGGCCGAGTCGGCCGAGGCCCCCGCCGAGCGCCAGGACCTCCACCGAGAGCTGTTGGCCGCCCTCGCCACTCTCCCCGCGGACCAACGGGCCGCCCTGGTCCTTGTGGACATGCAGGGCTACCCGGTGGCCGAAGCCGCGCGCATCCTCGACGTCCCCACCGGGACGGTGAAGAGCCGCTGTTCACGCGGACGGGCGAGGCTGCTCCCGATGCTCAGCCATCTGCGCGCCGACACCGTGGGTAACGAGGGCCCCGACCGGGGAAGGAACCGGACGCCGGGGACATCCGTCCCACCGGTGTCGGGGCCATCGGATACCGGACCGAATGGGCCGGCTGCTGTGAAGGGCGGAGGTGGGCGCGCGTGACTGCCACGACCGGCAAGGCCGACACGACACAGCACCCGGACGTCTCGGAGATCTCCGACCTGGCCGAGGGACTGCTCTCCCCGTCCCGTACGGCAGCTGTCCGTCGGCACATCGAGGGCTGCTCCCTCTGCGCGGACGTCCGGACCTCCTTGGCGGAGATCCGCGGGCTGCTCGGAACCCTTCCCGGCCCGCCCCGGATCCCCGCGGACATCGCCGGTCGTATCGATGCCGCGCTGGCCGCCGAGGCGCTGCTGAACGCCACCGCCCCCGAAATCGACCCGCATGTTTCACGTGAAACAGCGAGCGGCCACTCCGCAGCCCCTCCTCCCACGGTCACGGAGCCCACGCCGGCCGCACGGCGTCCTGGCGGCCACCCTCGCGCCACCACCGGTCCCGGCCGCCCGCGGCCCCGGCGTCGCCGGATCGCGGCGCTCGGTGCCGTCCTCGGCGCCGCAGCCCTCGGCATGAGCCTCTTCTTCATCCAAGGCGGCATGCAGACGCTCGGCGGGGACGACGCCGCCGACAAGACCAGCACCGCCGCGAGCGGCGTCGCCCCCGACCACTTCAACGGCCGGCCGATGGAAGCCCAGGTTCAGGAACTGCTCCGGCCGGACACCCTCAAGGCTCCCGGGGAGACCCAGCCGGAGTCGCTCTCCGCCGAGGGTGGTGACACCCCGCAGCAACGGAATGTGGCCGAGCCCCTGCCCGAGTGCGTCAAGGCCGGTACGGGCCGCCCCGAGGCCGTGCTCGCCTTCCAGCGCGGTGACTACAAGGGAACGCCGGCCTATCTCCTGCTGCTGCCGCAGGGAACCGACGCCACTCACGTGCAGGCCTACGTCCTCGACGCCTCCTGCGCCGACAGTGGCGGACAGGGCAAGGCCGAGGTTCTGCTGACGCACACCTACCCGCGCTCCTGACTCCTCGCCGTGCCGCGCGGCGCTCTCGGGAATGCTGGCCCCGTAGGATCCGTTGGGTGGGGTGAGAGTCACCGATCTGGCCGCCCCGTAGGCAGTAGGCAGTCTGCAGAGACGAGGAAGAAACCCGTGAGCGACGTCCGTAACGTGATCATCATCGGCTCCGGGCCCGCGGGTTACACCGCTGCGCTCTACACAGCGCGTGCGTCGCTGAAGCCCCTGGTCTTCGAGGGTGCCGTCACCGCTGGTGGCGCCCTGATGAACACGACCGACGTGGAGAACTTCCCCGGCTTCCGTGACGGCATCATGGGCCCCGACCTGATGGACAACATGCGCGCCCAGGCCGAGCGCTTCGGCGCGGAGCTGGTCCCGGACGACATCGTCGCCGTGGACCTGACCGGCGAGATCAAGACCGTCACCGACACCGCCGGCACGGTGCACCAGGCGAAGGCCGTCATCGTCACGACCGGCTCCCAGCACCGCAAGCTCGGTCTCCCGCGTGAGGACGTGCTCTCCGGTCGCGGCGTCTCCTGGTGCGCGACCTGCGACGGGTTCTTCTTCAAGGACCAGGACATCGCCGTCGTCGGTGGTGGCGACACCGCGATGGAGGAGGCGACCTTCCTGTCGCGCTTCGCCAAGTCGGTCACGATCGTCCACCGCCGGGACTCCCTGCGCGCCTCCAAGGCGATGCAGGACCGTGCGTTCGCCGACCCGAAGATCAAGTTCGCCTGGGACAGCGAGGTCGCCGAGATCCACGGCGACCAGAAGCTCTCCGGTCTGACCCTGCGCAACACCAAGACGGGCGAGACCAGCGAGCTGGCGGCCACCGGTCTGTTCATCGCCGTGGGCCACGACCCCCGTACGGAGCTCTTCAAGGGCCAGCTCGAGCTGGACGACGAGGGCTACCTCAAGGTCGACGCCCCGTCGACGCGGACGAACCTCTCCGGTGTCTTCGGAGCCGGTGACGTCGTCGACCACACCTACCGCCAGGCGATCACCGCCGCCGGCACCGGTTGCTCCGCCGCGCTCGACGCCGAGCGCTTCCTCGCGGCCCTCGCCGACAGCGAGAAGCTCGCCGAGACCCCTGCGGTCTGACCCCACCACTCACACCCCGCATAGTTAAGGGAGGTTGCCGTGGCCGGCACCCTGAAGAATGTGACCGACGCCGACTTCGACGAGGTCGTCCTCAACAGCGACAAGCCCGTCCTGGTGGACTTCTGGGCTGCGTGGTGCGGGCCGTGCCGCCAGATCGCCCCGTCGCTGGAGGCCATCGCGGCCGAGCACGGCGAGATCGAGGTCGTGAAGCTCAACATCGACGAGAACCCGGGTACGGCCGCCAAGTACGGCGTCATGTCCATCCCGACGCTCAACGTCTACCAGGGTGGCGAGGTCGTGAAGACGATCGTCGGCGCGAAGCCGAAGGCCGCGATCCTCCGCGACCTCGAGGGCTTCGTCGAGGCCACTGCCTGACACCCCTGTTTCACGTGAAACACGAACGGCCCGCCTCCGGACTTCGGAGGCGGGCCGTTCGTCGTCCACCACAACAGAACTACAGGGGCCGCAGCGCCGGTTCCTTCTGGACGGCGCCCAGGAGCCGGTCCAGCGCCAGTTCCACGTCTTCCTTCCACGACAGCGTCGTCCGGAGCTCCAGCCTCAGCCGTGGATGGGTGGGGTGCGGCCGTACGGTCTTGAACCCGACCGCCGTGAGATGGTCGGCCGGCAGCACACAGGCCGGCTCCTTCCAGCGGGCGTCCCCGAAGGCCTCGATCGCTCGGAAGCCGCGCCGCAGAAGATCCTTGGCGACGGTCTGCACCATCGTCCGGCCGAGGCCCTGCCCCTGATAGCCCGGCATGATCCAGGCCGTCATCAGCTGAACCGCGTCTGCGGAGACCGGGCTCGTGGGAAACGCCATGGAACGTGGCACATAGGCGGGTGGCGCGTAGAGAACGAAGCCGACGGGCACCTCGTCGACATAGACCACGCGTCCGCAGGATCCCCACTCGAGCAGAACGGCGGAGATCCACGCCTCCTTCTCCAGCTCCGGGCGGCCGGCTTTCACCGCGGCCTCGCCGCTCACCGGGTCGAGCTCCCAGAACACGCAGGAGCGACATCGCTTGGGGAGGTCCGGAAGGTTGTCGAGAGTGAGCGGTACAAGCCGACGCCCCACGGCTGTTGCCTCGCTTCCCACGGCCATCGCAGCACGGATACGCGCTCCCAGAATCGTATCGATGGGGCGATCAGGGCGATACCGCTCGCAGGCAAAGGGCGGGCCGTGTCCCGGTTCTCACCGGATCACGGCCCGCCCTGAAATCGCGGAGACACCGACCGAGGGTCAGCTCTCGCTGTCGTCCTCGCTCTGCTCGGAGTTCGCCTGATCCATCACGCGCCCCTCACCGGGCGCCAGGGTTCCGAGGATCCGGTCCAGATCCTCTATCGAGGCGAACTCGACGACGATCTTGCCCTTCTTCTGCCCCAGGTCGACCTTCACCCGGGTCTCGAAGCGGTCCGAGAGCCGGGAGGCAAGGTCCGTGAGCGCCGGCGAGACGCGTGCTCCGGCCCGCGGCCCCTTCGGCTTGACCGAGGAGCTGGGCTCCGAGCCCATCAGCGTCACGATCTCTTCGACCGCGCGCACCGAGAGCCCCTCGGCCACGATCCGGTACGCCAGCTTGTCCTGTGCCTCCGGGTCCTCCACGGAGAGCAGGGCACGCGCATGACCGGCGGAGAGCACACCGGCGGCGACACGACGCTGGACCGGCGGGGAGAGGCGCAGCAGACGCAGCGTGTTGGAGACCTGCGGGCGCGAGCGCCCGATGCGATCCGCCAGCTGGTCGTGCGTGCAGTTGAAGTCCTTGAGCAGCTGGTCGTAGGCGGCGGCTTCTTCCAGCGGGTTCAGCTGCGCCCGGTGGAGGTTCTCCAGGAGCGCGTCCAGGAGAAGCTTCTCGTCCTCCGTGGCCCGGACGATGGCGGGGATCCGCTCCAGACCGGCCTCACGGCAGGCCCTCCAACGACGCTCACCCATGATGAGCTCGTAGCGCTCGGGACCCAGCTGGCGTACGACGACCGGCTGCAGCAGACCGACCTCCTTGATGGAGGTGACCAGCTCCGCCAGCGCGTCCTCGTCGAAGACCTCACGCGGCTGCTTCGGGTTGGGCGTGATGAAGTCCAGCGGCAGCTCGGCGAAGTGCGCGCCGGCGGGGGACTCCGTCTCCACCACCACATCGACCTCGGGCGCCGGCACCACGGAGTCCGGGGACTGCGGGCTCTGCGGAAGGGTCGTCACCTTCGCAGCGGCCACTCCCCGGTCCGAGGACATGGCCGGGATGGCGCCGGGCGAGGCGGACCCCGCCCCCACGCCGGCAGCGGGTGGCTGCCGCTCCTGGGGAGCAGCGGGGATCAGCGCACCGAGCCCACGCCCCAACCCCCTACGTCGATCGCTCACTGGATCCCCTCCGAGATGCTGTGCTGGTTGTTCTGAAGGCCCACAGGGGCGTGCTGCGGGTCGTAGTGGATACCGACGCCCCGCAGCGCGATCTCACGGGCCGCCTCCAGATAGGAGAGCGAACCGCTGGAGCCCGGATCGTACGTGAGGACCGTCTGGCCGTAGCTCGGCGCCTCGGAGATCCGCACGGACCTCGGGATGCTGGTCCGCAGCACCTCCTCGGCGAAGTGGCTGCGCACCTCGTCGGCGACCTGAGAGGCAAGCCTGGTCCGGCCGTCGTACATGGTGAGCAGGATCGTCGAGACATGCAGCGCGGGGTTGAGGTGCCCGCGCACCAGGTCGACATTCCGCAGGAGCTGCCCCAGGCCCTCCAGCGCGTAGTACTCGCACTGGATCGGGATCAGCACCTCGGCACCCGCCACCATGGCGTTGACCGTGAGCAGACCCAGCGAGGGCGGGCAGTCGATCAGGATGTAGTCCAGCGGCTGCTCGTATGCCTGGATCGCTCGCTGAAGCCGGCTCTCCCGAGCCACCAGCGACACGAGCTCGATCTCCGCACCGGCGAGATCGATGGTGGCCGGCGCGCAGAAGAGGCCTTCGACGTCCTGGACGGGCTGGACCACGTCGGAGAGCGGCTTGCTCTCCACGAGGACGTCGTAGATCGAGGGAACTTCGGCGTGGTGGTCGATACCGAGGGCCGTCGAGGCGTTGCCCTGCGGGTCGAGGTCGATGACCAGGACTCGGGCGCCGTGGAGCGCCAGGGAAGCGGCAAGGTTGACCGTCGTGGTCGTCTTGCCCACTCCGCCCTTCTGGTTCGCCACCACCATCACGCGTGTCTGGGCAGGCCGGGGAAGACCCTCACCGGCACGCCCGAGCGCCTCTACTGCCAGTTGGGCAGCACGACCAATGGGGGTGTCGTCCATCGGGGGCGGTGTTTCACGTGAAACATCCTCCCCCGCCGATTCGGTTCGGGGACCGGGGACCGGATCGGTCATCGGTCCCGCGATGTTGGCGTTGGACCGCAAGGATTCACTCTCCTCGGCTTCAGGCTCGCGATGAACAGAGCCTGCCATGCTTTCGGGGTCGTGAACCAGCGAGGCCCGTGGTTCTGTGGATGAATCCACCTCTGTGGACAATCCCGTCCCCCTCGCGAGGGGTTTCGCGAGGGGTTTGCGGTCCCGGGGCGTGGCAGCCGCGCGGCCGCGGCTGATGATCCCCTGCAGCAGTGAGCGACGTTTCACGTGAAACACGATGCACTCGCTGCCGACGCAGGACCGCTCGACACTCCGAAATACGTACGTATGGCAGCTTGTACGGATCAACGGCGCAGCGTTGACGCTTCATATCCGCCGTGTTGACGGCTCAGCGGCGGCGACGGGTCCTGCTCGGACGGGCGGCCTTGGCGCGCTTGGCGGCGAACCTCACACCGCCCGGGCTCTCGCCGACCTCCACCCGTACGACGGTCGACAGCGGGTCCACGATGCCCTCGCCGACCTGGAGCACGGAGGTGCCCACCACACCGAGCTTGGAGAGCGCGGCGCGGGCGCCGTCGATCTCCTCCTCGGCCGTGTCGCCCTTGAGGGCCAGCATCTCCCCGTACGGACGGAGCAGCGGGACGCCCCAGCCGGCCAGCCGGTCCAGCGGTGCCACGGCACGCGCCGTCACCACATGCACCGGAGGGACCTTGCCGAGCATCTCCTCGGCGCGGCCCCGGACCACGGTCACATGGTCCAGGCCCAGCAGCTCCACGACCTCCTGGAGGAAGTTCGTACGGCGGAGCAGCGGCTCCAGGAGCGTGATTTTCAGGTCCGGGCGCACCAGGGCGAGGGGGATGCCCGGCAGTCCGGCTCCCGAGCCGACATCGCAGACGGTGACGCCCTCGGGCACCACCTCGGAGAGCACCGCGCAGTTCAGCAGGTGCCGCTCCCACAGACGGGGAACCTCACGGGGGCCGATCAGCCCACGCTTGACGCCGGCGTCCGCGAGAAGCTCCGCGTACCGGACGGCCTCCGGGAAGTACTCACCGAATACCGTCCGCGCCTGTTCGGGCGCAGGGGGGAGCTCCGCTGCCTCCGTCACGGGAACCGTCCTTCCGCACCGCACCCGTGGGTGCGCGCGCACTGTGGTGGCTGACTATCAGGCTGACAAGATCGGCCCCGCCTGCGAGCAGACGGGGCCGACACTGCGAGAGGGATCAGGCAGGGAGTACGACGACGAAGCGCTGCGGCTCCTCGCCCTCGGACTCGCTGCGCAGACCGGCGGCGGCGACCGCGTCGTGCACGACCTTGCGCTCGAACGGGGTCATCGGGTCCAGCTTGACCGGGGCCCCGGTCGACTTCACCTCGGACGCGGCCTTGGCGCCGATCTCGGCGAGCTCGGCGCGCTTCTTGGCGCGGAACCCGGCGATGTCGAGCATCAGGCGGCTGCGGTCGCCGGTCTCCCGGTGCACGGCCAGCCGGGTCAGCTCCTGGAGCGCCTCCAGCACCTCGCCGTCGCGGCCGACGAGCTTCTGCAGTTCGCGGGCGCTCGAGTCACTGATGATCGAGACCGCTGCCCGGTCCGCCTCGACGTCCATGTCGATGTCGCCGTCCAGGTCGGCGATGTCGAGCAGACCCTCGAGGTAGTCGGCCGCGATCTCACCCTCCTGCTCCAGGCGGGTCAGGGTGTCGCCACCCTCGGCGGCGGAGATGGTGTCTTCCGTCACGGATGGACTCCTTCTACTTCTTGGACGACGGGTGCTTCGGGCGCTGCTGGCCCTTGCGCTGACCGGACTTGGCCTGACGGGAACCCCCGGAGTTGGCCCTCGGGCGCGCGGGCTTGTCGCCCTGCTCCGAGTCCTTGGTCACGTCCTGGGACGCGTCCTTGGCCTCATCCTGCGGCTTCTTCTCCAGCGAGGGCTTGGGCTTCTCGTCCGAGACCTCGGACTCAGCCGTGTCCTCGGACGCGTCCTTGGCCGCGGAGTGCTGGGCCGCGGCCTGCCGCTTCGCCTTGGTCTGGCGCTTGGGCTGCTGACGCTTGGCCGCCGTACCGCCGCCCTCCACCTCGGCCGCGACCGTGTCGCTCTTGATCACGGTGCCGTCGGCCTGGGCGGCGAAGCCGGCCTTGGCGAGACCGGAGAAGAAGCGGCGCTCGTTCTCGTTGCGGTCGGAGCCCTTGGCGACGATGGCCTTGACGACGCTCTTCCGGCGACGACCGCGCACCTCACCGTGTGCCCCGACGCTCTTCAGCAGGCGCTGCAGGTAGGCGTCCTGGGCCTTGCTGCCCGGGGTGGGGTTCTGGTTGATCACGTACATCTGCTGGCCCATGGTCCACACGTTGGTGGTCAGCCAGTAGACGAGGACACCGACGGGGAAGTTGATGCCCATGACGGCGAAGATCAGCGGGAAGATGTACATGAGCATCTTCTGCTGCTGCATGTACGGCGTCTTCACCGAGAGGTCGACGTTCTTCATCATCAGCTGGCGCTGCGTGTAGAACTGCGAGGCCGACATCAGGACGATCATGACCGCGGTGACGATGCGGACCGAGGTCAGCGAGGCGTCGAGAGCGGCGACCTCGGCGGCGCTGTCCGTGAAGGTGGACGCCAGCGGGGCGCCGAAGATGTGCGCCTGCCGCGCGCTGTCGAGCAGCGACTGGTTGATGACGCCGATCGTCTTGCCCTCGGCGATGTGCGAGAGCACCGCGTACAGAGCGAAGAAGAACGGGGACTGCGCCAGGATGGGAAGGCACGAGGAGAGCGGGTTGGTGCCCGTCTCCTTGTACAGCTTCATCATCTCTTCGGACTGACGCTGCTTGTCGCTCTTGTAACGCTCCTGGATCGCCTTCATCTTCGGCTGGAGCGCCTGCATGTTCCGCGTCGACTTGATCTGCTTCACGAAGAGCGGGATCAGACAGATACGGATCAGCACCACGAGGGACACGATCGACAGGCCCCAGGCCCAGCCCGTGTCAGGGCCGAAGATCGCCCCGTACAGCTTGTGGAACTGGACGATCACCCATGAGACAGGGGTGGTGATGAAGCTGAAAAAATTGGCAATCGTGTCCACTAATCAGGCTCCTTGAGCATTGGGCGGGGTCTCTGCGGCCGGCCTCGTCTCGGCGGGGGACCCGCCCTTGTCGCCACGCAGTGCGTTCCGCAGCAGTTCATGCCAGCGCGGACGCTTGCGCGCGGGTACGTGGTCCACACCGCCGGGCGACCACGGGTTGCACCGCAGAATGCGCCAGGCGGTCAGGGCTGTGCCCTTGATCGCGCCATGCCGGTCGATGGCCGTGAATCCATAGTGGGAACACGACGGGTAGTACCTGCAGACGGGCCCGAGAAGCGGGCTGATCGTCCACTGGTACAGCTTGATGAGAGCCAGCAGCGGGTACTTCATCGCGCGCCCCCTCCCAGGAGCCGCTGAAGAGCGGCGTCGAGGTCTCGGGCCAGCTGTGCGTGATCGGCGTCACCGGCTCCGGGCAACGCCCGTACGACCACCAGGCTACCGGGGGGCAGCTCGGACAGTCGTTCGCGGACAAGATGGCGCAGGCGTCGCTTCACCTGGTTGCGTACCACCGCACCGCCGACGGCCTTGCTCACGACGAAACCCGCACGCGTCTGGGAAGCGCTCTCCCCAGGCGCGTGCGGGTCCGTTGCACCGCTGCGTAGGTGGACGACGAGGAGCGGGCGACCGGCCCGGCGACCTCGGCGTACCGCGGTTGCGAAGTCCTCGCGCCGCCTCAGCCGATTCTCGGTAGGCAGCACGTCATGACCTGTTAAAGCAGATCAGGCGGACAGGCTCGAGCGACCCTTGGAACGGCGGTTCGCCAGGATGGCGCGACCGGCGCGCGTACGCATCCGCAGGCGGAAGCCGTGGGTCTTGGCGCGACGACGGTTGTTCGGCTGGAAGGTGCGCTTGCTCACTCGGGGGCTCCAGAAATGATTCGTTGATGGCGGGACATCGCCTGGCTGTCACCGTGCGCCCACGAGTAGCTCGCAATACGCCCGAGTGCACCGCTTCACGATCACAGACCGTGATCTTTGCCCATCGGAGGCAGGCGGCAGCAGCCATCGACAACTCGACCACGTTACGGTACGCGCGGCTACGCCATCCGGTCAAACCGACCGGTCACCGGGGTCCATTGTGCACAGGCTGTGGACAACGACTTGAACGAGGTCAGCCGCCACGACTACCGTGGCTGGACCCTTCTCAATCTTTTTTCCGTTCTGTCCTTACCTGTCCTGATGGACTTCGACCAACCGTCCCGAGAACCACACATTCGTGGGACCTGCGAGGAAGCGTGCCCTGTGGCTGACGTACCTGCCGATCTTGCCGCAGTGTGGCCACGCGTGCTTGAGCAACTCCTCGGCGAAGGCCAGCAGGGCATCGAGCCCAAGGACAAGCAGTGGATCGAGCGCTGCCAGCCTCTCGCACTGGTGGCCGACACCGCACTCCTCGCCGTCCCCAACGAGTGGGGCAAGCGAGTCCTCGAGGGCCGGCTTGCGCCGCTCATCAGCGAGACGCTCAGCCATGAGTGCGGCCGCCCGATCCGGATCGCGATCACCGTCGACGACTCCGTCGGCGAGCCGACCCCGCCGGCGCCCCCGATCCAGCAGCAGCCGCGCTACGACGAGCGGCCGCCGACGGACTCGTACGACAAGTACGACGGCTACGGGCACCGCCCGATGCCGGACGACGGGCTGCCCACCGCCCGCCCGGCCTACCCGGACTACCAGCAGCAGCGCCCCGACCCGGGCGCCTGGCCGCGCACCCAGGACGACCTCTCCTGGCAGCAGCCGCGCCTCGGGGGCTACCAGGAGCGCGACCCGTACACCGGCCCGCGCCCGCAGCAGCCGCAGCAGCCCCGCTACGACGAGCGGCCGTCCGCCTACGACCAGCCGCAGCGGCCCGAGCGGGGCGAGCTGCCCGACGCACAGCGGCCGGGCACCGGTCACGGCCCGCGACCGGGTGGCCCCGGCGGCCCCGGTGGGCACGGCGGTCCGGTCCCAGGTCACACCGGAGGCGGCACCGGGTCCGCGTCCGGCCAGGGCTCCGGCGCGCCCGGCGAACAGCACGCGCGGCTGAACCCGAAGTACCTCTTCGACACCTTCGTCATCGGTTCCTCGAACCGGTTCGCGCACGCCGCCGCGGTCGCGGTGGCCGAGGCGCCGGCGAAGGCCTACAACCCGCTCTTCATCTATGGCGAGTCGGGCCTCGGCAAGACCCACCTGCTGCACGCCATCGGGCACTACGCGCGGAGCCTCTACCCCGGCACGCGCGTGCGGTACGTGAGCTCGGAGGAGTTCACCAACGAGTTCATCAACTCGATCCGCGACGGCAAGGGCGACACCTTCCGCAAGCGCTACCGCGACGTGGACATCCTGCTCGTCGACGACATCCAGTTCCTCGCGAGCAAGGAGTCGACGCAGGAGGAGTTCTTCCACACCTTCAACACGCTCCACAACGCGAACAAGCAGATCGTGCTCTCCTCGGACCGGCCGCCCAAGCAGCTGATGACCCTGGAGGACCGGCTCCGCAACCGCTTCGAGTGGGGTCTGACCACCGATGTGCAGCCGCCCGAGCTGGAGACGCGGATCGCGATCCTCCGCAAGAAGGCGGTGCAGGAGCAGCTCAACGCCCCGCCGGAGGTACTGGAGTTCATCGCCTCCCGGATCTCGCGGAACATCCGTGAGCTGGAGGGCGCGCTGATCCGGGTGACGGCCTTCGCGAGCCTCAACCGGCAGCCGGTGGACCTCGGGCTCACCGAGATCGTCCTCAAGGACCTGATCCCCGGTGGCGAGGACTCGGCACCCGAGATCACGGCCGGCGCGATCATGGCGGCCACCGCCGACTACTTCGGCCTGACGGTCGAGGACCTCTGTGGATCCTCGCGCAGTCGCGTCCTGGTGACGGCCCGGCAGATCGCCATGTACCTGTGCCGCGAGCTGACCGACCTGTCCCTGCCGAAGATCGGCGCGCAGTTCGGCGGCCGCGACCACACGACTGTGATGCACGCGGACCGGAAGATCCGCGCGCTGATGGCCGAGCGCCGCTCCATCTACAACCAGGTCACCGAGCTCACCAACCGCATCAAGAACGGCTGAGAGAGCCGCTCCGCAGCTTCTGAGGGCGCCCCGGGAACGCTTCCGGGGCGCCCTTCGCCGTCTCCGGGAACGCTTCCGGGGCGCCTTTCGCCGTCTCCGGGGACGGTCCGGCCCGTCGTCCACACGCCTGTGCACGGCCGCGCTGTTCGATTCCGCCGTAGCGGTGGCGCGTTCTCCACAGATTGCGGGATGATCTTCCGTCCACAGGGTGGGGACTCAGGAGTTATCCGAATAGCGTCCACAGGCACGTCGGCCATCAGGGCAACACCCCAGGTCAGAGGGGTGTGGATTTGTTGGCAACCTTGATCCACAGCTTGTGGATGAATTTTTCGTCCACAGGGCCTCCCGTCGGTTGTCCACGGGCAACCCACAGGGCCGGGTCCGTTGCCCACAGGTTCTCCACACCGCTGTCCACTGTTCGGCAACGAAACGCCCGGCGTCACCGCGTCGAGTGAAAGCGGTCACACCAAGGAGGACGGTTGGGCTGTGGGGAACGTGGGTAAAGCTGGGGACAGCGCTGGGGAGAAGTCCCCGTGGCCTGTGTACCGGGTGTGCAGAACTTTCGGGTGTCCACAGAACACCCCGGTTGTCCACCGGCTCCACCCACAGGGGCAGTGGACAAAAAACCGCGGCTGACCTGCGAAGACGACGTTATCCACGGTTTCCACAGGCCCTACTACTACTGCCCCCTAGAGTTAGCCCGGAATCCGCTTCGAAGTGGGTCCTGTGCACAACTCGGCGCCGGAGCCTCCTCGACCTCTTGTCGCGACTTGACCCCGAGCCGCACCGAGTGTCGGCGGCGTACGTCAGACTGGGTCCCGCAGTCGACGAAGAGCCAGCAACAGCAGGAGGCGGTTCCGGTGAAGATCCGGGTGGAGCGCGATGTACTCGCGGAGGCGGTGGCCTGGGTGGCCCGCAGCCTTCCGGCCCGTCCGCCGGCGCCCGTACTCGCGGGCCTTCTGCTGAAGGCCGAGGACGGCGCGCTGAGCTTCTCGAGCTTCGACTACGAGGTCTCGGCCCGTGTCTCCGTCGAGGCGGAGGTCGAGGAGGACGGCACCGTCCTGGTCTCCGGCCGGCTGCTCGCCGACATCTGCCGCGCCCTCCCGAACCGTCCCGTCGAGATCTCCACAGACGGTGTACGGGCGACCGTGGTCTGCGGCTCCTCCCGCTTCACCCTCCACACCCTGCCTGTGGAGGAGTACCCGGCCCTGCCGGAGATGCCCACCGCGACCGGCACCGTGCCCGGTGAGGTCTTCGCCTCCGCCGCCGCGCAGGTCGCCATCGCCGCCGGCCGCGACGACACGCTGCCCGTGCTCACCGGTGTGCGCATCGAGATCGAGGGCGACACGGTCACCCTGGCCTCCACCGACCGCTACCGCTTCGCGGTCCGCGAGTTCCTGTGGAAGCCGGAGTCCCCCGACGCCTCCGCGGTCGCCCTGGTGCCCGCGAAGACCCTCCTGGACACCGCCAAGGCGCTCACCAGCGGCGACACCGTCACGCTTGCGCTCTCGGGCTCCGGCCAGGGCGAGGGCCTGATCGGCTTCGAGGGCGCCGGCCGCCGCACCACCACCCGGCTGCTCGAAGGCGACCTGCCGAAGTACCGGACGCTCTTCCCGACCGAGTTCAACTCGATCGCGGTGATCGAGACCGCCCCGTTCGTCGAGGCCGTCAAGCGTGTGGCCCTGGTGGCCGAGCGCAACACCCCGGTCCGGCTCAGCTTCGAGCAGGGTGTGCTGATCCTGGAGGCCGGCTCCAGCGACGACGCACAGGCCGTGGAGCGTGTGGACGCGCAGCTGGACGGCGACGACATCTCGATCGCCTTCAACCCGACGTTCCTGCTGGACGGTCTGAGCGCGATCGACTCCCCGGTCGCCCAGCTCTCCTTCACCACCTCCACCAAGCCCGCGCTGCTGAGCGGCAAGCCGGCCGTGGACGCGGAGGCGGACGAGGCGTACAAGTACCTGATCATGCCGGTGCGGCTCAGCGGCTGACGCCTGCGGTTCTGCCGGGGGTCCGGGGGTTGCCCCCGGGAAGACGCAGAATGCCGGTGCGGCTCTCTGGATGACCCTTGGGGACGGCTGTCGACTGAGCGGCTGACCCCACAGGTGTGCAACCGGGTCCGGGCGTAGGCTCGGACCCGGGTAAACCGCACACGACGCTTAAGGAATCTCTGATGGAGCTCGGTCTCGTCGGTCTCGGCAAGATGGGCGGCAACATGCGTGAGCGCATCCGCCGCGCAGGTCACACCGTCATCGGATACGACCGCAACCCGGACCTCGCCGATGTCCACAGCCTCGAAGAGCTTGTGGGCAAGCTGAAGGGTCCGCGCGTCGTGTGGGTCATGGTCCCGGCCGGTGCCGCGACCCAGTCCACCGTCGACGAGCTGGCGAACCTGCTCTCCCCCGGCGACATCGTCGTGGACGGCGGAAACTCCCGCTGGACCGACGACGAGAAGCACGCCGAGGAGCTCGCCGCCAAGGGCATCGGGTTCGTCGACTGCGGCGTCTCCGGCGGTGTGTGGGGCCTGGAGAACGGCTACGCGCTGATGTACGGCGGCTCCGCCGAGGACGTGGCGAAGGTCCAGCCGATCTTCGACGCCCTGAAGCCCGAGGGCGAGTTCGGCTCGGTCCACGCGGGCAAGGTCGGCGCCGGCCACTTCGCGAAGATGGTCCACAACGGCATCGAGTACGCGATGATGCAGGCGTACGCCGAGGGCTGGGAGCTCCTGGAGAAGGTCGACTCCGTCACCGACGTGCGCGAGGTCTTCCGCTCCTGGCAGGAGGGCACGGTCATCCGTTCCTGGCTGCTCGACCTCGCGGTCAACGCGCTGGACGAGGACGAGCACCTGGACCAGCTCCGTGGCTTCGCGCAGGACTCCGGCGAGGGCCGCTGGACCGTGGAGGCCGCGATCGACAACGCGGTTCCGCTGCCCGCGATCACCGCCTCGCTGTTCGCGCGGTTCGCGTCCCGTCAGGACGACTCCCCGCAGATGAAGATGATCGCCGCGCTGCGCAACCAGTTCGGTGGCCACGCGGTCGAGTCCAAGAAGTAATCCACAGGCTGTGCACCCCTCGGTGCGCAGCAGCCGGGGGAAGGTCGGCGTACACCATGCATGTCACGCATCTGTCGCTGGCCGACTTCCGCTCCTACGCCCGGGTCGAGGTCCCGCTCGACCCGGGCGTCACCGCTTTCGTGGGCGCCAACGGCCAGGGGAAGACCAACCTGGTCGAGGCCGTCGGCTACCTCGCCACCCTCGGCAGCCACCGCGTCGCCTCGGACGCCCCGCTCGTACGGATGGGGGCGGACCGGGCGATCATCCGCGCCGCCGTCACCCAGGGCGAGCGCTCCCAGCTGGTCGAGCTGGAGCTGAACCCGGGGCGCGCGAACCGGGCCCGTATCAACAGGTCCTCGCAGGTCAAGCCGCGTGACGTGCTGGGGATCGTACGGACCGTGCTCTTCGCGCCGGAGGACCTGGCCCTGGTGAAGGGCGACCCCGGCGAGCGCCGGCGCTTCCTCGACGAGCTGATCACGGCGCGCGCGCCGCGCATGGCGGGCGTGCGCTCCGACTACGAGCGGGTGCTCAAGCAGCGCAACACCCTGCTGAAGTCCGCGGCCATGGCGCGGCGGCACGGCGGCCGTGGCATGGACCTGTCGACGCTCGACGTCTGGGACCAGCATCTGGCGCGGGCGGGCGCCGAGCTGCTCGCGCAGCGGCTGGATCTGATCGGTGTCCTGCAGCCGCTCGCCGACAAGGCGTACGAGCAGCTGGCACCGGGCGGCGGACCGATTCTGCTGGAGTACCGGCCGTCCGCGCCGGGCCCCGGGCACACCCGCGAGGAGCTCTACGAGCAGCTGATCGCCGCGCTCGCGGAGGTCCGCAAGCAGGAGATCGAGCGCGGGGTCACGCTGGTCGGGCCGCACCGGGACGAGCTGCTGCTCAAGCTGGGCGACCTGCCGGCGAAGGGGTACGCGAGCCACGGGGAGTCCTGGTCGTACGCGCTGGCGCTGCGGCTCGCCTCGTACGACCTGCTGCGGGCGGAGGGCAACGAGCCGGTCCTGGTCCTCGACGACGTCTTCGCCGAGCTGGACGCGCGCCGCCGGGAGCGGCTGGCCGAGCTGGTGGCCCCGGGCGAGCAGGTCCTGGTGACGGCGGCGGTCGACGACGACGTGCCGGGCGTGCTCGCGGGGGTTCGGTACGGGGTCGCGGGGGGTTCGGTGGACAGGCTGTGAGGAGCGTGCGCGCGTGAGCGAGAACCAGCTTCCCCAGGGCGGTCAGGACCCCCAGGCCGCCAAGGCGGCCCCCGAGCCCTCGGGTGTCGACCTGGCCCGCGTCGCGCTGCGCGCCGCCAAGGAGCAGGCGAAGGCGCGGGGCGCCGCGGCTCAGCAGAAGAAGCAGGCGCGGCGCGGTGGCGGCCTGCGGTCGGGAGCGCACGCCGACGGGCGGGATCCGGTCGGCCTGGGCGCCGCGATCAACCGGCTCATCACCGAGCGCGGCTGGGAGACGCCGGCGGCGGTGGGCGGGGTCATGGGGCGCTGGCCGCAGATCGTCGGCGAGGACCTGGCGAAGCACTGTGTGCCGCTGAAGTACGACGACGCTCCGGAGGAGCGGGTGCTGACCGTTCAGTGCGACTCGACGGCGTGGGCGACGCAGCTGCGGCTGTTGGCGCCGAGGCTGGTGGCGCGGTTGAACGAGGACCTGGGGCACGGGACGGTACGGGTCATCAAGGTGCTGGGGCCGGGTTCCGGGCCGCGACGGGGGTACGGGCCGCTCCGGGCGCCGGGGTCTGTCGGGCCCGGGGACACGTACGGCTGACGGAGCCGCGGGCCTCGGGCGCCCGTGGTGCGGGGCCCTGGCGCGGTGAGCGCGTTCGTGGGCTGTGCCCACCCGTTCCGCCCTTGCGGAACGTATGCCCACAACGGTCCCCACCACCATGCCCACACCCGGTCACCGCTCGAAGCGCTAGGTGGCCGTCAGAGCCCTTTGGAGCCCCTCCCCGGATATGGGGAGTCGTCTCGCTCCCGCGCAGGGCGGCACATGCGGACTCAGGTACCGGCAAACCCCCATTCATGTCGGCGCTACCGGTAGACTGGTGGGTAATCCCGCCACCCTGCGGAACAAGTCGAACGACGCAGCCGCTCCCGTATGCCCGGAGAACGGCTTGTGCTGTGCCAGAAAGGGCGCTTCGTGGCCGATTCCGGCAACCCCAACGAGAACACTCCGTCCGCCAACGCTGCGTCGTACGACGCCAGCGCGATCACCGTCCTCGAGGGTCTGGACGCGGTCCGCAAGCGACCCGGCATGTACATCGGCTCGACCGGTGAGCGCGGACTCCACCACCTCGTGCAGGAGGTCGTCGACAACTCCGTCGACGAGGCCCTCGCCGGGCACGCGGACACGATCGACGTCACGATCCTGGCCGACGGCGGCGTGCGCGTCGTCGACAACGGTCGCGGTATCCCGGTCGACATGCACCCTGTGGAGAAGAAGCCGGCCGTCGAGGTCGTGCTGACGGTCCTGCACGCGGGCGGCAAGTTCGGCGGCGGTGGCTACGCAGTCTCCGGCGGTCTCCACGGTGTCGGTGTCTCCGTGGTCAACGCGCTGTCCACCAAGGTCTCCGTGGAGATCAAGCGGGACGGCTACCGCTGGACGCAGGACTACAAGCTCGGTGTGCCCACCGCGCCCCTCGCCAAGCACGAGGAGGTCTCGGACTCCGGCACGACCGTGACGTTCTGGGCCGACCCGGACGTCTTCGAGACGACCGAGTACTCCTTCGAGACCCTCGCGCGCCGCTTCCAGGAGATGGCCTTCCTCAACAAGGGCCTCACCCTGAACCTGACGGACGAGCGCGAGTCCGCGAAGGCCACCGTCGGCGCCGACGACCCGGACGCGGAGGCCGCAGAGCCGACCGCGCGCACGGTGACGTACCACTACGAGGGCGGCATCGTCGACTTCGTGAAGTACCTCAACTCGCGCAAGGGCGAGCTGATCCACCCGACCGTCATCGACGTCGAGGCCGAGGACAAGGAGCGCATGCTCTCGGTCGAGATCGCGATGCAGTGGAACTCGCAGTACAGCGAGGGCGTGTACTCCTTCGCCAACACGATCCACACGCACGAGGGCGGTACGCACGAAGAGGGCTTCCGCGCCGCGCTGACGGGTCTGGTGAACCGGTACGCGCGCGACAAGAAGCTGCTGCGCGAGAAGGACGACAACCTCACCGGTGAGGACATCCGCGAGGGTCTGACGGCGATCATCTCGGTCAAGCTGGGCGAGCCGCAGTTCGAGGGCCAGACCAAGACCAAGCTGGGCAACACGGAGGCCAAGACCTTCGTCCAGAAGATCGTCCACGAGCACCTCAACGACTGGTTCGACCGCAACCCGGTCGAGGCCGCGGACATCATCCGCAAGTCGATCCAGGCGGCCACCGCGCGCGTGGCGGCCCGCAAGGCGCGTGACCTGACCCGCCGCAAGGGTCTGCTGGAGTCGGCGTCCCTCCCGGGCAAGCTGAGCGACTGCCAGTCGAACGACCCCACCAAGTGCGAGATCTTCATCGTCGAGGGTGACTCCGCCGGCGGCTCGGCCAAGTCCGGCCGCAACCCGATGTACCAGGCCATCCTGCCGATCCGCGGCAAGATCCTGAACGTCGAGAAGGCGCGCATCGACAAGATCCTGCAGAACACCGAGGTCCAGGCGCTGATCTCGGCCTTCGGCACCGGAGTCCACGAGGACTTCGACATCGAGAAGCTCCGCTATCACAAGATCATCCTGATGGCGGACGCCGACGTCGACGGCCAGCACATCAACACCCTGCTGCTGACCTTCCTCTTCCGCTTCATGCGTCCGCTGGTCGAGGCCGGTCACGTCTACCTCTCCCGCCCGCCGCTCTACAAGATCAAGTGGGGCCGGGAGGACTTCGAGTACGCGTACTCGGACCGTGAGCGCGACGCCCTGGTCGAGCTGGGCAAGCAGAACGGCAAGCGGATCAAGGAAGACTCGATCCAGCGCTTCAAGGGTCTGGGCGAGATGAACGCCGAGGAGCTGCGCGTCACCACGATGGACCAGGACCACCGTGTCCTCGGCCAGGTGACGCTGGACGACGCGGCCCAGGCGGACGACCTGTTCTCGGTGCTGATGGGTGAGGACGTCGAGGCCCGGCGCTCCTTCATCCAGCGCAACGCCAAGGACGTTCGCTTCCTCGACATCTGAGTCGGTCTCAGCTGACCGTACGAAAGGACTGACGACCAGCAATGGCCGACGAGAACCCCCCTGTGACCACTGAAGAAGAAGAGCCGGTGCTGCGGATCGAGCCCGTCGGGCTCGAGACCGAGATGCAGCGCTCGTACCTCGACTACGCGATGTCCGTCATCGTGTCGCGTGCGCTGCCCGACGTCCGGGACGGCCTCAAGCCCGTCCACCGTCGCGTGCTGTACGCGATGTACGACGGCGGCTACCGGCCCGAGAAGGGCTTCTACAAGTGCGCCCGCGTCGTCGGTGACGTCATGGGTACGTACCACCCGCACGGCGACTCCTCCATCTACGACGCGCTCGTCCGTCTCGCCCAGCCCTGGTCGATGCGGATGCCGCTGGTGGACTCCAACGGCAACTTCGGTTCTCCGGGCAACGACCCGGCCGCCGCCATGCGGTACACCGAGTGCAAGATGATGCCGCTGGCCATGGAGATGCTCCGGGACATCGACGAGGAGACCGTCGACTTCCAGGACAACTACGACGGCCGCAACCAGGAGCCGACGGTCCTGCCGGCGCGCTTCCCGAACCTGCTGGTCAACGGCTCCGCGGGCATCGCGGTCGGCATGGCGACCAACATCCCGCCGCACAACCTGCGCGAGGTCGCGGCCGGCGCCCAGTGGGCGCTCGAGCACCCCGAGGCCACCCACGAGGAGCTCCTCGACGCGCTCATCGAGCGGATCAAGGGCCCGGACTTCCCGACCGGCGCGCTGGTCGTGGGCCGCAAGGGCATCGAGGAGGCGTACCGCACCGGTCGCGGCTCCATCACGATGCGCGCGGTCGTCGAGGTCGAGGAGATCCAGAACCGCCAGTGCCTGGTGGTCACGGAGCTTCCGTACCAGACCAACCCGGACAACCTCGCGCAGAAGATCGCCGACCTGGTCAAGGACGGCAAGATCGGCGGCATCGCCGACGTCCGCGACGAGACCTCGTCCCGTACCGGCCAGCGCCTCGTCATCGTGCTCAAGCGCGACGCCGTCGCCAAGGTCGTGCTGAACAACCTCTACAAGCACACCGACCTGCAGACGAACTTCGGCGCGAACATGCTGGCGCTCGTCGACGGTGTGCCGCGCACGCTCTCGCTCGACGCGTTCATCCGCCACTGGGTGACGCACCAGATCGAGGTCATCGTGCGCCGGACCCGCTTCCGGCTGCGCAAGGCCGAGGAGCGCGCCCACATCCTGCGCGGTCTGCTCAAGGCGCTGGACGCGATCGACGAGGTCATCGCGCTCATCCGGCGCAGCGACACCGTCGAGGTCGCGCGCGAGGGCCTGATGGGTCTGCTGCAGATCGACGAGATCCAGGCCAACGCCATCCTCGAGATGCAGCTGCGCCGGCTCGCCGCCCTGGAGCGCCAGAAGATCGTCGCCGAGCACGATGAGCTCCAGGCGAAGATCAACGAGTACAACGCGATCCTCGCCTCCGAGGAGCGTCAGCGGCAGATCGTCAGCGAGGAGCTGGCGCTGCTCGTCGAGAAGTTCGGCGACGACCGCCGCTCCAAGCTGGTGCCCTTCGACGGTGACATGTCCATCGAGGACCTGATCGCCGAGGAGGACATCGTCGTCACCATCACGCGTGGCGGCTATGTGAAGCGGACCAAGACCGAGGACTACCGCTCGCAGAAGCGCGGCGGCAAGGGCGTGCGCGGTACGAAGCTGAAGCAGGACGACATCGTCGACCACTTCTTCGTCTCCACGACCCACCACTGGCTGCTCTTCTTCACCAACAAGGGCCGGGTCTACCGGGCGAAGGCGTACGAGCTCCCGGACGCCGGCCGGGACGCGCGCGGCCAGCACGTCGCCAACCTGCTGGCCTTCCAGCCGGACGAGCAGATCGCCGAGATCCTCGCGATCCGCGACTACGAGGCCGCGCCGTACCTGGTGCTCGCCACGAAGGCCGGTCTGGTGAAGAAGACCGCGCTGAAGGACTACGACTCCCCGCGTGCCGGCGGCGTCATCGCGATCAACCTCCGTGAGGCGGAGGACGGCAGCGACGACGAGCTGATCGGCGCCGAGCTGGTCTCGGCGGAGGACGACCTGCTGCTCATCAGCAAGAAGGCGCAGTCGATCCGGTTCACCGCGACCGACGACGCGCTGCGTCCGATGGGACGAGCCACCTCGGGCGTCAAGGGGATGAGTTTCCGCGAGGGCGACGAGCTGCTCTCGATGAATGTCGTCCGGCCCGGTACGTTCGTCTTCACCGCCACCGACGGTGGGTACGCGAAGCGGACAAACGTCGACGAATACCGCGTCCAGGGTCGCGGTGGCCTCGGAATCAAGGCCGCCAAGATCGTGGAGGACCGCGGTTCGCTCGTGGGCGCGCTGGTGGTCGAGGAGACGGATGAGATCCTCGCCATCACGCTGTCCGGCGGTGTGATTCGTACGCGAGTCAACGAAGTCAGGGAGACCGGCCGTGACACCATGGGCGTCCAGCTGATCAACCTGGGGAAGCGGGATGCCGTCGTCGGCATCGCGCGCAACGCCGAGGCGGGCAGCGAGGCCGATGAGGTCGACGAGGTCGATGCCGAGGCCGAGATCGGCGAAGGCGTCGAGGTCGCGACCGCGGCCGAGGCAGCCGAGGGCAACGAGTCCTCGGCCGGGGAGCACGAGGAGTAGAGCGTGAGTGGAGCCACGGGCGCCGGTTCGGCCGGAGCTTCCGCTGGGGCCGGAGCGAACGGTGCCCGTGGCTCCGCCACGGACTCCCAGGGGGTTGCGGTGACGGACACCCGAGGGCCCAAGCCCTCGTACGAGACGTACAACGGGCCGCTGCCCGGCGAACGCGCGGGCGCGCAGCAGCCGAGCGGGCCGTACCACCCGCCGCAGGCGTACGGCGCGCAGGCGCCGGGCACCGGCGGTGGTGGTACGACGGCGGCCGGCGTGGCAGACGGCGGCACGGGAGGCGGGGTGGCAGGCGGCGTGATCGGCGGCGTGTCGGGCGGTGTGGGCGGTCAGAACACGGGCGCCGTGCGCCGGCCGCGCACCGGGGCGCGTACGACGCCCCGTACGCGCAAGGCGCGGCTGCGGGTGGCCAAGGCCGACCCGTGGTCGGTGATGAAGGTGAGCTTCCTGCTCTCCATCGCGCTCGGCGTCTGCACGGTCGTGGCGGCTTCGGTGCTGTGGATGGTCATGGACGCCATGGGCGTCTTCTCGACCGTCGGCGGCACGATCAGCGAGGCGACGGGCTCGAACGAGTCCAACGGCTTCGACCTGCAGTCGTTCCTGTCGCTGCCGCGCGTGCTGATGTTCACCTCGGTCATCGCCGTGATCGACGTGGTCCTGATGACCGCCCTGGCGACGCTGGGCGCGTTCATCTACAACCTGTCGGCCGGATTCGTGGGCGGTGTCGAGCTGACGCTCGCCGAGGACGAGTAGCGCCGGGACGGGGGCCGGGGAACCGATTTTGGGACTGGCCCCCACGTGCGCTAATCTTCAGGAGTCAGCGCGCGGGACACACACCGCAGAGCGCGGCGGGGCTATAGCTCAGTTGGTTAGAGCGCATCCCTGATAAGGATGAGGCCACAGGTTCAAATCCTGTTAGCCCCACAGTGACGATCGGCCCGAACGGTTCACCCGTTCGGGCCGATTGCTTTTGGTGAGACCTGCCCGGCCGAGGTCACCGATCGGTATCGGTCGGTGTGTAGAGTGGGCGTCAGAAGTCTCCTACGTCAACGAAAGACGAGGTCGCGCGGTGAAGAAGCTTCTCCTGGTCGCACTGGCCGCCATCGGCGGGCTCCTCGTGTACCGCCAGATCCAGGCGGATCGCGCCGAGCAGGATCTGTGGACGGAGGCGACCGACTCCGTGCCCGCGGGTTCGGGTGTCTGAGTCGCACACAGTCTGAGGGCGAAGCCCCGGCCGCGTTCGAGCGGCCGGGGCTTCGCGCTGTTTCGGGCACGGCCGGCGGCGCCTGTCCCACCGCTGTCGCCGGCGCCCGCGCGCTGTTTCAGGACCGTGACGGCAAGCCCCTTGAGTTCACCTGAGCAAATCACTACGTTGCTAGAGCAAAGTTGATTGATCGCGGTCAAGGGGGATGGCGTGAGAGCGCTGAGCGTACGAAGGACTGTGACGGCCGGCTGGGTGGTGGGGGCGTTGCTCGCCCTGCTGCTCGCGCCGGCATCGGGAGCGGCCGCGGCCGACGGGGAAGCCGGCGGGGCCGGGAGCCTCGTGATGGTGCTGGACTCCTCGGGCTCCATGGGCGACGACGACGGCTCCGGGCGTACGCGGATGGAGGCGGCCCGCACCGCCGTCGGCACCGTCGTCGACGGTCTCCCCGACGGCCACCCCACCGGCCTGCGGGTCTACGGCGCCGACCGGCCCCGGGGCTGCACCGACACCCGGCTCGTCCGCCCGGTCGCACCGCTGGACCGGGCCGGTCTCAAGGCCGCCGTCGCGGCCCTGAAGCCCACCGGGGACACGCCCATCGGGCTCTCCCTCCAGAAGGCCGCCCAGGACCTGCCCCGGCCCGCCGACGGGGCTGTCGGGGCGGGCCGCACGATCCTGCTGATCTCCGACGGCGAGGACAACTGCGGTGACCCCGCGCCCTGCGCGGTGGCCGCACAGCTCGCCAAGGGCGGGATCGGGCTGCGGATCGACACCGTCGGCTTCCAGGTGAAGGGCGCGGCGCGCGAGCAGCTGGAGTGCATCGCCGAGGCGGGCAACGGCCGTTACTACGACGCGCCCGACGCCGACGCGCTGGCCCGGCAGCTCCAGCGGGCCGCGCAGCTCTCGGCCGACGGCTACCGGCTGCGGGGCGAGCGGATCACCGGCACCGCGACGAGCGACCGGGCGCCCGCGCTCGTACCGGGGCAGTACCTGGACACCATCGGGCCGGGTGAGAAGCGGTACTACGCGGCCGACCTGGACGACGTGTCCACGGTGGACTTCTCGGCGACGGCCGTGCCGCAGGCGGGCGCGGTGGTGGACACGGTCGACGCGTTGGCCACCAGCCTCGTGTACGCCTCCGCCGGCGGCGAGGGCACCTGCGCGACCAACAGCGAGATGTTCCACCAGAACGAGGGCGCGGTGCCGCTGACCTCGGCCGTCGCCCGCGTGCCCACCGAGAAGCGGTACTCGACCTGCGACAAGGCGGGCCGCTACTGGTTCGTGGTCGAGCGCCGCAGCAAGCCCGCCTCGGACGCGGCCCGCTGGCCGCTGGAGCTGGTCCTCGGTGTCGAGGCGCCGCTGCCCGCCGGGGCGGTCCCGGCACAGTCCCGGCCGGAGTACGGCAGCGGCGGCAAGGACGCCGTCCTGCCCACCGGCGACCCCCGCGAGGTCAGGGGCGGCACCGGCTTCAACGACGCCCGTGAGCTGGGGCGGGGCGTGTGGCGGGACCGTCTGCTGCCCTCCCAGACGCTCTGGTACAAGGTGCCGGTGGGCTGGGGACAACAGCTCAGGTACGGCGTCGAGTTCGCCAACGAACCGACCGTCGACGGCTCCGCGTCGGTGAACTCGTACGGCGGCACGCAGGTCTACACCCCGGCCCGACACCCGGTCGGCGGCGGTACGGGCGAGTTCAGCTCCCGGACCACGTACAACGGCCGTCCCGCCGCGCTCGGCATGGGGACGGTGCCGGTCGCCTGGACCAACCGGTACGAGCACCACCCCAACGTCGTTCCCGTGCACACCACGGGCGGCTTCTACATCGCCGTCACCCTGGGCGCGCGGGCGGCGGAGATCGCCGAGAACCCGCGGATCGCGATGGTCCTGCGGATCGCGGTCCTCGGCGAGGAACTGTCGGGGCCCGAACACGGCGCGGCGCCGGTTGCCGCGGCGGGAAAGCCCGACAAGCGGGGCGAAAGCTCCGTGCGCGCAGACAGCGGAGGGACGGGCGGGGCAGGATGGACCGTCACCCAGGCTGTCGCGGCGGGCGGCGCGGCCGTCGTCCTGATCGCGGGGGCCGTGTTCCTCGTGAGGCGGGTACGGGGCGGCGGGAGCGGGACAGCGACGGACACGAGGAGAGGCGCGTGAAGACGCAGCGCGTGAGGGTGGGTGCGGGCCGGGGCCTGGTGGGGGCGGTGTGCGCGGCCGTGTTCACGGCGGCGGTGCTGCCCTCGGGGACCGCGTGGGCGGCCGGGGACGGCCCGTACGGCTTCGACGGCGGTGCCCAGCCGATCAAGGGCGCCGCCACCAGCCTGGACGCACGGCAGTTGAAGGCGGGCCAGAGCTACCGGGACAGCATCAAGAAGGACGGCAAGCTCTACTACCGGGTCGACCTCGACGACAAGCAGAACGCTTACGTTTCGGTGGTCGCGGTGCCCAAGCCCGGCGGCAAGGCGGAGTACGGCGACGGGGTCAAGGTGACCCTGCAGGACGGCTCAGGCGCGCAGTGCGGCTACCAGGACTCCTCCTTCGAGTCGGCCGCGTTCCCCCGGCCCATCACCGCGTACGCCCACCGCACGATCGAGCCCGACAGCTCCACCTGCCAGCAGGCGGGCGCCTACTACGTGCTGGTCGAGCGGATCTCGAAGGCCGTCTCCACGCCCGACGACTGGGAACTGGAGATCCGGTACGTCCCCGAGCCGGGCGTAAAGCAGACCGGCCCCACCGAACTGCCGGAGAACTGGCCCTCCTCCACGCCGGCGCCGCCGGCCGGCGGGCCGCAGAAGCGGCAGGGCGGGGCGGGCTTCCACGGCGCCACCTCGCTGCGGCAGGGAGAGTGGCGCGCCGACATCAAGCCCGGGCAGACGCTGTTCTACCGGGTGCCCGTCGACTGGGGGCAGCAGGTCTTCGCCAGCGCGGAGCTGGGCAGCAGCCCCACCGGCGCCACCGGTTACGTCCCGAACGCGCTGGTGCTCTCGCTCGACAACCCGGCGCGCGGCCATGTCGACCAGGACACCGTCAGCTACGACGGCAAGCCGGCGACGGTGGTGCTCGACCCGCACCGGCCGGTCGCCTTCGAGAACCGTTACTCCTCCAACAGCTACACCAACGCCCTGCGCTTCGCGGGCTGGTACCACCTGACGGCGACGCTCTCCCCGGAGATCGTCAAGGAGTACGGGGACAAGCCGGTGCCGCTGACGCTGCGGGTGAACGTCACCGGCACGGCGAAGCCGGGTCCCGCGTACGACGGGGACGCCGGGCCCTTCAAGGTCACCGACGACGACCGGGACGCGGCCGCCAACGGCGCGAGCGGGGCCGAGGCGCAGCGCGACGAGAGCATGGTCCTGGTCGCGGCGGCCGGGCTCGGCGCGGGCACGGTGCTGCTCGTCGGGCTCGGTGTGTGGACCCTCGCGGGGCGGCGCCGGGCGGCGAGGGACGCGGCGGGGCAGGGCGGTCCGCAGGGCGGTCCGCCCGGTGGTCCGCCGCAGTTCGGGCCGCCCGCGGCCTGGTAGGGCGGGCGGGGCCGGTAGGGCCGGCCGGGTCCGGTCAGGCCTGGGTCAGCGCCCAGATGCCGACGGCGAAGCAGACCAGCGCGAGGAACAGCACCGGGACCGCGACCTTCGGGGGCGGTCCCGGTCGCTTTGCCGGGACGGGAGCCGAAGCCGGCCGCGGGGTGGGAACCTGTCCGGCCTGAGCGGTGTATTGAACAGTAGAAGCGTGGGGGAACGGCACCGCGGCCGTCGGGGTTCGAGCGAAGTCCGGGGCGGCGGCGGGAAGGGGGGAGGCCGCGTGCGCGGAGGATGTGGGGGCCGGCTGTGGGGGCGGCGGGGGCAGATGGAAGCTGCCCGTCTCGGAGGGGCTCGGCAGGGGCGGCTGCGGCTGTTGTGGCTGTGCCTGGTCCTGGAGGTGGGGTTGTGGCTGTGGCGGTACGTCCACGGGGGCGGCCTGCGTCTGGGCGGCCGGGGACTGGGCGGCCGGGTTCTGGGTGGCCGTGGTCTGGGCGGCCGGGGTCTCGGGGCCGTGGGGGCCGAAGCCCGTGGGCAGGGGGCCGATCTGGTCGAAGACCTCGACCGGCTCCTCGTCCTTGTGGGACTCGGGCAGCATCTCGACGGCCGTGGTCAGCGCCTTGCGCACGCCCGTGGCCGTCTTGAAGCGGGCCTCCGGGTCCGGCTGGAGCAGGCCGGCCAGGACCTGCCACAGCGGCTCGGGGATCCCCGCCGGGGCTCCCGGTGTCCCGTGCGCCATGAAGTACTCGATCAGGGCGCGGGAGTCGGGCTTCTGGCCCTGGAGCAGATAGAGCGCGACCAGGCCGACCGCGAACAGGTCGGCCGGGAAGTCCGGCTCGGCGCCGAGCATCTGCTCGGGCGCGAAGTAACCGGGCGTCCCCACCACGTAGTTGGTCTCCGTGAGGCGGGGCTCGCCCTTGCGCATCGAGATGCCGAAGTCGGACAGCCGCAGGTGCGGCCGCCCGGTTCCGGTGACGTCGAGCAGGATGTTCGCCGGCTTGATGTCGCGGTGCACGACCCCCTCCGCGTGCACCGCGGCAAGTCCGGCGAGCAGTTGGTCCAGCAGGGTGCAGACGAAGCGCGGCGGCAGCGGACCGTAGTCGCCGATGACATGGGCCAGAGACCCGCCGGCCACCAGGTCCATGGTGAACAGCACCTTGTCGTCGTCGGCGGCCCAGCTGGCCGGGGCGAGGACGTGCGGGTGGTCGATCCGGAGCGCCTGCTCGCGGACGAAGCGGAGCAGCGTGTGGGCATCGCTCTGCTGGAGCACCTTGGCCGCCACATAGCGCCGCCGCCGGTGGTCCCATGCCCGCCAGACCGCTCCTACACCACCCCGTCCGATCGGGTCGACCAGTTCGTACCGACCAGCGAAGACCTCACCCATCGCGCTGCGCCCGCTCCCCGTCGTGCCTCGTCGGCCCGGTTTCAGCTGCCGGACCGGCTGTCCTGCGTCAGTTCTGGTGCGACTCGTAGTGGGCGACCGCGTCGGCGGTGCGCCCGGCGCCGTACACCCGGAGGAACTCTGCCAGTTCGGGGTGGGCGGGGGCGAGAGAGTCGGCCGCATCGATGATGTCGCCGGCCGCCGCGACCGAGCGCAGCAGCGACTGGATCTCGCGGACCACCCGGCGCACGGTCGGCGCGCCCGAGCTGGTCGTGGTCTGGCTGGTGCCGGTGAGCACGGAGCCGCCCTGGGACTTCTTGATCTCGTCCATGCGGTCGGTGGCCTCGGCCGCGCTGACACTGCCGTCGGCGACCTGGCCGGCGAGCTCCTGCAGGGCCTGGACGCGCTGGACGACGGCCGGGTTGCCGATCTTGGCGCGCTGGCCGCTCATCAGTTGGGAGAGCATGGGTGCCGAGAGGCCGAGTACAGCCGCGAGCCGGGCCTGGTTCAGTCCGAGATCGTCGATCAGCCGACGGAAGAGCGCCCCCAGTGGCTCTCCGTACCAACTGCGCTGAAGCTCGCGGGCTCTAGCCGTGGCTTCTTGCTGCACTGCGTCCATTACTTCTCCCCATCCCTTAGGTTCGCCACTGCGAACCTCGATCAGCATCTTACGGAGCGTGGTCGCCGACCGGGAGTCCCAATCCTTTTGCGGGAATGAGGGGGTGACCCGGTACTCTGTTCTCGTTCCGGGGCCTTAGCTCAGTTGGTAGAGCGCTGTCTTTGCATGGCAGATGTCAGGGGTTCGACTCCCCTAGGCTCCACTTCTCACACCCCTCTTGACCTGCGGAAACGCAGGCCGGGAGGGGTGTTTTGCGTGCGGCCGCGTACCCTACTTGCATGGGTGTGCAACATCAGGCGTGGGATTCCGACGGTGCCGACCGTGCGGTGGCGGTGCTCAAGGCGGTGGCGGACCCGTCGCGGTTCCGGCTGCTGTGGGCGCTGAGCCGGGAGGAGCTGCCGGTGAGCGCGCTCGCGGAGTTGTTGGGGGCACACGTGGCGGCGACCTCGCAGCATCTGGCGAAGCTGCGGGCGGCGGGGCTCGTCACGTCCCGCCGGGAGGGGACGCGGATCTACTACCGGGCGCCGAGCGAGCACGTACGGGGGCTGCTGGAAGGGGCGACCCTTGCGGCCGGGGACCCGGCCGAGGCGGGCGGGCGCGACGACGCGGCCGAGGCCGCCACCGCCCCCGCCGCTCAGGAGCGGACGGCTCCGGCCGGGGCGGTACGCGCCACCCGGCGGCGGCCCGCGACGGGCTGACCTCTCGGCTCAGACCTGCCCACCGAGGCTCTGCCCGCCCGTGCTCTGAACGTCGAGGCCCGGCTCGCCCAGGCCCTGCTCGTCGAGGCGGTACTCCTCGGGTTCGGCGTCGTAGGAGTAGAGCTCGGCGTAGCGGCCCCAGTCGGTGGCGGTGTCCAGCTGCCGGGTGAGCTGCTCGCTGGTGTAGTGGTGGGCGAGGACGTCGCGGAAGAAGCCTGCGCGCAGGGCGCCGTCGGGGCTCTGGCGGAGGCTGGTGAGGATCGTCCGTACGAGAGGGAGATCCCGGGCCGCTTCGGCGAAGATCCGCTTCGATGTCTGGACGTCGGCGCCGGCGAAGGAGACACCCCGGTCCGTCAGCCGCAGGTCGTCGCCGTGGATCTCGGCGAGGCCGAGGAGGTCGAGGGCGTCGACGAGCGGAAGGACGTCGTCGACGTCGAGGCCGAGGTCGTCCGCGAGATCGGCGAGGTCGGCCGTGCCGTCGCGGTGGGCGACGATCTCGGCGAGGCCGGAGAGGCCGTCGACGGTGGCCGTGGGCAGCGGGGTGTCGGCGAGTGTCCGCTTCTCGGCGGCGGGGGTCTCCGTACGGCCCGGGGTACGGGTCTCCTTCGGGCGGCCGGTCATGATCCGGTAGACGCGGTCGATGAGCTCCTCGAACGCGGGGGCGTTCCGGTCGCGGGGCCGGTCGAGGCCGATCTCGATGGTCTCCCGGATCGTGCCGTACGGGCGGGAGCCGAGGACCACGATCCGGTCGGCCATCAGGACGGCCTCCTCGATGTTGTGGGTGACCAGGACGACCGCGCGGGTGGGGAACTGGCCCGACTCCCACAGCTCCATCAGCTCGCCGCGCAGGTTCTCGGCGGTCAGCACGTCGAGTGCGGAGAACGGCTCGTCCATCATCAGCACGTCCGGCTCGACGACGAGCGCGCGGGCGAAGCCGACGCGCTGGCGCATGCCGCCGGACAGCTCCTTGGGGTAGGCGGACTCGAAGCCGTCGAGGCCGATGAGGTCGATGGCCTGCCGGGCGGCCTCGGCCCGCTCCGTCGCGGGCATCCCCTTGGCCTCCAGGCCGAGTTCGACGTTCTGCTGGACGGTGAGCCAGGGCAGCAGGGCGAAGGTCTGGAAGACCATGGCGGTGCCGGGGTTGGCACCGGTCAGGTTCGTGCCGCGGTAGGTGACGGTTCCCGAGCTGGGCGGGACGAGCCCGGCGAGGCAGCGCAGCAGGGTGGACTTGCCGGAGCCGGACTTGCCGAGCAGGGCGACGATCTCGCCGGCCCGGATCTTCAGGTCGATGCCGGAGAGGACGGGGAGTTCACCGTCGGCGCCCGCGTACGACTTGGTCAGGCCGACCGTTTCGAGCAGGACCTCGCCGTCGACGGGGGCGGGGGCCGGGGCGGCGCCCGTGGCGCGGGCGAGGCGGCGGTTGCGGAGGGCTGCGAAGACCATGGGAGGCTCCAGTAGGGGGCGCTGAGAGGGGTACGGAGAGAGGTGCTGAGGGGGGCCGTCAGAGGGTGTAGCGGGCTTCCGCCAGGCGGTAGAGACGGCGCCAGACGAGCCGGTTGAGAGCGACGACGTACACGCTCATCACGGCCACCCCGGCGAGCAGGTGCGGGTAGTCGCCGCGCTCGGTGGCCTGGTAGATGTACGCGCCGAGGCCGGTGGCGGTCAGGGTGGTGCCGCCGAAGGTGACGACCTCGGAGACGATCGAGGCGTTCCAGGCGCCGCCGGACGCGGTGATGCCGCCGGTGACGTACGAGGGGAAGATCCCCGGGATGATCAGGCGCTTCCAGCGCTGCCATCCGCGTACGCCGAGGTCGTCCATGGCCTCGCGCAGGTCGGTCGGGATGGCCATGGCGCCGGCGATGGTGTTGAAGAGGATGTACCACTGGGCGCCCAGCGCCATCAGGAAGATGCCGCCGATGTCGATCGACAGGCCCGTCCTGATGAAGAACCAGGTGGCGAGCGGGAAGAGGAAGTTGGCGGGGAAGGAGGCCAGGACCTGGACGACGGGTTGGGCGATCCGGGTCAGCCGCGGTGAGAAGCCGATCCTCACGCCGATCGGCACCCAGATCAGGGTCGCGCCGATGACGAGGACGACGACGCGGGCGAGGGTGGCGAGGCCGAGGAGAAGCGGTTCCGCGAAGACGCCGAGGCCGGTCGCGTCGTAGAGGTACCGGCCGAGGTCGAACAGGCCCCACAGGATCAGCGCGCCCGCGACAGCGGCGAACACGAGGTCACCGGTGCGCTGCCGCGTACGGTCGACGAAGAGCGCGCGGTCGTCGGTGCCGAGGAGCCGGCCCGCCCGGCCCAGGCCCTCGCCGGCCGGGCGCAGCAGCCGGCCGAGCAGCCGGGGCCAGTGGGAGCGGCGCAGGAAGTCCAGGACGAAGGAGCGCTGGGTCTCGCCCGCCTCGGACTGCTCGTTCTTGAACTTCTCCGCCCAGGCGGTCAGCGGTCGCCAGAAGAGGAAGTTCACCCCGGTGACCATGACGGCCATGGTGAGGATGGCCCAGCCGATCTTGCCGAGGTCGCCGTCGGCGATCGCGGCGCCCGCGTAGGAGCCGACGCCGGGCAGGGCGTACGACTGGCCGCCGACGGTGATGGCCTCGGCGGCGACGAGGAAGAACCAGCCGCCGCCGAAGCTCATCATGCCGTTCCAGACCAGGCCGATCGCCCCGGCCGGCACCTCGACCTTCCAGAACCGCATCCAGCGGCTGAAGCCGAACGAGCGGGAGAGCTCGTCGAGTTCGCGGGGGAGGGAGGTGAGCGACTGGTAGAAGCCGAAGGTCATGTTCCACGCCTGCGAGGTGAAGATCGCGAAGATCGCCGCGCATTCGAGGCCGACCATGGAGCCGGGGAAGAGGGCGAGGAAGCCGGTGACGGCGACGGTGAGGAAGCCGAGCACGGGCACGGACTGGAGGATGTCCAGGGCGGGGATGAGGATCCGCTCCAGACGGCGGGAGCGGGCGGCGGCGTACGCGTAGACGAGGGTGAAGACGATGGACGCGGCGAGCGCGATGAACATCCGCAGCAGGGAGCGTGCGGCGTCGTAGGGCAGCCGGGCCGGGTCGGTGTCGACCTGGGCGGACTGGCTGGTGGTGAAGCTGACGGTGGTGCCCTCGCCCACCCGGAGGGTGACGTAGAGCAGGACGAGGACGGCGGCGGCGACCACCGCGTCGACCCAGGTGAGCGCGGTCAGCCGGTTGGCCACCCGGGATGCGAGGGAGGCCGGCGCGGGTGAAGCGAGGGAGACCTGAGAAGGGGCGGGCCTGGTCCGGAACGACATGGAAGAACCTCCGGCCACGGGGCGGGGGTACCCGGCACGTGCGGATGGGCGTGAGCAGAGCGAGGACATGACAGCACTCGCCTGCTGCGCGTGGAGCGGAGCGCGGGCGGGCGCGCCGGGCCTGTCCCGCGTGGGGAGCACGGGGAGCGGGCGAAGGTCAGCGGCTGCCGAGGGGGCAGGGGCACGGACTGGGAGGATCTGCGCTCATGGCTGCCTCCTCCGACTCGGCCTGCGGTTCCTCTGTCGTGGCGGCCCCGGGCGGATGAATCCGGTGGTCCGGTGAAGGGGCGCCTTCGGAAGTGTGCGCCTCATTGCGTCGATACGCAAATATGAGGGCCCGGTCACTTCCTTTGCTCGTTGTTGCGCCGATGTGCAAGTATGGATTTCCGGACGGCGCACGTACGTCATGTCCGCACAGGTCGGTACAGCTGTACGGCCTTCCCCTTCCCACCCCATGCGTGGAACCGAGCGGTGCGCAGCGCCCCGCTCTCCACCGCCGTGCCCGCCGCGGGCTCTTTCCATCGTCATCTCACACCTGGGGGTTCCCCATGGTCATGCTCAACAAGGCAGCGCCCTCGAAGGCGAAGCGCCCCAGCCTGGAGCGCCAGGCCATCGCCTTCACCACCGCGCTCTATCTCGTCATCTGCGCCGGACTGCTGATCGTCCACTACGGCGCCCCCGAGCCGCCGCCCGCACCGGCCGGCTCCTCGTCCACCTCTCCGTACAACCCGTAACGGGCCGCGAACAGGCCCTGCGCACACGCACCTTCGAGGAGGGAAAACATGCAGAAAGACCAGCTCAACGGCCGGCGGACGGACCGCTGGATCCAGGTCGCCGCCGACGACGGCGCGGCCCTGGCGAAGGCCCGCGAGGCCACCGGTGTCGACTTCGAGGCGGCCGGCGGCCGGGTGTGGGAGTCGGACACCTTCGTCCACCTGCCCGTCGTCGTCAACGTTCGCGACGGCGAGACCATCCGGCGCGAGCGACTGGTCTTCGCCCTCGGCGACGACGTCCTCGTCACGCTCCAGCCCGCCACCCCCTTCACTCCGTTCGACAAGGCACTGGCACGGATGCGCCGCCTTCCGCACCTCGCTGAGAGCGCACAAGGCGTGATGTACACGCTGCTGTACGCCCTCAACGAGGCGCAGGAGCGGGTCATCGACCATGCCAGCGACGTCCTGGAGCACATGAGCGACGAGATCGCGCTCGCCACGGACGGGTACGACGAGCGGGGCGTCGAGATCGGCGTCAGCGACATGCAGGACACCATCAAGCGGATGAACGCGGCCGAGGAGATCGTCTCCCGCTCGCAGGAGTCCCAGCTGATGCTGGCCCGCGCGGCCCGCCACCTCCGGGCCGAGTCGGGCACCCGCGACCCGCAGCTCGCCGCGCTCATCGACGTCCTGCTCGCCGACATCAACGGCGTCAAGGACCACGCCAGTTACGAGCACGACAAGGTCCGCTACCTCCAGCAGTCGATCATGACCTCGCTGGACGTGAAGCAGAACCAGATCGTGAAGGTCTTCACGATCATCACCGCGGTCTTCCTGCCGCCGACCCTGATAGCCACGTTCTACGGCATGAACTTCACCAACATGCCGGAACTCTCCTGGGACCACGGCTTCCTGGTCACGACCCTGCTGACCTTCGTCGCCGCGCTGATCCCGCTCTGGTACATCCGCCGCCGCGGCTGGCTCCGCTAGCCCGTTCGCCCCTTCAGAAGACCCGCAGTCACCGGCCCGCCCGGGCGTCATCGCCCTGGCGGCCGTACGGAGGTGACCACCCATGAGCAACCTGTCCACCCTCGACTTCGCCCTCAGGCTGGCCACCGGCGTCGGCTGCGGAGCCCTCATCGGCGTCGAGCGCCAGTGGCGCGCCCGCATGGCGGGGCTGCGCACCAACGCGCTCGTCGCCGCCGGCGCCACCCTGTTCGTCCTCTACAGCGAGGCGATGGCCGACCCGACCAGCCCCACCCGGGTCGCCTCCTACGTCGTCTCCGGCGTCGGCTTCCTCGGCGGCGGCGTCATCATGCGCGACGGCGCCTCCGTACGCGGCCTCAACACCGCCGCCACCCTGTGGTGCTCGGCCGCCGTCGGCGTCCTCGCCGCCTCCGGACGCCTTGCCCTCGCGGTCCTGGGCGCGCTCGGCGTCCTCGCGATCCACGTCGTCCTGCGCCCGGCCAGCCGCCTGGTCGACCGGGCCCCGCAGAGCAACACCGACACGGTCAGCCACGTCACGGTCCACGTCCGCTGCGACCGGAGCGAGGAACCCCACATCCGGGCCCTGCTCATCCAGCTCCTCAGCAGCACCGGACCCCAGCTCACCGGGGTCAACGTCCGTCGCGGCCAGGACGACAGCACCACCCTGGAAGCCGCCCTCACGCTCGACGGCCCGCCCGGCACCGCGCTGGAACACCTCGTCGCCCGCCTCTCGCTCGAACCCGGCATCCGCGACCTCCACTGGCACCTCGCCGACGAGGAGGAGGCGGACGAGGGGCGCGCTCTCGCCGGCAGTAAATGACCCCAAGTGGCCCACGATCAGCGGCCCGCATTGGATCTGCCCGGCTGGGCCACTGGACCGTAACGTCGTGTCCATGGCGAACATCAACTCCCCGGTACAGCGGGCCTCCAGGGCTCCTCGCGCGCTGCTCCTCGCCCAGCTGAGCAACGCGATCGGCGACGGCGCGTTCTACGTCACCTCCGCCCTCTACTTCAGCCAGATCGTCGGCCTGTCCGCCGCCCGGATCGGCATCGGCCTCACCCTCGCCTGGGCCGTCGGCTCGGTCGCCGGAGTCTGGCTGGGCCACCTCGCCGACCGGCGCGGGCCCCGCACGACCGCCGTCCTGCTCGCCCTCTCCACGGCGGCGGCCGTCGGCTCGTTCCTCTTCATCCGCTCCTTCGTCCCGTTCCTGGTCGCCGCCGCCGTGTACGCCACCGCCCAGAGCGGCCTCGCCGCCGCCCGTCAGGCGCTGCTCGCAGGCCTCGTCGAGCCCGCGGCCCGTACGGAGGTACTGGCCAGGCTGCAGTCCACCCTCAACGCGGGGCTCGCCGTCGGCGCGGGCCTGGGCGGGCTCGCCCTGCACGCCGGCACCCGTACCGCGTACCTCTCCGTCTTCGCCCTGGACGCGGTCGGCTTCCTGGTCTGCGCCCTGCTGCTGCGCGGACTGCCCGCCGTCGCCCCCGTCCCGCCGGCCGCCGCCGGCGAGCCGCGCCTCGCGGTGCTCCGCGACCGCCCGTACGCGCTGCTCACCCTCCTCAACGCGCTGATGCTGCTGCGGCTGCCGCTGCTCAGCCTCGCCCTGCCGCTGTGGATCGTGCAGCGCACCTCCGCGCCCGGCTGGATCGTCTCGGCGCTGTTCGTCCTCAACACCGGGTTCGTGATGCTCTTCCAGGTGCGGACGGCACGGAAGGTCACGGGCCTTCCCCATGCCACGCGCGCGGTGGGCCGGGCCGGGGTGGTCATGCTCGCCTCGTGCGCCGTGTTCGCGGTGACGGCCGTCGGCCTCGGACCGTGGACGACAGTCGCCGTCCTCGTCGTCGGCGCGGCGCTGCAGGTGGTCGCCGAGATGCGCCACTCCGCGGGCTCCTGGCAGATCGGCTTCGCCCTCGCGCCCGTCGGCCGGATCGGCCAGTACCAGGGCTTCTACGGAACCGGTGTCCCCGTGGCCCGCACCCTCGGCCCGTTCCTGGTCACAGCCCTCCTGGTCACCTGGGGCGCGCCCGGCTGGCTGGTGCTCGGCGGGATCTTCCTGCTGGCCGGGGCGGTCACCGGGCCCGCCGTGCGCTGGGCGGAGCGGGCCCGCGCGCAGGCGCCTGCCGGGCGGGACACGGCGGAGCTGCTCGGCGTGCGTTGAGCCGGACGTGTGGTGTTCATCGGAAGAACTGCGCGGCGACGGCGTCGCTCCGGGCAATCCGGAGCCGCGTCCCCATCATGAGGAATGTACGAAAAGCGCGCAATTCGAAATGAACCATCCGAGAACCTGACGAACAGCACGAACGTCACCACGAACGTCTCGAGCACCACACGACGAAAGCGAGGGGCCATGGCCACCGCCAAGGTCAAGCAGTTCTGGACCGCCTTCATCTCCGTACTCTTCGCCCTGCTCGCCTCCGTCGGCCTGGCGTCCACCGCCACCGCCGCGCAGGCTCCCGCCGTCCAGCAGCCGGAGGAGCCGGCCGCCGCGCCCGCCCCCGCAGCCGGAGCGCGCACCACAACCGCCGTACCGGCGCAGAGGTCGGCCTATGCGTGGCCCACCACGGTCCGCGAGCGCTCGCTGCCGCCCACGATCAAGCAGCGCATCGGCGCCGAGGCCCACAACTCCTCGCCCTCCGTACGCCACCTGCGCGGCGACGCCCCGACCGACACGACGCTCGCCGACCAGACGGAGCTGTCGGGCCTGGCGCTCGCCGCGGCGGCGTAGGCGCGGGGAGTCGAGTGGTTCACTCCTCCCCACGTCCACCGCCGCACGCCACCCGAACGTTCCGAAAGCCTGAACGTTCCGAAGGCCCGAACGCGGAGGCAGCCCACGGTCAGCGACGCTCGTCGCGCTCCGTGTCCCCCTCCACCTCGGCCTCGGCCTCGGCTTCGGCTTCGGCCTCCTTGGCCTCCACCTCAGGATCGAGAGCGCCTCGGGACGACGGTTCCGAGAGACCCTCATCCACCTCGGTGGGAGCGGGCGGTTCGACCAGCCAGTCCGGGTTGGCCTGCTTGTCCCACCACTTCCACGCACAGAAGACGCCGGCGGCCACCACGCCCAGGACGATCAGTCCCTTGGCGAGACGTCCGGCCCTGGCACGGCGCTCGTGCTTGCGCACGAGCCTCTCGATCTCCTTCGGTGTCACCTGACCGCGCAGCGCGGCCCAGGCGGCCACCGAGCGCGATCCGGCCTCGTCGAGAACGGGACCGGTAGCGGCGACCGCGTGCTCCACACGTGGTTTGGTGTAGTCGGCCGCCTGACGGGCGGCCTTGCGGGTCACCAGCGCGGCGCGTTGCGCGGCGTCGTCGACCCGCGGCGGTACATGCGGTGCGACATGGGAGTCGTACTGCACACGAGCTTGTACGCGGGCCTGATGAGCGGCCTTCGAGACTTTCGGCGCGAGCCGGACACGTGCGTCGTGCGCATAGCGCGCGGCCTGGTCCTTGGCCGTGCCGGCGTACTGAGCGGCCTGCTCCTTGGCCGACTCCGCATAGGGCGCCACCACTTCCGCGGCGTGCAGGTAGCTTTCCTTGGCCGAATCGGCCGCGGCGCGCACGCTGTCCATCCGGGTCACGGGATCCTCCTACTCGGTGGTGGTGTCGGTTTTTCGCCTTTCCACCCTTTTCGAAATCATGCCTGCCGGATCGCGGTCCGGCATGTGGGGCTGGCATCCGGGGCATACCCCCGACCACCCACGACGCTTCCGTGCTTCCGTGCGAGGATGCGATGCGCGTCAAGTGGGCAGACTTACGGGAAGGCGGACCGTGGCCGAGCAGCTCTACGCCACTCTGAGGACCAGTCGGGGTGACATCGAGATCCGGCTGCTGCCGGAGCACGCCCCCAACACGGTCAGGAACTTCACCGAACTCGCCCGGGGCGAGCGGGAGTGGACGCACCCGGCGACCGGCAGAGTGGCCGCGGACCCGCTGTACGACGGCACCGTCTTCCACCAGGTCATCGAGGGTTTCATGATCCAGGGCGGGGACCCGCTGGGGAACGGCACGGGCGGTCCCGGCTACGAGTTCCCCGACGAGTTCCACCCCGAGCTCTGGTTCGACCGTCCCTATCTGCTGGCCATGGCCAACGCGGGCCCCGGCACGAACGGCTCGCAGTTCTTCATCACCGTCGGCGCGACGACCTGGCTGAACCACAAGCGCACGATCTTCGGCGAGGTCGTCGGCGCGAAGAGCCGGAAGGTCGTCGACGTGATCTCCTCGGTGCCGGTCAACCCGAACACCAAGCGGCCGCTGAACGACGTGGTCCTGGAGTCGGTCCTCATCGAGACCCGCTGACCCACTGACCTGGGCAGCGACCTCGCCCTCGTTCAGGGAACCTTTCCGCCCCGTCCGTCCGTACAGGGAAGGCGGGGCGCTTCCTCGCCGCGCCGCCCCCATCTCCTCGGGAGGGACCTCCATGGAGCCGCAGTCCGGCCTGCCGCGTTGTTACCGCCACCCTGACGTCGAGACAGGCATCCGCTGCACCCGCTGCGACAAGCCGATCTGCCCGCAGTGCATGGTCTCGGCGTCCGTCGGCTTCCAGTGCCCGGACTGTGTGCGCAACGGCTCCGGCACGGGCCACGCGCCCGACGCCAACCAGCCCCGTACGCTCGCCGGCGGCCGGGTCGCCTCGGACGGGCGGCTCGTCACCAAGATCCTCATCGCGATCAACCTGGCCCTCTTCATCGCCGTCCAGGCGGCCGGCGACCGGGTCGTGGACGAGCTGGCGCTGATCGGCTACGCGTACAGCCCGCCGCTCGGCGAGGTCGTCGGGGTCGCGGACGGCGAGTGGTACCGGCTGCTGACCTCGACCTTCCTCCACCAGGAGGTCGCGCACTTCGTCTTCAACATGCTGGGACTCTGGGTGATCGGCGGCATCGTCGAACCGGAGCTCGGCCGGATCCGGTACGCCGCGCTCTGTCTGCTCTCCGGACTCTCCGGCTCCGCCCTCGCCTATGTGATCGCGCCGTCGAACCAGCCCTCCCTGGGCGCCTCCGGCGTCGTCTTCGGCCTGATCGGCGCCTGGGCGGTGCTCACCCGGCGGCAGCGGTACGACATGCGGCCGGTGGCCCTCTTCGTCGCCCTCTCGCTGCTGCTCACCTTCACGCGACCCGGGATCTCCTGGGAGGCGCACATCGGCGGCCTCGTCGGCGGCGCGCTCGTGACCTACGGTCTGCTGCACGCGCCGAAGGACCGGCGGAACCTCGTGCAGTACGGGGCCTGTGGACTGGTGCTCCTGATCGATCTGGGCATGGTCCTGGTCCGCTCGGCTGTCCTGACCTGAGCGACTCGGCCGTGCTCACCTGAGCGACGAGGGCTGTGGACGAGCTTCTCGCAAAGCTTTCCCCAGAGTTATCCACAGTGCGTGGTGGATCTTGTGCACCTCGTGGAGAACGACCGCGCCCCTCGCTCCTGAGCTGGTCTTTTCCAGCGGGAGCGAGGGGCGTGTCAGGTGCGGGGCGGCGCTGCCGCAGTCACACCGGCGTCAACCCGGCCTGAGTTATCCACAGATCTTCGTAAGTTATCCAGTGCTGTGCACAACGCTGTGGATAAGTTCAGGGCAAGGCTTGACGGGCGCGTCGGGCGCCCGCTACTTCCACTGCGTGGAGACGCCGAAACCGGCCGCGATGAAGCCGAAGCCCACCACGATGTTCCAGTTGTTGAGGGACTTCACCGGCAGCGAGCCGTCGGTGACGTAGAAGACGACGATCCACACGAGCCCGATCAGGAACAGCGCCAGCATCACCGGTGCCACCCAGCTGCGGTTGGTCAGCTTGATGTTGGTGGCCTGCTTGGCGGGCGGGGGCGTGAAGTCGGCCTTCTTGCGGATACGTGACTTCGGCACGAGGGACTCTCCTGTCGATGCGCTGCGTGACCGCGCAGGGAACTGTGGCTGGCGCCGGGGTGGGACGGCTGGGTGACGTAGGAGACCACTGCGTCCCCCGGGCGTCCGTTAGCGTAGTGCTTCCACGGCACCGAAGGGGATCAGGGTACGTTGAGCAATTCTGCCGACTCTTCCTCCGGGCCGGGCCGACCCACCAGGTGGCGCCCCGTCCGGGTGCTGACCGCTGCCGTCTTCGCCCTTGCCGGGCTGATCTTCGTGACCAGCTTCAACACTGCCAAGGGTACGAACATCCGGACGGACGCCTCGCTCCTCAGGCTCTCCGACCTGATCCAGGAACGCAGCCACAAGAACGCCGGCCTGGACGAGTCCACCGCCGCCCTGCGCGACCAGGTCGACTCCCTCGTCGCCCGCGACGACGGCTCCACGAGCGCCGAGGACGCCCGGCTGCGGGCCTTGGAGAACGCGGCGGGGACCACCGAGACCTCGGGCCCCGGCCTCACCGTCACCCTGAACGACGCCCCGCCGAACGCCCAGGCCGCTCCCGGCTACCCCGAGCCGGGCGCCAACGACCTCGTCATCCACCAGCAGGACCTCCAGGCGGTCGTGAACGCGCTCTGGCAGGGCGGCGCCCAGGGCATCAAGGTCATGGACCAGCGGCTCATCTCCACCAGCGCCGTCCGCTGCGTGGGCAACACCCTGATCCTCCAGGGCCGGGTCTACTCACCGCCGTACAAGATCACCGCAGTGGGTGACCGGGGAAAGCTCGCCAAGGCGCTCGCCGATTCGCCGGCCGTGCAGAACTACCGGCTGTACGTGAAGGCCTACGGGCTCGGCTGGAAAGTGGACGAGCACAAGGCGGTGACTCTTCCCGGCTACTCGGGCACAGTGGATCTCCACTACGCGAAGCCTGTGAGCTGACTGCGCTGACTGCGGGGAGGTCCGGCCGGTGGCGCTGCGACTGATCGTCCGGACGTTCAGCGAGCTGTGCCTCACCGTCGGGACCGTGATCGTCCTCTTCGTGGTGTACGTCATGTTCTGGACCGGCGTACAGGCCGAGAGCGCGACGGCCGGGCAGATCGACAGCCTGGAGCGGGAGTGGGTGGACCGGCCGGTCGCCGAGACCGTCACCGCGGCGCCGCCCCCCGAGCCGTACCGGGCCGGCCGGGGCATCGCCGTCATGTACGTCCCGCGGCTCGGCAAGGACTGGGAGTGGCCCGTCCTGGAGGGCACCTCCCCCGGCGTCCTCAAGAAGGGCCTCGGCCACTACGCCGCCACCGCCCGCCTCGGCGAGACCGGCAACTTCTCCGTGGCGGGCCACCGGCGCACGTACGGAGATCCGTTCAAGGACTTCCCCCGGCTGCGGCCGGGTGACGCGGTCGTCCTGACCGACGGCACCACCTGGTACACGTACCGGATCGAGCGGGCCCCGTACCGCACCGTCCCCACCGACGTCGGCGTGATCGACCCCGTGCCGCGCAAGTCCGGCTTCGACGGTCCGGGCCGCTATCTCACCCTCACCACCTGCGAGCCGGAGTGGGGCAGCAGCCACCGGCTGATCGTCTGGGCGCACCTGGACGCCACCCAGCCTGTGACGCAGGGCAAGCCACCGGCTTTGGCGGGCTGACCCCTCAACGATCCATCGCCCCGTACTCTGGTGCCCGTAACGAACGGAAGGGGCAGCGGACGTCATGTACGGCTGGATCTGGCGGCATCTGCCGGGCAACGCGTGGGTACGGGCCCTCATCTCACTCGTTCTCGTCCTGGGGGTCGTCTACGCCCTCTTCCAGTACGTGTTCCCCTGGGCGGAGCCTCTGCTTCCGTTCAACGATGTGACGGTGGACGGCCAGTGAGCGCGCGGATTCTCGTCGTCGACAACTACGACAGCTTCGTCTTCAACCTCGTCCAGTACCTGTACCAGCTCGGCGCCGAGTGCGAAGTGCTGCGCAACGACGAGGTCGAGCTGAGCCACGCCCAGGACGGCTTCGACGGCGTCCTGCTCTCGCCCGGCCCTGGCGCGCCCGAACAGGCCGGTGTCTGTGTCGACATGGTGCGCCACTGCGCCGAGACCGGGGTGCCCGTCTTCGGCGTCTGCCTGGGCATGCAGTCGATGGCCGTGGCGTACGGCGGCGTCGTGGACCGCGCCCCCGAGCTGCTGCACGGCAAGACCTCGCTCGTCACGCACGAGGGCCAGGGCGTCTTCGCGGGCCTGCCGTCGCCGTTCACGGCGACCCGGTACCACTCGCTCGCCGCCGAGCCCGCGACGCTGCCGGCCGAGCTCGAGGTCACGGCCCGCACGGAGGACGGCATCATCATGGGCCTGCGCCACCGCGAACGGGACGTCGAGGGCGTCCAGTTCCACCCCGAGTCGGTGCTCACGGAGCACGGCCACCTGATGCTCGCCAACTGGCTGGAGCGGTGCGGCGACAACGGGGCGGTGGGCCGGTCGGCGGGGCTCGCGCCGGTGGTGGGCAAGGCCGTCGCGTGACGACGGGGTCGCCGTGGTTCCGGGCGACGAACGTGCCGGAGAACGAGCAGGAGCCCGTACCGGCGCAGCCGGAGGCGATACCGGGGTACGAGCAGACGGCGTACCCGTACCAGCAGGAGTACGCGTACCAGCAGCAGTACCCGGAGCAGCAGCCGTACCCGGATCAGCAGCAGTACCCGGATCAGCAGCCGTACCCGGACGCGCAGGAGTATCAGGACGCGCAGGAGTACCCGGAGTCGCAGGAGTACCCGGATCAGCAGCCGTACGCGTACGAGCCGATACCGGAGCCCGTGCCGACGAGCCCGGCCCCCGTCGCGGAGACTCCGTACGAGGCACCGGAGGAGCCCTACGAGGCCGCGTACGAGCCTCGGGACGAGACGATGGGTCTGCGGACCGTGGAGCCCGCCGGGACGCCTGAGGCGGCCGTGACGCCGCTTGCCGGCCCCGGCAGGGCGGAACGCAGGCGCGCGGCCAAGGGCAAGGGCCGTAGGGGCGGCGGTCCGGCGTCCGAGCCGGACTCCGAGACGCCCGCCGCTCCGATGTCCCGCGTCGAGGCCCGGCGCGCGGCGCGGGCGGCGAAGGAGAGCGTCGGCGTCGTCGCCAGCCGGGTCGTGGGCGAGCTGTTCATCACCTTCGGCGTCGTGATGCTGCTCTTCGTCACGTACCAGCTGTGGTGGACGAACGTCCGGGCCGATCAGCAGGCGAACCAGGCCAAGGGGCAGATCGAGGACGCCTGGTCCAAGGGCAGGGCGCCGGGCGCGTTCGAGCCCGGACAGGGCTTCGCCATCATGTACATCCCCAAACTGGACGTGGTCGTCCCCGTCGCCGAGGGCATCAGCAAGCCCAAGGTCCTGGACCGGGGCATGGTCGGCCACTACAGCGAGGGCACCCTGAAGACGGCGATGCCAGGCGACAGGCAGGGCAACTTCGCGGTGGCGGGGCACCGCAACACCCACGGCGAACCCTTCCGGTACATCAACCAGTTGGAGCCCGGGGACCCGATCGTCGTGGAGACGCAGGACGCGTACTACACGTACGAGATGGCGAGCATCCTGCCGCAGACGGCGCCGTCGAACGTGTCGGTGATCGACCCGGTGCCGAAGCAGTCCGGCTTCGAGCAGCCCGGTCGCTACATCACGCTGACGACCTGTACGCCCGAATTCACCAGTACGTACCGGATGATCGTGTGGGGCAAGATGGTCGAGGAACGCCCGCGCAGCAAGGGAAAGCCGGACGCGCTCCTAGGCTGAGAGCCGACGGACTTACGACCCCACACCTCAGGACGGGACGACGCAGTGTCACGTGCGCGCAACCGGATCGCCGGAGCCATCAGTGTCTTCGGTGAACTCCTCATCACCGCGGGCCTGGTGCTCGGTCTCTTCGTCGTCTACTCGCTGTGGTGGACGAACGTCCTCGCCGACCGCGCCGCCGACAAGGACGGCACCCAGGTCCGCGACAACTGGGCGGCCGGCCCCGGCGCCCTGGACACCAAGGACGGCATCGGCTTCCTGCACGTCCCGAAGATGGGCGGCGGCGAGATACTCGTGAAGAAGGGCACCGACAGCAAGACGCTGAACAACGGTGTCGCCGGGTACTACACCGACCCCGTGAAGTCGGCCCTCCCGCAGGACAAGCAGGGCAACTTCACGCTGGCCGCGCACCGCGACGGGCACGGGGCGAAGTTCCACAACATCCACAAGTTGAAGAACGGCGACTCGATCGTCTTCGAGTCCAAGGACACGTGGTTCGTCTACAAGGTCTACAAGAGCCTCCCGGAGACGACGAAGTACAACGTGGACGTCCTCCAGCCGGTCCCGAAGGAATCGGGCAAGGCCAAGCCGGGCCGCTACATCACGCTGACGACCTGCACGCCGATGTACACCTCGGACTTCCGCTACATCGTCTGGGGCGAACTGGTCCGCACGGAGAAGGTCGACGCGGACCGCACCCCGCCGGCGGAGCTTCGCTGACGGGACCGCATACGTTCCGGGTACGCGGAGAGCCCCGGCATCCTTCCGGATGCCGGGGCTCTCTCGTGCGTGCGCTGGTGCGTCGGTGGGGCTGCTAGTCGAAGAAGCCGCCGCCGTTGTTGCCACCGTTGTTGTTACCGCCGCCGCCCGTCGAGAAGACGGTGATCGTCTGGCCGGTGGTGACCTGGCTGCCCTCCGGCGGGTTCGTGCCGAAGACCCTGGCGTCACCCTTGTCCGAGCCCTGCTGCTGCACGACCAGGCCGAGAGCCTCCAGCTGCGCCTTCACCTCGTCGAACGTCTTGCCCGTCAGACCCGTCGGGATCGTCGTCGCCGTCTGCTGCGGGCCCTTGGAGACCTTCAGCGTGATCTGGACGTTCTTCGGCTGGTCGGTGTTGCCGCTCGGGGTCATCCCGGTGACCGTCCCGGCCGGCTGCTGAGAGTCCTCGTCCTGGCGGGCGACGTTCTCGAAGCCGAGCGTCTTGAGGTCCTGGACGGCCTGGTCGTAGCTCCTGCCCGTGACATCCGGCAGCTGCGACTTCTCCTGCTTCGCCACCGTGATCGTGACCTCGGAGTTCTGCTCCGCCTTGGCGCCGCCGTCCGGGCTCTGCTTCAGGACCTTGCCCGGGTCCTCGTCGGACTCCTCCTGCTTGACGACGACCTTGAAGCCCTTGTCCTTCAGGAGCTGCTCAGCGCTCTCCTGGGACTTCTCGAGAACGTCCGGGACCTCGATCTGCGGCGCGCCCTCGGAGACGACGACCGAGATCGTCTCGCCGACGGTCATCTTCGCCGTGCCGTCCGCCACCGGCGTCTGGCTGCAGATCTTGCCCTTCGGCTGCTCGCACCGCTCGGTGCTCGCCTGGGCGACCTTGACCTGGGCGTTCTTCGCCGAGGACTCGGCCTCCTGGAGGGTGTGGCCGACCAGGGACGGGATCGTCACCTGCTGCGGGTCTTCCTTGGTGTCGAAGATCGAGCGACCGATGAGGATCGCGCCGACCAGGACCAGGATGCCCGCGAGCACCAGCAGGATCGTCGAGGTGTTCGACTTCTTCTGGCGACGGCGGTCCGGGCGGTCGTCGTAGCCGTAGCCACCGTCGTCCGGGTTGATCGGCGGAAGCATGGAGGTCTGGCCGGCCGGGTCGGCCTGGCGCAGGGCGGTCGTCGGCTGGTCCTCCGGGGCGTAGCCGCCGTAGCCGTTGCCGTAACCGCCGCCGTACGCCGCCGCGCCCATCGCCGCCGCGGCCGCGACGGGCTGGCCGTCGAGGCAGGCCTCGATGTCGGCGCGCATCTCGTCGGCGGACTGGTAGCGGTAGTCGGGGTCCTTGACCAGCGCCTTCAGGACGATGGCGTCCATGTTGGGCGTGATCTCGGGGTCGAAGTTGCTCGGCGGCTGCGGCTCTTCCCGTACGTGCTGGTAGGCGACCGCGACCGGGGAGTCGCCGATGAACGGCGGCCGGACGGTCAGGAGCTCGTACAGCAGGCAGCCGGTGGAGTACAGGTCGGAGCGGGCGTCGACCTGCTCGCCCTTGGCCTGCTCCGGGGAGAGGTACTGGGCCGTGCCGATGACCGCGGCGGTCTGCGTCATGGTCATGCCCGCGTCGCCCATGGCGCGCGCGATGCCGAAGTCCATGACCTTGACCTGGCCGGTGCGCGTCAGCATGACGTTCGCCGGCTTGATGTCACGGTGCACGATGCCGGCGCGGTGGGAGTACTCCAGCGCCTGGAGGATGCCGACCGTCATCTCGAGCGTGCGCTCGGGCAGCAGCTTGCGCCCGGAGTGCAGCAGCTCGCGGAGGGTCGAGCCGTCGACGTACTCCATCACGATGTACGGGATGGAGACCCCGTCGACGTAGTCCTCGCCGGTGTCGTAGACCGCGACGATCGCCGGGTGGTTGAGCGAGGCGGCCGACTGGGCCTCACGGCGGAACCGGGCCTGGAAGGACGGGTCGCGGGCGAGGTCGGCCCGCAGCGTCTTCACGGCGACGGTGCGGCCGAGCCGGGTGTCGTGGGCGAGGTAGACCTCTGCCATGCCACCACGGCCGAGCACCGAGCCCAGCTCGTACCGGCCGCCGAGGCGACGCGGCTCTTCCATAACTGATCCAGCCCTCTCCGTCTGTCCCGACCGCACCCGTGTGTGGTCCGGCGGTGTGCTGTTCGCGCAAAGGCTACCGGCCACGGGAAGGGGATCCGCCCGTGGCCGCATCCTGATACCTGACCGGTACCTGGCCGGTGCCAGGCCGCAAGGTCAGCTCCTGCTCTTCAGTACCGCCTTCATCACGGACTTGGCGATCGGGGCGGCCAGGCCACCACCGGAGATGTCCTGGCGGTCCGTACCGGCGGAGTCCTCGACGATGACGGCGACCGCGACCGGGGAGCCCTGGTCGGTCTTGGCGTAGGCGATGAACCAGGCGTAGGGCCGCTCGGCGTTCTTGTCGCCGTGCTGAGCCGTACCGGTCTTGCCGCCGACCTTCACGCCGTCCATCTTGACGTCGGCGTTGGTGCCGGTGCCCTCGCTGACGACGGTCTCCATCATCTGCTGGAGCTTCTGCGCGGTCTCCCCAGAGACCGGGCGGCTCATCTCCTCCGGCTCGTTCTGCTTGATGACGTCGACGTTCGGGGACTCCAGCTTGTCGATCATGTACGGCTTCATCAGCTTGCCGTCGTTGGCGATCGCGGCCGTGACCATGGCCATCTGGAGCGGCGAGGTCGCGGTGTTGAACTGGCCGATGGAGGACAGCGCGTTACCGGGACGGTCGGCCTTCTTGTCGTAGACCGAGGCGGCCGAGCGGACCGGAGTGAACTGCTCGGCGTTGAAACCGAACTTCTCGGCCATTTCGACCATCTTGTCCCGGCCGACCTCGTCGCCGAGCTTCGCGAAGACCGAGTTGCAGGAGACCTTCATGGCCTGGTTCAGGCTGGCGTTCTCACACCCGGACGCGTGGTTCTTCATCGGCACGCGGGTGGTCGGCAGGTTGTACGGCTCCGGCGTGGTCGTCTGCGCGTTGATGTCCGTGACCTTGCCGTTCTCCAGCGCCGCGGCCGCCGTGACGACCTTGAAGACGGAGCCGGGCGGGTAGATCTCGCGCAGCGCGCGGTTCAGCTTCGGCTTGTTCTTGTCCTCCTCCAGCGCGACCCAGGCCTTCTCGTCCTTCGCGGAGTAGCCGGCGAAGGTCGAGGGGTCGTACGAGGGGGTGGAGGCGAGCGCGAGGATCTTGCCGGTCTTCGGCTCGATCGCGACGACGGCGCCCGTCTTGTTGCCGAGGCCCTCGAAGGCGGCCTTCTGGGCGGCGCCGTTCAGCGTCGTGACGACGTTGCCGCCCTTCTTCTTGCCACCCGTGAACATCGACAGGGTGCGGTCGAAGAAGAGCCGGTCGTCGTTGCCGGTGAGGATGCCGTCCTCGATCTTCTCGATCTGGTTGGCGTCGTACGCCTGCGAGGCGTAGCCGGTCACCGGCGCCCACATCGGGCCGTCGGTGTACGTGCGCTTGAAGCGGTAGTACGGGTCCTGGGAGTCGACCGAGCCCGTGATCGGCTTGCCGTCCACGATGATGTTGCCGCGCTCGTTGGCGTACCGCTCGATCTGCACCCGCTTGTTGCTTGGGTGCGCGTTCAGCTCGTCGGCGCGGACGTACTGCAGCCAGTTGTCCCGGATCAGCAGGGCGAGGACCAGCAGGCCGCAGAAGATCGCGACCCGGCGCAGGGGCTTGTTCACGGACGGACCACCTGGGTCATCTCGGCGTCGGGGGACGGTGCGGGGGCGGGCGCCGGGCGCCGGGCGGTGTCGCTGATCCGGATCAGGATGCCGATCAGGGCCCAGTTGGCGATCACGGAGGATCCGCCGTACGCGAGGAACGGCATCGTCATACCGGTCAGCGGGATGAGCCCCATCACACCGCCGGCGACGACGAAGATCTGCAGCGCGAACGCGCCGGAGAGGCCCATCGCGAGCAGCTTGCCGAACGGGTCGCGGGCCGCCAGGGCGGTGCGGACACCGCGCTCGATGATCAGGCCGTAGAAGAGCAGGAAGACCATCACGCCGGTCAGGCCGAGCTCTTCGCCGACGGTCGCGAAGATGAAGTCGGAGTTGGCGGCGAAGCCGATGAGGTCGGAGTTGCCCTGGCCGAGGCCGGTGCCGAGGATGCCGCCGGAGCCGAAGGACATCAGCACCTGCGTCATCTGGTCGCAGGCCGCGACCTCCTTGGCGCAGGCGAAGGGGTCCGCCCAGGCGTCCACACGGGCCTGGACGTGTCCGGCGAACGAGGCCACACCGACGGCGCCGGCGACGGACATCGCCAGACCCATGACGATCCAGCTGGTCCGCTCCGTCGCCACGTACAGCATGATCACGAACATGCCGAAGAACAGCAGCGACGTACCGAGGTCGTTCTCGAAGATCAGGATGAGGAGGCTGACGGCCCAGATCGTCAGGATCGGGCCGAGGTCACGGCCACGGGGCAGGTAGAGGCCCATGAAGCGGCGACTGGCCAGGGCCAGCGCATCGCGTTTCACCATGAGATAGCCGGAGAAGAACACCGCCAGGACGATCTTGGCGAACTCACCGGGCTGGATGGAGAATCCGCCGACCCTGATCCAGATCTTGGCGCCGAAGACGTCCGCGCCGAGGCCCGGCACCAGCGGCAGCAGCAGCAGCACGAGCGCCGCGACCATCGAGATGTACGTGTAGCGCTGCAGGACGCGGTGGTCCTTCAGGAGCATCAGCACACCCACGAACATGGCGATGGCGATCGCCGAGTACAGCATCTGGTTCGGGGCGTCCGGGCTGAACGTCTTGTACCGCGCGATGATGCGCGGCGACTGGTCGAGCCGCCAGATCAGCACCAGGCCCATGCCGTTCAGCAACGTCGCGAGCGGCAGCAGCAGCGGGTCCGCGTACGGCGCGAACTTGCGCACCACGAGGTGCGCGACGGTGGCGAGCAGGCCGAGGCCGAGGCCGTAGCCGAGCATGCCGGACGGCACCTCGCCGTCGATCGCCAGACCGACGTTGAGGTACGCGAAGACCGGGATGACGACGGCGAACGCGAGCAGCGCGAGCTCGGTGTTCCGGCGGCTCGGCGCCTCGATCGCGCCGATGGTGGTCGTGTTGGTGACAACGCTCATGGTGGTGAAAGGCCCCCTACGGGTGCTTACTGCTTGCCGCAGTTCGAGGCCAGCTTCTGCTCGTCCGCCGTGAGGGTCGGGCCCGGGGAGGGAGCGGCTGTGCTGGGCTTGGAGTCGGGGGACGAGCCGTCGGCGGGCGGCTTGCTCGCCTGGTCGGCGGCCTTCTCGGCGGCCTCACGGCGCTGCTCGGTCTTCTTGCACGCCGAGGCCTGCGCGGCGAGCTCCGCGATCTTCGTCTCGGCCTTGCCGAGGCTGCCGCCCGCGATGGTCTCCTCGACCTGCTTGCGCTGGTACTCCGGCAGGTACTTGAGTTCGATCTCGGGGTGGTCCTTCTCCACCTCCGACAGCGAGACCCACGCCAGGTCCTGGCTGATGCCCTGGTACAGCGCGACGTGCTGGTCCTTGGAACCGACGTAGTACTGCGTCTGCGTCCAGCGCCAGCCGCCGTACAGACCGCCGCCGACGACGCCGACCGCGAGGCCCAGGAAGAAGATCCGCTTCAGCCACTTCAGGCCGGTCCGCGGCTTCTCGAACTTCTCGAAGTCCTCGTCCGTGTACGTCCCGAAGGAGCCCTGCGGCGGCATCCCGCCGTAGCCGTGGTCGTCGCCGCTGCCGGGCGGGCCGAAGCCCTGGGGCGGCTGCCCGCCGGAGGGCTGTTGGTGCGGCGCCGTGCGGCCCAGGCCGGAGGCCCGGCCGGCCGGGGTCTGCATCGCCCCGCCGTCGGCCTGCTGCACCTGGTTCTCGGCGACCGCGCCGACGATGACCGGGGTGTCGCTGAGCTGACCGGCGAGGGTGTCGCCGCCGTCGACGTCGAGGACGTCGGCGACGATCACGGTGATGTTGTCGGGGCCGCCGCCGCGCAGCGCGAGCTGGATCAGCTCCTGCACGGTCTCCTGCGGGCCCTGGTAGCTGGCGAGGGTGTCCTCCATCGTCTGGTGAGAGACGACTCCGGACAGCCCGTCGGAGCAGATCAGATACCGGTCGCCGGCCCGGACCTCACGGATCGACAGATCCGGCTCGACATGGTCACCGCTGCCGAGCGCACGCATCAGGAGCGAGCGCTGCGGGTGGGTCGTGGCCTCTTCCTCGGTGATCCGGCCCTCGTCGACGAGCCGCTGCACCCACGTGTGGTCCTGGGTGATCTGCGTGAGCACCCCGTCCCGCAGCAGGTACGCCCGGGAGTCGCCGACGTGCACCAGGCCGAGGCGCTGGCCCGTCCACAGCAGGGCGGTGAGCGTGGTGCCCATACCCTCCAGCTGGGGGTCCTCCTCGACCATCATCCGCAGCTGGTCGTTGGCCCGCTGCACCGCGGCGCCGAGCGACGTGAGGATGTCGGAGCTCGGGACGTCGTCGTCGAGGGTGACCAGGGTCGAGATCACCTCGGAGGAGGCGACCTCACCGGCGGCCTGGCCGCCCATGCCGTCGGCGATGGCGAGCAGCCGCGGACCGGCGTAGCCGGAGTCCTCGTTGCCCTCGCGGATCATGCCCTTGTGCGACCCGGCGGCGAAGCGCAGTGACAGGCTCATGCGCACCTGCCCTGTCGGCGTCGCCTCGGGGTACAGCCGGTCTCGAGCCACACTGCCCACCCTCCGGTCGGGAGCCGGTACGCGGTACGGACCCGACGGTCCGCCGCGCGGTCCGTCGTGGGGACCGCCCCGGCCCGCTCGCTCCGCTCGCACTCATACATGACGTAGCACTACTTCCGCAGCTCGATGACGGTCTTGCCGATGCGGATCGGCGCGCCCAGCGGAATCGGCGTGGCGGTGGTGAGCCGGTTCCGGTCGAGATACGTGCCGTTGGTGGACCCGAGATCCTCGACGATCCACTGGCCGTCCCGGTCCGGGTAGATCCTCGCGTGCCTGCTGGAGGCGTAGTCGTCGTCCAGCACGATCGTCGAGTCGTGGGCGCGGCCCAGCGTGATGGTCTGCCCCTGCAGGGCGACCGTCGTGCCGGTCAGCGTCCCCTCGGAGACGACGAGTTTGGTCGGGGCGCCGCGGCGCTGTCGGCCGCCACCCCCGCTCTGCTGGCCACGCTGCTGCGGCGGCTGGGCCGCCTGGCGCGTGTTCTGCTGCGGACGGGCGTCCTGGCGGCGCGAACCGCGCTGCGTGACACGCGTGCCGAACAGGTCGCTCCGAATGACCTGGACGGCCACGATCACGAACAGCCACAGAACGGCCAGGAAACCCAGCCGCATGACCGTCAGGGTCAGCTCTGACATTGCCCCCGCTTCACCCTTCGGCTTGCCGGTAAACGATGGTGGTGCTGCCCACGACGATCCGCGAGCCGTCGCGGAGCGTAGCGCGGGTGGTGTGCTGCCCGTCCACCACGATGCCGTTGGTGGATCCGAGATCCTGGATCGTCGAGGGCGTTCCGGTCCGGATCTCGCAGTGCCGGCGGGAGACGCCGGGATCGTCGATCCTCACGTCCGCGTCGGTGCTGCGGCCAAGGACCAGAGTCGGGCGGGAGATCTGATGGCGGGTGCCGTTGATCTCGATCCACCGGCGCACCTGGGCGCCGGAGGAAGGCATGGGGCCGGGGCCACCGGCCGTGGGACGGCCGGCGGGCGCCTGGCCGGGTGCGTGACCCGGAGCATGCCCTGCCTGGCCGGGCGCGCCGGGGCGCTGGGCGCCGCCCGCGCCCGGCGGCGGGGCCGCGGGCATCGGCGGAGCGCCGACCGGGGGGTAGCCGTAGCCGCCCGGTGCCTGGCCGCCCTGCTGGGGGCCCGCGGCGGGCGCCTGCTGCTGTGACGAACTCGACGCGAGCGTGCGGCTGCGCACGCGGTACAGACCGGTGTCGAGGTCGTCGGCCTTCTCCAGGTGGACCTTGATCGGGCCCATGAAGGTGTACCGCTGCTGCTTGGCGTAGTCGCGGACCAGGCCGGCGAGCTCGTCGCCGAGCTGGCCCGAGTACGGGCTGAGACGCTCGAAGTCGGGCGTGCTCAGCTCGACGATGAAGTCGTTGGGGACGACGGTCCGCTCGCGGTTCCAGATCGTCGCGTTGTTGTCGCACTCGCGCTGGAGAGCGCCCGCGATCTCGACGGGCTGGACCTCGGACTTGAAGACCTTGGCGAAGGTGCCGTTGACCAGACCTTCGAGCCGCTGTTCGAAACGCTTCAGGACTCCCATGGGGCACCTCCTCCGTCGTTGTCGTCCTGGTACTGCTTACTGATCGTATCCACGCGTCGGGAAATCGGCTGGTTCCCCTTCTCTGCCCTGTGGACGAGTGTCACCTCTCACAGGCTTTCCCCACGGATCGTAGAGGCGGCCCCTGGACAGTGTCCCGCACCCGGCGAGCGAGCAGGAGGAGTGGGGCCGCGCGGTGGGTGCGGTCCGTCCCGTTCCTCCCGTTACCCGTCCACTCTTCGTCTCTTCTTCTCCCCGCCCTGGGGCGTCCGTCTTCTCCTCGCCCCGGGCTGCCCGTCGCTTCCTCCTTCTCTCGCCGGCTTCTCTCGCCGGTCTGCCCGCCGGGCCTCCCGTGAGGTCCGTCGGCCCGTCTCCCACTGTCCCTGTTCGCTCGGGCGGGGGGTCAAACAACGGATGTGAATCCACCGTCCGCGACGTGCTAATCTTCAGATGTCGCCAGGCGATCGCACCGAAAACAGCGGTGAGGGAGCCCGGAGCACACCCAATGCGCGGGTGGCGGAATAGGCAGACGCGCTGGATTCAGGTTCCAGTGCCCGCAAGGGCGTGGGGGTTCAACTCCCCCCTCGCGCACCAGTACGGAAGCCCCGTAGGTCATCGACCTACGGGGCTTCCGCGTTGTCGCACGGCGCGGTGTGAGGAATGCGACGTTCGTCGATGCGGGGCGCGACGAAAGAGGGCCGCGGGCGGCACGGGCCGCTGCCTAAGGTGCGAGCGTGGACGCGACTTCGAAGATCAGGGCGAAGACCAGGGCAGGGGCCGGCGCCGCGTGGGACTGGTTCACGGCGCCCGGGATGTGGTCGAGGCGCAGGACCGCCGGCGAGGTGGTGCTCGCCCTCGTGATGGGGCTGCTCGCCGCCGGGACCGAGGAACTGCTGGGCGGCGAGGGCTGGCGGCTGGCGTGGGTGGGCCTGGGGGCCGCCGTGCTGTCGCTGCTGCGTCGAAGGCTGCCCGGGACTGTGCTCATCGTCACCGCGGCCTTGGCACCCGTCGTGCCCGGCTACCTCGTCCTGCTGATACTCGTCGGCTGGTCCTCGGGCCGGTACATCGCCGGCGCCGGGCGGGCGCTGATCGCCTACACCGTCGCGTACGTACTGAACATCTCGACGAGCCTGATCGACATCTGGGACCTGCACCGGACGCTGACCGTCGTCTTCATGTCGACGCTCTACTTCCTCGCGACGACCCTGGCGCCCGGCCTCGCCAACCGGTACTGGACACAGCGCAGGACCCTGCTGCACGCCCTGCAGGAGGGCAACGCCCAGCTCCTGCGCGAGCGCGCCATGGTGGTCGGGCAGGCGCGGCTCCTCGAACGGCAGCGGATCGCCCAGGACATGCACGACAGCCTCGGGCACCAGCTCGCGCTGATCGCGGTCCACACCGGGGCCCTGGAGGTCGACCGGGAGCTGACCGACCGCCAGCGGGAGGCCGTGGGGGTCCTGCGCAACGCGTCGGTGACCGCGATGCACGAGCTGCGTGAGGTCGTCGGCATCCTGCGCGACGGCGTCCACGCCGGTGCGGAGACCGCGGCCCTGCCCGCGGGGGCGGGCGACAGCTCGGGACGGGCGGCACGGGGGACCGCCGGTATCGAGGGGCTCGTCGAGACGGCCCGGGCCGCGGGGAACCGGGTGGAGCTGCGGTGGAGCGGGGACCACCGGCCGCTGCCGCCGGCCGCCGACCACGCCGCGTACCGGATCGTGCAGGAGGCGCTGACCAACGCCTACAAGCATGCGCCGGGCGCGCTCATCGACGTGGAACTGCGGTACGAGCCGGACTCCCTGGTCGTGGAGATCGTCAACGAGTCGGCCGAGAAGGCCCCGGAGGACGTGGTCAGCGGCGGCCAGGGGCTGACCGGGCTGCACGAGCGGGCCCGGCTCGTCGGCGGCATCGTCCACGCGGGGCCGGCGGACGGCGGGGGGTTCCGGGTCGCCGGGATGCTGCCCTACGGGGTGGTGGAAGCAGCGCCTTTGGTCGATGCGGCCGACGACTTCCGGCAGCAGTCGCCGTATCTCCGCGTGGGCCACCGTGGTGCCGTCCAGGTCGGACAGGCCGACTGGACCTTCACGGAACGGGAGCTGGCGATGGCGGTGCACGGGGGAAGGAACAGGAGCACGGGCAGCGGGGTCGCGCTGGGATGCGGCATCGCGTTCGCGGCCCTGGTGCTGCTGCTCGTCGCGGGCGGCTTCGGTCTCTACTTCCTGGTCGGATCGCTGGAGAAGGGCATGATCGACCCGGCCGAGTACGACGCGATAAAGGTCGGGGCGGCGGAGAAGGACGTCCGCGACCAGCTGCCGTCCGGCGACACCATCACGACCACCGGACTGCACGGCAAGGGACCCGAGGAGCCCGAGGGATCGAAGTGCCTGGTGCTCATGTCGTCGGAGGTGGGAGAACAGGTGGAGACCGAGCCGGTTTTCCGGTTCTGCTTCAAGGACGGCAAGCTGATCGAGAAGAAGTCGTACGAGGTCAAGCGCTAACGCTGACCCGCCCGAACCGGTAGCCGTTGGGGAGTAGCTGTGGCAGGGCAGCGCATCAGGGTCGTGGTCGCCGACGACGAGCCGCTGATCAGGGCCGGGATCAGGATGATCCTCACCTCGGACGAGGACATCGAGGTGGTCGCGGAGGCGGCGAACGGCCGGGAGGCCATCGAGCACGTGCGCGCGCACGCCGCCGACGTGGTGCTGCTCGACATCCAGATGCCCGTGCTCGACGGACTGTCCGCCCTGCCGGAGCTGCGCCGGGTGGCGCCCTCGACGCGGGTCATCGTGCTGACGACCTTCGGCGAGCGGGAGAACGTGCTGCGGGCCCTGGAGCACGGCGGCGCCGGGTTCCTGCTCAAGGACACGGCACCGGCCGAGCTGATCCGCGCCGTACGGGCCGCGGCGGCGGGTGACGCGTATCTCTCGCCCGCCGCCACCCGGCACGTGGTGGAGCAACTGGCCTCGGGCCGTGAGGTGGCGCGCGCCGAGCAGGCCAGGGGGCGGGTGGCGGCGCTCAGCGAGAAGGAGCGCGAGGTCCTCGCTCTCCTCGGCGAGGGGCTGTCCAACGCGGACGCGGGACGGCGCCTGCACATGAGCGAGGCCACCGTGAAGACGTACGTCAGCCGGATCCTGGCGAAGCTGGGCTGCGAGAACCGCGTCCAGGCGGCGCTGCTGGCACGCGACGCCGGGCTTTAGGGGGCGGGCTTTTGGGGGTCGGGGCCTAGGCGCCGGGCTCTGGGCGCCGGGCTTCAGCGGCCTGCGGTGCCGGCGGCGTTGTAGCGGAGCAGGTACGAGGCGAAGCGGGCGAGGTCGTCGGCCGGCCAGTCCTTCAGGCGCTCCTGGTAGGCGGCGTGCCGGCTCGCCTGGGTGGCGGCCAGGACGCGACTGCCCGCCTCGGTGGGATGGAGGACCTGGACCCGGTGGTCGTCCGGGTCCGGTCGGCGCTCGACCAGGCCGAGCTTCTCCAGGCCGCCGATCTGGCGGCTGACCGTCGACTTGTCCAGCAGGTAGTGGGCGGCGAGGTCGGTCGCCCGGCAGCCCTGCTGGTCGTCGATGTGGGCGAGCAGGGTGTACGAGACGAGCGGCAGATCCGGGTGGAGCCGGGCGGCCGCGGCGCGGGCGCGGCGGGCGAAGGCTGTCAGCTCGCGCTGGATGGTGTCGACGGAGGCCTCGCGCGGGTCGTCGCCGTCGGTCATGGTGCGCTCCGGGGATCGTTCACAGCTTCTGCCAGGGTTCAGTTGTAGAGTACAACCGCCATTTAGGTGTATGGTGCATGCGCATTCAGTTGTAAAAGCCAACCATGGAGGTGCTCGGTGTCCGCAGGACTCCCATCCGCGCCCGGCACTGCGCCCGCGCCCGCGGGATCGGCGCCGGCGGGCGCACTGCGCCACGTGCTCGGACATCTGCTCACCCCGCTGCTGATGTGCGTCGGCATGGGCCTCGCCTACCTCGGCGCGTTCCACGCCCCCCAGCCCCACGACCTGCGCGTCGACGTCGTCGGATCGGGACCCAGCGCCCAGGTCCTCGCCCAGACCCTCCACGACAAGGGCGACGGCGCCCTCGACGTCCGTACCGTCCCCGACCGCGAGACCGCCGTCACCGCACTGCGCGAGCGGACCTCCTTCGGCGCGTACCTCCCCGGTGACCGCCCCGAACTGCTCGTCGCCTCCGCCTCCTCCGACACCAGCGCCATGGCCGTCGAGAAGGTCTTCACCAAGGTCGCCGCCGGACAGGACGCGCCCCTGAAGGTCACCGACGTCGCCCCCGTCTCCGACGGCGACCCCACCGGACAGGGCGTCTTCTTCCTCCTGGTGGCGCTCAGCATCGGCTCGTACGCCTCCGTCGCCGTCATCGGCGGCGCCGGAGCCGTCCTGCCCCTGCGTATCCGCGCCCTTCTCGCCGCCGGCATGTCCCTCGTCGTCAGCCTCGTCGGGACGGTCTTCGCCGGACCGATGTTCCACCTCGTCGACCGCGGGCTCGGCGGAGTCTGGGCGATGTCCTGGCTCTACTCGGCCGGCATCCTGCTGATCGGCGTCGGACTCCACACCTTCCTGCGCCGCTGGACCACCCTCGGTGTGATGGTCCTGTTCGTCATGCTCAACTTCACCAGCTCCGGCGGGATCTACCGCCCCGAGCTGCAACCCGGATTCTTCGGCGCCCTGCACGCCTTCTGGAACGGCGCCGGCTTCGTCGAGGGCGTCCGCAGCCACGTCTACTTCGACGGCCACGCCCTGGGCGGACACCTCCTGACCCTCGCACTCTGGCTCCTTGCCGGAGTCGCCGTCATGGTGTGCGCGGGCCTGGCCGAAGCGCGCCGCCGCCCGGCCGCAGCCGCCGTGCCCGCGGCACCCGCCGAGGCCGAGGAGGAGATGGAGGAGACCGTCGGGGTCTGAGGAGGATCCATGGGCCGAGGAAGACCTGCGGGCCGAGGAAGACCTACGGGCCCGAAGAAGATCCTTGGGCCGAAGACGTCCAGGTGATCGGTTGTCCACAGGCCGTTGTCCACAGGGGAAGACGGTTCGTCGAACCCGGCGGTACCGTCATCCCGTTGATGTTGAACAGCAAGGGCAGCACGAAAGTCGGGGGAGGACGTCCCATGGGCGAGATCCGGGCAGCGGTACCGGGACAGCGAGACACGGACGGCGGGCGCGTTCCGCACGTGCCGGGGTTCGCCCTGCGATCCGCCGCGGGGGTCACCGACTCCCCGAAGGAACAGGGCAAGGCCCTGCGCACACGCGTCCCCCGCACCAGCCACGACACGTTCGTCCTCTCCTCCGACCGGCCCGACGCCGTCAGCGCCGTCGAGGACTCCAGCCGCGACCGCGTGCCGGAACTGGCACCCATACGGGTCGGCCGCATGGCCGCCAGCCCGTTCGCGTTCCTGCGCGGCTCCGCCGGACTCATGGCCCACGACCTGGCCGGCTCCCCCGTCACCGGAGTCGCCGCCCAGATCTGCGGCGACGCGCACGCGGCCAACTTCGGCCTCTACGGCGACGCCCGCGGCCGTCTCGTCATCGACCTCAACGACTTCGACGAGACCGTCGTCGGCCCCTGGGAATGGGACCTCAAGCGACTCGCCACCTCACTGGTGCTCGCCGGACGGGAAGCGGGCGCGAGCGAGGACACCTGCCGCGCCGCCGCGTTCGACACCGTCGGCGCCTACCGGCGGACCATGCGCCTGCTGGCCAAGCTCCCCGCCTTCGACTCCTGGAACGCCATCGCCGACGAGGAACTCGTCTCCCACACCGACGCCCGCGACCTGCTGGGCACCCTCGAACGCGTCTCGGCCAAGGCCCGCAACAACACCAGCGCACGCTTCGCCGCCAAGTCGACCGAGTCCGTGACCGACGCCGACGGCGGAGGCCGGCGGTTCGTCGAGGCCCTGCCCGTACTGCGCCGGGTCCCGGACGAGGAGGCGGCGGCCGTCGCCGCCGCGCTCGGCTCCTACCTGGAGACCGTCTCCGAGGACCGGCTCCCCCTGCTCGCGCGGTACGCCGTCCACGACGTCGCCTTCCGCGTCGTCGGCACCGGCAGCGTCGGCACCCGCTCCTACGTGGTGCTGCTGCTCGACCACCGGGGCGAGCCGCTCGTCCTCCAGGTGAAGGAGGCCCGGCCGTCCGCGCTGCTGCCGCACCTGCCGGCCGTCGGCTTCACCGTCCCGGACGCGGGACACGAAGGCCGCCGCGTGGTGCTCGGACAGAAGCGGATGCAGGTCGTCAGCGACATCCTGCTCGGCTGGACCACGGTGCAGGGGCGACCGTTCCAGGTGCGCCAGTTCCGCAACCGCAAGGGCAGCGTCGACCCGGCCGCGCTCACCCCCGACCAGGTCGACGACTACGGCCGCATGACCGGCGCGCTCCTGGCCCGCGCCCACGCCCACAGCGCCGACCCGCGCCTGATAGCCGGCTACTGCGGCAAGAGCGAGGAGCTCGACGAATCCGTCGCGTCCTTCGCCGTCGCCTACGCCGACCGCACCACGGCGGACCACACCGACCTGGTGACGGCGGTACGCGACGGCCGGATCGCGGCCGAACTCGGAGTGTGACGGCCCACGCCTGCCCGAATCACGGGCTGCCACGGGCCACGGGGGACCGGGGGGACGGGGCGGGGGGAGGGAGGGGGGGAGGGGCCCCCGGGGATCGTAGGCTGGTGGGGTGACGGACCGGAGCGAGGACGTGGGCGTGGACCAGGACGTGGATCCGGCCGCAGGCGCGGGTATGGGCGAGGGCCCGGACCTGGGCGCGGGCGCCGGTGCGGGTGAAGGCGCGGACCTGGGTGCGGGTGCCGGAGCGGGCGAGGGCTCGGACCTCGGTGCCGGTGCGGGCCAAGGCTCTGACCTCGGTGCCGGTGCGGGCGAAGTCTCGGACTCGGGTGCCGGGGCTGGTGCCGGTGTGGGTGAGACTGCTGGGGCCGAGGCCGGCGTCGGCGGAGAGTCCGGTGCTGAGCGGCCTGAGGCTCGGTTGGCGAAGGCTGTTCGGGTGGCCGAGCAGGCGTTGATCGAGTTCGAGATCGCGGTGGAGACCTTCCGCGTCGAGGTCGACAACTTCTCCCGGCTGCATCACCAGAAGCTCGGGCCGATGTACGCGCGGCTCGACGAGCTGGACGCGCAGATCGCCGAGGCGCACGCGGCGCGGACCGGGGATCCCGAGGATCTGCGGCGGGCGCAGGAGGCGCGGGCCGTCGTCATGCCGATGCCCGGTGTCGACGAGCTCTTCCACGACTGGATCGACTCCGACGGGCTCTCCCCCGAGGCCGCCGCGATGCTGACCGAGCAGCCCGTGCAGCCGCCGAAGCGGGTCCGGCCCGGCGAGGAGGCCCGGAAGCTGTATCGCGAGCTGGCCCGGCAGGCCCACCCGGACCTGGCGCGTGAGGAGGACGAGCGTCGGCGGCGTGAGGAGTTCATCACCCGGGTCAACGCGGCCTACGCGCGTGGTGACGTGGCGCTGCTGCGCGAGCTGTCCGCCGAGTGGGCGGCCGGTCCGGTGCCCGAGCCGGAGCAGCTCAGCGAGAGCGAGGAGCTGTACGCGCGCCTCGAGTGGCTGTCGCACCGCAAGGAGCTGCTGACCCTGGTCGCCCGGGAGCTGGAGGACAGCGCGATCGGCGCGATGCTGCGGATGGCGCCCGACGACCCCGATCGGCTCCTCGAGGAGATCGCCGAGCAGCTGCTGGCGCAGGTCTCCGCGCGGGAGGCCGAGCTTGCCGCGTTGGTGCGGCAGGTGCAGTAGGTTTCCAACGGGCTCGATCCCTTCGAGCCGTTCGTACGAGAGAAGGCCTGTCCCATGAATTTCGCCCCGCTCCCCTCGGTGGACGTGGCTTCCGTGCCGGCCGACGCCCTGGTGCTGGACGTCCGTGAGGACGACGAGTGGGTGGCCGGTCATGCCGAGGGTGCTCTGCATGTGCCGATGAGCGACTTCGTGGCCCGCTTCGGCGAGGTGACCGAGGCCGTGGCGGATGGGCGTCGGGCGTATGTGATGTGCCGGGTGGGTGGCCGGTCGGCGCAGGTCACGCAGTATCTGGTGCAGCAGGGGATCGACGCGGTGAACGTCGACGGCGGCATGATCGCCTGGGACGCGGCCGGTCGGCCGGTGGTGGCGAAGGACGGCGCCCCGGGCTTCGTGGCCTGAGTCCTCCTGTGGCCCGGGGCGCGGTTGCGGTCCGGTCAGCCGAGGGGGTGGGCGGCCAGGAGGTCGCCCAGGGCCTCTTCGTGTGCGGCGGCCGGGCCGAGGGCGAGTTCGAGCTGTTTGGCCCAGGCGTGGTAGCGGTGCAGCGGGTAGTCGGTGTCGGCGCCGAAGCCGCCGTGGAGGTGCTGGGCGGTCTGCACCACGCGGCGTACGCCTTCCGAGGCCCAGATCTTGGCGACGGCGATGTCCGCGGCGGCCGGTAGCGGGCCGCCCGCTCCGCTGCTGATGCGCCAGGCGGCCTGCCAGAGGGTGACTTCCATGGCGCGCAGGTCGATGTAGCGGTCGGCGGCCTGGACGGCGACGGCCTGGAAGGTGGCCACGGGGTGGCCGAACTGTTCGCGCTTGCCGGTGTAGTGGCTCGTCATCGTGAGGACGTTCTCGCCGAGGCCCAGGGCGAGGGCGCAGGTGCCGGTGGCGAGGACGCCGCGGAGCCAGTCCCAGGCGCCGGCGGTGTCGATGACGTCGGCGCTGTCGAGGCGTATGGAGTCCAGGTGCAGCTCGGCGAGGAGTTCGCCGCTGGTCGAGAACTGTGCGGCCAGGGTGAGTCCGGGCTGGGCGCGGGGGACGAGTGCGAGGACGGTCTGTCCTTCGGCGGTGTGGGCGGGGACGGCGATGCGGTCGGCGCCGTGGGCCCAGGGGACGGCGCTCTGGAGGCCGTCGAGGATCCAGTCGGTGCCGTCGCGGCGGGCGGTGACGGCGAGTTCGGCGGGGTCGTGGCCGGTGTGGCCGTTGGAGGCGGCGGTGAGGACGAGTTCGCCGCGGCCGACGCGGGGGAGGAGTGCGGCGGCGGTGCGCGGGTCCGCGTAGCGTTCGACGGTCATGGCGACCGCGCTGGTCTCCAGGAGGGGGACGCGGGCGAGGACGCGGGCCGATTCGCGCAGGACGAGGCAGAGGGCGATGGTGTCGAGGCCCGCGCCGTTGTGTTCGGCGCCGAGGGTGAGGCTGAGCAGGTCGGCTGCGGCGAGGCGGGACCAGAGCGGCCGGTCGAGGTCGTCGGCGACGGCTCCTGGGGTGAGCGCGGGGCTCGGTACGGAGTCGGGGCTGACGCCGGAGAAGACCGCTTTGGCCGCCTCGACGGCCGCCTGCTGTTCCTCGGTGAAGGTGAAGTCCACGGCCATGCCCTCCCGTTGCCTGCTCTGACGGATCGTCAAGATAGAACAGGTTCTAGGGGAAGGGAATGGGCGCGGGGGGACGGTCAGCGGTCGAAGTCCAGCTCCACTTCGGCGGTGGCCGGGTGGGACTGGCAGGCCAGGACGTATCCGGCCTCGGTCTCCTCCGGTTCCAGGGCGAAGTTGCGGTCCATGCGGACCTCGCCTTCGACGAGGAAGGCGCGGCAGGTGCCGCACACGCCGCCCTTGCAGGCGTAGGGCGCGTCGGCGCGGGCGCGGAGCACCGTTTCGAGGAGCGTCTCGCCCTCCTGGACGGGCCAGTTGCCGGAGCGGCCGTGCAGGGTGGCCGTCAGGGTGGCGTGGACGGGCGCCGCGCTGGTGGGTGCCGGGGCGGGGGCCGAGCCGTCGTCGACGTGGAAGATCTCCTGGTGGATCCGGGAGCGTTCGACGCCGAGTCCGCGCAGGGCGCGTTCGGTGGCCGTGACGAGGCCGAACGGGCCGCACAGGAACCAGCCGTCGATCTCGTCGACGGGCAGCAGCGCGGGGAGCAGGCCGGTCAGCCGCTCCTGGTCGAGGCGCCCGGACGGGAGGCCCGCCTGCTGCTCCTCGCGGGAGAGGACGGTGACGAGCTGGAAGCGGTCGGGGAAGCGGTCCTTGAGGTCGGCGACGTCGTCGAGGAACATCGTGGACGACGCGGTGCGGTCGCTCCGGACGAGGCAGAACCGGGCGTCCGGCTGCTGGGCGAGGAGTGTGGCCGCGATCGACAGGACCGGGGTGATGCCGCTGCCGCCGACGACGGCGGCGAAGTGGCCGGGGCGGGGCGTGAGGGTGAAGCGGCCCATGGGTTCCATGACGTCGACGGTGTCGCCGACGGCCAGTTCCTTCAGGGCGTAGGTGGAGAACTCTCCGCCGTCGACGAGCCGGATGCCGACGCGCAGGACGGGGTCCTGGCCGGTGGGGGCCGCGGGTGCGCAGATCGAGTACGTACGGCGGATCTCCTCGCCGTCGCGCGCGGTGCGGCGCAGGGCGAGGTGCTGGCCGGGGGTGTGGCGGTAGGCGTCACGCAGCTCGGCCGGGACGGCGAAGGTGACGGCCACCGAGTCGTCCGTGAGCTGCTCGACCTCGCTCACCCGGAGCGGGTGGAACGCGGCCCGTCCGGCCCCTGAGGACACCATCTACAACTCCTTGAAGTGGTCGAACGGTTCGCGGCAGGCCGTGCAGCGGCGCAGCGCCTTGCACGCGGTGGAGGAGAAGCGGCTGAGCAGTTCGGTCTCGGTGGAGCCGCAGTGCGGGCAGCGGATCGCCAGGGTCAGCGGCACGGGGCCGCCGGCCGGGCCCTGGGGGCGGGGCGGGGCGATGCCGAACTCGGCGAGCTTGCGCCGTCCTTCGTCGCTGATGTCGTCGGTGGACCAGGCGGGTGCGAGGACGGTGACGACGGAGACGTCGGGGATGCCGTGCTCGTGCAGGGCGTGCTCGATGTCGGAGGACATCGCCTCGATGGCGGGGCAGCCGGTGTACGTCGGGGTCAGCTCGACCTCGACGCGGCCGGGGCCGAGGATCTGGACGCCGCGCAGGACGCCGAGCTCCCCGAGGGTGAGGACGGGCAGCTCGGGGTCGGGGACGGAGCCGGCGATCCGGCTCAGCTCCCGCTCCAGGTCGGTCGTCGCCTGGCCGCCGGTCATGGTGGTCACCATGTCGCCCCCGGGTGGCTGCGGTGCAGGTGCTGCATTTCGGCGAGCATCCGTCCGAAGGGCTCGGTGTGCAGGCCCTGCCGGCCGGCTCCCGCGCGCCAGCCGCCGGTGTCGGGGCCGGTCGGGACGGTGAGCGTGGCCTTCGTGAGGACGGCGGTGACGGAGTCCAGCCAGGCGGCCCGCAGGGCCTCGTGGTCCACGTCGAGGCCGGTGACGGGCTGGAACAGCTCACCGGTGTAGCGCCAGAGGGCGTCGCAGGCGCGCTGCATGCGGTCGTGGCTCTCGGGGGTGCCGTCGCCGAGGCGGAGGGTCCAGTGCTCGGCGTGGTCCTGGTGGTAGGCGACTTCCTTGACGGCCTTCGCCGCGAGCCCGCTCAGGGGGCCGTCGCCGGCCGCCAACTGGCCGTAGAGGAGCCGCTGGTAGGTGGAGAAGTAGAGCTGGCGGGCGATGGTGTGGGCGAAGTCGCCGTTGGGCTGCTCGACGAGCTGGGTGTTGGTGAAGGCGCGTTCCTCGCGGAGGTAGGCGAGTTCGTCCTCGTCCCCGACGAGGGAGAGCAGGACGCGTGCCTGGCCGAGCAGGTCGAGCGCGATGTTCGCGAGGGCGACCTCTTCCTCCAGGACGGGGGCGTCGCCCGCCCACTCCCCCAGTCGGTGGGAGAGCACCAGGACGTCGTCGCCGAGCGCCAGGGCCGCCTCGGCGATCCCGGCGGTGGTGCCAGTGGTGTCGGTGGTCTCGCTCACAGGTGCTTCACCCCCTCGGGGATCTCGTAGAAGGTCGGGTGGCGGTAGGGCTTGTCCGCCGACGGTTCGAAGAAGGGGTCCTTCTCGTCGGGCGAGGAGGCGGTGATCGCGGTGGAGGGCACCACCCAGATCGAGACGCCTTCGCTGCGGCGGGTGTACAGGTCGCGGGCGTTGCGCAGGGCCATTTCGGCGTCCGGTGCGTGCAGGCTGCCGGCGTGGGTGTGGGACAGTCCGCGGCGCGAGCGCACGAACACCTCCCACAGGGGCCATCCGTCGGTGGTCATGCCCGTGCCTCCCCGTGCTTTCCGGCGTATGCCGCCGCTGCTTCTCTGACCCAGGCCCCGTCCTCGTGGGCCCGGCGGCGCCGGTCGAGCCGCTGATCGTTGCAGGGGCCGTTGCCCTTGAGGACGTCCTGGAACTCGGCCCAGTCGATGGGGCCGAAGTCGTAGTGCCCGCGCTCCTCGTTCCACCGCAGGTCCGGGTCCGGGAGGGTGAGTCCGAGGGCCTCGGCCTGGGGGACGGCGATGTCCACGAACCGCTGGCGCAGCTCGTCATTGGAGTGCCGCTTGATCTTCCAGGCCATGGACTGGGCGGAGTGCGCCGATGCGTCGTCCGGCGGGCCGAACATCATCAGCGAGGGCCACCACCAGCGGTTCACCGCGTCCTGCGCCATGGCGTGCTGGGCCTCGGTGCCCCGGGAGAGGGCGAGGAGGGCTTCGTACCCCTGCCGCTGGTGGAAGGACTCCTCCTTGCAGATACGGACCATCGCGCGGGCGTACGGGCCGTACGAGCAGCGGCAGAGCGGGACCTGGTTGGTGATCGCGGCGCCGTCCACGAGCCAGCCGATGGCGCCGACGTCGGCCCAGGTCAGCGTCGGGTAGTTGAAGATCGAGGAGTACCTCTGGCGGCCGGCGTGGAGCTTGTCGAGGAGCTCGTCGCGGCTGGTGCCGAGGGTCTCCGCCGCGCTGTACAGATACAGCCCGTGGCCGGCTTCGTCCTGGACCTTGGCCATGAGGATCGCCTTGCGGCGCAGCGAGGGCGCGCGGGTGATCCAGTTGGCCTCGGGCTGCATGCCGATGATCTCGGAGTGGGCGTGCTGGGCCATCTGGCGGACGAGGGACGCCCGATAGGCGTCCGGCATCCAGTCGCGTGGCTCGATGCGCTCGTCGGCGGCGACGGCGGCGTCGAACACCGCCTCGTAGGCCGCCTGCGCCGCTGCCTCCGACGCGGCGGTGTCCGAGCCCTTGTCCGGCGCGCCCTGTGCGGCCGCCCGTGTCTTCTGTGCGTCCGCGGTCACTGCGGTCGCTGCCGTCCCTGCGGTCATCGGACCCCCTACCGACCGATCGTTCGGTTGAATGACTTCAATGGTCGGTCGGCGGCCCGTATGGTGTCAACCCTGTGGATGACCGAGGGCGGACGGATCGGGATCGGGGCGGGGATGGAAGCGCAGGTCGACGCGGAGGACGCGGGCGTACAAGAGGAGCAGCCGCCGCCCGGGCCGGAGTCGCCGGAGGTGCGCGGCCAGGGCGTCGGGATAGCCTCGCTCTCGCTCCCGTACCAGGTGGTCGCGGCCGTCGCGCTCGCCGGTGTCGCGGTCTTCGCCGCTGTCCACCTCGCGATGGTGTTCCTGCACGTCGCACCGTCGAACACGCTGACCAAGCAGCACGGTGACGCGGTCGACGAGTGGATCTACCCCGAGTTCGAGCAGAACTGGAAGCTCTTCGCCCCCAATCCGCTCCAGCAGAACGTCTCGGTCGAGGTCCGTGCCGAGGTCGAGGGCGCCGACGGCGCATCCCGCACCACCGGCTGGATCGATCTGACCGCGCAGGACGCGGAGGCGATCCGGGGCAACCTCGTGCCCAGCCACACCGAGCAGAACGAGCTCCGCCGGGCGTGGGACTTCTATACGAACACCCACGGCGACGACCACCGCCCCAACGGTCTGCGCGGCCGGCTCTCCGAGGAGTACGTGCGCCGGATCGTCATGCTCCGGCTCGACGGGGAGGACCTCGGCGGAAAGGTGGAGCGGATCCAGCTCCGCTCCGTGACGCGCCTCGTGCCCGCCCCGGCGTGGAGCACCGAGAAGTCGAACACGGACCCCTCCCACCGGGAGTTTCCGTGGTGGAGGGTGACCGCCGCCGATCTGCCGGGCGGGGCACGGGACGACCGCACGGAGGCGGGCCGGTGAATCGATCATCCACATCCCTGGACACCGCGAAGGCCGCCGCGCCCCGTGAGCCGTTCGACCGGCGTCTCGCGCGGGGCATCCAGCGGGTCACGGCCTCGGCCCTCGGCCCGTACCAGACCGCGATCGTCCGCATCGGCATCTCGCTCACCTGGCTGCTCTTCCTGCTGCGCGAACTGCCCCACCGCCATGAGCTCTACGGTCCCGAAGGACCCTGGGCCTGGGACATGGGCCGCCGGCTGATCGGCCTGAACGAAGCGTTCACGGTGCTCATGTGGTCGGACAGCAGGTTCTGGTTCGAGACCGTCTACGTGCTCGCCGTCCTCTCCGCCCTTCTGATGCTGCTCGGCTGGCGCACCCGCGCCATGTCGGTGGTCTTCATGGTCGGTGTGCTGTCCCTGCAGAATCGCTCCGTCTTCGTCGGCGACGGCGGGGACAACGTCATCCACCTCACCGCGATCTACCTCGTCCTGACCCGCTGCGGTCAGGTCTGGTCCCTGGACGCCCGCCGGGCCGCTCGCGAGGCCCGTGAGGCGGAGGCGGGGAAGGCGCCCCGGCGCGACGTCGTCGGACCGCTGCTGTGGACCGTGCTCGGCGGCCTGCTCCTCGCCACCGCCTACTACTCCGACACCAACGGCTCGGCCTGGCTCCTTGTGATGCTGTGGGTGCTGTGGCTCGGGCAGGCGCTGTGGTGGCTGGTGTGCCGCTACGCGCCGGGCGAGCCGCGCACCCTGCTCGACGTCCTCGCCAACCTCACCCACAACGCCGCTCTCGTCGTGATCATGGCCGAGGTCTGTCTGATCTACGCGACGGCCGGCTGGTACAAGATCCAGGGTTCGCGCTGGCAGGACGGGACCGCGCTCTACTACCCGCTCCAGCTGGACTACTTCTCGCCCTGGCCCGTCCTGTCCGATCTGCTCGGAGCCAGCGGCGTGATGGTGATGGTGCTGACCTACGGCACCGTGCTGATCCAGGTCGCCTTCCCCTTCGCCCTGTTCAACCGCAAGGTCAAGAACGTCCTGCTGGTCGCGATGATGCTGGAGCACGCCGGCATCGCCGTGCTCCTCGGGCTCCCGCTCTTCTCGCTGGCGATGATCTCGGCCGACGCGGTGTTCCTGCCGACGGCGTTCCTGGTCTGGCTGGGCGCGCGGGTGGGGCGCGGCAGGGACCGGCTGCTGTCCCGGCCGCGCGGCACGGTGCCCGACCAGCGCCGTACGGACGAGGAGGCCACCCCCCGTACCCTCGTGGGGTGAGCACCGCTGAACAGTCCGAGCCGATCCAGTACGACGACGGGTACGCCCCCGAGGTCGGCGTGGGGCCGCATCCGCTGCCCTGGCCGGACGGCGAGCGCTACGACCCGGAGCTGCTCGCCGGCGGGGACCGGCGCAATGTCGTCGACCGGTACCGGTACTGGACGCGGGAGGCGATCGTCGCCGACCTGGACACCCGGCGGCACGACTTCCATGTCGCGGTCGAGAACTGGGGCCACGACTTCAACATCGGTTCGGTGGTGCGGACCGCCAACGCCTTCCTGGCGAAGGAGATCCACATCGTCGGCCGACGGCGCTGGAACCGGCGCGGGGCCATGGTCACCGACCGCTATCAGCACGTCCGCCACCACCCGGACACCGAGTCGCTGACGGCGTGGGCGAAGGCGGAGGGCGTGCCGATCATCGGCATCGACAACCTGCCGGGCGCCGTGCCGCTGGAGCGGACCGTGCTGCCGCGGCGCTGTGTGCTGCTCTTCGGGCAGGAGGGTCCGGGCCTCACCGAGGAAGCCCGGAACCACGCGGAGATGGTCTGCTCGATCGCCCAGTTCGGTTCGACCCGGTCGATCAACGCGGGCGCCGCCGCGGCGATCGCGATGCACGCGTGGGTGCAGCGGTACGCGGAGATCACCCCGGGCGGATGACCGATGGGCTTCGCGGAGGCCCCGTGAGGCCCCCGCGACTGCCCCGGTCACGCCTGGCGGCGGACCTCCACCACGCGGAAGCGGTTGGCGACGAACGCTCCGTCGCACAGGGCCGCGTTCGCCGCCGGGTTTCCGCCCGAGCCGTGGAAGTCGGAGAACGCCGCCGTCTGGTTGACGTACACCCCGCCCGTCAGGTTCAGGGAGAGCTGGGCCGCCTCGTCGAGGCAGACCTCCTCGATCGCGCGCTCGGTGTCGGGTGACGTCGTGTACGCCCCGACCGTCATCGCGCCCTTCTCACGGACCGTGCGCCGCAGCAGCTCCAGCGCGTCGGCCGTCGAGTCGACGGAGACGGCGAAGGAGACCGGGCCGAAGCACTCGGAGAAGTAGGCCGCCTCCGGGTCCGGCTTCGAGCCGTCCAGCTTGACGATCACCGGCGTACGGACGACGGCGTCCGGGAAGTCCGGGTTCGCCACCTCGCGGGAGGCCAGCGCCACCTCGCCGAGGCCCGCGGCGGCCTCAAGACGCGCCTTCACGTCCGGGTTGACCAGGGCGCCGAGCAGGGCGTTCGCCCGGGCGTCGTCGCCGAGGAGACCGCCGACGGCCGCCGACAGGTCGGCGACGACCTCGTCGTACGACTTGGGTCCCGCGTCGGTGGCGATGCCGTCGCGAGGGATCAGCAGGTTCTGCGGGGTGGTGCACATCTGGCCGCTGTACAGGGACAGGGAGAACGCCAGGTTGGAGAGCATCCCCTTGTAGTCGTCGGTGGAGTCGACGACGACCGTGTTGACGCCGGCCTTCTCCGTGTAGACCTGCGCCTGGCGGGCGTTGGCCTCCAGCCAGTCGCCGAAGGCGGTGGAGCCGGTGTAGTCGATGATCCGGATCTCGGGGCGGACCGCCAGGGTCTTGGCGATGCCCTCGCCCGGCCGCTCGACGGCCAGCGCGACCAGGTTCGGGTCGAAGCCGGCCTCGGCGAGGACCTCGCGGGCGACGCGGACGGTCAGCGCCAGCGGGAGGACGGCGCGCGGGTGCGGCTTGACCAGGACCGGGTTGCCGGTGGCCAGCGAGGCGAAGAGGCCCGAGTAGCCGTTCCAGGTGGGGAAGGTGTTGCAGCCGATGACGAGCGCGATGCCGCGGGCGACGGGCGTGAACGCCTTGGTCAGCTCCAGCGGGTCCCGCTTGCCCTGCGGCTTGGACCAGTCGGCGCGGCCGCCGGGGGTCCGGGTCTGCTCCGCGTACGCGTACGCCACGGCCTCCAGGCCGCGGTCCTGGGCGTGCGGGCCGCCGGCCTGGAACGCCATCATGAAGGCCTGGCCGCTGGTGTGCATGACGGCGTGCGCGAACTCGTGGGTGCGGGCGGAGATCCGGGCGAGGATCTCCAGACAGACCAGGGCGCGGACCTCGGCGCCGGCCTCGCGCCAGGCGGCCATGCCGGCGCGCATCGCGGGCAGCAGGACGTCGATGTCGGCGTGCGGGTACTCGATGCCGAGCGCCGGGCCGTACGGCGAGGTCTCGGCGCCGGTCCAGTCGTCCGTGCCGGGCTGGTCCAGCTCGAAGCGGGTGTTCAGCAGGGCCTTGTACGCCTCGAGACCACCGGCGGCGTCCAGCGAGCCGTTCTCGCCGTAGGCCTTGGGGTGCTCGGGGTGCGGTGACCAATAGGCACGGGTGCGGATCGTGTCCAGTGCCTGGTCGAGTGTGGACCGGTGCTTCTGGGCCAGAGCGTCGGTGGTCAGCTGAGCGGCGGCCATGGCGGGACCAACTCCTCGTCGAGCTAGATCGGTTCGGCGCGTGTGACGCCTGCGCGGTGCCTTCCGCGACGGGTGGTCGTGGAAGACGGGTGGGCAGGGAGGAACGGACAGAGTTAGAGTAACCGAACGATCGGTCGGGACAAGGGGGTCTGTCGAAGCTGTGGACAACCCATCGGGGAGGATCAGCCGTATGACCGCCAATGTGAGCGACTCGGCGCCGGACGCCGCCCCGGCCACGGCCCCGGCCACGGCCCCGGCCACGGCCCCGGATTCCGCCGCCGAAGCCCTCGACCGGAGCCGTACCGTCGCCGTCGTCGGCACGGGGACCATGGGCCAAGGCATCGCGCAGGTCGCCCTGGTCGCCGGGCATCCCGTACGGCTCTACGACAGCGCCCCCGGCCGGGCCGAGGAGGCCGTGACCGCGCTCGCCGCCCGCCTGGACCGGCTGGTCGAGAAGGGCCGCCTGGACAAGGCCGGACGCGACGCCGCCGTGGCCCGGCTGCACGCCGCGGCCGAGCTGACCGAGCTGGCCGACGCGGCGCTCGTCGTCGAGGCGATCGTCGAACATCTCCCGGTCAAGCAGCGGCTCTTCGCCGACCTGGAGAAGATCGTCGGCGACGACACCCTCCTCGCCACCAACACCTCCTCCCTCTCCGTCACCGCGATCGCGGGAGGGCTGCGGCTGCCCGGCCGGTTCGTCGGACTGCACTTCTTCAACCCGGCGCCGCTGCTGCCGCTCGTCGAGGTCGTCAGCGGCTTCGCCACCGACGCGTCGGCCGCCACGCGCGCGTACGAGACCGCCAAGAGCTGGGGCAAGACCCCGGTGCGCTGCGCCGACACCCCCGGCTTCATCGTCAACCGGATCGCCCGGCCCTTCTACGCCGAGGCGCTGCGGGTGTACGAGGAGGGCGCGGCCGACCCCGCCACCATCGACGCGGCCCTGCGCGAGAGCGGCGGCTTCCGGATGGGCCCCTTCGAGCTGACCGACCTCATCGGCCAGGACGTCAACGAGGCCGTCACCCGGTCCGTCTGGGACTCCTTCTTCCAGGACCCCAAGTTCACGCCCTCGCTCGCCCAGCGGCGCCTGGTCGAGTCGGCGCGGCTCGGCCGCAAGTCGGGGCAGGGCTGGTTCCCGTACGGGGACGGCGCGACGGCCCCCGAGCCGCACACCGCGCCGCCCGCCGACCGGCCGGCCTCGGTCACGGTCCAGGGGGACCTGTACCAGGCGCGGGCGCTCGTGGGTCTCTTCGAGCAGTCAGGGATCACGGTCGAGCGCGCCGACGACGCCGTGCCCGGCTACCCGGGCTGGATCGAACTGCCCAGCGGGACCCGGCTCTTCCTCGCCGACGGCACCGCAGCCGACGACGCCGAGATGCCGGTCATCCACATCGACCTGGCCCTGGACTTCGCCACCTGCGAGCGGATCGTCCTCGCGCCCGCGGCGACCGTGGACGACGCCTCCCTCCAGGAGGCGATCGGTCTCTTCCAGGCGGCCGGCAAGAAGGTCAGCGTCATCGGTGACGTCCCCGGCCTGATCGTCGCCCGTACGGTCGCGATGCTCGCCGACTTCGCCTACGACGCCGCCACGCGCGCGGTGGCGGACGCCGACGACATCGACACCGCGATGCGGCTCGGCGTGAACTACCCGCGCGGCCCGCTGGCCTGGGCCGAGGAGCTGGGCGCGGGCTGGGTCCTGGGGACGCTCTCCAACCTCCACGAGGAGTACCCGACGGGCCGCTACGCCCCCTCGCAGGCGCTGCGCCGCCGCGTCGCCGCGGAGCAGGCGGCCGCGGACCGCGCGGCGGAAGAACAGGCGGCCGCCGAGCGGGCGGCGGACACGGCAGGCGAGGAGGCCACGGCATGACGACCGCGAAGCGGGACACCTACACCCCCGAGACGCTGCTCTCCGTCGCCGTACGGGTCTTCAACGAGCGCGGCTACGACGGCACGTCCATGGAGCACCTCTCCAAGGCCGCCGGGATCTCCAAGTCCTCGATCTACCACCATGTCGCCGGCAAGGAGGAGCTGCTGCGCAGGGCCGTCAGCCGTGCGCTCGACGGCCTCTTCGGGATCCTCGGCGAGCCGGGCGCGGGGCGCGGCCGGGCGATCGAGCGAGTCGAGTACGTCACGCGGCGCACCGTCGAGGTGCTGATAGCGGAGCTTCCGTACGTGACGCTGCTGCTGCGGGTCCGGGGCAACACCGACACCGAGCGCTGGGCGATGGAGCGGCGCAGGGAGTTCGACCACAAGGTGGCCGACCTGCTGAAGGCGGCGGTGGCCGACGGGGACCTGCGGGCCGATGTGGACATCAAGCTCGCCACCCGGCTGCTCTTCGGCATGATCAACTCGCTGGTGGAGTGGTACCGGCCGCTGCCGGGCGCCCACGCAGAGCGGGACCAGCTCGCCGACACCGTCGTGCACCTGGCCTTCGACGGGCTGCGGACGGCCCGCTGAGGCCCGTCCCAGGGCACTTTCGCGGGCCAGGCCGGGTCCTCCGGTCCGGGCCCGCATGTCCGGGCCCGCCGGTCCCGGCCGCCTGTCCGGGCGCCTGTCCGGGCCTTCAGTGGTCCGGATCGAGGTCCGTCTCCTCGAAGACCAGCAGCGTGCGCGTGGAGAGCACCTCAGGGATCGCCTGGAGCCGGGTGAGCACCAGCTCGCGCAGCGTCCGGTTGTCCGGCGTGTGCACGAGCAGCAGGACGTCGAAGTCTCCGCTGACCAGGGCGATGTGTGCGGCGCCCGGCAGCGCCTGGAGCTGCTCGCGCACGGTGCGCCAGGAGTTCTGGACGATTCTCAGCGTGATGTACGCCGAGGCGCCGTGCCCGGCGCGCTCGTGGTTGACCCGGGCGCTGAAGCCGCGGATCACGCCGTCGTCGATCAGCCGGTTGATCCGCGCGTAGGCGTTGGCCCGGGACACGTGGACCCGTTCGGCCACGGAGCGTATCGACGCGCGACCGTCCGTCTGCAGGATGCGCAGGATGTCCCGGTCGATCGCGTCGAGCGGGCGGGCCGGCGGGCCCTGCGGCACTCCGGCCGGGCTCGGGGGCAGGGCCTGCTCCCAGCCGTCGGCCATTTGTTCATCCGCCACGTCCCCCCACCTCTCATCCATGGACGACATGTCTCCATCCCAGGCTGTGGAGAACCGATTGTCCACAGGCTGAGGGCGCCTGTAGCCAAAATGGATCCACGACCGAACAATCGGTAGGTGAGGCGCACCACATTCGCGCCACCCGCCTTCGGGTCTTATGCCCGCTCCCACGAGGAGGTGGACTCGTTGCAACAGCGCAGTTCGACAGTCCAAGAGCCGCCCGGTGCCGCGACCGCCTACCGGCCGACCCCGCCGCCGGCGTGGAAGCCGCGCACCGACCCCGCCCCGCTGCTGCCCGACGCCGAGCCCTATCGGGTCCTCGGCACGGACGCGGCCGCCCAGGCCGACCCCGAGCTGCTGCGGCGGCTCTACGCGGAGCTGGTCCGCGGCCGTCGGTACAACACGCAGGCCACGGCGCTCACCAAGCAGGGCCGCCTGGCCGTCTACCCGTCGACCACGGGGCAGGAGGCCGCCGAGGTCGCGGCCGCGCTGTCCCTGGAGGACCGGGACTGGCTCTTCCCGTCGTACCGCGACACCCTCGCCGCCGTCGCCCGCGGCCTGGACCCGGTCCAGGCGCTGACGCTGCTGCGCGGCGACTGGCACACCGGGTACGACCCGCGTGAGCACCGCGTCGCGCCCCTGTCCACGCCGCTCGCCACCCAGCTCCCGCACGCGGTGGGCCTGGCCCACGCGGCCCGCCTCAAGGGCGACGACGTGGTCGCCCTCGCCATGGTCGGCGACGGCGGCACCAGCGAGGGCGACTTCCACGAGGCGCTGAACTTCGCGGCCGTCTGGCAGGCCCCGGTGGTCTTCCTCGTGCAGAACAACGGCTTCGCGATCTCCGTGCCGCTCGCCAAGCAGACGGCGGCCCCCTCGCTGGCCCACAAGGCCGTCGGGTACGGCATGCCGGGCCGGCTCGTCGACGGCAACGACGCCGTCGCCGTCCACCAGGTGCTGACCGAGGCCGTGGCACGCGCGCGGCGGGGCGGCGGACCGACGCTGGTCGAGGCCGTGACGTACCGCATCGACGCCCACACCAACGCCGACGACGCGACCCGTTACCGCGGGGACAGCGAGGTCGAGGCCTGGCGGGCGCACGACCCGATCCTGCTCCTGGAGCGGGAGCTGACGGAGCGTGGCCTGCTCGACGAGGACGGCAAGCGTGCGGCGGCCGAGGCCGCCGAGACGATGGCGGCGGAGCTGCGCGAGCGGATGAACGCCGAGCCGGTCCTGGACCCGATGGATCTGTTCGCGCACGTCTACGCCGAGCAGACGGCACAACTGCGCGAGCAGGCGGCGCAGCTGCGGGCCGAGCTCGACGCCGAGAGCGAGGCGTGATGACCACCGCGCAGCAGACGCCGGAGAAGAAGGCGGCGGCCAAGCCCGCCACCATGGCGCAGGCGCTCCAGCGGGCGATGCGCGACGCGATGGCCGAGGACCCGACCGTCCATGTCATGGGCGAGGACGTCGGCACGCTCGGCGGCGTCTTCCGGGTCACCGACGGGCTCGCCAAGGAGTTCGGCGAGGACCGCTGCACCGACACCCCGCTGGCCGAGGCCGGCATCCTCGGCACGGCCGTCGGCATGGCGATGTACGGACTGCGGCCGGTCGTCGAGATGCAGTTCGACGCCTTCGCCTACCCGGCGTTCGAGCAGCTGATCAGCCACGTCTCCCGGATGCGGAACCGCACCCGGGGCGCGATGCCGATGCCGCTGGTGATCCGTGTGCCGTACGGCGGCGGGATCGGCGGTGTGGAGCACCACAGCGACTCGTCCGAGGCGTACTACATGGCGACGCCGGGGCTCCACGTCGTCACCCCGGCCACGGTCGAGGACGCGTACGGGCTGCTGCGGGCGGCGATCGCCTCCGACGACCCGGTCGTCTTCCTGGAGCCCAAGCGGCTCTACTGGTCGAAGGCCGACTGGCGGCCCGAGGCACCGACCCCGGTGGAGCCGATCGGCAAGGCCGTCGTGCGCCGAGCGGGGCGCAGCGCCACGCTGATCACGTACGGGCCGTCCGTGCCGGTCTGCCTGGAGGCCGCGGAGGCGGCCCAGGCCGAGGGCTGGGACCTGGAGGTGGTCGATCTGCGCTCGCTGGTGCCCTTCGACGAGGAGACCGTCTGCGCGTCGGTGCGGCGCACCGGACGGGCCGTCGTCGTGCACGAGTCGGCCGGGTTCGGCGGGCCGGGCGGGGAGATCGCGGCACGCGTGAGCGAGCGCTGCTTCCACCACCTGGAGGCGCCCGTCCTGCGGGTCGCCGGGTTCGACATCCCGTACCCGCCGCCGATGCTGGAGCGGCACCACCTGCCGGGCGTGGACCGGATTCTCGACGCGGTGGCGCGGCTGCAGTGGGAGGCGGGCAACTGATGGCCCAGGTTCTCGAGTTCAAGCTGCCCGACCTCGGTGAGGGGCTGACCGAGGCGGAGATCGTCCGCTGGCTGGTGAACGTCGGCGACGTCGTCGCCATCGACCAGCCGGTCGTGGAGGTCGAGACCGCCAAGGCCATGGTCGAGGTGCCGTGCCCGTACGGCGGTGTGGTGACCGCCCGCTTCGGCGAGGAGGGCACGGAGCTGCCGGTCGGCGCGCCGCTGATTACGGTCGCGGTCGGCGGAACGCCGGGCGATGCGCCGACGGCGCCGTCCGCCACGGTCGCGGGCGGTCCCTCGGCGGAGGCCGCCGCCTCGGCCGAGTCCTCGGAGTACTCCGGCAACGTGCTCGTCGGGTACGGCACGGCGGGACCGGCGGCCAGGCGTCGCCGGGTGCGGCGCGAGAGCCCCGCGGCTCCGGCTGCCGCGGCTCCGGCCGTCGCGCCGGTCCAGATCCCGGTGTCGGTTCCGGCTGCGGCTTCTGCGGCTCCCGTGGTTTCGGACGGGCCCGTGCCGGTGATCTCGCCGCTCGTGCGGAAGCTGGCCCGGGACAAGGGCCTCGATCTTCGGGAGGTACGGGGATCGGGCCCGGCCGGGCTGATCCTGCGGGCCGACGTGGAGTCCGCCCTGGCCGCCGCCGAGACGGCCGCCGCGCGTCCCGCTCCGGTCGTGGCCGTCGCGGCCGTCGCGGCCGTCGGCGAGAGGGTGCCGCTGCGCGGGGTCCGGGGCGCCGTCGCCGACAAGCTCTCCCGCAGCCGTACGGAGATCCCGGACGCCACCTGCTGGGTGGACGCGGACGCGACCGAGCTCATGGCCGCGCGGGCCGCGAAGAACGCGGCCGGTGGCCCGAAGATCTCGCTCCTCGCGCTGCTCGCCCGCATCTGCACCCACGCGCTCGCCCGCTTCCCCGAGCTGAACTCCACGGTGGACACGGCGGCGCGGGAGATCGTCCGGCTGCCGTCCGTGCACCTCGGGTTCGCGGCGCAGACCGAGCGCGGTCTGGTCGTTCCGGTGGTCCGGGACGCGGGCACGCGGACGGCCGAGTCGCTGACGGAGGAGTTCGCGCGGCTGACGGAGTCGGCGCGGAAGGGGACGCTGACACCGGCGGACCTGACCGGCGGGACGTTCACGCTGAACAACTACGGGGTGTTCGGGGTCGACGGCTCCACGCCGATCATCAACCACCCGGAGGCGGCGATGCTCGGGGTGGGTCGGATCATCCCCAAGCCGTGGGTCCACAACGGTGAGCTGGCGGTCCGCCAGGTCGTCCAGCTGTCGCTGACCTTCGACCACCGGGTCTGCGACGGAGGCACGGCGGGCGGCTTCCTCCGCTATGTCGCGGACTGCGTCGAACACCCCGCGGTGCTGCTGCGCACGCTCTGACCCGGCACTGACCCCAGGAGCCCCCGGCCGTCGTCACGATGTTCTCTTCCCCTGAGACGGCCGGGGGCTCTTGGGGCGGGTGCGGCTCATACTGCTGGGGTGACGACCTTGTATGACGCCGTCGTGCTCGCGGGCGGGGCGGCCAAGCGGCTGGGTGGCGTGGACAAGCCCGCCGTGCGGGTCGGCGGGCGGGCCCTGCTCGACCGCGTGCTCGCCGGCTGCCGGGGCGCCGGGCGCACCGTCGTCGTCGGAGATCGGCGGCCGACCGTGCGGCCCGTGGTGTGGGCCAGGGAGGAGCCGCCCGGCGGGGGACCGCTGGCCGCGCTCGACGCCGGGGTGCGCGAGGTCGCGGCCGACGCCGTGCTCGTCCTCTCCGCCGACCTGCCGTTCCTCGACGAGGGGACCGGCCTCCGGCTCCTGAACGCCCTGACCGCCGCGCCCGGGGCCGCCGCGTCCGGGGCCGGTGCACCCGAAGCCGCCGCGCCCGAATCCGCTGCGCCCGCGCCCGACGCCGCCCTCCTTGTCGATGCCGACGGACGCGATCAGCCGCTCGTCGCTGTCTACCGCACCGACGTCCTCCGCCGCGAGCTCGCTCGCCTCGCCACCGAGCACGGCGGCCTCTCCGGGCTCCCGCTGCGTCTGCTCACCAAGGGACTGCGGATCGTCCGGGTCACCGCGGGCCCCCTCGCCTCCTTCGACTGCGACACCTGGGAGGACATCGCCGCGGCCCGGGCCAGGATCAGGGAGCATGGGAACGTGCTGGACGAATGGATCACCGCAGTCAAGGCCGAACTGGGCATCGAGATCGACGTCGACACCGGCGTCCTGCTCGATCTGGCCCGGGACGCCGCCCACGGGGTCGCCCGCCCCGCCGCGCCGCTGACCACCTTCCTGGTCGGGTACGCGGCGGCGAAAGCGGCCGCCGAGGGCGCCGACGGCCCGGAGGCCGTCGCCGAGGCGTCCCGCAAGGCCGCCGCCCTCGCCAACCGCTGGGCCGCCGAAGCGGAGCGGGACACGGACGGATGACGCACCACGACGAAGGCGACGACGACGGAGTCGATGAGGTCCTCGCCCTCGTCGCTTCGCAGCGCGGCACCGAGCACCGGCCCGCCGCCGCTGCCGCCGGCCCCACCTCCACCCCCGACGACCCCCACCACGCCACCGCCTGGCCCGCCGCGCGCGCCGTCGCCGCCCGCGCCGGGGCCAGCGTGGGTGCCGCGCGCCCACCCCTCCGTACGCCGCTCGACCAGGCCCTGGGCCGGGTGCTCGCCGAGCCGCTCCTCGCGCTCACCGACCTGCCCTCCTTCGACACCTCGGCCATGGACGGCTGGGCTGTCGCGGGCCCCGGCCCCTGGGAGATCCGCGCCCAGGGAGCCGTGCTCGCCGGCCACGCCCCCGCCGCGCCGCTGGACGACGGCACCGCCGTACGGATCGCCACCGGGGCCCGCGTACCGCCCGAGACCACGGCGGTCATCCGCAGCGAGCACGCCCGCACCGACACGAGCGGGCATCTGCACGCCCGGCGCGAGGTCGTGCCCGGTCAGGACATCCGCCCCCGGGGCCAGGAGTGCGGCGCCGGTGACCGGCTGCTGCCCGCCGGGACCCGGGTGACCCCGGCCGTCCTCGGCCTCGCGGCCGCCGCCGGGTACGACGAGCTGCCGACCCCGGCCCGCCCCCGCGTGGAGGTCCTCGTCCTCGGCGACGAGCTGCTGACGGCGGGACTCCCCCACGACGGGCTGATCCGGGACGCCCTCGGCCCGATGCTCGGCCCCTGGCTGACCGCGCTGGGCGCCGAGACGCTGGCCACCCGGTGGATCGGCGACGACGAGGCCGCCCTCGCGGCGGCCGTCACCGGCTCCCCCGCCGACCTGGTGATCACCACGGGCGGCACGGCCTCGGGCCCCGTCGATCACGTCCACCCCGTGCTGGCCAAAGCCGGGGCGACCCTGCTCGTCGACGGGGTGAAGGTCCGGCCCGGTCACCCGATGCTGCTCGCGCGCCTCGACGCCGACCGCCATCTCGTCGGGCTGCCCGGGAACCCGCTGGCCGCCGTCTCGGGCCTGCTCACCTTGGCCGAGCCGCTGCTCCGCGCCCTCGCGGGGACCCCGCTCCCGGCGCCGTACAGCGTCCCCATGGCGGACGAGGTGCAGGGCCACCCCCACGACACCCGGCTCGTCCCGGTCGTCTACCGCGACGACCGGATCGTTCCGCTGCGGTACCACGGGCCCGCGATGCTCCGGGGGATCGCGGCGGCGGACGGGATGGCCGTCGTCCCGCCCGGCGGCGCGCGCCCCGGCGACGCGCTGGAGATCCTCGACCTCCCCTGGCCGGGCTCGCTCGCCGAACCCGCCCCCAGCATCACCACCGCACGGCAGGAGGGTGTTTCACGTGAAACTTCCCAGCCGTGACGTCATGGCGCGCGACGCGGACGAGAAGGCGGCCCCCACCCGCATCCGGATGCCCCGCCGCGTCGTCGAGAAGCCCATACGCCAGGTGGCCAAGCGCCTGCTCATGGCGCTTGGCGTGCTCGCCCTCACCACGCTCATCGTCTACATCGACCGCGACGGCTACCACGACAACGCCAACGGGACGCTCGACTTCCTCGACTGCGCCTACTACGCGACCGTCACCCTCTCCACCACCGGATACGGCGACATCGTCCCGTACAGCGATACCGCGCGGCTCGTCAACATCCTGGTGATCACGCCACTGCGCGTGCTGTTCCTGATCATCCTGGTCGGCACGACTCTCGAGGTCCTCACGGAGCGGACCCGGGAGGAGTGGCGGCTGAACCGCTGGAGGTCCACCTTGCGTGACCACACCGTCGTCGTCGGATTCGGTACCAAGGGTCGCTCGGCGATCCAGACCCTCTGCGCGACGGGCCTGCGGAAGGAACAGATCGTCATCGTCGATCCCTCCACCAAGGTGATCGAGACGGCGAACGCGGACGGCTTCGTCGGAGTGGTCGGTGACGCGACCCGCAGCGATGTGCTGCTCCGCGCCGAGGTGCAGAAGGCGCGTCAGATCGTCATCGCCACCCAGCGCGACGACACCGCCGTCCTGGTGGCGCTCACCGCCCGGCAGCTCAACCGGGGCGCGAAGATCGTCGCCGCCGTGCGCGAGGAGGAGAACGCGCCGCTGCTGCGCCAGTCCGGCGCGGACGCCGTGATCACCAGCGCCAGCGCGGCCGGCCGCCTGCTCGGGCTCTCCGTGCTGAGCCCCAGCGCCGGCGCGGTGATGGAGGATCTGATCCAGCAGGGCTCGGGGCTCGATCTGGTGGAGCGGCCGGTCACCAAGGCAGAGGCCGGCAAGAGCGTGCGGGAGACCGAAGACCTGGTGGTCAGCGTGTTGCGCGGGCACCGGCTGCTCGGATACGACGATCCGGCGGCCAGCCCGCTGCAGTTGACGGACCGTGTGATCACCATTGTGCGCGCCGCTCCCGTCACCCCGTTGTCGTCGCCGTCCGAGTAGCCTCGCCGCCATGCATGCGATCACGATTCCGGAACCCGGCGGCCCCGAGGCCCTCGTCTGGGCCGAGGTGCCCGATCCCGTGCCCGCCGAGGGCGAGGTCCTCGTCGAGGTGGTGGCGAGCGCCGTCAACCGTGCCGATCTGCTCCAGCGCCAGGGCTTCTACGACCCGCCGCCGGGCACGTCTCCGTACCCCGGCCTGGAGTGTTCGGGCCGGATCGCCGCGCTGGGCCCGGGGGTCTCCGGCTGGAAGGTCGGCCAGGAGGTGTGCGCGCTGCTCGTCGGCGGTGGATACGCGGAGAAGGTCGTCGTCCCCGTCGGCCAACTGCTGCCCGTGCCGCAGGGCATGGACCTGGTGACGGCGGCGGCGCTGCCCGAGGTGACCTGCACGGTCTGGTCGAACGTCTTCATGGTCGCCCATCTGCGGCCCGGCGAAACGCTGTTGGTGCACGGCGGGGCGAGCGGCATCGGCACGATGGCGATCCAGCTCGCCAAGGCCGTCGGCGCGAAGGTCGCGGTCACGGCCGGCGGTCCGGAGAAGCTCGCGGGCTGCGCCGAGCTGGGCGCGGACATCCTGATCGACTACCGCGAGCAGGACTTCGTCGAGGAGCTCCGCAAGGCCACGGACGGCGCGGGTGCGGACGTGATTCTGGACATCCTCGGAGCGAAGTATCTGGAGCGCAATGTGAACGCGCTCGCGGTCAACGGCCGGCTGGCCGTCATCGGTCTGCAGGGCGGTGTGAAGGGCGAGTTGAACCTCGCCGCGCTGCTCTCCAAGCGGGCCGCGATCACGGCGACGACGCTGCGCGCCCGCCCGCTGCACGAGAAGGCGGCCATCGTCGCCGCGGTGCGGGAGCACGTCTGGCCGCTGGTCGAGTCCGGCACGGTACGCGCGGTGGTCGACCGTACGGTCGAGATGCCGGACGCCGCGGAGGCGCATCGCGCCCTGGACTCCGGCACCCACGTCGGCAAGGTCCTGCTCGTGGCTCCCCGGACGGCCTGAGGACGCGCGCACCAGGCCCGCCCGAAGACGCGCAAGGGCCCGGCACACCCTGAGGTGTGCCGGGCCCTTACGCGACTCCGGAGCGACTCCAAGCAGGCCCGGAGCCCTAGCGGCCTCGAAGTCCTACAAGTAAGGCCCCGACCGGACGGCGTGGCCCCGGCCGTGGTCGTCGTCATCGTCGACCGGCGCACCCGGAGGCAGCGCACGCCGCATCTGCTCCAGTTGGGCGCGGGCGGCCATCTGCTGGGCGAACAGCGCCGTCTGGATCCCGTGGAAGAGTCCTTCGAGCCAGCCCACCAACTGGGCCTGCGCGATCCGCAGTTCCGCCTCGGAGGGGATCGCCTCGTCGGTGAATGGCAGCGAGAGCCGCTCCAGTTCCTCGACCAGTTCGGGCGCGAGCCCGTCCTCCAGCTCCTTCACGGAGCTCGCGTGGATGTCCTTGAGCCTGACCCGGCTCGCCTCGTCGAGGGGAGCCGCGCGTACTTCCTCCAGGAGCTGCTTGATCATGCTGCCGATGCGCATGACCTTCGCAGGCTGCTCGACCATTTCTGTCACCGGGACCTCGCGGGATTCGTCGTCACCCTGAGCGCCGCCGAGTGCCATCCCGTCCTGTCCCACGATGAGGACCTGGGGAGTCTCCTGCGACCGTTCATTCCTCGGCATCTCCATGCCGCCCATTCTCTCGCACACGTGCCTCATCACACGGTGTGCCCCTGGAGGAGGGTGATCCACCCTTCTCCAGGGGCACAGGACGGCAACGACCGATCACGGACCGTCCAGAGGCTGATCAGGTACCGATCAAGGACCGATCAGGCGGCTTCGCGGCGGGCCAGGGCCCCACGCGAGCGGGTCACCAGGGCCGCGAGGAGCGCGGCGCCCAGCGGTACCAGGATCAGCATCGCGCCGAGCGTCTCCCAGGGGACGACGATCGGGACGTACGGCACGTCCTGCGAGCCGCCCCAGCCCTGGTCGAGCGACTCCTGGTAGAAGCGCAGCTCCTGGCGTTCCTCGGTGAGCCGCAGGCCCATCGCCGGCAGCACACCGGCCGCCGACCCGAGGATCACGCCCATCGCGGCGACCACCCCGCACTGGAAGCCGCTGAGCGTGCGGCGGACCCGCGGGGGCGCGCCGACGGCGGACAGCGTCTTCAGATCGGCCTCGGCGTCGGCCTGCGCGAGGCCGGTGGCGATACCGGCCGCGCCGATGGTGACGAGTCCGGCGAAGACGGTCAGCGCGAGGAGCACGATGCTCGTGTTGCTGACGAATCCTTCCTCCACGTGGAGAGCGACATCGCTGCCGATCTTGGCGAGCTCCCCGTCGAGCTTCTGACGCTGCTCGGCGCTGGGCATCGCGTCGGTGGAGAAGACCGAGCCGAACGGCAGCGCGGTGAAGCCGGCGGCCTTGGCGGCTTCGGGGCTGATGAGCGCCCGCACGCCGTAGGCGTTCTGCCCGGTCACCAGGTGGGCGGGGAGGCTCTTGATCTCGCCGGGGAGCGGCTTGCGCTCCTGATCGGCCTGGTTCGCCTTCTTGTTGTCGGCGATCACCCTGATGCCGATCTTGTCGCCCTTGTCGATCGGCGCCTTGGCGAAGGAGACGATCTTCCCCTCGGCGAGGGCCTTCTGCGCGCCCGCGTCCGTGATCCCGAGGATCTTCAGGAGCGAGGCGTCACCGACCACCAGGCCACCCTCGACGTAGGCGCCGCCGGGCAGGTCACCGCCGCTGTTCTCCGTGCAGCGCCAGTCCTCGGCGAGCTTGCGGCGCTGCTCCTTGGTGAACTTCTCGGAGGGGTCCGAGCCGTCCTCGGAGGCCCACAGCGGACACTCGTTGGCCTTCGGGATCACCAGCTCGAAGCGGCCGCAGCCCGGGGCCTCGCTGTACGGGGCACAGCCTGGCTTGCCGACCACGATGCGCTGGACGTCGGCGCGGGTGTCGACCGGCATCAGCCGCTGGATGGCGTCCCGCACCTGCGGAACGTCACGGCCGCCCTCCTCCATCACGAGCGCGGAGACCGCGCCGTGCGGCAGCTTCGCCTCGTAGCCGGCCGCGTCCTGGGCCTCGCGGCTGGCCGCGTAGGTGGAGATGGCGACCGTTCCGGCGACCGCGGCGAGCACGGCGGCGACGGCGGGTGCCGTACGGCCCCGGTTGCGCACCGCGTCCCGCAGGGCGAGGCGCGGCGAGAGCGGCAGCCAGCGGCCGGTGCGGCCGAAGAGCCCCACCAGGGCCGGGGTCATGGCGACCACGCCCAGCTCGGCGAGGGCGCTGCCGCCCGCGACGACGATGAACTGGTCGGAGATCACCGAGCCGTAGAGCGCGATCGTGCCGCCCAGGAGCAGGGCGCCCAGACCGATGAGCGGCAGGACGCGGCTGCCGCGGCGGACACCGCGACGCCCGGTGAGCGAGGCGAGGACGGTCTGCCGGGACGCGGTCACGGCCGGGACGATCGCGGCCATCAGGCCGGTCAGCACGGCGATGAACGCGATGCCGAGCAGCTCCAGCGGACGCACGTCGAAGGAGCCGAACCGCTGGTTCATGGCGGTTTCGAGGAACGGCTGCAGCGCGAACGTCAGGATGAGCGCGAGAACCGTACCGAGGACGGCAGCCGCGACGCCGATGACGAGACCGCCGCTCAGCACGATCGCGCGGATGTGGTGACGGTCGCCGCCGTTGGCACCGACGAGCCCGAGCTGACGGCGCGAGCGGCGGGCGCCCACGGCGAACGCGGGCCCGGCAAGGAGGCAGATCTCCAGCATCGCGAGGCCGACGACCGTGCCCGCCGCGGCGAGCTCGGCGGCCTGGGCGGCCGCGCTGTCCTCGAAGGTGCCCCAGCCCTCCTTCTGGTAGAGCGGGACATCGGCCTTGGCGGGCGGGTCGAGGAGCACCGCGCGCGAGACGACGGCGACGCCCTTGGTGTTGATCTGCTGGACGGTGTTCCACGTGAAACCACCGGGAGCCTTCACCAGATAGGTGACGGAGGCGCTGCCCGTGTCCAGCCCGCTCGCCGCGACGACCTTGGCGTACGCGTCGAGGAACGCGCCCGGCAGGGCGTTGATCTGGTCGGCCTTCAGATCGTTGGGGAGCTCGTACGAGCCCACGATCCGGAAGGTACGGGTGTCACCGCGGGCGGAGAGCGTGGAGCCGATGCTCAGCCCGCTGGTCTCCAGGAAGTGCGTGGTCGCGGCGACCTCGTCGGCCTTCTCCGGGAAGCGGCCGTCCTGGAGGGCCATGATGCCGCGAGCGAGCGGGTCGCCGGCCTTCAGCTCACGGACCTCGCTCTGGAGCAGCCCATGGGCGGTGGTCAGCTTGGCGCTGCCGGAGCTGTCGGTCAGGACCGTGGAGCCGGCCGGGAAGGTCTTGGTGACATCGGTCGGACCGGTCGGCCAGGCCTGGTCGCCGTAGTCCTTGGCCGGCACGTTCGTGTCGCCGTTCGGGTCCTGGAAGATCGGCACACCGTTGACCTGGGCGTCGGAGAAGCGCGCGTCAGCGGCGCCTATCTTCCGGTTCAGGCTCTCCTCGGTGGAGAGTTCCGAGCTGCGCAGGGTCAGGTCGGCGGCGCTGACGCCGAGGATGGGCAGGGCGATCATCGCGAGGACGAGGAAGCTGCGTCCCTTGGAGCGCCAGGCGTCACGGCGCGCGATGCGGATCGCGGCGCGCCAGGAGTGGAGCCACTTGTTCACCGTTCGGCCGCCTGGCCGGAGAGGAGCGAGTCGGCCTCGCTGCGCACGGTCTGGTCGACGACGGCGCCGTCGCGCAGGAAGACGACCCGGTCGGCCCAGGCGGCGAACCGCGGCTCGTGGGTGACCAGGACGCCCGCGGCCCCGGCGTCGCAGCGCGAGCGCAGCAGGGCGAGGACGGACTCGCCGGTCTCGGAGTCCAGGGCGCCGGTGGGCTCGTCCGCGAGGACCAGGCGCCGGTCGCCGACGAGGGCACGGGCGATGGCCACGCGCTGCTGCTGGCCGCCGGACATCTCGTCGGGGAAGCGGTCGGCGAGGTGGCCGAGGTCCATCTCCTCCAGCGCGGCCAGCGCCTCGACGCGGGCCTTGCGGGCGGCGACACCGTCCAGTTCGCGGGGCAGGGCGACGTTCTCGGCGGCGGTGAGCGCCGGGATGAGGTTGTAGTCCTGGAAGACGTACCCGATGCTGCGGCGGCGCAGGGCCGCGAGGGCCTTGCGGTCGGCGGTGGTGATGTCGGTGTTCTCGACGATCACCTTGCCGGAGGTGGGGTTGTCGAGGCCGCCCGCGATGGTGAGCAGGGTCGACTTGCCGGAGCCGGACGGGCCCATGACGGCGACGAGTTCACCCGGGTAGACGGCCAGGTCGATGCCGCGCAGGGCGTGCACCTCGGTGGCGCCGGAGCCGTGGACGCGGGTCAGGTTCTGGAGTTGCAGCACGGGCTGCGCACTGGACATGGAGGGGTCCCCCTTGGGCGTACGGACGCGGTGCGGCGTCGCGTACGGAGCGGATGGAGAGGTGGTGCCAGAAGGTTCTGGGTGGTGTGGTGCGGGTGCGGCGCCGGAGGTGCGGGACAGGCGTCGCGGATCGTGCGGTACGGCGCCGGGTGGTGCGGGACCGGGGGCCGGGTGGCCGTGGGGTCAGCGCAGCCGCGCCGGGTGGTGCGTGTCGTCGGCGGCCGGTGCGGCCGCCTCGGGAGGCCGGGGGTCCCCCGCGCCGACGGCGGACGTCGAGAGCCGGATCAGCCGGGCCTCGCAGTGGTCCAGCCAGCGGGCCTCGGCCTCGGTCTGGAAGATGAGCTGCTCCAGGACGAGGAGCCAGGCCACGTCGTCCCGTTCACGGGACTCGCCCGTCTCCAGCGCGGTGAGCGCCTGCGCCTTGAGCCGGGTGTAGTCCTGCATCGCCTTCACGGTGTGCCGGCGCTGCGACTGGATGACGGCCCGGATGTCGACCCCGGGCGCTCCGACGGCCATGGCGAGCTTGATGGCGAGCTCGTCGCGGGCCGGGCTGGTGCGGTCCACCGGCTTCTCGAACCACTTCCGCAGCTCTTCACGACCGCCGTCGGTGATCGCGTAGAGCGCGTGGCCGGCCTCGTCCTCGCCGTCCTGGGCGACCATGCCGTCCCGTTCGAGACGGTTCAGGGTCGTGTAGACCTGGCCGACGTTGAGCGGCCAGGTGGAGCCCGTGCGGGACTCGAACTCCGTACGGAGCTGCGAGCCGTAGCGAGGCCCGCGTTCGAGGAGGGCGAGAAGCCCGTGGCGGATCGACATACTCAGTATGTATACCGGGTATGCCGACGCGGACAAGCGACCTGAGACGGAGCTTCCGCGTCCGTCTCAAGGGGGACACGCGGGGTCCCGCGGGGGACCGGGCCTCTCAGCGGCGCCGCATCCGGAGGCCGAGGAATCCGATCCCGAGCCCCATCAGCGCGAGCCCGGCGCCCAGGGTGACCACAGGAATCTGCCGGTCGGAGGCGGTGGGGGCGGTCTGGTTGCCGAGCCGGGGCGCGGCGGCGGGCACGGTCGCGGGCGGCGAAACGGAACCCGCGGGGTCCGTCTCCGGTACCGGTTCGAGGCCCTCGTCCGCGGCGTCCGTCTCCTCGGGCGGCTCCTCCGGGGGCTCCTCGGCTGTTTCGGATTTGGTACGAGAGGGGTCCGCGGACGGGTCGGTGGCCGCGTCGCCGGATCCGTCCGTGGCGCTCGGCTTCGGCTTGGCGGGGGGCCGGCCGGGCCGCGGGCGGCCCTCCCCGGCGGGCCGCCCGGCCCATGAGCCGGACGGGGTGGGCCCGGGTGCCGCGGAGGCCGACGCGGACGGAGACGCCGAAGCCGGGGGTGCGGCGGGCGGGCGGGAGGCCCCAGGTGTGGGCCGCCCCGTCGGGGCGGAGGGGGTCGCGGTGCCGGCCGGGGAGCGGGAGGGCGTGGCCGGCGCGGTGGACTTCGCGGACTTCGCCGGCTTCGACGGCCCGGCAGTCCTGGGCGCGGCCGTCGCATGTGCCGAACCCGCAGAGGCCGCCGCCGAGCCGGCCGAGCCGGCTGCCGAACCAGCAGAGCCGGCCGCCGAACCCGCCGAAGCCGAGCCCGCCGAAGCCGAGCCCGCCGGAGCGGGCCCGGGTCGCTCGTACCCGTACGCCACCGGGACGGCGCCGACCAGCAGCCAGCACGCCATCACAGGGCCGAGCGCCCGCCACCGCAGTGCCCGCGTCCGCGTGCCGCGGAGTCCTGGAATCACCGGGTGACCCCCTCCCGTACCGAGCCGCCGAGGTATCCAACTCAGCGTCACATGACGGGACAATTCCGGCATCCGGGCGCCCGCGCGCGGATGACCCGCGGATCACTCCACGAACAAACGGACGACGAACCCGTACCACCAACCCGGGCTACGAGCCCGGGCTACGAACCCGGACGACGAACCCGGACGACGAACCCGGGCTACGAACCCGGACCACGAACCCGGCCTACTGCCCCGGGTTCCCCGTGGAGATCTCCAGGGTGAACTCGGCGTCGCTCTTCGACGCGTCCCCACCCGCCGGCGGGTACTGGCTGAGCACCGTGCCCTCGCCGTACGTCGCCTCGTCCACCGGGGTCTGCTTCGTCAGCTTCCACCCGGCGGCCTGGATGCAGTCCTTGACCGACTGAATGTTCTTGTACGTGAAGTCCGGGATCTCGAACTTCTCCGGGTCGTCGCTCGACTCCCTCGGCTCGGTGCACTTCTTCACGTCGATGGTCTTCGTCAGGTCAGGGCCCTTGTGCCCCGGCGCGATCGACTGGCTCTGGCTCGGGTCGCCACCCGCGCCTTCGTTCGCGTCGTCCTTGTTGAGGTTGATCACGGTGATGACACCGCCGATGACCAGCAGCGCGGCGACGGCCGCGCCCACGATCATCGGCGTGCTCCGCTGCGACCCGCCGGAGGTACCGGAGACGGAGGTGGCGCCGCCGGAGACCGGGGGCTGCGGCGACATCGTGTACGGGCCGGGGGCGGGCGTCTGGTACGCCGGGGCCGGCGGCGGGGTCGGCGCCTGCTGCGGGTACCCGTAGGAGGGCGCGGGCGCCGGCGTCGGCGGACCGTACGGACCGGGCTGGGGCGCCGGCGTGGGCTGCTGGTACGGGTACTGGACCCCGTGCGTCGACGGCGGCGGCGTCTGGCCGACCGGCGGGAAGACCGCCGAGCCGACGCCCGCGCCGCTGCTGACCGGACCGCCCGCCACGATCACCGGCGCGCTCGTCTGCCCCGCCGAGAGCACCCGCAGGCACTCGTCCTGCATCGCGGCCGCACTCGGGAAACGCTCGTTCGGGTTCTTCTTCAGCGCGCGGGCGACGAGCGCGTCCATCGCCGGGGTCACCGAGCGGTTGATGGACGACGGGGCGACCGGCTCCTCCTGGACATGCGCGTACGCGATGGCCAGCGGCGAGTCCGCGTCGAACGGCAGACGGCCCGTGAGCAGCTGGAACAGCATGATGCCGACCGAGTACAGGTCGGAGCGGGCGTCCACCGCGCGGCCCAGGGCCTGCTCGGGGGAGAGGTACTGCGGCGTGCCGACGACCATGCCCGTCTGCGTCATCGAGGTGACACCGGACTGCATGGCGCGCGCGATGCCGAAGTCCATCACCTTGACCACGCCGCGCTTGGTCATCATCACGTTGCCGGGCTTGATGTCCCGGTGGACCAGGCCCATCTCGTGGCTGGTGTCCAGGGCGGCGAGGACGTCCGCCGTCACCTTGAGGGCCTTGTCGGCGGGCATCGCGCCGAACTGCCGTACGTCGGAGGCGAGGACCGAGCCGAGCGGCTGGCCCTCGACGTACTCCATGACGATGTACGGCATGACCGAGCCGTCGAGGGTGTCCTCGCCGGTGTCGAAGACCGAGACGATGTTCGTGTGCGAAAGCTTCGCGACCGCCTGCGCCTCGCGCCGGAACCGCTCGCGGAACGACTGTTCCCGGCCGAGTTCGGTGTGCAGGGTCTTGATGGCGACCTGCCGGTCGAGTGCGCTGTCGTACGCGAGGTAGACGGAGGCCATGCCGCCCTCGCCGAGCAGGTCGCGAAGCTGGTACCGGCCGTTCGCGACCGAACCGCCCGCATAGCGGCCCTGGGCGCCGTCCTGGCTCATTCGTGCTCCCCCTACGCGCGCGTGGCGGCGCTGATCGTTAATTTCCCGGCCAAGTCTGCCCGAGGGCACCGACACGTCAAGCCGGGTGCCCGTTCCGTGACCCTCCGCGCAAGAAGCGTCTCGGAAGCGTTACACGAACCGGCCGGAATTTGCATGGGTGTACACGCGGGAGGTTGGATGGCCGGTCCACTCGGACCGTGGTGTCGGACGAAGCCTGTAGCGTGACGACGGAACGGCTCCACACGACTGACAGACGACGGCGAGGACTGATGGCACCCGAATCCGAAGCAGGCGGCGGCGGCCTGTCGGGCGCCGCCGCGGAGTCCTGGGGCGTCGGCGGAGTGGTCGGTGACGGACGGTACCGGCTGACCCACCGCCTCGGGCGCGGCGGCATGGCGGAGGTGTTCGCGGCCGAGGACGTGCGCCTGGGCCGCACGGTCGCCGTCAAGCTGCTCCGCTCCGACCTCGCCGAGGACCCGGTCTCCAAGGCCCGCTTCACGCGCGAGGCGCAGTCGGTCGCCGGCCTCAACCACCACGCGATCGTCGCGGTGTACGACTCCGGCGAGGACCTCGTCGGCGGCCACTCCGTGCCGTACATCGTGATGGAGTTGGTCGAGGGCCGCACCATCCGCGACCTGCTGATCAGCGCCGAGGCGCCGGGCCCCGAGCAGGCCCTGATCATCGTCTCCGGGGTCCTGGAGGCGCTCGCCTACTCGCACCAGCACGGCATCGTGCACCGCGACATCAAGCCGGCGAACGTGATCATCACGCACGGCGGCGCGGTGAAGGTCATGGACTTCGGCATCGCCCGCGCCCTGCACGGCGCGCAGTCGACGATGACCCAGACCGGCATGGTCATGGGCACGCCGCAGTACCTCTCCCCCGAGCAGGCCCTCGGCAAGGCCGTGGACCACCGCTCCGACCTGTACGCCACCGGCTGTCTGCTGTACGAACTCCTCGCGCTGCGGCCCCCGTTCACCGGCGAGACCCCGCTCTCGGTGGTCTACCAGCACGTCCAGGACATCCCGGTCCCGCCGTCCGAGGTCGCCCACCCCTCGCCGCCGGAGCTCGACGGGCTCGTGATGCGCTCGCTGGCGAAGGACCCGGACGACCGGTTCCAGAGCGCCGAGGAGATGCGCGGGCTCATCCAGTACGGCCTGCAGATGCTCCAGCAGGCGGGCGGCCACACGGGCACGTGGAACACCGGCCCGGTGGAGATGCACGAGGGCGGTCACACCCCGGTCGGCGGCGTCGCGGCGACGACGGCGATGGGGCACCCGATGCACCACGAGACCGCGCAGCGCCCGCTCCTGCCCCCGATGAACCCGGACGACGGCGGATACGACGGCGGCCACGGCGGCTACGGCCAGGACGGGTACGGCGGGAAGGGCCGGAAGGGCGGCCGCGGCAAGGTGCTGCTGTTCCTGTCGCTCGCGATGATCGCGATCGTGGCGGGTGTCGTGTACGCGCTCGACAAGGCCGGTCAGGCGGACAGCGACAAGCCGACGACGCCGATCACGCAGTCGCCGACCCCGTCCGCGGAGTCGCCGACGCCGTCGGAGGAGCAGAGCCAGGACACCCAGGAGCCGGACACGACGTCGAACGGCGGCAACGAGCAGCCGTGGACGAAGCCTCCGACCACTCCCCAGACGACGCCGCCGACGACGCCCCAGACGACCCCGCCGACCACGAAGCCGACGCCGACGGACGACGGTTCGGACGACGGCGGCAACACGGGCGACCCGACGGGCGATCCGACCGGCACGCCGTCGGGCGACCCCACGGACCCGCCGGACAACACCGTGCAGGGGAGCACCGGGCAGCCCGCGACGCGCGGCACCGGCTTGACCCCGTAGGACAGGCCGGAGTCACCCCGCGAACGCGTCGCGTACCGCCTCGTACTCGCGGGTCCACCACACCGCCAGGGCCGACACCGCAGGAAACTGTGGGTCGGCCCTTCGGTCGTGGAGCTGGTAGCGCCAGCGCAGTATCCAGAAGTCGTTGAGCCGCTCCCACCACACCCGGTGCACCGCCGACGCCAGCTCCGCCGCGTCCGCGCCGGCCGCACGCCGGTAGGCCCGCGCGTACGCCCGTACCTTCCCGAGCGCCAGCTCGCCCGCCGGTCGTACGAAGAAGATGGCGGCGGCCCTGACGGCCTCCTCGGCCCTGGGCTGGACGCCGAGGCGGTCCCAGTCGACGATCGCGGCCGGTTCGGCGCCCCGGTAGAGCAGGTTCAGCGGGTGGAAGTCGCCGTGCACCCAGCCGGCCGAGGCGGCGGGCGGAGGGCGGCGGTGGGCGTGCTCGGCGAGCAGCCACCGGCGTTCGAGCAGCCGGTGCTCGGCGAGCGCGTCGAAGCCGGTGCGGGGCCGGTGGGCGCGGGCGAGGCGCAGGAGCTCGTCGATGACGCGGAGGGTGTCCTCGGGGCGGGCGCTCTCGTGCCCGGCGCCGGGCGGCGGCGACTCCATCACCTGCTCCAGGCAGGTGTGGACGTGCCCGAGGAGCGCGCCGAGGCGCCGCGAACCGCCCGTGGAGAGCTGGGCGCCGTCGCGGTGGCGGCCGTCGACCCAGGGGTGCAGGGCGTAGCAGCGGCCGCCGATGACGGCGACCGTGCGGCCTGCGGAGTCGGCGAGAGGCGGGGCGACGGGCAGGCCGAGGGCGTGCAGGCGCTGGGTGGCGCGGTGCTGGCGGCTGATGGTGTCCCGGTCGGCGGTCGGGGCGTCGAGGTGCTGCTTGAGGAAGTAGGCGCCGCGGGTGGTGAAGAGGCGGTAGCCCCGATTCAGCAGGCCCTGCGTGACGGGCTCGCAGGAGAGCGGCTCACCGGCCTCCCGGTAGCGCCGCAGCAGGTCACGGACGGGCGGGGCGGGGGTGACGGCGCCGCGGGGCGCGAGGACGGCCTCGCCGCCCCGCTGGGCGAGCATGGAGGCGCCGACGACGGGCACGAACGGGGAGGCGCCGGAGAGTCCGGTGAACGGGGAGGCGCCGGAGGCGGCGAGCGGGGCGTCGCCGACACGTGGGGCGAGCACGGAATGGCTGCCGCGCGGGGCGAGCGGGACGGGGGCCGGCGGGGAGGCGCCGACGGGCGGAGCGAGCGGGACGGCGCCGACGGGCGGAGCGAGGGTTTCAAATGAGCGCGGCACCCCCCAAATGTTAGATCACGCTACGTGCTGGAGATGTCGCTCCGTGGTGTAGTCCAGCTGGTGCACGGTCACGAACTGCGGCTCGATCCGCAGGTAGATCGGCTCGAAGGGGTCGTCGTCCACCACCTGCGGGCTCGCGCCGAACGCGGTGAGCTGCTCCTCGGTCGGTTCGACGACCTCGGCGTAGCCGGTGAACTGCACGGACCACAGGTTCTCGGCGCCCGAGTTGAAGTTGTCCGCGCCGTAGGCGACGACGCTGCCCGCGCAGGCCCGGTGGTAGCCGAGGCCCCGGTGCATGCGGATCAGTACACAGCCGTCGGCCACGATGTGGCGGGCGGGGGCGACGAACGGCATCGCGCGCATGCTCGTCGCCACCCGGCCGTACGAGACGCGGTTCAGCAGCTCGATGGCGCGGATCTCCTCGGTGGACATGGCTTCCACTCTCCGCCACCGGCACCGCACCGGGAAAGGGGCGCCTGCCCCGGTTCACCGGGGACGTAGGTCCCGAATCGGGGCCCGCACCGGGTCAGGCCGAACGGGTGACCCCGCGAGGGGGTCACCGGCGCGCTCAGTGCCGTTCGGCCTGCATGCGGGCCACGTACGCCGCGGCCTGCGAACGGCGCTCCATGCCCAGCTTCGACAGCAGGCTGGAGACGTAGTTCTTGATGGTCTTCTCTGCCAGGTGGAGCCGTTCGCCGATGGCCCGGTTGGTCAGGCCCTCGCCGATCAGATCCAGGATCTTGCGCTCCTGTTCCGTCAGATTGGCGAGCTTGTCGTCACCCTTGGGGTTGTTTCCGTCCCGCAGTCGCTCCAGGACGCGGGCGGTCGCGACCGGATCGAGCAGCGACTTGCCCGCCGCCACGTCCCGTACAGCCGAAAGCAGTTCGTTCCCGCGAATGGCCTTGAGGACATAACCCGAGGCCCCGGCCATGATCGCGTCGAAAAGTGCCTCGTCATCGGCGTACGAGGTGAGCATCAGGCACTTGATGTCCTCGTTCTGCGAACGCACCTCGCGGCAGACCTCGACGCCGCTGCCGTCCGGCAGCCGCACGTCGAGCACGGCCACGTCGGGCCGGGTCGCGGGGATCCTGACGAGGGCGTCGGCCGCCGTGCCCGCCTCCCCGACCACCTCGATGTCGTCCTCCACGGAGAGCAGCTCGTGGACGCCGCGCCGGACGACTTCGTGGTCGTCCAGCAGAAATACCCGGATTTTTCCATCTTCGCGCACCCACCCAGTCTCACATATTGGCTCTTCCCGTGCCCGGGGTGTGCGGGATAACGTGCCGGTGTTCCGGCGGCCTGCGAGGCTGTTGCCAGTGCGCTGACCAGCTACTGTTCCCACATTTCTCGATTTACTTGGAAATCCAAGCAAAATCGCAGGTCAAATGGGGTTTCGCAGTAATGCGAAGCAGTGGGTAACGTGCCTATGACAGGGCGCTCGCCGGGGCACCTGTCACGCCTGACCCGGCCGAGTCGCACCCACCCCGTGCGCGCGTCCGGACAAGGCGAGCCGCACTGGCCTTTCCCGGCAACCCCGGGGGCCGGACCGACGGAGGAGTACGCACGTGACCGTGGAGAGCACTGCCGCGCGCAAGACGACGCGACGCAGCAGCGGCACCAAGCGCACGGCCGGCGCCAGCGCCGCCAGCGCCAAGAAGTCCCAGACTTCCGAGCCCGAGCTCGTACAGCTGCTGACGCCCGAAGGGGAGCGCGTCCAGCACCCCGAGTACGACATCGACCTGAGCGCCGACGAGCTGCGCGGCCTCTACCGCGACATGGTGCTCACCCGCCGCTTCGACGCCGAGGCCACCGCCCTGCAGCGCCAGGGCGAGCTGGGCCTGTGGGCCTCGCTGCTCGGCCAGGAGGCCGCGCAGATCGGCTCCGGCCGCGCTCTTCGCGACGACGACTACGTCTTCCCGACGTACCGGGAGCACGGTGTCGCCTGGTGTCGCGGGGTCGACCCGACGAACCTGCTCGGCATGTTCCGCGGTGTGAACCACGGTGGCTGGGACCCCAACACCAACAACTTCCACCTGTACACGATCGTCATCGGCTCGCAGACCCTGCACGCCACCGGCTACGCCATGGGCGTCGCCAAGGACGGCGCGGACTCGGCCGTGATCGCGTACTTCGGTGACGGCGCGTCCAGTCAGGGTGACGTCGCCGAGTCCTTCACCTTCTCCGCGGTCTACAACGCGCCCGTCGTGTTCTTCTGCCAGAACAACCAGTGGGCGATCTCCGAGCCCACCGAGAAGCAGACCCGTGTGCCGCTCTACCAGCGCGCGCAGGGCTTCGGCTTCCCCGGCGTCCGGGTCGACGGCAACGACGTCCTCGCCTGCCTGGCCGTCACCCGCTCGGCTCTCGAGCGCGCCCGCCGGGGCGAGGGCCCGACCCTCGTCGAGGCGTTCACCTACCGCATGGGCGCCCACACCACCTCCGACGACCCGACCAAGTACCGCGCCGACGAGGAGCGCGAGGCCTGGGAGGCGAAGGACCCGATCCTGCGGCTCAAGGCCTACCTGGAGCGCGAGGGTCACGCCGACGCGGCCTTCTTCGAGGCCCTGGAGACGGAGAGCGAGACGCTCGGCAAGCGCGTCCGCGAGGCCGTCCGTGCCATGCCCGACCCGGACCACATGGCGATCTTCGAGAATGTCTACGCCGACGGCCACGCGCTCGTCGACGAGGAGCGCGCGCAGTTCGCCGCCTACCAGGCGTCGTTCGCGGACGGAGGGGCCGAGTAATCATGGCTGTTCAGAAGCTTCCCCTGGCCAAGGCGATCAACGAATCGCTCCGCACGGCCCTGGAGAACGACCCCAAGGTCCTCATCATGGGCGAGGACGTCGGCAAGCTCGGCGGCGTCTTCCGGGTCACCGACGGTCTGCAGAAGGACTTCGGCGAGGACCGGGTCATCGACACCCCGCTCGCCGAGTCGGGCATCGTCGGCACCGCGATCGGTCTGGCCCTGCGCGGCTACCGGCCCGTCGTCGAGATCCAGTTCGACGGTTTCGTCTTCCCCGCGTACGACCAGATCGTCACGCAGCTCGCCAAGATGCACGCCCGCGCGCTCGGCAAGATCAAGCTGCCGGTCGTCATCCGGATCCCGTACGGCGGTGGCATCGGCGCCGTCGAGCACCACTCGGAGTCCCCCGAGGCGCTCTTCGCGCACGTCCCCGGCCTCAAGGTCGTCTCGCCGTCCACCTCTTCGGACGCGTACTGGATGCTCCAGCAGGCCATCCAGAGCGACGACCCGGTCATCTTCTTCGAGCCCAAGCGCCGCTACTGGGACAAGAGCGAGGTCGACACCGACGCGATCCCGGGCGAGCTGCACAAGGCCCGCGTCGCCCGCGAAGGCGCGGACCTCACGCTCGCCGCGTACGGCCCGATGGTGAAGGTCTGCCTGGAGGCCGCCGCGGCCGCCCAGGAGGAGGGCAAGTCGGTGGAGGTCCTGGACCTGCGCTCGATGTCCCCGATCGACTTCGACACCATCCAGACCTCGGTCGAGAAGACCCGCCGCCTGGTCGTGGTCCACGAGGCCCCGGTCTTCTACGGCTCCGGCGCGGAGATCGCCGCCCGGATCACCGAGCGCTGCTTCTACCACCTGGAGGCCCCCGTCCTGCGGGTCGGCGGCTACCACGCGCCGTATCCGCCGGCGCGCCTGGAGGAGGAGTACCTGCCGGGTCTGGACCGCGTGCTCGACGCCGTCGACCGCTCGCTGGCGTACTGACGGGCTGAGGAGAGCATCGTGACGATCCGCGAATTCAAAATGCCCGACGTGGGCGAGGGCCTCACCGAGGCCGAGATCCTCAAGTGGTACGTCCAGCCGGGCGACACGGTCGCCGACGGTCAGGTCGTGTGCGAGGTCGAGACGGCGAAGGCGGCCGTCGAGCTGCCGATCCCGTTCGACGGCACGGTCCACGAACTGCGCTTCCCCGAGGGCACGACGGTCGACGTCGGCCAGGTCATCATCTCGGTGAACGTGGGCGGAGAGGCGCCCGCCGCCGCCCCCGTGGCGGCGGAGGCCCCGGCTCCCGTCGTGGAAGCACCGGCTCCCGTCGCCGAGGACGAGGAGCCGCAGGGCCGGCAGCCGGTCCTGGTCGGCTACGGCGTGGCCGCGAGCTCGACCAAGCGCCGGGCGCGCAAGGGCGCGCCCGTGCCCGCGCAGGCCGCCGCCGCGATCCAGGGCGAGCTCAACGGGCACGGCGGCTCCACCGCGACCGCCACCCGCCCGCTGGCCAAGCCCCCGGTGCGGAAGCTGGCCAAGGACCTGGGCGTGGACCTGGCGACGGTCACCCCGACCGGCCCGGACGGGATCATCACCCGCGAGGACGTCCACGCGGCGGCCGCTCCGGCAGCGGCCCCGGCGGCTGTCCCTGCGGCTCCGGCCCCGGCCCCGGCGGTCCAGGCCCCGGTGGCGGCCCCGGCTCCCGTGGCCGTGCCCGTCGAGGTGGGCGCCCGGGAGACGCGTACCCCCATCAAGGGCGTACGGAAGGCCACGGCGGCGGCGATGGTCGGCTCGGCCTTCACCGCGCCGCACGTCACCGAGTTCGTGACCTTCGACATCACGCGCACCATGAAGCTGGTCGAGGAGCTCAAGTCCGACAAGGACATGGCGGGCCTGCGGGTCAACCCGCTGCTCCTCATCGCCAAGGCCGTCCTGGTCGCCGTCCGGCGCAACCCGGAGATCAACGCGGCCTGGGACGAGGCGAACCAGGAGATCGTGCTCAAGCACTACGTCAACCTGGGCATCGCCGCGGCCACCCCGCGCGGTCTGATCGTGCCGAACATCAAGGACGCGCACGCCCAGACCCTGCCCGAGCTGTCGACGTCCCTGAGCGAGCTGGTCGCCACCGCCCGCGACGGCAAGACGACCCCGGCGGCGATGCAGGGCGGCACGTTCACCATCACCAACGTCGGCGTCTTCGGCGTCGACACCGGTACGCCCATCCTGAACCCGGGTGAGTCCGCGATCCTCGCGGTCGGCGCGATCAAGCTCCAGCCCTGGGTCCACAAGGGCAAGGTGAAGCCGCGTCAGGTCACCACGCTGGCCCTCTCCTTCGACCACCGTCTGGTCGACGGCGAACTGGGCTCCAAGTTCCTCGCGGACATCGCGGCGATCCTGGAGCAGCCGAAGAGGCTCATCACCTGGGCGTAAGAGTTCAGTTGGGATGTTTCACGTGAAACGCCCGGTCGGGGACGATGCGGTCCCCCGGCCGGGCGTTTCGTGCATCCGTACGACGACGCCCTGCGCTACCTGCTGACCGCGCGTCGCGGGACGGCCCGGAGGCCGAGTGCGAAGCCGAGCGCGAACCGGCTCGAGCAGCCGTACTCCTGCATGAGCTGACGCACCCGTCGCTGGACGGTTCGTTTGCTCAGGGCAAGAGTGCGGGAGATGCGATCGTCGCTCCACCCCCGTACGAGCAACGCGACGATGTACTGGTTGTCCACGGTGTCGTGCACGCCTAGTGTCCTCCTGCTTCCGCAGCCCCCGGGTCTTGGCGATTACGGCCACGGTAACCGCTTCCACATGCCCTTCTGTACAGGTTCTTTCGGCCACCTGTCCTAGTCGGTTGTGACTGGCGGGAAGACGACAGGTTGCCCCCACTTGGCCCTCAGGGGGCGGGAGTTCGCCGTTAGCGTTCGGAATCGCAAGGCAGTTCCACCCCATTCGCCCAACGGAGGAAAGACCTTGAAGATTCGATTCGCCGCACTGGCCGCCGTCGCCGGCATCTCCAGCGTCCTCGCCCTCTCCGCCCCCGCGCAGGCGGCGCAGCCCGCGGAGACCGACATACAGGTGGCGCAGCCCGCCGACGCCTCCGCGGCTGCCGACTACACGCTCTGCGCGACCATCTACACCAACGGCACGGCCGCCGGGCGGGGCTGTTTCTCCTCGTACGGGGACAAGTTCACGATGGACGACTACAAGGCCGACGGCCTGCGGGTTGTCGCCGAGTGGTACACCGACTACGGACGCAGCGGCGAGTGCCACTACACCGCGGGCGCCGACGCGAACCCGGGCGTGTGCAACTACGACATGCGCGAGGACGGCAAGGTCAACTTCCGCGTGGCGGTCCGCAACGGCGCCGACGCCGCGAACTCGGCGGCCACCAGCTGGTCCGGCTACGTCCCGATCGGCGGCTGACGGCTTCGGAGCCCTCGCGCCGGACAGGCCCGTCCGCATCGCGGACGGGCCTGCCTGTTGCACCCCTGTTGTATCTATGCTGTGCGCATGCCATCAGCGCCTCCCGCGGCCGACCGCGTCTACATGCACGTCAAGCAGGCCGTCCTCGACCGCCGCTACGAGGGAGGGACGCTGCTCACCGAGGGCGAACTCGCCCAGGCCGTCGGGGTCTCCCGCACCCCCGTACGGGAAGCGCTGCTGAAGCTGGAGATGGAAGGGCTGCTCAAGCTCTACCCCAAGAAGGGCGCCCTCGTCCTCGCGGTCTCCGCGCAGGAGATCGCCGACGTCGTCGAGACCCGGCTGCTCGTCGAGGAGTTCGCCGTCCGCCGGGCCGTCCCCGCCTCCGCCGCGCTCGTCGAGCGGCTCGAAGAGCTCCTGGAGGAGCAGAAGCGGCGCGCCGAGGCCGGGGACCTCGCCGAGGTCGCCGCCACCGACCGCTGCTTCCACGCGGAGATCGTCAAGTACGCCGGCAACCAGATCCTCGCCCGCCTCTACGACCAGCTGCGCGACCGTCAGCTGCGGATGGGCGTCGCCGTCATGCAGTCCCAGCCCGACCGGATCGCCAAGAACATCACCGAGCACGCCGAGATCCTGGAGCGGATCAAGGCCGGTGACACGGAGGGCGCGGCCCACTGCGTCCGCCAGCACCTGAGCTGGGTCAAGGTCCTGGTCCGGGGTGAGGCGAGGTGAGCCGCGACGGATACGGTTCCGCCGTCACCCTCCCCGGCGACCCGCCCGGCGGCCGGCGCGCCGCCCTCGTCTGGGGCGTCGGTGTAGGCGTCTACTTCGTCGCCGTCATCTTCCGTACGTCCCTGGGCGTCGCCGGACTCGACGCCGCCGACCGCTTCGACGTCAACGCCTCCGCGCTCTCCACCTTCTCCATACTCCAGCTGCTGGTCTACGCCGGCATGCAGATACCCGTCGGCCTGATGGTCGACCGGCTCGGCACCAAGAAGGTGCTGACCATCGGCGTCGTGCTCTTCACCGTCGGCCAGCTGGGCTTCGCGCTCTCCCCCTCGTACGGCACCGCACTCGCCGCCCGCGCACTGCTCGGCTGCGGAGACGCGATGACCTTCATCAGCGTGCTGCGGCTCGGCACCCGCTGGTTCCCCGCCCGGCGCGGCCCGCTCATCGCCCAGGTCGCCGCGCTCTTCGGGATGGCCGGCAACCTCGTCTCGACGATCTTCATCGCCCGCGCCCTGCACGACCTCGGCTGGACGACCACGTTCGTCGGCAGCTCGATCGCGGGCGTCGTCGTCCTCGTCCTGCTGCTGCTCTTCCTCAAGGACCACCCCGAGGGCCACGAACCGCCGCCCGCGCCGCACGCCGGGGCCGCGTTCGTCCGCCGTCAGATCACCGAGTCCTGGCGGGAGCCCGGCACCCGGCTCGGCATGTGGGTGCACTTCACGACCCAGTTCCCGGCGATGGTGTTCCTGCTCCTGTGGGGCCTGCCGTTCCTGGTCGAGGCCCAGGGCCTCTCGCGGGGCGTCGCCGGGGAGCTGCTGACGCTGGTCGTGCTCTCCAACATGGTGGTGGGCCTCGCGTACGGGCAGATCATCGCCCGGCACCACACCGCCCGCGCCCCGCTCGCCCTCGGCACGGTCGCGGCGACCGCGCTGGTGTGGGGCGCCACCCTCGCGTACCCCGCCGACCGGGCGCCGATGTGGCTCCTGATCACGCTCTGCGCGGTCCTCGGCGCCTGCGGGCCCGCCTCGATGATCGGCTTCGACTTCGCCCGCCCGGCGAACCCGCCGGAGCGTCAGGGAACGGCCTCCGGAATCGTCAACATGGGTGGTTTCACCGCCTCGATGACGACGCTGCTCGCGGTCGGCATCCTCCTCGACGCCACCGGCGACAACTACCGGATCGCCTTCGCGTCGGTCTTCGTCCTGGAGGCGCTGGGCGTCGTACAGATCCTGCGGCTGAAGGCCCGTACGGCCCGGCGGGAGAAGGAACGCCTGGTGGCGAGCCGCGTCGAGGCGGTCCACGTACCGGCGTAGAAGCTCCTGCCCGCGCCTCAGGCCGTGGCCGGCCTCACGGAGTCACGGCGAAGTTGTCCAGGATGGCCTGGGCCAGCTCCGTGTCGCCCTCGATCTTGATCCGGTCGGCGACGGCCGCCGGCCGGACCCGGCCGCAGGCGAGGCGTACGTACGTCTCCCAGTCGAGCGCCAGCGTCACCGCCGGGCCGAGCGAGGGCGCGCCGTCGACCGAGCCGCGGCCCTCCGCGTCCACCCGGACCGTCCGCAGGAACTCCACCGGCCCGTGCACGTCGACGACGACCGCCGAGTTCGGGGGCGCGCCCGCGTCCTTCGCGACGACCTTGGCCAGCCCCACGAGCAGGTTGTCCCGGACCACGAGCGCGCCGGGGGAGTCCAGGTTGCCCGGCTTGCCGAGGGCGGTCCGCAGGTCCTGCTCGTGCACCCAGACGTCGAAGGCGCGCATCCGGTAGGCCACTTCCAGGGTCTGCTCGGCGCCGAGGGGGGCGCGGATCAGGTGGTCGGGCTGCCGGTTCTCGTTGCGGAGCTGGCGGGCGCGGCGGATCAGGATGTACTCGAGCTCCGAGGTCATCTCGGGGCCGGTGTGGTGCCGGCGCACATCGACCTGCATCTCCATGTAGCGGGAGAACTCACCGCGTACGTGGTAGAGATCGCGGGGCAGCGAGTGGATGGGGCGCGGGTCGCCCAGCATCTCGCACTCCATGCCGATCACATGGGACACGATGTCGCGCACCGACCAGCCCGGGCACGGTGTCGCGCGGTTCCATTCGCCTTCCACGAGCGGCTGCACCAACTCGGCTATCGCTTCGATGGAGTGGGTCCAGGCGTCGGCGTAGGTCTGGAGGCTGGGATGGACGGTCACGGGACCCCTCGGCGGTTCTGCGGTGCACGGGCTGACGATCGAGCGGACAGGCGGGCTGGAGACTGCGTGGGAGGCTCGGACGCTAAGTTACGCTGCCCGAAGGCACCCCGGCAGTGCTTTCGTGTGACGATCGTAGGCCTGTGTTGACGGTTCGAATGCCAGGACGGTGGTAGTGTGCGCGCCTCCCTCATCCAGATCGCAGTAGACCCGGACGAACCGGTCGTTTCGCGCCGTGCGCGGGTGGCCGAGCTGGTACGGGCGGAGCGCGGCGCCGCGGATCTCGTGGTCCTGCCGGAGCTGTGGCCGATGGGCGCGTTCGCCTACGAGCTGTTCGCGGCGGAGTCGGAACCGCTGCACGGTCCCACGTACGAGGCGATGGCGGCGGCCGCGCGCGACGCGGGGGTCTGGCTGCACGCGGGCTCGATCGTCGAGGCGGCGGCGGGCGCCCTCTACAACACCTCGCTGATCTTCTCCCCGACCGGGGACCTGGCCGCTCACTACCGCAAGATCCACCGCTTCGGCTTCGACAAGGGCGAGGCCGTGATGATGGCGGCGGGCGAGGAGCTGGTGACGTTCACGGCCCCGGACGCGGACCCGGCTGCGGACCTCACCGTTGGTGTGGCGACCTGCTACGACCTGCGCTTCCCGGAGCTGTTCCGGGGCCTGGTGGACGCGGGCGCCCAGGCCTTCGTCGTCCCGGCGGGCTGGCCGGCCCGCCGCCGCGCCCACTGGACGCTCCTCGCGCAGGCGCGGGCGGTGGAGAACCAGGCTTACATGCTGGCCTGCGGCACGGCCGGCACTCACGCGGGCGTGGAACAGGCGGGCCACTCGATCGTCGTGGACCCCTGGGGCGAGGTCCTCGCGGAGGCGGGCCCGGACGAGGAGATCCTGCGCGTGGAGCTGGACGTGGCGCGGGTGACGACGACGAGGGAGCAGTTCCCGGCGCTCAAGGACAGGGTGTTGGGGCGCTAGGCAGTGTCAGGGGGAGCACGGCTCGTAGAGCACGTCGGTTCTGAGGGTTGTTTTCGTCCCCTCAAGAAGGGGGGCCGAGTCGTGAAGCGTCCGATGCCAGAAGAGGAGCGCATCGCCCGGTTCGGGGCGGTGGGCGCTCAGTATTTCCTCAGGCTCTGCCGGCCGGGGCCAGTCCGAGAAGTCGCGTTGCGCAAAGGGAAGTTCGTTCTGCTTGTCGGCGATGAACCGCGTTTCTCCGCCCACTGCCTCGTACGACAGGTAGACGACGACCGTCAGGTGAGTTCGCGTTCCGTCGGGGGCGAAATAGGGCGAATCGTAGTGCGGGACAAGAAATCCGCCGTGTTCGTACCTGATGAAGCGCATGCGCGGATTGACGGACGCCGGCTTCCAGGACCTTCCGTCTGAATCCGTCGGATCGTCCGGTCCTACTTCGAACGGCAGAAACGTCCGCAGTCTGCGGTAGAACTCTGCCGCCAAGACTTCGGATTCGGCCGTGGCACGGAGCGAGCCGACCGGATCTCCCTCTGTGTAGTTGGCGGCGATGCCGTCCAGACCCACCGGCGCAAAGCGCTGGGCAGCGAGTTCGGTCGCGAATGCCTCCACTTCGGCCGGAGTGAGGAAATGGCGAATCACCCTGGCATCGACGTGTGGGATCTCCGCCTCGGTCGGGGCCCATGAGTCATCGGCGGATATTCGGCTCAGCATTTCTTCGGAGAGGTCGAAGGGATTTACCGGCATTACGAACATGCTCACTTATCCGTCCTGAGGTCATTGTCGATGCCGCCTCGGCCGCAACTCTTCGAGGGTTTGCAGTGCAGGCGGGCGGCTGGTGCGCGCGTCGGCACGGCTCCGGGCTCGTGCTCGACGGCACGGCCGTGCGCGCGGCGGCGGATCGAGGCCCCTGGAGTCAACACCCGCAGGGAGCGGGGCCGCTGAGCGATTATCGTCACAGTGACGAGATTAGACGGGGGTGAACCCACAAAGCAAGCAGGACGCCCCCGACGCGGCGGAAGGGGGCGGGAGGCGGGCCGCAGGTGGAGGGGCGATCGCGACCAGGTTCGGCAAGCTCGCCGACCGCTGCCGCGTCGGAGTCGTCCTGGCCTCGCTGATCCTCTGGCGCCGCGAGCCGGCCAGGTGATCACTTGTCAGACACTGCCTAGTCCTCCCGCTCCCGCTCGGCCATGCGGATCACGCACACCGCGACGGCGATGAGGAGCGCCGTGTCGGTGTCCTCGCGGACGACGTTCACGGCGTACGTGTCGCGGACGCGGAACCACTGCCGGGAGATGTGGGCGAGGAGCTCGCCGTCGTACTCGACGGTGAACTCGCGGTCCAGGATCCGCCCGCTGACGTCCAGCTCGGTGCCTTCGACGAGGGTGACCCGGTAGTGGTTGCGGAGCAGCGAGAGCCGCTTCCTGCGGATGGTGGCGAGCGGCCGCTCGTCCCGCTCGATGGTCATCGCGTCCCGCAGGCTGAACATCTTCTGCCGCAGCGTGACCAGGACCTGCCCGAGCGGATCCTTCAGCTCCAGCGTGTCCCGCAGCCGCAGGGCCTTCCCGTCGACGAGGAAGGCGTGCCGACCGCGCTCGTCCTCGATCCAGTAGTCGTCGCCGATCGCGAAGATTTTGTCCCGTACGAGATATTTCATGCCGGGATGCGTTCCCAATTCGGAGGCGCTTCACTCCGTCCCGCCCCTACCGTGGGGCGCCATGAGCAACATATGGGTGGGTCGGAAGGTGCGCCTGCGGGGCGTCGAGTCGGAGGACTGGGAAGGCTTCCGCGCGCTGGCCGAGGACACCGTCGACGTACGCAACGCGGACCTCGTCGAGCCGCCGCGCTCGGCGGAGGGCTTCCGCGCCTGGACCGCCGAACGAGCCGGCCGCGAACCGGGCGGCGAGGCGTTCCGCCTGGTCGTCGAGACCCTGACCGACGGGACCTTCGCCGGATCCGTGACGGTCGGCGACACCGACACCCGCGCGGGCCGCTTCAAGACGGGCATCGAGATCACCCGCGAACACCGCGGCAAGGGCTACGCCAGGGAGGCCGTCGCGCTCACCCTCACGTACATGTTCGCCGAACGCCGCTTCAACAAGTGCGAGGTCGAGATCCACGCCTTCAACGACGCCTCCCTCGCCCTCCACCGCTCCCTCGGCTTCGTCGAGGAGGGCCGCCTCCGCCAGCACGAATTCTTCGCGGGCGCCTACCACGACCTCGTCCTGATGGGCATCACCGCCGACGAACACTGGTCCACCCACCCCCGCCCACCCGTTCGCTGACGCCGACCTCCGAGGTACGGATGGGACCGCGTCGAAGGACTGCTCCTTGACCCCGCCACATGCGCGTGATCCGCCCTTCACGCCCGGATGGCAAGCTTGAAGCATGAACGATGCCGCCCCGGCGCCCACCCCCGCGCCCGAGCCCCGCCGCCGTGCCCGTGTCCGTGCTCCCGAGCTGATCGGCAAGGGAGGCTGGATCAACACCGGTGGGAAGGAGCTGACGCTCGCCGACTTCCGCGGCCAGATCCTGATCCTGGATTTTTGGACCTTCTGCTGCATCAACTGCCTCCACGTCCTCGACGAGCTCCGTGACCTGGAGGAGAAGCACCGCGACACGCTCGTGATCGTCGGGGTGCACTCGCCGAAGTTCGTGCACGAGGCCGAGCATCAGGCCGTCGTCGATGCCGTCGAGCGGTACGAGGTGCACCACCCCGTGCTCGACGATCCGGAGCTCGCGACCTGGAAGCAGTACGCCGTACGGGCGTGGCCGACGCTTGTCGTCATCGATCCCGAGGGGTACGTCGTCGCCCAGCACGCGGGTGAGGGGCATGCCAACGCGATCCGGACGCTCGTCGAGGAGCTGGAGGCCGAGCACGCGGCCAAGGGGACGCTGCGGCGCGGGGACGGGCCGTACGTGCCGCCCGAGCCGGTCGCTACCGATCTGCGGTTTCCTGGGAAGGCTGTGCTGCTCGAGAGCGGGAACTTCCTTGTCTCCGACACCACACGGCATCAGCTCGTCGAGCTCGACGCCGACGGGGAGACCGTCGTGCGGCGGATCGGGGACGGGGAGTTCCGGGAGCCGCAGGGGCTCGCGCTGCTGCCCGACGGCAAGGTCGTCGTCGCCGACACCGTGAACCACGCGCTGCGGACGTACGACCCCGCGACCGGTCTGATCGAGCGGATCGCCGGAACCGGCAAGCAGTGGTGGCAGGGGTCGCCGACCTCCGGGCCCGCCCTCGACGTGGACCTCTCCTCGCCGTGGGACGTCGCCTGGTGGCAGGGCAAGGTGTGGATCGCGATGGCCGGCGTCCACCAGGTGTGGACGTACGACCCGGAGACCGGCACGGTCCAGGTCGCGGCCGGCACGACCAACGAGGGGCTCGTCGACGGGCCCGCCGACGAGGCCTGGTTCGCGCAGCCCTCGGGGCTCGCGGCCACCGAGGACCGGCTGTGGATCGCCGACTCCGAGACCAGCGCCGTCCGCTGGATCGACACCGACGGCGCCGTCCACACCGCCGTCGGCACCGGGCTCTTCGACTTCGGCCACCGCGACGGCGCCGCCGACCAGGCGCTGCTCCAGCACCCGCTCGGCGTGACCGCCCTCCCCGACGGCTCGGTCGCGATCGCGGACACGTACAACCACGCCCTGCGCCGCTTCGACCCCGCGACCGGCGAGGTCACGACGCTGGCCACCGATCTGCGCGAGCCGAGCGACGCCGTGCTCGTCGGCGACGAGATCGTGGTCGTCGAGTCCGCCCGGCACCGGCTCACCCGGCTGCGGCTGCCCGAGGAGGCCGTCCAGGTCGAGGCGGTCGCCCACCGTACGCAGCGCGAGGCCACCGAGGTCGCCCCGGGCTGCCTCCGGCTCGACGTGGTCTTCCAGGCGCCGACCGGCCAGAAGCTGGACGAGCGTTACGGCCCATCCACCCGGCTGCTTGTCTCCTCGACCCCTCCCGAGCTGCTGCTCGACGGCGAGGGCACCGGAACGGACCTCTTCCGGGAGCTCGAACTGAACCCGGCCCTGACCGAGGGCGTCCTGCACGTCTCCGCGATGGCCGCCTCCTGCGACGACGACCCGGCCAACGAGTACCCGGCCTGCCATGTGCACCAGCAGGACTGGGGGGTTCCGGTGAAGGTCACCGAAGCCGGGGCCTCCAGGCTTCCGCTCATCCTCGCCGGGATGGACGCCTCCTAGCGCCAGTCCGGCGGCCCGCCCAACGTCTCCTAGTGCACCAGCCCCTGGTTCTTGGACGGGCGGCCCGCCGCCCCGTCCAGGCACCCGGAGACCCAGGCGGCCGGGTCGTGCACGGCCCGGTCGCCGCCCATCCCCGTGCGCTCCATGCTCACGCACTCACCGTTCAGCAGCGCGCGGGCGCGCTCGCCGGTCGGGTCCGCCTTCCGGATGCGGACGGCCTGCAGATAGCCGCCCTCGTAGGCGATGTCGGTACCCCAGGGCGGGCGTTCGTTGTACTCGGCGATGACGAGGCCCGCCGCAGCCGTGCCGACCAGCACGGCCACGACGAGGCAGCCGATGAACTTCCCCCGGGGTGGGCCCTCATGACGATCCATGAGGCCGACGTTGTCAGGAGGGACCTTTCCCGGATGTTTCGTACGGCGGCTCAGTAGCCGCGGTCGCGCTGTTCCTGTTCGACGACCGTCGGGGCGGCCGGGGGAACGACGATCCGTCGGCGCCGGGCGATGCTGGTGAAGGTCACCAGACCGATGAGACCGACCACCATCATGATCAGTCCCACCAGGTCGAGATTGACGCCTTCGAGCTGCCAGTCCGTGGCGAACGTGAGGATCGCGCCGACGGCGATGAGGATGATGCATCCTCCGAGTCCCATGAATCCCACCTCCTGAGGCGGTAGTTGGGATCGGGTACCCGGGATGCGGCCGGTCATCCCTCCAGGAACGCCACCAGCGCGTTCGCCAGCAGGTACGGGTCCTCCGCGCCGCACAGCTCGCGCGCGCTGTGCATCGAGAGGCAGGCCACGCCGATGTCGACCGTGCTGATGCCGTGACGGGCCGCCGTGATCGGGCCGATCGTCGTGCCGCACGGCATGTCGTTGTTGGAGACGAAGGTCTGCCACGGCACGCCGGCCTTCTCGCAGGCCGCCGCCCAGACCGCCCGGCCGCCGCCGTCCGTGGCGTACCGCTGGTTGACGTTGACCTTGAGGATCGGGCCGCCGTTGGGGCGCGGGTGGTGCGTCGGGTCGTGGCGCTCCGCGTAGTTGGGGTGGACGGCGTGGCCGACGTCGGAGGAGAGGCAGATGGAGGCGGCGAAGGCGCGGGCGCGGTCCTCGTAGGCGCCGCCCCGGGCGTAGATCGAGCGCTCCAGGACGTTGCCGAGGAGGGGGCCCTGGGCGCCGGTGTCGGCCTCGGAGCCGTTCTCCTCGTGGTCGAAGGCGGCGAGCACCGGGATGTACGGGAGGTCGGCGCGGCCCGCGACGGCGGCCAGGGCGGCGACGCCCGCGTGGACCGAGATCAGGTTGTCCATGCGCGGGCCCGCGACGAGTTCGCGGTCGCGGCCCAGGTAGGAGGGGGCCTCGATGGCGTGGACCATCAGGTCCCAGCCGGCGACGTCCTCGGCGTCGACGCCCGCCTCCTCGGCGACGAAGCGGATCAGGTCGCCCTCGTGGACCTCGCCGAGGCCCCAGATCGGCTGCATGTGGCGCTGCCGCTCCAGCTTGAGGCCCTCGTTGGCCTGCCGGTCGAGGTGGATGGCGAGCTGCGGGACGCGGAGCACGGCGCGGTCCACGTTCACCAGGTGGTGGCTGCCGTCCCGCAGGGTGAGCCGGCCGGCGAGGCCCAGGTCGCGGTCGAGCCAGGTGTTGAGGAGCGTCCCGCCGTAGATCTCGACGGAGACCTGGCGCCAGCCGCGCGTCCCCATGTCGGGGTGCGGCTTCACGCGCAGGTTGGGGGAGTCGGTGTGGGCGCCGACGATCCGGTACGGGGTGTGGGGGGACGCGCCCTCCGGTACGTACCAGGCGATGAGAGCGCCGCCGCGGATCACGTACTTGCCGCCGGTAGTGCCGTCCCAGGCGGCGGTCTCCTCGACCTGGCGGAAGCCGGCCTTCTCCAGCCGCTCGGCGGCGTTCGCCACGGCGTGGTACGGCGACGGGGAAGCCGCCAGGAACGTCATGAGGTCGTCGGTGTGGCCGCGGTCGAAGCGGGCGGTGCTCGTCATGGGTTCACCTTACGCACGCCCCGGAATACGGCGCCGGGGCCCCGATAGACGGAACGAACCCCTCCTGCGGGGTGACTCGTTCCAGTAAAGCGGAACGGCCCACTCCCCTCCCCGGGAGCGAGCCGTTCCTCATTGGACGCGGTGCGTGTCTAGGTGACTAGAACGCGGCCTCGTCCAGGTCCATCAGCGAGCCGTCGACCGCCTCGGCGAGCGCGCGCTCGGCGCCCACGCCCGGCAGGACGTTCGCGGCGAAGAACTTCGCGGCCGCGATCTTGCCGGCGTAGAAGGCCTGGTCCTTGGCGGAGGCGCCGGCGGCCAGCTTCTCGGCGGCGACCGCCGCGCCCTTCAGGAGCAGGTAGCCGACGACGACATCACCGGAGGCCATCAGCAGGCGGGTCGTGTTGAGGCCGACCTTGTAGATGTTCTTGACGTCCTCGCCGGTCGCGGTGAGGTCGGTGAGCATCTTGCCGACGATGCCCTCCAGGTCCACAGCCGCCTTGGCGAGCGCGTCGCGGGCGCCGGCCAGCTCCTCGCCGCCGGTGCCGACCGCGAGGAACTTCTTGATCTCCTCGGCCAGCGTGTTCAGGGACGCGCCCTGGTCGCGGACGATCTTGCGGAAGAAGAAGTCCTGGCCCTGGATGGCCGTGGTGCCCTCGTAGAGGGTGTCGATCTTGGCGTCCCGGATGTACTGCTCGATCGGGTACTCCTGCAGGAAGCCGGAGCCGCCGAAGGTCTGGAGCGACTGCGCGAGCTGCTCGTAGCCCTTCTCGGAGCCGTAGCCCTTCACGATCGGCAGCAGCAGGTCGTTCAGGCCGTGGAGCGCCTTGGCGTCCTCGCCCGCGGCCTCCTTGAGCTGGATCTCGTCCTGCACGGCGGCCGTGTGGAGAACCAGGGAGCGCATGCCCTCGGCGTACGCCTTCTGCGTCATCAGCGAGCGGCGGACGTCCGGGTGGTGCGTGATGGTGACCTTGGGCGCGGCCTTGTCCATGAAGTTCGCCAGGTCGGTGCCCTGGACGCGCTCCTTGGCGTACTCCAGGGCGTTGAGGTAGCCCGTGGAGAGGGTGGAGATCGCCTTCGTGCCGACCATCATGCGGGCGAACTCGATGATGAGGAACATCTGGCGGATGCCGTCGTGCTTGTCGCCGATCAGCCAGCCCTTGGCGGGGTGCTGGTCGCCGAAGGTCATCTCGCACGTGTTGGAGGCCTTGAGGCCCATCTTGTGCTCGACGTTCGTCGCGTACACGCCGTTGCGCTCGCCCAGCTCGCCGGTCTCCCAGTCGAACAGGTACTTCGGCACGAGGAAGAGCGAGAGGCCCTTGGTGCCGGGGCCGGCACCCTCGGGGCGGGCGAGGACGTAGTGGAGGATGTTCTCCGACATGTCGTGCTCACCGGACGTGATGAAGCGCTTGACGCCCTCGATGTGCCAGGAGCCGTCCTCCTGCTGGACCGCCTTCGTGCGGCCGGCGCCGACGTCCGAGCCCGCGTCGGGCTCGGTGAGGACCATGGTGGAGCCCCACTGCTTCTCGACGGCGATCTGCGCGACCTTCTTCTGCGCCTCGTTGCCCTCGTTGTGCAGGATGCCGGCGAAGGCCGGGCCGGAGGAGTACATCCACACGGCCGGGTTCGCGCCGAGGATCAGCTCCGCGTAGGCCCAGATCAGGGAGCGCGGGGAGGTCGTGCCGCCGATCTCCTCGGGCAGGCCGAGACGCCAGTACTCGGAGTCCATGAAGGCCTGGTACGACTTCTTGAAGCTCGCCGGGACGGGCGCGGTGTTGGTCTCGGGGTCGAAGACCGGCGGGTTCCGGTCGGCGTCGGCGAAGGACTCGGCCAGCTCGTTCTCGGAGAGGCGGGTCAGCTCCTCCAGGACGCTCTTGGCGGTCTCGACGTCCATCTCCTCGAACGGACCGGTGCCGTACACCTTGTCGCGCCCGAGCACCTCGAAGAGGTTGAACTCGATGTCGCGGAGATTCGACTTGTAGTGCCCCATGGCGACGGCTCCGTAAGGATCGGGGAGGCAGGTTCCTCGTACACGTGCGGCGAGTACCAGCGAGTAGCTAATGCTCTCTCCGATGATGCTACCCACCGGTAATAAGAAGCAACCCCTATCCGGTCATCTGTGACGACAATCGCTACGGTCCCCACTCGCTAGGCTGTGCGCCATGTACGGCTACGAGCAGAATCCGGGTGCCCAGCAGCAGTACGCCCCGCCGCCCCAGCAGCCGATGGCGGGCGGGATGCCGGGCATGCAGGGCGGGATGCCCGGGATGCAGGGGCAGGGGTACGGCCAGCAGCCGCCGCTCTACCCCGAGCCGTCCCCGCCGTCCCTCGCCGACGCCGTACGGGCCTTCACGACCGGCTCCCTGTCCGCCGAGGACTTCCAGCAGATCTTCGCGGGCTCGAAGGTCTACTGCCCGCGCGGCGACAACCCCGGCTTCCTGGCCCTGCACAACACCCAGCAGCCGGTGATCCCCATGTTCACGTCGCTCAAGGAGCTGCGGCGGTACGCGGGCAAGGAGTCGAAGTACTTCGTCATCACGGGCGCCGAGGTGATCGACCTGCTCCCGACCGGCTACGGCTTCGTCCTCGACATGGAGGGCGACCACCGGATGGTCTTCGACGCCAAGGCCGTGGAGCAGATGGTCGACTTCGCGATGCGGCGGATGTACGGCTGATCGCCGGCCTTTACGCCTCCTTCGGCAGGGCGCCCCGGTGCGTGCGCCAGGCGAACGCGCACCAGCCCGCGGCGGCGAGCAGCGCGAGCCCGGCGCCCGCGGCCAGCTCCACCGGCTCCGGCCGGAAGCCGAGTGCGAGGCGGGTGCCCAGGAAGACCAGGACGAAGCCGATCCGGCCGGGCGCGTAGAGCGGGAACCGCGCGGCGGCGCCGCGCAACAGCCCGGCCGCGGCCAGTCCGGCGGCCCCGCAGGCGGCGAGCAGCGCCCAGGGGGAGCCGGGCGCGGCGGCCGGGATGCCGTATTCGGGCGGACCCCACCGGAAGGTGGCGGCGAACCATCCCAGGGCCAGTCCGCAGACGGTGACCACGACCGTCGCGAGCACGTGCTTCCACCAGGGGCCGGAGCGCGGAGCGGCCGACTCGTCGTCGTTGCCGTCGACGTTGAAGAGTTCCATCACGCACGGTAGGACGCGCCGTAGGGCTCCTGGGTTGGGGCGACGGCCGTCCGGTTAGACCTTCGTCATGTCATGACCCTGATGTCCCGTTTCCGATGCCCTTCGGGCTCCGGGAATGCCCCGGCGGCCCTTCCTGTTCTGCCGGGTGTGGCAGAAAGTTCGAGTTTCAACTAAACTCGACGCAGAAGGAGGTTCCGACCATGCCTGCAGTGACTGTGGAGAACCCGTTGACGCTCCCGCGCGTCGCCGCCCCCGCCGACGCCGTCTCCCGCCCCGTGCTCGCCGTGACCACGGCCCCGTCCGGCTTCGAGGGCGAGGGTTTCCCGGTGCGCCGCGCGTTCGCCGGGATCAACTACCAGTACCTCGACCCGTTCATCATGATGGACCAGATGGGAGAGGTGGAGTACGCCCCCGGTGAGCCCAAGGGCACCCCGTGGCACCCCCACCGGGGCTTCGAGACGGTCACATACATCATCGACGGGATCTTCGACCACCAGGACTCCAACGGTGGTGGCGGCACCATCACCAACGGCGACACCCAGTGGATGACCGCCGGCTCCGGCCTGCTCCACATCGAGGCCCCGCCGGAGGCGCTCGTCGTGTCCGGCGGCCTCTTCCACGGCCTCCAGCTGTGGGTGAACCTGCCGGCCTCGGACAAGATGATGGCCCCGCGCTACCAGGACATCCGCGGCGGCCAGGTGCAGCTGCTGACCTCCCCCGACGGCGGCGCGCTGCTCCGCGTCATCGCGGGCGAGCTCGACGGCCACGCCGGTCCCGGCATCACCCACACCCCGATCACGATGATCCACGCGACCGTCCGGCCGGGCGCCGAGGTGACCCTGCCGTGGCGCGAGGACTTCAACGGACTCGTCTACGTCCTGGCCGGACGCGGCTCCGCCGGTACGGAGCGCAGGCCCATCCACATGGGCCAGACCGCCGTCTTCGGCAAGGGTGGCGCGCTCACGGTCCGGGCGGACGAGAAGCAGGACGGGCACACGCCCGACCTGGAGGTCGTCGTCCTCGGCGGACAGCCGATCCGCGAGCCGATGGCGCACTACGGCCCGTTCGTCATGAACACCCAGGCCGAACTCCGCCAGGCCTTCGAGGACTTCCAGACGGGCCGCCTCGGCACGATCCCGGCGGTGCACGGGATGGGCGAGTAGCGGTAGCACGAGGAGGAGTACGCGTACGGGGCCGGGCGCTTGCCCGGCCCCGTACGCGTACGGCCGCCCGCCGCCCGCCGCCCGCACCCGTGTCGCCGTACGCGCGCTGACGGAGCGTCACTCGTCCGGCCCGTAGCGCAGGACGACGCGCCGAGAGGCGTGGTCCGGTGGACGGGTGCAGACGCAGGGCCCCCAGAGGCCGCTCCTTCCCGAAGCCGCTCGGCGGACCGCCGCCTGGTGCGCCGTGCTGCTGCTGGTCGCCGGGGTCGTCGCGGTCGGGATCTGGCTCTGCATCGTGTTCCAGACGGCCGTCACACCCGTCCTGCTCGCGATCCTCGGTACCGCGCTGCTCGGGCCGCTCTACCGGCGCCTGCTGCGGATGAAGGTGCAGCAGTCGCTCGCCGCCGGGCTCACGGTCCTCGCCGTCCTCGCCTTCGTGGGCGGCGCGACGTACATCGTGGTCGCCGCGCTCATCGAGACCGGCGACCAGATCATCGCCTCGCTGCGGCAGGCGGCCCTCGACATCGCCGACCACCTGGGCGCGGCCGGGACCTCGATCGACGACCTCGCGAAGAACGCGAAGTCGCTGCTGCAGAAGTTCGGCGGGACCGCCGCGTCCGGGGTGATCTCCGGGATCAGCATCGTCGGCCAGGTCGCCGCGATGGCCGTGCTCGCCCTGCTGCTGATCTTCTTCTTCCTCCGTGACTCGCACAAGGCCGCCGGCGCCCTGCGCTCGTTCGCCCCGGGCTCGACCGGCGACATGCTGGAGGCCATGGGGCGCCGCGCCTTCGAGGCCGTCGAGGGCTTCATGCGCGGGACGACCCTCGTCGCCCTTGTCGACGCCGTCCTCATCACCATCGGGCTGCTGATCCTGCGGGTCCCCGGGGCCGTGGGCCTGGGCGCGCTCGTCTTCGTGACCGCGTACATCCCGTACCTCGGCGCCTTCCTCTCCGGGGCCATCGCCGTCCTCGTGGCCCTCGCCGACCGGGGCTTCGTCATCGCGCTCTGGGTCCTGGGCGTGGTCCTCGCCGTCCAGGTCATCGAGGGCAACGTCCTCCAGCCCGCGATCCAGAGCCGTACCGTCCAGATGCACCCGGCCGTCGTCATGCTCGCGATCACCGCGGGGGCGTCCGTCGCCGGGATCCTGGGCATGCTGCTCGCCGTACCCGTCACGGCGGCCGCCTTCGGGGTGATCGGCGAGCTGCGGGGCCGGTACGAGCCGCAGGAAGGGTGACGGGAGCCGTTACGTCGCCGCCGGCATTCCGCCCCGCTCGAAGGACGCGAGCATCTGCTCCAGAGCCGCCTGGTCCGGGCCCACGAACGGGTCGGCGTCCGGCGCCATCGTGATCGTCTCGACCATCAGGTCCGTCATCCGTACGGCCGGCGGCAGGTGCGTGGAGAGCATGATCTCCGGGTTCATGTCGCGCAGCGGCTCCATCGTCGCCCGGTACTTCGCCGGGTCCACGGCGTGCACCCATGGGCTGTCCAGGGTCGCCCAGAGCAGCTGCGCCTGGCGGAGCTCCTCCGGCTTGAGGTCGTTCGCGTGGCCGCTCTCGGCGAGCTCGGCGGTCGGCATCGGCCCGCCGAAGCAGTCGGAACTGAAGCAGATGCGGGTCTTCTCGTCGTAGAAGCCGACGGTCGCCGGGTTGTCGAAGAGCGGCGGGCGGAACGCGTCGAGGATGCGGTCGCCGACGTCCATGGACTGGCCGGGGTTGAGGAAGTACACGCGGTCCATCGGCAGCGGACGCTCGGTGGTCATGATCCCGGCGCCGATGAAGGTGGTCACGACCTTGGCGCGCGGCGCGGCTTCCAGCAGGTCGAAGATGCCGCCCGTGTGGTCGCGGTCGGGGTGCGTGAGCCAGATCCAGCGGACGTCGGCGGGGTCGACGACCGAGCCGAGGGTCTCGACGAAGTCCCGGTCGGCGAGGGAGAGCCCGGTGTCGACGACGACCGGTTCCGTGGCGGTGAGGACGTACGCGTTGATGGGGAGGTGGCCGATCCCCGGGACTTCGAGGCTGTCGGCCAGGACGGTGGTGTCGCTTCCGACCTTGTGGGTGTCCATGGGGTGCTCCGTGGTCCCCCCTGTGGTCCCCCGGCGGCGGGCCGTACGACACCAGTCTCGCGCGCACGCCGACCCCCCGCGCGTCGGCCGGCTAGGCCCCCTCTGTCGGTGCGGGCGGCTCGTTCAGCTCGAACCAGATCGACTTGCCCTCGCCCCGCGGATCCACCCCCCACGCGTGCGCCAGCATCTCCATGAGCACCAGGCCGCGCCCCGAGGACGCCATCTCCCCCGGGTGCCGCTTGTGCGGCAGCTCGTCGCTGGCGTCGGAGACCTCCACCCGCATCCGCCGCTTGGAGGCGTCGTCGCAGGTCACCTCGGCGACCAGGAGCGCGTCGCCGTCGGTGTGGATGAGGACGTTGGTGACCATCTCGGAGACCATCAGGACCGCCGAGTCGATCTGGTCCTCGTCCGTCCAGTCGTGCAGCAGCTGGCGCATGTGCTGGCGGGCCGCCGCGATCCGCTCCGGCTCGGCCTGGGCGATGGTCATCATCGTGCGGCGCGGGGCCTGGCGGGCGGTCGGGCCCTGGCGGGAGAGGAGCAGGACCGCGATGTCGTCCTCGCGGCGGTCGGCGAGCGGACCGGTGGTGTAGTGCGAGCCGGGGCCGTGGACGGCCTCCACGAGGCGGTCGGCGAGCTCCTCCAGGGATTCGCCGTCGTGGCCTTCGAGCAGCGTACGGATGCGTTCCCAGCCGCTGTCGAGGTCGTGGCCGCCGGTCTCCAGGAGCCCGTCGGTGCACATCATCAGGGTCTCGCCGGGCTCCAGCGTGAACCGGGTCGTCGGGTAGTCGGTGTCGGAGTCGATGCCGAGGGGCAGCCCACCGGCCGTGGGCCGCAGGAGAACCGTTCCGTCGGTCATCCGGACCGCCGGGTCGGGGTGCCCGGCACGGGCGATGTCGACGATGCCCGTGACCGGGTCGATCTCCAGATACAGGCAGGTCGCGAAGCGCGGGCCGCTGTCGGGGGTCTCCCCGTTGGTGATCCCGTACAGGAACCGGGAGGCGCGGGAGAGGACGGCGTCGGGCCGGTGGCCCTCGGAGGCGTACGCGCGCAGGGCGATCCGCAGCTGGCCCATCAGCCCGGCGGCGCGCACGTCGTGGCCCTGGACGTCGCCGATGACGAGCGCGATCCGGCCGCCGGGCAGCTGGATCATGTCGTACCAGTCGCCGCCGACCTGGAGCCCGCCGCCGGTCGGCACGTACCGGGCGGCGACGTGCAGGCCCGGGATGCCGGGGCCGAGGACGGGCATCATCGTGCGCTGGAGGCCCAGCGACAGCTCGCGCTCGGACTCGGCGACGCCCGCCCGGGCGAGGGCCTGGGCGAGCATGCGGGCGACGGTGGTGAGGACGGAGCGCTCGTCGGGGGTGAAGGCGACGGGGTGCTTGAAGGCGGCCATCCAGGCGCCCATGGTGCGGCCCGCGACGATGAGGGGGAGGTAGGCCCAGGACTGCCTGCCGAATCGTTGCGCCAGGGGCCAGGTCACCGGGAAGCGCCGCAGGTACTCCTCCGGTGTCGGCAGATAGATCGCCCGCCCGGTCCGTACGACCTCCGCGGCCGGGTAGTCGGTGTCGACCGACATCGAGGTGAAGGGGCCCTCGTCGCCCACGTTGTGCCCGTGGTGGCCGATGATCGTCAGCCGTTCGCCGGCGACGCCGAAGACGGCGAGCCCGTCGGGTGAGAAGCCCGGCATGGAGAGGGAGGCGGCGACCCGCAGCACCTCGGCGGTGGACCGGGCCTCGGCGAGTGCGCGGCCGGCGTCGAGCAGGAACGCCTCGCGGGAGCGGCGCCAGTCGCCGGTGATGGGGGTGCGGGCGGCGGTGCCCGGCTGCGGTTCGGCGACTTCCTGGAGGGTGCCGACGAGCTGGTAGTCCTCGCCCTCGATGAGCGGCTTGGACCTGCTCCGTACGGTACGGATCACCCGTCCGTGGCCGTCCATGATCCGCAGCCTGGCCTCGGCGAGGGTCCCTTCGGCGACGGCGAGGTTCACGACCCCGTCGATCTCGTTCCAGTCGACGGGATGAAACCGGGAGCGTACGGCCGCTTCGGTGAGCTGGACCGGTTCGGCGGGCAGCCCGAGCAGCCGGGCCGCCTCGGCGTCGAGGGTGACGATCCCGGATGCGTTGTCCCAGCGCCACAGGCCGGTCGCGATCGCGGCCAGGACGTCCTCGGTGCGCATTGCCCCACTTTATGAATATCGGACAGAAGGTCGCCACTGAGCGTATTCGAAATGCGATCTTGGGTCGCCCGGTAGGCTGGGCGGGGTCTGCCGCCATGCCATGCCACGCGATGTCACGTCACGGCGGCGCACCCCTTGATTCCCGTAGATCCCGAAGACTGGATGAACGACGATGCATCGGTACAGGTCCCACACCTGCGGCGAGCTCCGCGCCTCTGACGTCGGCACCGACGTCCGGCTGAGCGGCTGGCTGCACAATCGGCGCGACCTGGGCGGCATCCTCTTCATCGATATCCGCGACCACTACGGCATCACGCAGCTCGTCGCCCGGCCGGGCACGGCCGCGGCCGAGGTGCTCGACAAGCTGACGAAGGAGACCGTCGTCCGCGTGGACGGCAAGGTCGTCTCGCGTGGCGCGGAGAACGTCAACGCGGAGCTGCCGACCGGGGAGGTCGAGATCGAGGCCGCCGAGGTCGAGGTCCTGGGCGCGGCGAAGCAGATCCCGTTCACCGTCAACACGGACGACGGCGTGAACGAGGAGCGGCGCCTGGAGTACCGCTTCCTCGACCTGCGCCGCGAGCGCATGCACCGCAACATCATGCTGCGGTCGGCCGTCATCGCCTCCATCCGCTCCAAGATGGTGGCCCTCGGCTTCAACGAGATGGCGACCCCGATCCTCGCCGCGACCTCCCCCGAGGGCGCCCGCGACTTCGTCGTGCCGTCCCGTCTGAACCCGGGCAAGTTCTACGCCCTCCCCCAGGCGCCGCAGCAGTTCAAGCAGCTGCTGATGATCTCCGGCTTCGACCGCTACTTCCAGATCGCGCCGTGCTTCCGCGACGAGGACGCCCGTGCGGACCGTTCGCCGGGCGAGTTCTACCAGCTCGACGTCGAGATGAGCTTCGTCGAGCAGGAGGACGTCTTCCAGCCGATCGAGAAGCTGATGACGGAGATCTTCGAGGAGTTCGGCGGCGGGCGTCACGTCACGTCCCCGTTCCCGCGGATCCCGTTCCGCGAGTCGATGCTCAAGTACGGCAACGACAAGCCGGACCTGCGTACGGCCCTGGAGCTCGTCGACATCTCGGACGTCTTCGAGGCGTCGGAGTTCAAGGCCTTCGCGGGCAAGCACGTGCGTGCGCTCGCGGTCCCGAACACGGGCGACCAGCCGCGCAAGTTCTTCGACTCCCTCGGCGACTTCGCGGTCTCCCTGGGCGCGAAGGGCCTGGCGTGGGTGCGCGTGGGCGAGGGCAACGCTCTCACCGGCCCGATCGCCAAGTTCCTCACCGAGGAGAACATCAAGGTCCTCACCGAGCGCCTCGGCCTGGAGCCGGGCCACGCGATCTTCTTCGGCGCGGGCGAGTTCGACGAGGTCTCCAAGATCATGGGCCCGGTCCGGGTCGAGGCCGCGAAGCGCGCCGGCCAGTTCGAGGAGAACGTCTTCCGCTTCGCGTGGATCGTGGACTTCCCGATGTACGAGCGGGACGAGGAGACCGGCAAGATCGACTTCTCGCACAACCCGTTCTCGATGCCGCAGGGCGGCCTCGAGGCCCTGGAGACCCAGGACCCGCTGGACGTCCTCGGCTGGCAGTACGACATCGTCTGCAACGGCATCGAGCTCTCCTCGGGTGCGATCCGGAACCACGAGCCCGAGATCATGTTCAAGGCCTTCGAGATCGCGGGCTACTCCCGCGAGACGGTCGAGCACGAGTTCGCGGGCATGCTCCGCGCCTTCGAGTTCGGCGCCCCGCCGCACGGCGGCATCGCCCCGGGCGTGGACCGCATCGTGATGCTCCTGGCCGACGAGCCGAACATCCGCGAGACCATCGCCTTCCCGCTCAACGGCAACGCCCAGGACCTCCTGATGGGCGCCCCGACGGAGCTCGACGAGGCCCGCCTGCGCGAGCTGAACATCCAGCTCCGCAAGCCGGTCGAGTCCAAGGTCGTGGAGACCCCGACCGCCGACCGCCCGATCACGGACGCGGTCCACCCGGACGCGGCGCGGTAGTCACTCACGTCGTGCGCCTGAAGGCCCGGGATCTTCGGATCCCGGGCCTTTCGCATTCCGCGTCGTTGAACCGGCCCCGCCCGCAAGGGAGTTGGTGAGTCCCTGTCGTACCGTTGAAGCAACGTTCGGCAACCGGGGGGTGCGATGAGCGACGTGGTGACGCCCGCAGACGACGAGGACGGCGCCGGGGGCGCGGGGGTTCGTAGAAGCAGCAGGACCAGGAAGGCGGCCGAGCTGGCCGCTGTCGTCTCGGCGGTGACCGCCCTGGCGGCCCTGGTGTTCGGGCTGTTGGGGGTGATCGGCTCCGGTGGCGCCGCGGGTGAGGGGCGCGATGCCGGATCCGGGCAGCCGACGGGGGAGGCCGCACCGCCGGCCGAGAGCCCGACGGCCAGCGCGACCGGATCCCCCTCCACGGCGCCACCCTCGCCCTCCTCGTCCTCCCCACCCTCCCCGTCCTCCGTACCTCCGCCGGTGCCCCGAGGCTGGCACGTCGTCAGGGCGAGCGCACTCCGCGTCGAGGTCGCCGTCCCCAACGGCTGGAAGCTCCGCGAGGACACCGCGCTGCAGTCCACCTGGGTCTCTCCCGACAACCGCTACGTGATCGGCGTGAAGCGGGACAGCACCAACGGGCACACCGCCGAGTCGGCGGCCATCGGCCAACTCGCCTGGTACCGCAAGCCGGCGGAGTCGAAGATGGAAGCCCTGAAGGCCACGCGCCACCCGGACCGACAGGGCGGGAAGCCCGCGGTGCGGATGGAGATGGACTACCACTGGCCGGCGAGCACCGTCCCCTGCCACAGGACCGAGATCTTCGTCGCGGGCGAGGGCGGCCAGGTCTACCAACTCCACGTCAACGACCAGCAGTACGACGCCAAGCCCTCGGCCCTCCCGCGGCTGCTCGCCACGGCGCGGGCGCACTTGCGCACGGACGTCACCGACTGACTGGGCAGCTGCCGCAGTTGCCGGGTTCGGGGGCGCGGAAGGCGCGGTCGCACACGTCGCAGTTCTGGAGCGGGTGGACGACGGGTGGCGGGCGGTCCGCGGCGCGGAACGGTGGCAGTGGTGGGAGCTGGGAGGTGAGGCGGTGGGCCAGGAGTGCGGCGGGTCGATGCAGGCGATCCGGTGGGAGGTCGGAGGTCAGGGCCTGACGTACGGCGCTCGGCGGCATCTGCCGCTCCAGCCAGGCGACGACCCCGGGCGCGAGATGCTCGGCGTCCGTGGCGGAGAGCCGGAGCCGTGGATCCTCGCGGTGGAGGCCGGCGAGGACGTCGATCGCGGTCAGGAGGAGATCGGGGGCGGGGTACGCGGGCTGCGGTACGGCCGGGAGGGCGCGGCGCGGTGGCTTGTCCTCCCGGCGGGCGGGGCGCTTCGGCTCGTCTGTGTCGCCGGTCCGGCCCGGCTGGTTGCAGGAGACCGTACGGGTGACGATGCGGCCGCTGCTGGTGCGTTCGCACGTACGGCGTAGATAGCCGTGGGCTTCGAGCTCGCGCAGGGCGGCGGCGATCCGGGCCTTGCCTTCCGGGAAACGGGCGGTGAGGGACCGGATGTCGACGGCGGAGCCGCTGGGCAGGCTTTGGATGTGGACGCCCAGTCCGATGGCGAGCAGCGACAACTCGGCGTGCTGGGCGAGGTGGTTGCCGATCACCGTGAAGCGGGTGGTGTGGCGGACGTTGTCGTGGACGACACCGCCGCAGGTTCGCCGCTGGGGGTGGTTCTTCCCGCCGTTACGGGACTGTGCGTGCGGGCGCACGCTAGTGTGCTGGGTATCCATCAGGAAGGTTTGGCTTCCTCGCTGGTAGGCCCTCGCATCGGGATTCGCGGTCCCGGCGGGGGCCGACGCATGTCTGCGGTCGGTTGATCCGTCGCGCTGAGCGTAGATCAGGCAACCCGCCTACAAGCCAGCCAAGTTGGGGTATTTCACCCGAGCGAGTGATCACCCTGCCATGGGCGGGAGGGGTGGGGCTTGGTGCGGTCCTTTCTCCTCGTGTGCCTTGGATTTGGTATCGCCCGCGCCACCGGAGGCCGGGCGGCGGGCCTCCGGTGGGGGTGTGGGTGTTGGCCGCGATGGCGTCCCACGGACGGGTGAAGCCCCGGGATCTCCGACGCCCGGGCCTCTGGCATATGCCAATGTGCCGCCATGGCGACTGCGACGAACCCGGCCGCTTCGACCGGCGAACCTCTACCGTGGGAGGCACCACCGATCTGGGAGGAGTCTGCCGTGAGCGTTCTGACGCAGGAGGGCTTCGAGGAACTGGCCCGCCTCGGCGAACGTGTGGACGAATCGCTGCGTCTGGAGTTCATCGAGGGCAAGATCGGGGAGAAGGCTGTGCCGGACGGCGACCGCGGGCGGATCATCGCCTGGCTGACGCGCTTGTGCCTGCAGACCAACGCGGACTGGTGGCTCTACCCGGACCAAGGCCTGAGGATCGAGAAGTACCGCAAGGGCAACGCCCGCCCGGACGGCTGCCTCGTTCCGGTGGACGCTTTCGTCGGCCAAGGTGAGTGGGCCAGTGCCGATCGCGTCCTGATGGTCGTCGAAGTGACGTCGGGCGACTCCGACACGGGTCGCCGTGACCGCGTCCTGAAGCCCCGCGCCTACGCCGAGACCGGTATCCCCGTGTACCTGCTGATCGACCGCACCACCGGCGAGGTCAAGGTCCACTCGCAGCCGGACGGGGAGCGGTACGAGATGGTGGCCACCGTGCCCTTCGGGAAGACGGTCACGCTGCCCGACCCGGTGGGCATGGAACTGGACACGGAGCCGCTCAAGGACTGGGTGGGCTGACGCGGCGATTCCGCGCCCGGGCGCGGTGACCGCGCCACCGGAGTCCCCAGGGACGGGTCACGGGGCACGTAGATCGAGTTCGATCCATACGGTCTTACAGGGGACGGACTCGAGATCCACGCCCCAGCGATCGGCGAGGGCATCGACGAGGAACAGGCCGCGCCCGGACTCGCCGTCCGGCGGCCGCAGGCACGGGAGAGCGTCGCCCCGAGTGTCCGTGACCTCGATGACTGCTGGGAGAGACATGATCCGCAACATCTCGGCCGGGGACGCCTCCGAACTGGCGTGGTTCAAGAGCAGCTACAGCAGCGGCAGCGAAGGCGACTCCTGCGTCGAGGTCGCCACGACCCCCGCCACCGTCCACGTCCGCGACTCCAAGCTCGTCGACGGCCCCCAACTCACCCTCGCGCCGAGGGCGTGGGCCGGCTTCGTCGCGTACGCGACGGGCAACTGACGCCGTCGAGAACCTGGTTACAGCGCGCCGCCGACCCATGTCAGAGTGCTGCGCTGCCGTTCACCATGACGGTCCATTGTTCCGGATCGAGGCAGGGCCGTACGAGCCAGGCCAAACAGTGAGGTCGTGGTTCTCGTTGGGGCAACCGGGCTCGAGCACGTATAGAAAGTTCTCCGGACTCGAAACTTAGGGTGTGTACGCGGTGATGAGTCCATTTCCATCGTATTCTGCGAAGTCGTCATAACGTGGAAGCGGTGTCCCGTTGCTCAAGTCTGCACCGCAGAAATACCTGGCGCCAGGTGCCCCGGAATAGAGCAGATCAAGATCGGGAAGTGCTTCCCGGGTTCTGCATGCGATTCCCGGTTCGCGTGCTCCGTACAGCAGGAAGGTGAATTCGTGTCCTCCCGCAGGAGTTGCGTGGAAGGAATTCCAGAAGTCTTGCGACTGGGTGCTATCCGGAATCTCGAACTCCAGATGCGGAAGGTGGGTCCATCTGATGCCGTTCACCCTCCAGGGCAGCTTGATGAGGGATTCGTTGAACTCCTGCGAGAATTCGGTTCCTAGGATCCAGTGTTCGTGACGCGCCAACCAGTCGGTGACGTGTGCGGCTCTTACATGCATGGGTGTGCTGACCTCTCAAGTATGCGGATAGTGCTCAAGGATGGCTAGGAAGTCGTCCTCTGTGCCACCCCTTATCGTGTCTGCACCGTATTGCCATTGATCGCTTCGCTTTCGCCCGATGCGAACCCACCAGTTGATGTGAAATCCCTTTTCGGCGTTGTCGGGGTCGAAGTCGATGCGCCACCCTCGCGTGCCGTCAGGGCTCTGCATTCCAGTGACCCGGCCGGCGTGCGGTCCGATTTCTTGAACGAATGGCACCTGGTCATCTCCGAGTCCTGCCCGGTCCCTCGCATGCTGGCGCGCCTCGACGTAGGTATCAAAATACTCGTGTATCTCGCGAGACTTCTTGCCATCCGTTTTCTCGTCAGGGCACGGCCCCAGTCCGAGCGGGTCGCTCCACCTGTGCGGGTTGTGGACGTACGTCGCCGGGTTGTCCGCTGGGGCAAGCCCCAACGGGTCCTGGCTCAGGAACCGGGCCGATTCCGGGTCGTAGTAGCGGAAGTGGTTGTAGTGGAGGCCTGATTCCGGGTCGAAGTACTGGCCCGGGAAGCGGAGGGGGGTGTAGGCCGTGGCCGTTCGGTTCCAGGTTGTGGTGCCCCAGAGGGTGGTGCGGGTGTGCCAGGCCAATTCGCCGGATTCGGCGACGAGTTCCGTCGGCGTGCCTATCAGGTCCGTGACGATGGCGAAGAAGCGCTCGTCCGTCGAGTCCGTGCGGCGTTCCGTCTGGGCCAGGGGGCGGAGGCCCGCGTGGTCCCAGGTCAGAACGACGTTCGCCGTCGTCTGTTCGCAGAGGGTTGTGCCGTCCCACGTGAAGTGGGTTGTCTCCCCCGGGGATTGCTTCGATATTCGGCGGCCCAGGGGGTCGTACGCGTACCGCCAGAGCGTGCCGTCCGGGGTTGTCACCGACGTCAAACGGTCTTCCGCGTCCCACTCGTACCGCCAGGTGTCCGGCTTCCGGGAGAGGCGGGTCTTCTGGCGCATGACCGTGCGGCCCTGCGCGTCGTGTTCGTAGCGGACCGAGCCCGCGTGGGTGAGGCGGGTGCCCGTGTACGTGCGGCTGCCCGTCGAATCGTGGGACGGGTGGGTGGACGGCCAGGAGGCTTCCGTCTGGTTGCCGGCCTCGTCGTAGGCGTACCGCTCCGACCAGCCCTTCGCGTGCACCGCCGTCACGCGGCCGGCCGCGTCGACGTCGAAGCGGCGCGTGCCCGAGAGCGCGTCCGTGACAGCGACCAGGTTGCCGTCCGGGCGGTACGCGTACGACCGGTGCTGGAGGTCGAATTCCCGGGACCTCACGTCCTGCGTCGTCAGGCGTCCCATCTCGTCGAACGACGACGTCAGCGTGACGAAGTCCGCCACCGTGCGCGTCACTTCGCGGCCCGTCGCGTCCCGGTCGAACGTCAGCCATCTGCCTGAGGTCGTCAGCTCCGTCCTGTGGCCCGCCGCGTCGTACGACCACGTGCTCGTCGAGCCGCCCGGTGTCGTACGGCCCGTGCGCCGGCCCAGGGGGTCGTGCGTGAAGGAGAGGGTTCGGCCGTTCACCGTCTCGGAGACGAGGCGGCCGTACCTGTCCCTGAGGCGGGTCAGCGTCGCGTCGGGGCCCGTCGCCGTCGTCAGTTCGTCGAAGACGTCGTACTCGTATGTGGTGACCGCGCCCGCCGCATCCTTGCGGACGATCCGGCCGAGGTCGTCACGTTCGAACAGGATCGTCTCGTCGAGTCCGTTCGTGCGGGACGCCAGGCGGCCCGCCGTGTCGTACGTGTAGTTCAGCGTCCGGTTGTCGAAGTCGCTCTCCGCCACCGTCCGCCCCGCGCCGTCGTACGCGTACTCCCACGTCAGGCCCTGCGGGTTCGTCACCCGCGTCAGGCGCAGGTTCGTGTCGTGGGCGAACTCGTGGCGGACGCCGTCCGGCGTCGTGCGGGACGTCAGGAGGTCGAAGTCCGTGTACGAGAAGTGGGTTGTTCCACCCAGCGCGTCCGTGTGCGTCAGGCAGTTGCCCTCGCCGTCGTACGTCCACGACTCCACCGTGCCGTCGGGTGCCGTGCGGCGGGACACCCTGCCCTCGACCGTCCACTCCAGTCGCGTCTCCGCGCCGAGGGCGTCCGTGGTGCGGATCGTGCGGCCGAACGCGTCGTGCTCGTAGTGGGTCGTCGCCCCCAGCGGGTCCGTGATCTTGGTGGGCAGGCCGCGGGGGTCCAGGACCAGGTTTGTCGTGGCGCCGAGTGGGTCCGTCACGGCAGTGAGGCCGCCCCGCTCGTCGTACGCGAAGGAAGTCGTCGCGCCCGACGGGTCCGTCATCGATGTGCGGTTGCCGCGTTCGTCGAAGGTCTGGCGGGTGACGTTTCCGTCGGTGCCGACGATGCGGGTCGGGAGGCCGAGGGCGTTGTAGTCGGCTCGCGCCTGCCGGCCGTCCGGGCGCTCCAGGACCGTCACGCGGCCCTGTTCGTCGTAGGTGGAGCGGGTGACGTTGCCCAGGGGGTCCGTGTGGGACAGGAGGTTGTTGCGGTGGTCGTACGCGTAGCGGGTGATCGCGCCCAGCGCGTCGATCTCGGCGACGCGCTGCGCGCGGTCGTCGATCAGATGGCGCTGGGTGTGTCCCTCGCCGTCGGTGAGGGTCGTCAGGCGGAGACCGGTCGCCGGGTCGATGTCGTCCCAGGTGAAGGTGGTTTCGAGGTGGCCGTTGGTGCCCGACTGGTAGGTGCAGCGGTCCTGGTCGTCGTAGACGTACTCGAAGCGGCTCCCGTTGGTGTCCGTCCACGAGGTGATGCGGCCGTGTTCGTCGCAGCCGAAGCGCAGGGGGCGGCCCGAGGAGTTCACGACCTCGGTCAGGTGGCCGTCGGTGTAGCCGTAGCGCAGGATCTCCTGGTCGGATCCGTCCGCCGCCGCTCCCGCCAGGTGCAGGGCCGTTACGCGGCCTTCGCTCGTGGTGAGCTTCAGGTGGTAGCCGCCGTGGTGGACGATCGAGGTCGGGGCGCCCGTCTCGTCGTGTTCGAAGGTGATCCAGCGGCCGTTGCGGTCGTCGATCTGGGCCAGCAGCGCGAGTTCGTCGCTGTGGTCGGTGAAGTGCCGGACCTTGCCCGTGCCGGGATCGGTGATCGTGTAACCGTCCTCGACCCGGTCCAGCGGCCACTGCCGGCCGCGGGTGGGCAGGACCGGGACACCCGGGGCCGGGTGGGGGTAGGACAGCAGGCTGCCCTCGTCGCAGCTGAAGATCACGCCCTCGGAGTCGATCTCCAGGCGTTGATCCACCGTCGACGACCAGGTCGGGCCGAACCAGCGGCCCGAGCGGCGTGAGGAGTCGAAGGTGCGGCGGAAGAGAAGGGGGAGCGAGCCCGGCAGGGTGATGTCGGTCTGGGGCAGCAGCATGTGGCCCGACGCGATGTCGACCGGGTCCCTCTCGCAGTCCTTCTGGCCGGTCGTCTTGCAGCTGGTGGGCGGGTCCTTCTCCTGGTCCGCCCGGCTGGAGCCCGGCTTCTCGGGGGCTTCCGGCAGGTGCTTGGTGCCGTTCAGGCCGGCGCGGAGGCCGCCCTTGATGACCCCGCCGCCCTTGGTCCCGAGGATCTCGGGCAGCAGCCGGCCGAGGAACTCGCTCGGGTCGCCCTTCGCCGCGTCCCAGGCGTTCTTCAGCGCCCTGTCCGGGTTCGCCACCGTGGACACCAGGCCGGCGAGCGTCATGTTGACGCGCTTGTAGTACTCCGCCGGGTGGGTCAGGTTGTACGGGTCCGTCGGGTTCACCGACCGTACGAAGTTGACCAGCCCCGCCGTGCCCTTGACGACGCCGCCGCCGAAATGGGCCAGCTCGATGCCCTGGCCCAGGGCGTGGTCCATGAATTCGAGCTTGGCCTTCTCGACGCCCGTCGGCTCCTTCGGCGCATGCGCCAGTGCCGCGCGCACCGCCGTCTTCGCCGACTCACCCGCCTCGTTCCGCGCGGTCCGGGCGTCGTTCAGGATCTCCCGCGCCCGCTGCCGCTTGGCCTTGCCCGGGTCGGAGAACGTCCCCGGGTGGGGCAGCGGACTGTCCCCCGTGCGGGCGGCGTTGTAGGCGTCGACCTTCTTGTTGTACGTGCCGGCCGCCGTCTTGGAGTCGCCGTCGCCCTCCTTGTACAGCGCGATCGCCTCACGCGCCTTGCCCTGCGCGCTCACGATCGCCTTGGCGTACGTCTCCAGGGCCTTGGCCGCGTCCTCCATCGCGTCCGCCGCGTGCAGCCAGTCGGTGGGCAGGGTCTGGAACTTCTCCCGGAAGGCGTTGGCCGCCTCGCCCTTCCAATGGGCGGCGTCCAGCTTCTTCATCCCGCCCGCGACCAGGTCGAAGGCGCGCTTGAAGTCCCGCAGGTTCGTCACCGTCGCCGCGATCCGCTCGGGCTTGCCGTGGATCAGCTCGTCCGCTTCCTCGGACTGCCCGAGCTGCTGCTCCCCGACCTGCGCACCGAGCGACGACGCCGTCTCGTCGCCCCAGTCCTCGACCGCGTCCGCCCAGTCGTGAGCGCCGACCTTGTCCAGGCCGTCACCGATCTTGTCGGTCGCGTGGTCGACGCCCTTGCCGACGATTTCCTTGCCCTTGTCGATGCTCTTGTCGAGCCCGTCGACGAGGCCGTCGCCGATCGCCCGCCAGTCCACCATCAGCGGCTCTCCCCCCACCGAGGCTGCTCGGCCTGCTCGATGGTCGCCCGGTCGGGATCGAGGCTCTCCTTGAGCTCCTCGTCCATCGCCTCACGCAGCTGCGGGTCCACGACACCCGACCGCTCCATCGAGTCCAGCAACGAGTCCTCGACGTCGTACGCGGTGTTCTTCCAGGTCTGCTTCACCTCCTGGTGAGCCTCGGTGAACGATTCAGGGCTCCAGTCCGCGTTGTCCCAGGTGTGCTGGTCGCGGATGGTGTCCCAGCGCATCTGCTTGACCTCGTCCTCCGACAGATGCGGGTTCCCGTTGAGGGAGTTCACCGCGATCTTGAACGAGTCCTTGACGTACTGCTCCTGCTCCGCGAACGAGCCCGCCGAGAGACCGACCCCCTGCGCAAAACCGTTTCCCCGCAAGGTCAGCGCCCGGACGCCCCACTCCCACCGGTCGCAGAACGTCTCGAACTCCGCCGTCAGGCCCCCATGCCCCAGCTCAAGGCCCGACAGAGCCAGATCCGAGAAGCCACGGCCCGCCGACGCCTCGCCGATCATGCCGAGCTCCTTCAGCTCGGCATGCGCCAGGTTGATGCCCTTCGCGATGTCCGCCAGCGCCCCCGCCGGCGCCGCGAGCTCAGGCTCGTTCCCGCTCATCCTGCGTCCCCGTTCCCCCGAGATCCACCGCCACCTCGTCCGGGACGACCCCCGCCACCGGCGGAAACACCATCCCGTCCGCACTCCCCGCGTCCAGGGCCACCCCGCCCGGACCCGGCAGCATCGGCACCATCACATCCAACAGCCGCGCTCCGAGGATCGTCCGGTACGTCCACTCCCGCGCCGCCTCGCCCCGCGCGACCGCGAACCGGGCCAGCGCCTCCTCGTCCGAGAACGCGCAGATCCACCGCACCCCGTTGAAGTCCGCCGTCCACAGACTCCCGTGCTCGTCGAACGGCACCAGGACCGCCGTACGCCGGAATTCGCCGAGCAACCGCGCGAATTCGCGGCGCGCCGCCACCGACGTGGAATCGTCGACTTGTCCCCGTTCCGGACGGACTGGGCCCGGTGTATCCGACAATTCGTTCAGTCTCGACGCCCGTTGAGGCTTCGCTATGCCGTCCCCGTTGTCAGTCACCCACGCATGCTGCCACGTGATCATTTCCATGAGCAACGAGCAAAACGGCGAGGCCCGGAACCTGTCCGGTTCCGGGCCTCTACGTACTGCCGAAGGACGTCAGTCCTTCTTCGGGTCCTCCAGGCGCGGGAAGAGGATCGCGCCCTTCGTGACCGTCGTGCCTGCCGGGAGCTTGCCCCATTCGCCGGCCGACTGGACCGGCTGGGAGGGCAGGGTGCCCAGGGAGGCCTCGGCGCCGAGGGACTCCCAGAGCTTCTGGGAGGTCTCCGGCATGATCGCGTTCAGGAGGACCGCGACGCCGCGGAGGGACTCGGCCGCCGTGTAGAGGATCGTCGCCAGGCGGGCGCGGCCCGCCTCGGACTCGTCCTTGGCGACCTTCCACGGCTCCTGCTCCGTGATGTAGCCGTTGACCTGCTTCACGAAGTCGAAGATCGCCAGGATGCCGCCCTGGAAGTCCAGCTCCTCGCCGATCTTCTGGTCGGCCGTCGCGACGGCCTTCGCCAGGCCCTCGTGGATCGCCTTCTCCGCGTCACCGTCGGCCGTCGCGGCCGGCAGTGCGCCGTCGAAGTACTTGCCGACCATCGCCGCGACACGGGACGCGAGGTTGCCGTAGTCGTTCGCGAGCTCGCTCGTGTAGCGGGCGGTGAAGTCCTCCCACGAGAACGAGCCGTCGCTGCCGAAGGCGATCGCGCGCAGGAAGTACCAGCGGTACGCGTCCACGCCGAAGTGCGAGGTCAGGTCCTGCGGCTTGATGCCGGTCAGGTTCGACTTCGACATCTTCTCGCCGCCGACCATCAGCCAGCCGTTCGCGGCCACCTTGCCCGGCACCGGCAGGCCCTGCGCCATCAGCATCGCCGGCCAGATCACCGCGTGGAAGCGCAGGATGTCCTTGCCGACCAGGTGCACGTTGGCCGGGAAGGTGTCCGCGAACTTCTCCGGGTTCTCGTTGTAGCCGACCGCCGTCGCGTAGTTCAGGAGCGCGTCGATCCACACGTAGATCACGTGCTTCTCGTCCCACGGCACCGGGACGCCCCAGTCGAAGGTCGAGCGCGAGATCGACAGGTCCTGCAGGCCCTGCTTGACGAAGTTCACGACCTCGTTGCGCGCCGACTCGGGCTGGATGAAGTCAGGGTTCGACTCGTAGAACTCCAGCAGCTTCGGGCCGTACTCGCTCAGCTTGAAGAAGTAGTTCTCCTCCTTGAGGATCTCCACCGGCTTCTTGTGGATCGGGCACAGCTTCGTGCCGTCCTCGGCCTCGATGAGATCGCCCGGGAGCTTGTACTCCTCACAGCCCACGCAGTACGGGCCTTCGTACCCGCCCTTGTAGATCTCGTCCTTGTCGTACAGGTCCTGCACGAACTCCTGGACGCGATCCGTGTGCCGCTTCTCCGTCGTACGGATGAAGTCGTCGTTCGCGATGTTCAGGTGCTCCCAGAGGGGCTTCCAGGCCTCCTCGACGAGCTTGTCGCACCAGGCCTGGGGCGTGACGTTGTTCGCCTCGGCCGTGCGCATGATCTTCTGACCGTGCTCGTCCGTGCCGGTGAGGTACCACACCTTCTCGCCGCGCTGACGGTGCCAGCGCGTGAGCACGTCGCCTGCGACGGTCGTGTAGGCGTGGCCCAGGTGAGGAGCGTCGTTGACGTAGTAGATGGGGGTCGAGACGTAGAACGCCTTCGCCCCCTGCTTCTCGGATCCAGTGGCCGCCATGGTCGAAATCCTAACGGGCGGTTCAAGATCCACTCACATCGATAACGACCGGCAGGGGTGGTGGGAGCGCGGAGACGTTCGCGAAACGTTGGTCGGCGTAGAAAGAGCCGTGGCCGTCAGCAGCGAGGAAGAGATCATGCGCGTACTTGTCGCCGAGGACGAGGAGGTCCTCGCGGAGCTCCTCGCGACCGGTCTGCGACGGGCCGGCTTCGCCGTCGACACCGTCTACAGCGGCGACGCCGCCCTCGCCTACCTGGGCCTGCACGACTACGACGTCGTCGTCCTCGACCGCGACCTGCCCCGCGTCCACGGCGACGACGTCGCCCGCGCGCTCGTCGCCCGCTCCGCCCGGACCCGGATCCTGATGCTCACCGCTTCCGCTTCCACCGAGGACCGGGTCGAAGGGCTCGATCTCGGCGCCGACGACTACCTCGGAAAGCCCTTCGAGTTCCCCGAGCTCGTGTCCCGGGTGCGCGCCCTGCGGCGGCGCAGCGCCCGGCCCGTACCGCCGCGGCTCGAACGGGCGGGCGTGGAGATGGACACCGTACGGCGTGACGTGACCCGGGAGGGGCGCGTCCTTGATCTGTCCCCGAAGGAGTTCTCCGTACTCCAGATCCTGCTGGAGGCGGACGGGGCGACCGTCTCCGCCGAGGAGCTCCTGGAGCGGGCATGGGACGCCCACACCGACCCGTTCACGGGCGCGGTACGGGTCTGCATGAGCAAGCTGCGGTCGAAGCTCGGTGAGCCGGCGCTGATCCGGACGGTGCAGGGAGTGGGGTACGCGCTGTGACGGGTGTCCTGGAAGCCGGGTCCACCATCCGGACGCGGATCGCGCTCGTGTACGGCGCTGTCTTCGTCGTGCTGGGAGGGTGCCTGCTCACCGTCGTGAACCTGCTCTCCCGCGCCGGTACGGAGGGTGAGGCGGACGCGATCGCGGCGCGGGTACGGGTGGTGGCGCCGTTCGAGACCGTCACCGCGTACCGGCTGAGCGACGACGTCAGCCGGGCCGCCGGCGAGCAGATGCTCATGTGGTCCTGCCTGGCCCTCGTCGTCATGGCGTTCTGCGCCGTCGCGGTCGGGTGGTGGACGGCGGGGCGCGTGCTGCGGCCCGTCCACGAGATGACCGCGCGTGCGCGGCGGCTCTCGGAGCGGAACCTGCACGAGCGGATCGCCGCGAGCGGGCCCGACGACGAGCTGAAGGAGCTCGGCGACACGATCGACGCGCTGCTCGGCCGCCTCGAGGCGGCCTTCGACAGCCAGCGGCGGTTCATCGCGAACGCCTCGCACGAGCTGCGGACCCCGCTCGCCACGCAGCGCGCCGCGATCCAGATCGGCCTGGACGACGCGAACGACGTCAAGCAGGTGCTCCTCGACAGCAACCGGCGCAGCGAGCGCCTCATCGAGGGCTTGCTGGTCCTCGCGAGGAGCGAGCGGGGGCTCGAGGGGCGGGAGCGCGTCGAGCTGGGGGGTGTGGTCGCGGAGGAGTGCGAGACGTACGGGGTGGAGTACGGCGGCGACCTTGGTGGCGGGGGCGGGGGTGATGGCGAGGGCGGGGGTGTCGTGCTCGGGAGCCGCGTGCTGCTCGGGCAGCTCGTACGGAACCTCGTCGCGAACGCCGTCGCCTACAACGTCCCGGGCGGGTCGGTGGACGTGCGTGTGGACGGTGGCGTGCTGACCGTCGCCAATACGGGGCCGGTGGTCGCGGCGGGCGATGTGCCCGGGCTCTTCGAGCCGTTCCGGCGGGGCGAGGGGCGCGACCGGATGGGGCCGGGCGCGGGGCTCGGCCTGTCGATCGTCCGCTCCATCGCGGTGGCGCACGGGGGGACCGTGGACGCGGTCGCGCGGGGGGCGGGGGAGGGCGGGGGCCTGGTGGTGACGGTGACGTTGCCCGTCTGCGTCACCACCAGGCCCGCCGTCGGCTTGGGTCAGGCCTCCCAGGTGGAGAGCAGCCCGCGGTAGAAGTCGGCGTGGGCGGTCTCGGAGGGGGTCGTGCCGGCGAGGAAGTGGCCGGTACGGGGGGCGGTGAGCTTACGGAGGTAGTCGAACGCCTTGTTGTCCTCCTCGCCCCACGCGACGAACTGCCAGTGGATCGGGCGCTCGGCGGCCTCGGCGAGCGCCTGGGTGGCGGCCGTCTTGGACTCCGGGGCGCCGTCCGTCTGGAAGACGACGAGGGCGGGGCGGGTGGGGTCGACCTTCTCGTGGTGGGCGAGGACCTCTTCGACGGCGCGGTGGTAGTTCGTACGGCCGAGGCGGCCGAGGCCCGCGTTGATCTCGTCGATGCGGCCCTCGATGCCGGCCGGGCGGAGTTCGGCGGTGCCGTCGATGTCGGTCGAGAAGAAGACGGCGGTCACGGTCGCGTCCTCGGTGAGGTGCGCGGCGAGCGCCACGGTCTGCTCCGCGAGCCGCTGCACGGACCCGTCCTTGAAGTACCCCCGCATCGACCCGGACCGGTCGACCACGAGATACACGGCCGCCTTGGCCTTGACCAGCCCACGCTCCTGAAGCGCCACCTCGGCAGCGGCGTACGCGTCGACCAGCTGGGGCGCGTCGGCTGCGAGGGGGGAGGCGGGGGTGGAGGTGGTGGTGGCGGGGGCCGGGGTGGGCTCGGGCTCGGCGGGCTCCGCGTCCGTGACGGCCGCCTCCGGCTGCGCCGGGGCGGGCTCGGGCTGCTCGGCGACGACCGCTTCCGGCTGCGCCGCGACTGCCTCGGGCTCCGCAGGGGCGGTGGCTTCCGGCTCCACCGCGACAGGCGCGGGCTCCGTCGATGAGGCCTTGGGCTTCCTGGTGGCCTTCGGCTTCGCCGTGGCCGCCTCGGGCTGCTCGGTGGCGGCGGCCGTGGGCTCGTCGGCGACGACCGCCTTCGGCTCCGCCGCAGCTGCCTTGGGCTTCTTGGCGGCGGCCGTCTTCGGCTTCGCCTGGACTGCCTTGGGCTCTTCGGCGGTGGCGGTTTCCGGCTTGGCGTCGGCGGCCTTGGGCTCGTCGGCGGCGGCCGTCTTCGGCTCCGCCTCGGCGGCCGGGGGCTCCTCGGCGACGATCGCCTTCGGCTCTGCCTCGGCTGCCTTGTGCTCCTCCGCCACGTCGGTGGCGGGCTCATCGTTCTGCGGCTCCGCCGGGGCGGCGGCTTCCGGGGTTGCCTCGGTCTCGGGCTCGCCCGCCTTGGCGTCAGCCTCGGTGGCCGCAGCCTGCTCTTCCGCAGCGGCCTGCGCCGCCGCGTCGACCGGCTCAGCCGCCGCCGGGGCGACGGCCGCCTCGGTCTCCGGCTCTGCCGAGACCGTCTCGGCCGACGGGGTTGCCTCCGCCTGGGCGGCGGTCTCCTCGGCCTCGGCCTTGGCCTCAGCCTCCGGCTCCGGCTCGGTCTCCGGCTTCGCCGAGACCGGCTCGGCTGACGGGGCTTCCTCTGCCTTGGCCTCGGCTTCGGCTTCGGGCTTGTCCGTCGTCTTGGTCTCCGGCTCCGCCGCGACCCGCTCGGCCGACGGGGTCTCCTCCGCCTGGGCGGTGGCTTCCTCGACCTCGGCCGGAGCCTCCGGCTCCGCCTTGGCCTTGGCCTTCGCCTCGGCGGCGGGCGTCTCCGTCTCCACCGCGGCCGTCTCCGACGGCGCGGTGACGGCCTCGGTCACCTCAGCCGCCTCGGCCTGCTCCGCAACGGCCTCGTCCGCGGCCGGCTCCGCCGCCACCGCGGTCTCCGCCTCCGCAACCGCAGCCGGCTCCTCCGCCGCGGCCTCCGTCACCGACCCCGTCGCCCCCCGCGACGACGAGCTCGCCGTCCGCGCCGCCGGGACCTTCGGGTTGTCGAAGGCGGCTGCCACCAGGTCGTCCGCCGCGCGCTGGGCCGCGTCCTTCTTCGGAGCCGTCGCCGAACCGGTCGTCGCCGAACCGGCCGCCGGAGCCGCCGCCGAACCGGCCGTCGCCGACGGAGCCGCTTCCGAAGCGACCGTCGCCCCCGCTGCTCCTGCCGACTCCGCCGTCCCCGCAGACCCCGCCGTCACCGGCTCCGGTGCCGGACGGGACTGGTCCGCGCCGGCCTGGGGCGGGACGGAGGTTGCCGGGGAATCAGCGTGCTGTTCCGCACGATCGCGTCCGAACACCTTGCGCAGCAAGCTCCGAATGCCCATGGGCGAGGCCTTTCGCATGAGTTGAGTGCGGTGAATGTCCGTACTGGGAGGAATCATCCCTGGCCAGGGCGGACACGTAAGGTTAGCGGCCCCGGGTGTCGCGCCTTCGGTGGCCCATAATCGACCCTCCCCGGCCCCCGCGCGGCCCGCGCCACGCCCGCGAACGGCCCCCGAACGGGCCTCCGTTCCTGCCCATTCATGCACCGTTCACTTCCGCGCCGCCCCCGTGCAGATGTGTGCACATAACGTCACCGCCGGACCAATTCCCGACACCATGTCGGGACCAAGGGGCGGCGCAGTGTGCGCCGGAGGAGGACCAAGTGCGCAAACTGCTGCCGCTGCTGAGCACCAACCCGCACGGAGGCGGCCGTTCCGCCCTCACCTGCCGGTTCCGCTGTGGTGACGCCTGCTTCCACGAGGTGCCGAACACCAGCGGCAACGAGTACGTCGGCGACGTCATAGCCGGCGTCTACTCCCGCCGTTCCATGATGCGCGCCGCCGCCGTCGTGACCGTCGCCACCGCCGCCGGCAGCGCCGTCGTCGGCTCGGGCGGCTCGCCCGCCGTCGCCGCCGCCCCCGGCGCCGGCACCGACGCCGCCTCCGCCGTCGCCAAGGGCGTCCACCGCCCCGACGGCGCCCGCGGTCTGCGCTTCACGCCCGTCGCGCCCAACACCGCCGACAAGGTGACCGTCCCCAACGGCTACGAGCAGAACATCGTCATCCGCTGGGGCGAGCCCATCCTCCGCGGCGCCCCGGCCTTCGACGCCGAGAAGCAGACCGCCGCCGCCCAGGCCGGTCAGTTCGGCTACAACAACGACTTCCTGAGCCTCCTGCCCCTCCACGGGGAGCGGGACCGCCAGGTCCTCGTCGCGAACCACGAGTACACCGACGAGATCCTGATGTTCCGCGGCTACGACGCCGCCAACCCGACCCGCGAGCAGGTCGAGATCGCCTGGGCCGCCCACGGTCTCTCCGTCGTCGTGGTCCAGGAGGAGCGCCGCTCGGGCAAGCTCACGCCCGTCACCCGGCACTCGCTCAACCGCCGCCTCCACACCACCAGCGAGTTCGAGCTGACCGGCCCCGCCGCCGGCTCGGCGCTCCTCAAGACCTCCGCCGACCCGACCGGCCGCAAGGTCCTCGGCACGCTCAACAACTGCGCCGGCGGCACCACCCCGTGGGGCACCACGCTGCACGGCGAGGAGAACTTCAACCAGTACTTCGCCAACGGTTCCAGCGCCACCGACAAGCGCTACGGCGTCGGCACCGGTGCCTCCGAGCGCAAGTGGGAGCGGTTCGACAAGCGCTTCGACCTCAAGCAGGAGCCCAACGAGGTCCACCGCCAGGGCTGGGTCGTCGAGCTCGACCCGTACGACCCCCAGTCGACCCCGCGCAAGCGCACCGCGCTCGGCCGCTTCAAGCACGAGGCCGCGCAGCCCCGCCTCACCGCCGACGGCCGCCCGGTCGTCTACATGGGCGACGACGAGCGCTTCGACTACTTCTACAAGTTCGTCTCCTCGAAGCGGATGATGAAGGGCAACTCGCGGGCCGCCCGCGCGCACAACCTCACCCTTCTCGACGAGGGCACCCTCTACGTCGCCAAGCTGACCGGCGACAGCCCGGCCGCCCAGATCGACGGCACCGGCAAGCACCCGTCCGACGGCGAGTTCGACGGTTCCGGCGTCTGGATCCCGCTGGCCACCGGCAACGTCTCGCACGTCGAGGGCATGACCGCCGAAGAGGTGTACGTCTTCACCCGCCTCGCCGGTGACAAGGTCGGCGCCACCAAGATGGACCGCCCCGAGGACGTCGAGCCGTCGCCCCGCACCGGCCGCGTCTACGTCGCGCTCACCAACAACACCGACCGCGGCAAGGCCGGCAAGGCGCCCGCCGACGAGGCCAACCCGCGCAACCTGAACAAGCACGGCCAGATCCTCGAGCTCGCCGAGAACTGGGACGACCCGACCTCCGACGGCTTCGCCTGGCGCCTTTTCCTCGTCGCCGGCGACCCGAACGACCCGGCCACGTACTTCGCGGGCTACCCGAAGGAGAAGGTCTCCCAGATCTCCTGCCCGGACAACGTCGCCTTCGACCCGCACGGCAACCTGTGGATCTCCACCGACGGTGCCCAGCTCGGCTCGCACGACGGCCTGTTCGGTGTCGCCACGCAGGGCGAGCGGCGCGGTGAGCTCAAGCAGTTCCTGACCGTCCCCAAGGGCGCCGAGACCTGCGGTCCGATCATCCAGGACCGCCGCGTCATCGTCGCCGTCCAGCACCCGGGCGAGCTCGACGGCGCGTCCGTCGAGAACCCGAAGTCGGAGTGGCCCGACGGACCCGGCAAGATCGTCCGCCCGGCCGTCGTCTCCGTCTGGCGCAAGGACGGCCGCGACATCGGCGTCTGAGTCGAGTACGGACGTCAGTGAGTCAGTGAGTCAGTGAGTCGGTGGTGTGAGGGGTGGGGTACGTTCCCGCCCCTCGCACCGCCCCTCACACCGGGCCCAGGCCCAAGCCCTCCCTGAACCGCGTGAACTGCTCCTCCGGCTCCCCCGTGTACGCCCACGGCACCCACGCCGCCCGCGTCCCGAGCATCCCGAGGACCTCCCGCGCGACCTCCACCTGGCCGGCATAACAGGCCGCATGGGCCAGGTAGTTGAGGTCCGGCACCTCCTCCGGTGCCACCTCCGTGCCCTGCTCCCGGCCGCCGATCCAGCGCTGGTGCGTGCGGCGCAGCTCGTCCACCGCCAGCTCGTGCTTCCAGTGCTGGTCGAACCCGCGCACCGGGCCCCGCCCCAGCGCCCCGTCCGCGATGTAGCGGTACTCCTCCACCCGCGCCACCTGCACCAGGACCGGCAGCGGCGAACCGGGCGGCGCCACGCCCGCCGCGTCCCGCGCGAAGTCGTACATCGCCCCGTGCGTGCCGTGCCAGCGCGCCGACAGGTACCGCATCACCTGCGCGTGACCCTCGGTGTTGTACGGGTCCCGGTGCCGCAACTCGTCGAACCACTGCCGCAGTTGCCGCCGCGTCACCCCGCCCTCGTACAGCCGCGCCACTGAGAGCAGCGAGACCCACGGCATCGGGTCGGCCGGCGCCGCCTCCGCCGCCCGCAGGCACGCGTCGACCGTCGCGTCGACCCGGCCTCGGTCCACGACCGTGCCCCGACCGGCCGCGATCGCCGTGTCGAAGATCCGTACCACCTCGGTCGCCGCCCGCAGCACCGCCGCGTCCGGGCTGTCCGGCTCGGCCGCCCGCCACGACTCGACCGCCGAACTGCCCGCCGCCGCGTGCGCGAGAAGCCGTACCCGGTGCGTCCGGCGCGCCCAGTCCTCGCCCGTCTCCCGCAGCAGGTCCCGTACGCCTTGCCAGCGGCCGATGACGATGTCGTGCCGCGCCACGGTCAGCGCCCGGTCGCCGAAGTCGGGGTCGAAGACGGGCGTGAAGCGTGCCGAGCGTGCCGAGCGCGCCGATCGGCGGAGTGCGGCCATCCAGGTCCTCCCTCGGAAGTCGGAAGAAGTCAGAAGCCAGGAATCGGGGGACGGGAGTCAGGTGCCAGTCGTCAGTAGGCAGGAGGCGGAAGTCGGGGCTGGCGTTGCTTCGCCCCCGGAACTCCGTCGTGTCAGAAGTCCGTCGACAGCGATTCGTCCGCCCTGCGCGCCCTCGGTGTGCTCGGCGCGAAGGGTTCCGCCGCCGCCAGGGCCCGTGCCGCGTCGAGTCGGGCCGGGCGGTAGTACGCGCTGCCCCGGCGCCAGTACACGAGCATCGGCACCAGGCCCACGAGCAGGCCGCCGAGGCCCACCACCCGGGCCGTCGTGGACAGTTCGCCGAGGGACTCGACGAAGGCCCACAGCATGAACGCCGAGCCGAGCATCGGCCAGACGCCGCCGATCACGAAGTTCCGTACGGACGTCAGGAGCATCTTCCGGTACGCGACGACCGCCGCGAGGCCCGCGAGCGCGTAGTAGAACGCGATGAGGAGGCCGATCGCGGAGACCGCGTCGCGCAGGATCCGGCTCATCGAACCGGCGGCCGCCGCCGCGCAGAACATCAGCAGCGCGGCGCCGCCGACGGCGGCGATCGCGACCCACGGGGTGTTCCAGCGGGGGTGCACGGTGCCGAGCGCGGTCGGCATCGTGCGGTCGCGGCCCATCGCGAAGAGCGAGCGGGTCACCTGGATGAGAGTGGTCTCGAGGGTGGCGACCGTCGACAACAGCACCGCCACCACCAGCAGCTTTCCGCCGACGCCCGGCCAGATCTCCTGGCCCAGGACGGCGAGCACGTTCGCGCCGCCCTGCTGGATCTGGTCGGAGGTCAGGAGCACGTTGACCGCGATCGTGAACGCCTCGAAGAGCAGGAAGACGACGCCGACGCCGACGAGCGCCGCGAGCCCGGCCGTACGGCGGCTGTCGCGGGTCTCCTCGCTGAGGTTGCTGGTGACGTCCCAGCCCCAGTAGTAGAAGGCGGCGATCAGCGCGCCCGAGGCGAAACCCGCCGGGCCGTCGAAGTGGCCGAAGCCGAGCCAGGACCAGTCGAACGCGGTCGCGTGCCCCCGGTGCACCAGGGCGGCCAGGATGAACGCGACGAGGATCAGCAGCTCGACGCCCGACATGAGCAGTTGGGCCCGTACGGTGAGCCGGGCCCCGCCCAGGACGACGAGCAGCATCATCACGAACCAGCCCGCGCCGACGGCGGCGGCGAGCGGGGTGTTGTCGGCGAGCGCGGGGTCGATCAGGGAGAGCGTCAGGGCCCCGGCGGGCAGCGAACCGGCGACCATGAACACGGTCGCGGAGACGACGAGGGCCCAGCCGGAGAGGAAGCCGAGGAAGGGGTGGAGCGTACGGCCCACCCAGGAGTATCCGGCGCCCGCGTTGACGTCGATCCGGCCCAGGCGCGCGTAGGCGAGGACGATGCCGAGCATCGGGATCGCGCAGTACAGCAGCGCCGCGGGGCCCGCCAGGCCGACCGCGCCGAAGAGCACGGCCGTGGTGGCGGCCAGGGAGTAGGCGGGCGCACTGCCGGCGACGGCCATGACGATGGTGTCGAAGGTCCCGAGGACATTGGGCTGGAGCCCTCTGCCGGTGGTGGTGCGCATGGCGGATGTCCTTGGGGGGCACGGGAGCGGTGCAGGACGAAGTGACCGTGCTCGTCGCGTGAGTTGTTCGCCGGTTCGGGCACGGATCAAGGTGAATCGAGCGCATCGTAGTCGCCCCGAGGGATTCCGGTAACGGCGGCATGGAGGGTTCCGTTCAGTGACCGCCGGTAAGGGCATCCGTGCGCCCCCGCAGGGGCGTTTGGGCCGATCTTGGAAGGGGAGGAGCGGCCGATCCCCTCCGGCTCACTGGGCCGCCGCGCGGGGCGTGGCAATGGCTCGCGCCGCGCTCACCTCCTGGCGCAGGGGCGCCAGCGCCCCCTCCTCGTCGCCGGTGAGTTCGGCCCGTACCTCCACCAGCACGTCCGTGCCGCGCAGTCCGTCCGCGAGCTCCCGCAACTGCTGCTCCACGGCTTCCACTTCCGCCGGGTCGGGCGGCGGCGCGCCGTGGTTCACGCGGACCCGGGCGGCGGTCGTCGCGTCGACAATCCGTTCCACGGCGACGACCAGCGGCCACCAGGCGGAGGCGACCGTGCCGGTCGGCGGCGGTTCGGTGAGGGCGCGCTGGAACTCGGAGCGTACGGCCGACAGATCGCGGTAGAGCTTGCGCCGGGCCCGCACCCGGGCGCCCGGGTCCTCCTCCTCGGGCGCGCAGAACGCCTGGGCCACGTACGCGGCGGTGTCGGCGACCGAGTCGGCGAGGCGGTCGCCGATGCGGCTGTGCCAGGACTCGGGCCAGAGGAGGTAGCCGGCGATCAGCGCGATCCCGCAGCCGATGAGGGAGTCGTAGAGCCGGGGCAGGACCAGGTCGAAGCCCTGTTGGTTGAGGAGGTCGGAGAGCAGCAGGATGACGGGGGTGATCGCCGCGGTCTGGAAGGCGTACCCCTTCGCGGAGAAGGCGGGGATCAGCCCGGCGAGCACGAACATCACCGGCACGTCCCACCAGCCGCGCGGCACCTCGGCGAGGACGAGCGCGGCGGTGACGAGGCCGATGGCCGTACCGAACGCGCGCAGCACGGCCCGGGAGAAGACGGAGCCGAAGTCGGGCTTCATGACGAAGGTGACGGTGAGCGCGACCCAGTACGAGCGGGGCACGTCGATCAGCGAGACCAGCGCCTGGGCGAGGCCGATGCAGAGCGCGAGCCGCAGCCCGTACCGCCAGGAGGCCTCGGAGAACAGCACGCCCCGGGCGACCCGGCGGACCCGCACCCGCAGGGCGGCGGGCCGGCCGAGCCGGTCGTCCACGTTGTACGGGTTCGGCTCCGCGCTGTGGACGACGGTCGCCGCGTGGCGCAGGGCGTGGTCGACGGCCTTCTCGGCGGGCCGGCTCGCCTGGGGGAGGTCCAGGACGGGGGTGCCGGTGCGGCCCTCCTCGACGGCGTCGGCGAGGTCGCGCACGGCGGCCGGGATCGCGGGCGGCAGGGGGCGGTGGAAGCGGACGGCGGCGATGTGCGCGGCCGGGGCGGCCTCCACGAGCGGGATGACGGCGTTGAGCTGGGCGAGCAGCCGGACGAGAATCGGCGCGCGGCCGTGCTCGCGGGCGCGGCGGGCGAGGACGAGGTCGTACGCCTGGTTGAGCGAGGTGGTGACGGCCTGGCGCCGCTCCTCGTACGCGGATGTCGTCCCGGTGGCTTCGAGGACGTCGGCCACGGCCCGGTAGGTGCCCGCGACGGCGGTCCGCTCGGGGGCGAGGCCGCGCAGCGGCCAGCCGAGCAGGGTCAGGACGAGGACGACGCACCCGCCGAGGGCCAGCAGGAGCGGCGGCTTCCACCAGGGCTCGGGCATCGGGAGCCCGGCGCCGACGACCGCGTTGAGGAGCAGGAGAAGGCCGGACACGGAGGCGACCGCGCCGATCGAGGAGATCATTCCGGAGACGAGCGCGATGAGCGTGAGCACGACGACGGCCGGCCAGCCGTAGCCGTAGACGAGGCTGCCGAGGGTGACGCCGAGGGCGCCGAAGAGCTGGGGGACGGCGATGTTGTAGAACCGCATCCGGTACGCGTCGGCGGTGTCCCCGATGACCCCGGAGAGGGCGCCCATGGAGACCAGGGCCCCGTAGACGGGCTCGTCGACGGCGAGGCCCACGGCGAGCGGCGCGGACAGGGCGACGGAGGCACGGGCGACGGCGGCCCACGGAATCGGCGCGGGCGCGGGCCGCAGCCCTGCGGTGAGCCAGGTGGGCGGGGTGAGGCGTCCGGGGCGTGCCATGGGGTCACGGTACGCGGGCGGTGCGCGGGTTAGGGGGGTTCGCCCCGAGTTGGGCCGTCAGTTGCGGTACCCCTCCACCTCCGCCGCCGGGCGTACGGCGGCCGTGTCCGGGTCCTCGCCGAACTCCGCCTTCGCGCGGCGCTGGCGCAACAGGTCCCACGCCTGGTCCAGTTGCACCTCCAGCTCGGCGAGGCGGGTCAGCTCCTCCGGGAGGAGGCCGCCCATCCGCTGCCGCAGCGCCCGCTCCTCCTCGACGAGGCTGCCGATGTTCGCCAGGATCTGCTGGTCGTCGTGCATGTGGTCCATACAGTCCAGCGTGGCCGATCAGCGGCCCGCATGCAGGTCGAGATCGGTCAGGACGGCCCGGTGGTCCGAGCCCCGCAGGTCCAGGAAGCGGGCGCCGCGCACCCGGAAGTCGCCGCTGACCAGCACATGGTCGATCTGGACGTACGGCGGCAGGGCCAGCTCGCGCGGCCAGGTCGGGGTCCGGGCGGCGCCCGCGAGCCGGGCCGCGTCGTGGAGCCGGCCCGTGTCGAGGACGGCGCGGAAGGCGGCGTGGTCCTGGGAGGCGTTGAAGTCGCCGGCGAGGAGCACCGGGCCGCCCGCGCGGTGCGCGGCGCCCGCGAAGTCCGCCACCCGCCCGAGCTCGCGCTGCCACGCCTCGACCTGCCGGGGGATCGGCGGCAGCGGGTGCGCGAGGCGCAGTTCGACGCTCCGGCCGCCGATCGTGGCGGTGGCGCCCGGCATGCCCATCGCGGCCGGGATCGGGGGCCGGGCGGTCAGCGGGTACGCGCTGAGGATCACCGAGCCCGTCGAGCCCGCGCCGTCCACGACGGCCCGGTGCGGGAGAGCCGTCGAGAGGCTGGAGGCGAGGGTGGCGACGCACGCGGGGTCGCACTCGGAGACGTAGACGACCTGGGGCCGCTCCCGCCGGGCCGCCTCGACGAGCGCGTCCGTCGCCTCGCCGAACTCGACGTTCGCCGCGAGCACCCGCAGCCGCTCGACGACCGGGCCGCGCGCGGTCGTGGTGGCCGGGCCGTACGGGAGCGTGAACCAGGCGGTCACCAGGAGGACGAGCACCGACCAGGCGGCCAGGAGGCGGCGCCGGGCCGCCAGGGCGAGCAGGGCCGCGAGGGCGGCCGGGACGGTGAGCCAGGGCAGGAACGACAGCGCCTGCGGTACGGGCGTCAGGGCGTCGGTGTCGAGGAGCCGGCAGCCGGTGACCACCGTCGGCACGGCCACCAGCAGACCGGCGGCCCAGGCGGCGATGCGGCGCCTGGGCCGGGGGGTCGTCGGGGCGGGTTCGGGCACGGAGGACGGGTGAGCTGCCAGGAGTTGCTCCACTCCGTCAGTGTCGCAGCGCCTGGGCCACCTCGGCCGTCGTCGTGCCCGACAGGGTGCGGTTGCTGCGCGCCGTACCGGTCTTGGACTTCCCCGGCTCGACCCCGTCGATGTTCAGGACGACGGCGTCGAGCAGATTCCCGCCGCCGTCACGGAAGTTGACCATGACGGTGTAGTCGGCGTTCTTGTCCTGCGGGTTGGTCGCGGTGATCTCGGCCGTGGTCCGGTCGCCGTCCGTCTTGGTGGGGCCCGCCTTCACCTCTTCGGTGGCGTTGACCCCGTCCTTGACCTCGTTCATCTTCTCCTCGGCGGCCGAGGCCACGGCCGCCGTCGCCGAGGAGACGATGTCGCCCGCCTTCTGCTTGTTCTCCTCGGTGCAGCCGGTGACGGCCAGGGCGAGGAGGGCGGCGGCGGTGGCGGCGATCGCCCGCGTACGGGTGGGGGTCGGGGTCACACCCGGTCCTTGCCGAAGGAGGTGTCGTCCGTGGCCAGGGCCCAGATCACGAAGATCGAGATGGCCATGGAGAACAGCGCCCACCACGGGTGGTACGGCAGGAACATGAACTGGGCGATGACGTTCAGGGAGACCAGCGTGATGCCGCCCACCCGCCCCCACTCGGAGCCCTTGAGGATTCCGGCGCCGGCGGCGGCGACAAGGATGCCGAGGATCAGATGGACCCAGCCCCAGCCGGTCAGGTCCCACTTGAAGACGTAGTCGCCGACGCGCTGGTAGACGTCGTCCTCGGCGATCGCGGCGATGCCCTGGAGGATGTCCAGGACACCGATGACCAGCATGAGGACACCGGCGAACATGGTGCCGCCGGATGCCCAGGCCGAGCTGGTACCGGTGTTCTGGCTGCGGGGAGGTGCGGTGTTCTGGCTCATGGGCTCATCGTCCGGGCGCCCTCCCGCGAGCGACCTGTTCAGTTGGGCCGAACGAGTGAAGCGAGGAAGGTCGCGAGCGCCGCGTCGAACTCCTCCGGCCGCTCCAGATTCGGCATGTGCGCCGCCCGCTCGACGACCACGAGCGTGGAGTGCGGCAGCGCGGCGTGCATCGCCTCCGCGTCCGCGACCGGCGTGAACGCGTCGTCCCGGCCGACCACGACCAGGGCCGGTACGGAGACGGTGGAGAGCAGCGCGCGGTAGTCGGGGCGCTCGGCGCGGCCGCGCAAGGCCGCCGCCGCGCCCTCCGGGTCGGTGGAGAGCATCATCCGGTGGACGGGGGGCGCGGCGTGCGTGTTGTACGGGGCGACCATCCGGTCCAGGACCTCGTCCGCGTACCCCCGCATGCCCTCCCGGACGAGCCGCTCGGCCATCGCGTACCGGCCGGCCCTGCCCTCCTCGGTCTCGGCGGCGGGGAAGGTGTCGGCGAGGACCAGGCCCCGGATCCGGCCGGGGAAGAGGCGGTAGCACTCCATGACGATCTGGCCGCCCATGGAGAGCCCGCCGAGGACGAACTCCTCGACGCCCAGGTGGTCCAGGAGCGCGGCGAGGTCACCGGCGAAGACGGAGAGCGGGGTGGTGCCGGGGACGACGGTGGTGGCGCCGTAGCCGCGCAGGTCGGGGGCGACGACCCGGTGGGTGGCCGAGAAGCGGTCGATCTGGTGCCGCCACATCGAGCGGTCGAAGGGATGGCCGTGGACCAGGACGAGCGCGGGGCCCGTGCCCCGGTCCTCGTAGCCGATCGTGAGTCCGTTGATCTCTGCGGAAGGCATGGTCAGAGGCTAGGCAGGGGCTCCTGCTCGGTGCAATGAGATCCTTTGCTCTCGGTGCAATGAGCCAACTGCGTGGGAGGCATACCGGTGGAGGAGTACCGGCGGATCGCCGATCTGTTCGCGCGGCGGATCGCGGACGGGCGGCTGCGCCCGGGCGACCGGCTGCCCCCGCAGCGCGTGCTCGCGCGCCGTCACCGGATCGCCAACTCCACGGCGATCCGGGTGTACGGAGAGCTCGCGCGGCGCGGTCTGGTCGTCGGCGAGGTGGGGCGCGGGACGTTCGTACGGGCGGCTCCGCCGCCGCCGGGCGCCGCCCTCGCGCTCGCCGAGGCGACCGGGGACGCGCCGGTCGACCTCCAGCTCAACTACCCGGTGGCGGAAGGCCAGTCGGAGCTGATGGCGCGGGCGCTCACCGCGCTCGCCCGCGCCGACGTCCTGGGCGAGCAGACCGGCCGTCCCGCGGCGGCCACCGGCACGCCGGAGGCGCGGGCCGCCGCCGCGCGGGTGCTCGCGCGGCCGGGCTGGGCGCCGGACCCCGACCGGGTGCTCTTCGCGGGCAACGGCCGCCAGGCCATCGCGGCGGCGCTCTCCGCCCTTGTGCCGCCGGGCGGCGCGCTGGGCATCGAGGCGTTGACGTATCCGCTGGTCAAGACGGTGGCGGAGCGGCTCGGGGTACGGCTCGTGCCGATCGGGCTCGACGGGGAGGGGATGCGCCCGGACGCCCTCGCGGCGGCCCACCGCGCGGGCCCGCTCTCCGCCGTGTACGTCCAGCCGACCCTGCACAACCCGCTCTCCCTGACGGCGAGTCCGGGGCGACGGGCCGAACTGGCGGACGTCCTGCGGGAGTCGGGGCTGACCGCGATCGAGGACACCACCTGGGCCTTCCTCGTCCCGGACGCCCCCGCGCCGCTCGCCGCGCACGCCCCGGAGCGGGTGGTGCTCGTTGACAGCCTCTCCAAGCGCCTCGCGCCCGGGCTCACCGTCGGCCACCTGGTCGCGCCGGAGGACCCGGGCTCCTCGGTATCAGTCGAGGACCTCGCGCGGGCACTGCGCTCGGGCGCGTGGACGGCGGGCGGGCTGGCGCTCGCGGCGGCGACCCGGTGGGCGGCGGACGGCACGGTCGACGCGCTCGTGGCGGCGAAGCGCGCGGACGCGGCGGCCCGGCACGCCCTGGTCCGGCGGCACTTGGGCGCGTACCGGATCCGTACCTCGCCGCACGCCTACTACTGCTGGTGGGAGCTGCCGCCGCCCTGGCGCGCGGAGACCTTCACTGCCGCGGCGGCGGAGCGGGGCATCGCCCTGACCCCGGGCCCGTCGTTCGCGGTCGACGGGCGCGGGGGCGGAGGGCCGACCTCGCGGCGCGGGCTCGCGCGGGGCGCGGCGGACGCGGTCCGCGTGGGCCTCGCGTCGCCGCCGCTCCCGGTCCTGGCGGGGGCGCTCGCGCGCCTCGCGGAGCTGGTGGAGCGGGGTCCGGACGGGAGCGGGCAGCGGCGGGAGTGAGCGGGGGATCGATCCGGCTTGCGGGACGACCCATTCGGGTTGCGGAAGTGATCCTGGACATCTAATATCCAGGATATGAGGATGAACGAGGGCGTCGAGTGGGCGCTGCACAGCTGTCTCAACCTCGCCTGGATCGGACCGGACCGGGCGGTGACGGCGGCGCGTCTCGCCGCGTACCACGAGCTGCCCGCGGCCTATCTCAACAAGCAGCTCCAGGCGCTCACCCGGGCCGGCATCCTCAGCTCCACCTCCGGGCCCAAGGGCGGCTTCCGGCTGGCGCGACCGCTGGACCGGATCACCCTGATGGACGTCGTCACGGCGATCGAGGGCCCGGACGAGGCGTTCCGCTGCGGCGAGATCCGGCAACAGGGCCCGGGCGCGGGCCCGGCGGACACGTACGCCGCCGAGTGCGCGATCGCGGGCGCGATGGGCGCCGCGGAGCTGGCCTGGCGCCGCGAACTGGCGGCCCGCACGCTGGACGACGTACGGCAACAGGCGGAACGCCAGGCGCCGTCGGCCCAGGACCGCATCCGCCGCTGGTTCGCGAACGTCTGAGATTCGAGCCGACGCCTGGGCGCCGGCCTCTTTGAGGGGGTTATTCTGGATGTTAGATATCCAGGTTAAGGAGGATGGCCGCCGGGCCCGGTCCGGGCGGCTCCGGGTCGGGGCGGTCACGCTCGGCATCTTCACCGTCATGACGGCGGAGCTGCTGCCCGTCGGCCTGCTCACACCGGTCGCGGCCGACCTCGGGGTCTCCGCCGGTACGGCGGGCCTCATGGTGACCGTCCCGGGGCTCGTGGCCGCGGTCTCCGCCCCGTTGATCGCCCAGCGCGCCGCCGGGGCCGACCGGCGGACCGTCCTGGTCCTGCTGATGGCCCTGGTGGCCGTCGCGAACCTGGGGACCGCCCTCGCCGGGCACATCGCGCCCGTGCTCGTCGCGCGCGCCCTGCTCGGGGTCGCCATCGGCGGCTTCTGGGCCCTCGCGGGCGCCCTCGCGCCCCGGCTCGTGCCGGCCGCCGGGGTGGGCCGGGCCACGGCCGTGATCTTCGGCGGGGTCTCGGCCGCCTCCGTGCTCGGCGTACCGGCGGCCACGGCGGTGGCGGAATGGACCGGCTGGCGAGGGGCGTTCGCCGGGGTGGGGGTGGTGGCCTTGGCGGCGACGGGAGCACTGGCGACGCTGCTGCCCGCCCTGCCGGGGAGCCGAAGGGCACGCGCCCCGAGGCTGTGGGACCTGCCGCGCCGGCACGCGCGGGTCCGCCTCGGCCTGCTGCTCACTCTCCTCCTCGTGACCGGGCACTTCCTCGCGTACTCCTTCGTACGGCCCGTCCTCGTCGAACACGCCCACGTGCCCGAGCGGTTCGTCGGGCCGCTCCTCCTCGGCTACGGGGCCGCGGGAGTCGTCGGGAACTTCCTCACCGGCCCCCGGGCCGCCCGCTCCCCGCTCCGTACCCTCGCCGCCCTCGGCGCGGGGCTGACCCTCGCGCTCCTCGCCCTCGCCCTCGTGGGCGGTACGCCCCCGGCCGGCGCGGCCCTGCTGATCCTGTGGGGGCTCGCGTACGGCGGGGTCTCCGTCGGGCTGCAGTCCTGGTTCATGGCCGTCGCCGCGCCCGAGGACGTGGAGAACGCGACCGGCCTCTACGTCAGCGTCTTCTGTCTCTCCCTCGCGCTCGGCGCCCTCCTCGGCGGGCTGATCACCGACGCGACCACGTACACCGCGGTCCTCTCCACGGGCGCCGCGCTCACCCTGGCCGCCTGCCTGACGGCCGTACTCTCCGGAAGGAAGCACACCCCATGAGCACCGAGACCCACGCCGCCACGACCACCACTGCGGCCACCGACCGGCGCACCATCACCAACCCCGGCACCCTCCACGACCCGTCCCCCTTCGGCTACAGCCACGCCGTCTCCGCGCCCGGCGAACTCGTCTTCATCGGCGGCCAGTACGCATCCGACGCGAGCGGCTCCCCCGTCCCCGGGGACTTCGCCGCCCAGGTCGAGCTGGCGTTCACCAACCTCCGGCTCGCCCTCGAAGGCGCCGGGCTCGGCTTCGAGCACGTCGTGCGGCTCGGCTCGTACATCGTCGATCACGACCTCGCGAAGCTGGAGGTGCTCGGCAAGGCGCTGCACGGGGCGTTCGGCGAGCGGCTGCCCGCGCAGACGCTCAGCGGGGTCGCCGCGCTCGCGCTGCCCGGGATGCTCTTCGAGATCGACGCGGTCGCGGTGTGGCCGGTGAGCTGAGCCGTCCGGTTGCGGGGGCGGGCGCTCCGGGTGTGCCCTTGAGGGTGAGGGGGCGAGAACGAAGGAGCGCCTGCCATGGCCGCACACGCAGCGGTACCGACGCGACGGCAGTTCAGCACCCACGGCCTGGTCCTGCCCATGACGCTGGGCCTCGCCTACGGCATCTACGCCGCCGCGATCCAGCGCTCCGGAGGCGTCATCACCTGGGGCGAGGTCCTGCTCGGAGTGGTCTGCGGGGTCGTCCTCGCGGGGGGTGTGTACGCGCTGAGGACGTGGGGCCGCGGCCTGTTCCGCGAAGTGCGCGCGGCGGCCTGGGGGGCGCTCGCCGGCTGCGCGATCGGCTTCCTGTTCAGCCTGTCCGACGCGAGCATCTTCTCCTCGGTGATCCTCGGCCTGATCGTGGGGGCGGCCATCGGCGTCTCCGCGTTCTATCTCATCTACACGCACGAGCCCTAGGCCGTCGGCGCGAAGAGCCCGGCCGCCCCGCCCAGTGCGGCGCCCCCGGTCAGGGGTGACGCGCCCGCCCGAATACTGCGCCTCGCCGTGACGCACACGCGTTCCCCCTGGCATCCCGGCGGCAACCGTCGGAGACTGGTCGGAGCGGGCCCGCACCCGGCAAGCGGCCCCGCACCCGGCAGCGGGAGGGACAGCGCATGACCGACCTCGCCATCGAGACCGAGGGCCTGGTCAAGGTCTTCGGCACGAACCGTGCCGTCGACGGGATCGACCTGCGCGTACCGGCCGGCACGGTCTACGGCGTCCTCGGCCCCAACGGCGCCGGCAAGACCACGGCCGTCAAGATGCTCGCGACCCTGCTGCGCCCCGACGAGGGCCGGGCCAGCGTCTTCGGCCACGACGTCGTCAAGGACGCCGACACCGTCCGCGGGCGCGTCAGCCTCACCGGCCAGTACGCCTCCGTCGACGAGGACCTCACCGGCACCGAGAACCTCGTCCTGCTCGGCAGGCTCCTCGGCCACACCCGCCCCGCCGCCCGCGAACGCTCCGCGCAGCTCCTGGAGGCGTTCGGGCTCGCGGAGGCGGCCGACAAGCAGATCAAGAACTACTCGGGCGGCATGCGGCGCCGTATCGACATCGCCGCGTCCATCCTCAACACCCCCGACCTGCTCTTCCTCGACGAACCGACCACCGGACTCGACCCGCGCTCCCGCAACCAGGTCTGGGACATCGTCCGCGCCGTGGTCGCCCAGGGCACCACGGTCCTGCTCACCACCCAGTACCTGGACGAGGCGGACCAGCTGGCCTCCCGTATCGCCGTCATCGACCACGGCAAGGTCATCGCGGAGGGTACGAAGGGCGAGCTGAAGGCGTCCGTCGGCTCGGGCTCGGTGCACGTACGGCTCCGGGACCCCGAGCAGCGCCCGGAGGCCGAGCGGGTCCTCCGGGAGGCCCTCAAGGCCACCGTGCAGCTCGACCCCGACCCGGTCGCGCTCACCGCCACCGTGAACGGCCACGGCACGGACCTGGGCGCCGCCGAGCAGGCCGCCCGGGCCCTGTCGGAGCTGGCGCGGGCGGGCATCACGGTCGACAACTTCGGGCTCGGCCAGCCCAGCCTCGACGAGGTGTTCCTGGCGCTGACGGACACGAAAGGAACGGCGGCATGACCACGGTCACCACCGGCAAGGACACGCAGGCCACCGACACCCTCGACTTCGTCGCCCCGAAGGCGGACGAGCTCGCGGCGCTGCTCGTCGGGCAGACCCGCCCGCCGCGCCCGAGCGCGCTCTCCGCGTCGCTGACCTTCGGCTGGCGGGCCATGCTGAAGATCAAGCACGTGCCGGAGCAGCTGTTCGACGTGACGGCGTTCCCGATCATGATGGTGCTGATGTACACGTACCTCTTCGGGGGCGCGCTGGCCGGCTCGGTCTCGGCGTACATCCAGTTCCTGCTGCCGGGCATCCTCGTGATGAGCGTCGTGATGATCACGATGTACACCGGTGTCTCGGTCAACACGGACATCGAGAAGGGCGTCTTCGACCGCTTCCGTACGCTGCCGATCTGGCGGCCCGCGCCGATGGTCGGCTATCTCCTCGGCGACGTGGTGCGCTATCTGATCGCCTCGGCGGTGATGCTCTCCGTCGGCATGATCATCGGCTACCGCGCGGAGGGCGGCGTGGTCGGCGTGCTGCTCGGGGTCGCGCTGCTCGTGATCTTCTCGTTCGCGTTCTCGTGGATCTGGACCATGTTCGGGCTGCTGCTGCGCAGCGAGAAGTCCGTCATGGGCGTCAGCATGATGGTGATCTTCCCGCTGACGTTCCTGTCCAACGTCTTCGTCGACCCGAAGACGATGCCCGGCTGGCTGCAGGCCTTCGTGAACAACAGCCCGGTGTCGCATCTGGCATCGGCGGTACGGGAGTTGATGGCCGGGAACTGGCCGGCGGCGGACATCGCCTGGTCGCTCGGGTGGTCGGCGCTGCTCGTGGTGGTCTTCGGCGCGATCACGATGCGGCTCTACAACCGCAAGTGAGCTACTTCTGGCGCGGGGTGGTCTGCTGGACCGCCCAGCGGTTGCCGTCCGGGTCGGCGAAGTAGACGAAGGAGCCCCACGGCTGGTCGTCGATCGGGCTGACCTCGATGCCACGCCCGGTGAGGTCGGCGTGGGCCTCCTCGATGTCGGTGACGACGACCTGCATGTTGTCGAGGGAGCCCGGCGCCATCTCCGTGATGCCCTTGCCGAAGGCGATCGAGCAGGCCGATCCCGGCGGGGTCATCTGGACGAAGCGGATGTCGTCGCTGACCGGGATGTCGTGGTCGGCGTTGAACCCCACCTGCTCGTAGAAGGCCTTGGCCCGGTCGATGTCGGTGACGGGTACGCCGATCAGTTCCAGCTTGATGTCCATGAGGGCATCATGCGCCCGCGGCGCCCGCGCCGCACGGCAAACCCGTCACCCGCGCCCGCGACTTCTCAGGGCTGCTCGCCCCGGACCACGACCACCGGACACGGCGCGTGCTGGGCCACGTTGGTGGAGACGGAGCCCAGGACCGCCGCCTTGAAGCCCGCGTAGCCGCGGTCGCCGACGACAAGCAGGGAGGCGCCCTTGGCCTGGTCGATCAGGGCCTGCGCCGGGTTGCCGCTGACGACCGTGCGGGTGACCGTCGCGGCGATGTCCGGGGCGAGCGCCTCGGCCAGGGACTGGTCCAGGATCTCCTTCGCGAGCCGCTCCGGGTCGAACTCCGGCGGCACTCCGGGCATGAGCGTCGCCCAGGACGCCGGGTACTCCCAGCCGGTCACCGCCTGGAGCTCGTCCCCGGTGAGGGCGGCCTGCCCGGCCGCCCACCGCAGCGCCTTCAGGGACGGCTCCGAACCGTCGACGCCCACCACGATCCTGCCGGCCATGTCGATCTCCGTTCGTTGTACGGCGCATCAGCCCCCGACGCCCCCAACGTAACAAAGACGCTCAATCCAGGCGCAGGTCGGCGAGCTGCCGCTCGAAGGGGACGACCTCGTCGTCGTCCGCGTCGCCGGCCGGGCCCCGGGCCGCGACCAGGTCGGCGAGTTCGTGCCCGGCGCGGGCGATCCGGGACGGCAGGCCGTCCGTCCACTCGTCGCCGCCGGAACCCCAGTCCTCCGAGGCCGCGTAGACAGCGGTCGGGACGACGAGGGCCCGCAGATAGGCGAAGAGCGGGCGCAGCGCGTGGTCGAGGACGAGGGAGTGCCGGGCGGTGCCGCCGGTCGCGCCGACGAGGACGGGCTTGCCGGTGAGCGCGGCCGGGTCGATCAGGTCGAAGAAGGACTTGAACAGACCGCTGTACGAGGCGGTGAAGACGGGGGTCACCGCGATCACCCCGTCGGCGCCGGTCACCGCGTCGAGGGCCTCCTGGAGCTGCCCCGAGGGGAAGCCGGTCACGAAGTTCTTCGCGATGTCGACGGCGAGGTCGCGCAGTTCGACCACCTGGACCTCGACGACGTACTCCTGCTCGATCAGCCGCTGCTCGGCCGCCTTGGCGAGGCGGTCGGCGAGCAGCCGGGTGGAGGAGGGTGCGCTGAGTCCGGCGGACACGGCGACCAGCTTCAGGGTCTGCATGGGTCAGGCCTCCTGCTGCTTCTGCTGCTGCTGCGACTGCTGTACGGCGGGGTGGAGCGGGGCGGTCTCCGGGACACCGGCGGGCCGCAGGTTGGCGAACTCCTTGCGGAGCACCGGGACGACTTCCTCGCCGAGGAGGTCGAGCTGCTCCAGGACGGTCTTCAGGGGCAGGCCGGCGTGGTCGACCAGGAAGAGCTGGCGCTGGTAGTCGCCGACGTACTCCCGGAAGGACAGGGTGCGTTCGATGACCTCCTGCGGGGAGCCGACGGTCAGCGGCGTCTCGCGGGTGAACTCCTCCAGGGAGGGGCCGTGGCCGTAGACCGGCGCGTTGTCGAAGTACGGGCGGAACTCCCGTACGGCGTCCTGGGAGTTCTTGCGCATGAAGATCTGGCCGCCGAGGCCGACGATGGCCTGCTCGGGGGTGCCGTGGCCGTAGTGCGCGTACCGCTGGCGGTAGAGGCGGACCATCTTCTCGGTGTGCTGCTTGGGCCAGAAGATGTGGTTCGCGAAGAAGCCGTCGCCGTAGTACGCGGCCTGCTCGGCGATCTCGGGGGAGCGGATGGAGCCGTGCCAGACGAACGGCGGGACGCCGTCGAGCGGGCGGGGCGTGGCGGTGAAGCCCTGGAGGGCGGTGCGGAACTTGCCCTCCCAGTCGACCACGTCCTCCCTCCACAGCCTGTGGAGGAGCGCGTAGTTCTCGATGGCGAGCGGGATGCCCTGGCGGATGTCCTGCCCGAACCACGGGTAGACGGGGCCGGTGTTGCCGCGGCCCATCATCAGGTCCACGCGGCCGTCGGCGAGGTGCTGGAGGGTGGCGTAGTCCTCGGCGATCTTCACCGGGTCGTTGGTGGTGATCAGCGTGGTGGAGGTGGAGAGGGTCAGGTTCTCGGTCCGCGCGGCGATGTGCCCGAGGAGGGTGGTCGGGGAGGACGGCACGAAGGGCGGGTTGTGGTGCTCTCCGGTCGCGAAGACGTCGAGCCCGACCTCCTCGGCCTTGAGCGCGATGGCGACGGTGTTCTTGATCCGCTCGTGCTCGGTCTGGGTGCGGCCGGTGGTGGGGTCGGTCGTCACGTCGCCGACGGTGAAGATCCCGAACTGCATCGTGCTCACCTCTCGCTGGGGCGCTTCTGTGGGGCTGTTGGTTGAATCTTAAACCATCATGTCGAACCATGCACCCGGGTCGCGTATTCCGCGAGGTTCCTGGCCGCCTCCACCGTACCGGATAGCTATCCGTATACCTGGGCCGTCGGCGCCCGCGGGGGCCCGCAGGGGCTCGCCGGGGCTCCCGTAGAGTTCGCCGACGTGAGCACCGTTCCCCCAGCCCCACCGGCCGCGATATCGGTCGTCGGGATCGGCGCGGACGGCTGGGACGGCCTTCCCGCACGGTCCCGCCGCGTCCTCGGCGCCGCCGAGGCCCTGATCGGCGGCCCCCGCCAGCTCGATCTGCTGCCCGCCGCCGAGTGCCCAGGTGAGCGGGTCGCCTGGCCCTCGCCGCTGCGGCCCGCCGTGCCGGGCCTCCTCGCCGCCCACGAGGGCCGCTCCGTCGCCGTGCTCGCGAGCGGGGACCCCACGTTCTACGGGATCGGGCGCACGCTCGCCGAGACGGTGGGCGCCGAGCGCCTGCACGTCCTGCCGCACCCCTCCTCCGTCTCGTACGCCTGCGCCCGCCTGGGCTGGGCCGGGGAGGCCGTGGAGACCGTCTCGCTGGTGGGCCGGCCCCTCGCCGGGCTCTCCGCCGCCCTGCACGACGGCCGCAGGCTCCTCGTGCTCAGCGCGGACGGCTCGACTCCGGCCGAGGTCGCGGGGCTGCTGCGGGAGAAGGGCTTCGGGGGGACCCGGATGCGGGTCCTGGAGCAGCTGGGCGCGGACCGCGAGCGGACGGTCGAGGCCACGGCCGAGACCTGGCCGCAGGCGGGCCCGGTGGACCCCCTGAACGTGATCGCCCTCGACCTCGTCCGTTCCCCCGGGGCGCTGCGACTCGGCGCCGTACCCGGTCTGCCGGACGAGGCGTACGAGCACGACGGCCAGCTCACCAAGCGGTACGTCCGCGCGGCGACGCTCGCCGCGCTCGCGCCCGCGCCCGGGGAGCTGCTCTGGGACATCGGCGGCGGCTCGGGCTCGATCGGCATCGAGTGGATGCGTACGGACCGTTCCTGCCGGGCGGTGGCGGTGGAGAAGGACCCGGTGCGGGCGGAGCGGATCGCGCGCAACGCCGCCGCGCTCGGCGTCCCGGCGCTCGGTGTCGTCACGGCGGCGGCACCGGGGGGTCTCGCCGACCTCCCGACCCCGGACGCGATCTTCATCGGCGGCGGCCTGACGGCCCCCGGCCTGCTCGACGCCTGCTGGGCGGCGCTGCCGGCGGGCGGGAGGCTGGTCGCGAACACCGTGACGCTGGAGTCCGAGGCGCTGCTCGCGCGGTGGTACGGCGAGCACGGCGGGGAGCTGGTCAGGCTGGCCGTCGCGCAGGCCGTCCCGGTGGGCGGTTTCACCGGCTGGCGGCAGGCGATGCCGGTCACGCAGTGGTCCGTAACGAAAGCAGGAGCTGGAGCATGACCGTCTACTTCATCGGCGCGGGCCCGGGTGCGGCCGACCTGATCACGCTGCGGGGCGCCCGCACGCTGGCGTCCTGCGGGGTGTGCCTGTACGCGGGCTCCCTGGTGCCGCGCGAGCTGCTCGCCGAGTGCCCGCCGGACGCGCGCCTGGTGGACACGGCGGACCTGGACCTGGACCGGATCGAGGCGGAGTTCGTCCGCGCCCACGAGGCGGGCCAGGACGTGGCGCGGCTGCACTCGGGCGACCCGTCCGTCTTCAGCGCGGTGGCGGAGCAGATGCGGCGGCTCGACGCGCTCGACATCCCGTACGAGGTCGTGCCGGGCGTCCCGGCCTTCGCGGCGGCCGCGGCCGCGCTCAAGCGCGAGCTGACGGTCCCGACGGTCGGCCAGACGGTGATCCTCACCCGGATCGCCCAGCAGGCGACCCCGATGCCGGAGGGCGAGGACCTGGCGACCCTCGGCCGCAGCGGCGCCCTGCTCGTCCTCCACCTGGCGGCCCGCTACGTCGACCGGGTCGTCGCCGAACTGGAGCCGCACTACGGCACGGACTGCCCGGCCGCGGTCGTGGCGATGGCCAGCCGCCCGGACGAGGTCGTGCTGCGGGGCACCCTGGCGGACATCGCGGAGCAGACGAAGGCGGCGGGGATCACGAAGACGGCGGTGATCCTGGTCGGCCGCACCCTCGCGGCCTCCCAGTTCCGCGACAGCCACCTCTACGACCCGTCCCGCGACCGCCACACCTGCTGAACCTGCGGAGGCCGGGTCCGTGACGGGACCCGGCCTCCGTGGGGCGTCGATTCGGCGGGCGGTTCAGGTGTTGGGCCGCTTGCCGTGGTTGGCCTTCTTCTTCTTGCGCGCCCGCCTCTTGTTGCCACGCTTCGACATGGGACTCCCTTTCAGTAGGGTTCAGCAGGGTTTCTACCCTTCTGTCCTTCTGTCCTGGCAAGCCTAGGTTCGAGCGGATGGGGCCGCATGTCAGCCGCGGATCGGTCCCGCCGGCGCCGAGCGGCCCACGACGGTGCCCGCACGGTCGATGCAGACGATGTCGACCGTGACCGGGGCGCCGCGGAGGACCGCGAGGGCCTCGTCGCGGGAGCGGGTGGCCACCAGGTCGCCCAGGGGGACGCCGGCGGCTTCGCAGAGGCGGAGGGCCGCGAGGCCGGTGTTGGCGGCGGCGATCTCCTCGGCCAGGGCGTCGGACGCGCCGCCCGTGCGGGCCAGGTCGGCGAGGAAGGACTTGTCGACCTGGGAGCGGGCGGAGTGGAGGTCCAGGTGGCCCGCGGCCAGCTTGGAGAGCTTGGCGAAGCCGCCGCAGATCGTGAGGCGGTCGACCGGGTGGCGGCGGATGTACTTCAGGACCGCGCCTGCGAAGTCGCCCATGTCGAGCAGGGCGATCTCCGGGAGGTCGTAGAGCGTCGCCACCGTCTTCTCCGAGGTGGAGCCGGTGCACCCCGCCACGTGCGTCAGGCCCGCCGCGCGCGCCACGTCCACGCCCCGGCGGATCGAGTCGATCCACGCCGAGCAGGAGTACGGGACGACCACGCCCGTCGTGCCCAGGATCGACAGGCCGCCCAGGATCCCGATCCGCGGGTTCCACGTGGAGCGGGCGATCTCCTCGCCGTGGTCCACGGAGACCGTGATCTCCACGTCGCCGCCGCCCCCGTGCGCGGCCGCCACCTCCGCCACGTGGTCGCGCATCATCTGGCGCGGGACCGGGTTGATCGCGGGCTCGCCGACCTCCAGGGGCAGGCCCGGCAGGGTGACCGTACCGACGCCGGGACCGGCCTTGAAGACGACGCCGGAGCCGGCCGGGAGGAGCCGTACCGTCGAGCGGATCAGCGCGCCGTGCGTGACGTCCGGGTCGTCGCCCGCGTCCTTCACGACCGCCGCCATCGCCGCGCCGCCGGACAGCTCCTCCGCCGCGAGCGCGAACGCGGGCCGCTGGCCCTTCGGCAGCGTGATCGTCACCGGGTCGGGGAAGTCGCCGGTCAGCAGCGCCGTGTACGCGGCCGTCGTCGCCGCCGTCGCGCAGGCACCGGTCGTCCAGCCGGGCCGCAGACCGGTGTGCTTGAGTTGGGCGTCCCGCCCGCCGCCCGCACTCACGAAGGGACTCCCGTGGTTCCCGTGCACGTACTCATTCTCGGCGGGACCAGCGAGGCCCGCGCCCTCGCCGAGCGCCTGCACGGCACGGACGGCGGCACGGTACGGGTCACCAGCTCGCTCGCCGGACGCGTCGCCGCGCCCCGGCTGCCGGCCGGGGAGGTCCGGATCGGCGGGTTCGGCGGCGCCGAGGGGCTCGTGGAGTGGGTGCGCGCGCACGCCGTGGACGCGGTCATCGACGCCACCCATCCTTTCGCCGAGCGGATCAGCTTCAACGCGGCCCGGGCGGCCGCCACCGCCCATGTTCCCCTGCTGGCCCTCCGCCGCCCCGGCTGGGTCCCGGAGTCCGGCGACGACTGGCACCCGGTCGGCTCCCTGCCGGAGGCGGCCCGCGCCCTGGACGGCCTCGGGGAAAGGGTCTTCCTGACGACCGGGCGCATGGGCCTCGCCGCCTTCGCCGACTGCCCGCAGTGGTTCCTCGTCCGCTCGGTCGACGCCCCCGAACCCCCGATGCCCGCCCACACCGAAGTCCTCCTGGACCGGGGCCCGTTCACCCTAGAAGGCGAGCGGGCCCTGATCGCCCGGCACCGTATCGACGTCCTCGTCACCAAGGACAGCGGCGCCACCGCCACCGCCCCCAAACTCCAGGCCGCCCGCGAAGCCGGCATCCCGGTGATCGTCGTCCGCCGCCCGCCCGTCCCGGAGGGCGTGGAAACGGCCGCCTCCGTGGCGGAGGCGGCCGCCTGGGCGCGGGGGATCGGCCCGCGCGGCGCTGTCCCCGTCACGCCTCCGGGTAGCGCCGGGGCGTCCACGTGATCGTGCGGCCGTCGCCGCGGTCGACCGCGCGCGTCTGCGAGGAGCCGATCAGCAGCAGCGTGCGCATGTCGACCTCGCTCGGCTCCAGGGTCTTCAGGGTCAACACCCGCACCGACTGCTCGGGCCCGCCGACGTCCCGCGCCACGACCACCGGCGTCTCCGGCGACCGCAGTTCGAGCAGCAGCTCGCGGGCCGCCGCCACCTGGTGCGTACGGGACTTGGAGCCCGGGTTGTAGAGCGCCAGGACCAGGTCCGCCTCGGCCGCCGCGCGCAGCCGGGCCGCGATGACCTCCCAGGGCTTGAGCCGGTCGGAGAGCGAGATGGTCGCGTAGTCGTGGCCGAGCGGGGCGCCCGCCGCGGCGGCCGCCGCGTTCGCGGCCGTCACACCCGGCAGGACCCGTACCGGCACATCCGCGTACCGATCCTCGGACGCCACCTCCAGGACCGCCGTCGCCATGGCGAAGACACCCGGGTCGCCGCCCGAGACGACCGCGACCCGCCGCCCGCGCCGCGCCAGGTCGAGCGCGAACTCGGCCCGCTCGGACTCGACCTTGTTGTCCGAGCCGTGCCGGCGCTGCCCGGGGCGCAGGGCCGGGACCCGGTCGAGGTACGTGGTGTAGCCGACGAGGTCGTCGGCGTTGACGAGGGCGCCGCGCGACTCGGGCGTCAGCCAGGGTGCGCCCGCGGGTCCTGTGCCGACGACGACGACCTCGCCCCGCTCGCGCACCGGCGGGGCCTGGTCGATACGGGAGGGCAGCACGGCCACCGAGAAGTACGGGACCGTCTCCGGGTCCACGTCCGCCAGGATCTCCGTCCGCTCGCCCGCCATGAACGCCCGCTCCACGTACCGCGCGTCCTCGAGCCGGCCCGCCCGCTCCAGGGCGCGCCGCACGGTCGGGAACGTCCGGCCGAGCTTCATCACGACCGCCGAGTCGGTGCCCGCGAGCCGGGCCGTCAGCTCGTCCTCGGGCAGGGTGCCGGGGATGATCGTCAGGACCTCCTCCGCCTCGCACAGCGGCTCCCCGAGCCGGGCGGCGGCCGCGCTGACCGAGGTGACACCGGGGATGACGGTGGTGTCGTAGCGGTCCGCGAGCCGCTTGTGCATGTGCTGGTACGAGCCGTAGAAGAGCGGGTCGCCCTCCGCGAGCACGGCGACCGTGCGACCGGCGTCCAGGTGGGCGGCGAGCCGGGCGGCGGCCTCCGCGTAGAAGTCGTCGAGGGCGCCCCGGTAGCCGCCGGGGTGGTCCGTGGTCTCGACCGTGAGCGGGTACATCAGCCGCTCCTCGATCTGGTCGGCCCGGATGTGCTCGGCCGCTATCGAGCGCGCGATGGACCGGCCGTGCCGGGCCGAGTGGTACGCGATCACGTCGGCGCCCGCGATGGCCTTGACGGCCGCGAGCGTGAGCAGCTCCGGGTCGCCGGGCCCGAGGCCGACCCCGTACAGCTTGCCGGTCGTGGACCCGCTCATGCCTGGATCTCCGCTTCGTGGGCGAGGGCGTTGATCGCGGCGGCGGTCATGGCGCTGCCGCCGCGCCGGCCGCGTACGACGAGGTAGTCGAGGCCGAGAGTCTGGGCCGCCAGGGCCTCCTTGGACTCGGCGGCGCCGATGAACCCGACCGGGATGCCGAGGACGGCGGCGGGCTTCCCCGCGCCCTTGGCGACCATCTCCAGGAGGTGGAAGAGGGCGGTGGGCGCGTTGCCGATGGCGACGACGGAGCCTTCGAGGCGGTCGCGCCAGAGTTCGAGGGCGGCGGCGCTGCGGGTGGTGCCGAGTTCGGCGGCGAGCGCGGGCACGGACGGGTCGGAGAGCGTGCAGACGACCTCGTTGTCGGCGGGCAGCCGCTTGCGGGTGACGCCGCTGGCGACCATCTGGGCGTCGCACAGGATCGGCGCGCCGGCGCGCAGCGCGGCACGGGCGCGGGTGACGACCTGCGGGGAGTGCGCGATGTCGCGGACGAGGTCGGTCATGCCGCAGGCGTGGATCATGCGGACGGCGACCTGGGCGACGTCGGCGGGCAGCCCCCCGAGGTCCGCCTCGGCGCGGATCGTGGCAAAGGACTGGCGGTAGATCTCCGCGCCGTCCTTCTCGTAGTCGAACATCCTGGTGCTCTCGCTCATCTCGTGGTTGCTGAGGGGACGCGGGCCGCCGCGACGGCTTCGGGGAGGTCGGTACGGAGGGTGGGGCGCCCGGCCACGAGGTACGCGCCCTCGCCGGTGGCGACGACGTCGACCCACGCGGGGGCCTGCGGGTGACCACAGCGCCGCTCGCACCCGGAGAAGTGGACGGGGAGCCCTCGGTGGCCGGGAACGTCGCCCGGGACGGCGTCCGCGCGCACGTCGGCGAGGGACTTGGCGCAGCCGGGAAGCCCGGTGCAGGCGCCGACGCCGGCCCAGGGGGAGCGGGGGTCGGTGATGAGCCCGTACGCGTCGAGCTCACCCAGCCGGCGCGCGACGGCGCCTTGGTCGGCGAGGCCGGTGACGACGGCCCCGCGCCAGGGGGTGAGCCGCACCGCGCCCCCGCTCGCGGCGAGCGCCCGCAGCTGGGCGGCGCTCAGCCGCCCGAGGGGCGCGAGGACGTGCAGGGCGTGCGGGCCGAGGGGGCCGGGGGTGGGTGGGGCAGCGGGTGGGGGTTCGGTCGCCGGTACGGGCTCCGCCTCGATCCCGGCCCCCGCGAGGGCGGCCGCCAGCTCCGGTTCGTGGCCCTCCGGCAGCTCCCGCACCCGCCAGGCCCCGTTCCCGGCGGTCCGGGCGGCGTCCAGGAAGGCGCCGGCTGCGGCGAGCGCGGCCCGGGGCGCGTCGGCGGCGGGGACGCGGACGAGCTGGTCGCCGACCCGTACCCGTACCGAACCCTCTCCTGCGATCAACGTCACATCTCCGCCGAGCCCGACCACATCGCCGCGCCCGTCGTCCAGGACGAAGAGGAACCGGCCGGACAGGGCCGCCGTCCAGGGCCGCGCGCACAGCAGCGCGTCCAGCTCGCGGGCCCACAACTGCACGTCACCGTGGCCGAGTCCGTCGAGCCCGGCCGCCGGCGAGGCCACTATGTTCCGGACCCGCTCATGGGTCTGGGAGGGCAGCAGCCCGGCCTCCGAGAGCCGCTCGGCCAGCTCGCCCCCGCACCCCTCACCGAGCCCGCGCAGCTCCACGTTCCCTCGGGAGGTGACACTGACTCGCCCGTCGCCGAGCTCCTCGGCCACCGAGGCCAGTACGAGTGTCTGACGTACCGTCAAAACTCCTGCTGGCAGCCGGAGTCGGGCGAGTCGCCCGTCGTCGGCGGCGTGCAGCCGAAGCGCCCCGGGGCAGGCGTCACCACGGTCCCGTATGGGCGGTTCGCCCGGGTTGGGTGTTGTGGGTGGGGTGGGCGGCATGGCGGCGAGCATACCCACGTCGTCAGCGGCCCAGACCCGGCCCCGAAGAGGCACGATCTACTATGCAGATCGGCATGGGGTCCCAGGACCCCGGGGAGGAAGCCCGGTGAGAATCCGGCGCGGTCCCGCCACTGTGAGCCAGGTCCCGTGAGGGGCCGGGTGAGTCAGGAACTCCCGCCGTCCAAACGACCACCCGGGGCGCGGACAACCCCGAGGAAGGCCTGCGCACGCATGCGAATTCTGTTGCTGTCGCACTCCGACACCGACCTGCTCAGCGCCCGCGCGGCCGGCGGTCCGGTCGCGTACCGGTTCGCCAACCCCTCCCGGCTCTCCCTGGACGACCTTCCCGGTCTCCTCGACGGCGCCGACCTCGTGCTCGTCCGGCTCCTCGGCGGGCTGCGGGCCTGGGAGGACGGCCTCGACGCGCTGCGCGCCGCCGGAAAGCCGCTGGTCGTGCTCTCCGGTGAACAGGCCCCGGACGCCCAGCTCATGGAGGCCTCCACCGTCCCCGTCGGCGTCGCCACCGAGGCCCACGCCTACCTGGCGCACGGCGGACCGGCCAACCTGGAGCAGCTCGCCCGGTTCCTCTCCGACACCGTGCTGCTGACCGGCCACGGCTTCGAGGCCCCGGCCGCCGCGCCGACCTGGGGGCCGCTGGAGCGCACGGCCCGGACGACCGACGGCCCGACCGTCGCCGTGCTGTACTACCGCGCCCACCACATGAGCGGGAACACCGCCTTCGTCGACTCCCTCTGCGAGGCGATCGAGGACGCCGGCGCCCGCGCCCTGCCGCTGTACGTCGCCTCCCTGCGCGCCCCCGAGCCCGAGCTGATCGAGACGCTGAAGCGCGCGGACGCGATCGTCACCACGGTCCTCGCCGCCGGTGGCACCAAGCCCGCCGAGGCGCAGGCCGGCGGCGACGAGGACGCCTGGGACGCGGGCGCGCTCGCCGCCCTCGACGTACCGATCCTGCAGGCGCTCTGCCTGACCGGTTCGCGGGCGGCCTGGGAGGAGAACGACGAGGGTCTCTCGCCGCTGGACGCGGCCAGCCAGGTCGCCGTGCCCGAGTTCGACGGCCGTCTGATCACCGTCCCGTTCTCCTTCAAGGAGATCGACGAGGACGGGCTCCCGGCGTACGTCGCCGACACCGAGCGCGCCGCCCGCGTCGCCGGGATCGCCGTGCGTCACGCCCGGCTGCGGCACATCCCGAACGCCGAGAAGAAGCTCGCGCTCGTTCTCTCCGCGTACCCGACGAAGCACTCCCGGATCGGCAACGCGGTCGGCCTGGACACCCCCGCCTCCGCCGTCGCCCTGCTGCGGCGGCTGATCGCCGAGGGGTACGACTTCGGGGCCGAGGACGAGATCCCGGGCCTGGTCTCCGGCGACGGCGACGAGCTGATCTACGCCCTGATCGAGGCCGGCGGCCACGACCAGGACTGGCTCACCGAGGAGCAGCTCGCCCGCAACCCCGTCCGTATCCCGGCCGCCGACTACAAGCGCTGGTACGCGACCCTGCCGCAGGAGCTGCGCGAGGGCGTCGAGGAGCACTGGGGCCCGGCGCCCGGCGAGATGTTCCTCGACCGGTCCCGCAACCCCGAGGGCGACATCGTCCTCGCCGCGCTGCGGCGCGGGAACCTGCTGATCCTCATCCAGCCGCCGCGCGGCTTCGGCGAGAACCCGATCGCGATCTACCACGACCCCGATCTCCCGCCGTCCCACCACTACTTGGCCGCCTACCGCTGGATCGCGGCGCGCGCCGAGGACGGCGGCTTCGGGGCGGACGCGATGGTCCACCTCGGCAAGCACGGCAACCTGGAGTGGCTGCCGGGCAAGAACGCGGGCCTGTCGGCCGCGTGCGGCCCGGACGCGGCGCTGGGCGACATCCCGCTCGTCTACCCCTTCCTGGTCAACGACCCGGGCGAGGGCACGCAGGCCAAGCGGCGCGTGCACGCCACGCTCGTGGACCACCTGGTGCCGCCGATGGCCCGCGCCGACTCGTACGGCGACATCGCGCGCCTGGAGCAGCTGCTCGACGAGTACGCGCAGATCTCCTCGATGGACCCGTCGAAGCTGCCCGCGATCCGGGCGCAGATCTGGACGCTGATCCAGGCGGCGAAGCTCGACCACGACCTGGGGATGGAGGACCGCCCGGAGGACGACGGCTTCGACGACTTCCTGCTGCACGTCGACGGCTGGCTCTGCGAGGTCAAGGACGCGCAGATCAGGGACGGTCTGCACGTGCTCGGCGGGGCGCCGGTGGGCGAGGCGCGGGTCAACCTGGTCCTGTCGATCCTGCGCGCCCGGCAGATCTGGGGCGGTACGCAGGCCCTCCCGGGTCTCCGTGAGGCCCTCGGCCTGGACGAGTCGGCCGCGACCCGGACCACCGCCGACGAGGCGGAGGCGACGGCGCGCGAGCTGGTCGAGGCGATGGAGGCGGCGGACTGGTCGGTGGACGCGGTCGCGTCGGTGGCCGAGGGTTACGGCCCCGATGTAGCCGCGGTCCTCCGCTTCGCGTGCGAGCAGGTCGTCCCGCGCCTGGCGGCGACGACCGACGAACTCACCCACGCCGTCCACGCGTTGAACGGCGGCTTCGTGCCCGCCGGCCCGTCCGGCTCGCCCCTCCGGGGCCTGGTCAACGTGCTTCCGACCGGCCGGAACTTCTACTCGGTCGACCCCAAGGCCGTCCCCTCCCGCCTCGCGTGGGAGACCGGCCAGGCGCTCGCCGACTCGCTCCTGGAGCGCTACCGCTCCGACAACGGCGAGTGGCCGACCTCGGTCGGCCTCTCCCTGTGGGGTACGAGCGCGATGCGCACGGCGGGCGACGACGTGGCGGAGGCCCTGGCCCTGCTGGGCATCCGTCCCACGTGGGACGACGCCTCGCGCCGGGTGAACGGCCTGGAGCCGATCCCGCTCGCCGAGCTGGGCCGCCCGCGCGTCGACGTCACGCTGCGCATCTCGGGCTTCTTCCGGGACGCGTTCCCGCACGTCATCGGCCTCCTCGACGACGCCGTACGGCTCGCTGCGGGGCTCGACGAGCCGGCCGAGGACAACTACGTACGGGCGCACGCGCAGGCGGACCTCGCCGAGCACGGCGACGAGCGGCGCGCGACGACCCGGATCTTCGGCTCGCGGCCCGGCACGTACGGCGCGGGCATCCTCCAGCTGATCGACTCGCGCGACTGGCGGACGGACGCGGACCTCGCCGAGGTGTACACGGTGTGGGGCGGCTACGCGTACGGCCGCGGCCTCGAAGGCCGCCCGGCGCGCGCGGAGATGGAGACGGCGTACAAGCGGATCGCCGTCGCCGCGAAGAACACGGACACGCGCGAGCACGACATCGCCGACTCCGACGACTACTTCCAGTACCACGGCGGCATGGTGGCGACCGTCCGCGCGCTCACGGGCACGGCCCCGGAGGCGTACATCGGCGACTCCACCCGCCCGGAGACGGTCCGCACCCGCACCCTGGTCGAGGAGACCTCGCGGGTCTTCCGCGCCCGCGTGGTCAACCCGAAGTGGATCGAGGCGATGCGCCGCCACGGCTACAAGGGCGCGTTCGAGCTGGCGGCGACGGTCGACTACCTCTTCGGCTACGACGCGACGACGGGCGTGGTCGCCGACTGGATGTACGACAAGCTGACGGAGACGTACGTCCTCGACCCGGAGAACCAGGCCTTCCTGAAGGAAGCCAACCCCTGGGCCCTCCACGGCATCGCCGAACGCCTCCTGGAAGCCGAGTCCCGAGGCATGTGGGAAAAGCCGGACCCCCAGACCCTGGCCGCCCTGCGCCAGGTCTTCCTGGAGACGGAGGGCGACCTGGAGGGTGACGGGGAGGACTGACGCCTTCAGGTCACGGGGGCGCGGTGCGGGTCGACGGGGTTGATCGCCGCCTCGTCGAAGAGCCGCTCCAGCGCCTCCGTGCCGTGCTCGCGGCGGTACGCGATCTCGGAGTCGGTCACCGGCAGCAGCCACAGGAAGCGGGCGGCCGTGCCGTCGGGCAGCGGACAGTGCTCCAGGTCGGGCCCGTGCAGGTACGGCAGGCTGACGAGCAGGTGCGTGCAGGCCGACCCGGGGAGCCACGGCTCGCCGATCGGCAGGCTGTGGCCGAGGTCCAGCGGACGGTCCGCCGGGTCCCGGTGATAGCTCACCACCATGGCGAGCAGGTCGGCGAAGCGGGGGTCGGAGACCGGCGCCGTCATGACGAACTCCAGGCCCCGGTCGTCCCCGCGGCAGCACCCCGCCGTCACATACGTCCAGGGGTCGTTCGGCCCGCCGGGCGCGACCTCCAGGACGCGGAAGCGCGGATCCGTCCCGCGCGTTCTGTCGGGCAGGGCATGGTCGACGGGGCGGACGGTCAGCCCGCCGAAGAAGCGCCTCACATGCGCGTTGAGCGCGGTGGTCACTGCGTCGTCGGCCTGGTGCACGACGGGCAGCCTAGGCGCCGCGCGCGGCGGACTCCTTGGCCGGGGCCAGTTCGAGTCGGCGGCCTCGGAAGCCCGCGCGGAGGCGGCGGTCGTGGGTGACGATCACGAGGGTGCCGGGGTAGTGGGCGAGGGCGGCCTCCAGTTCTTCTACGAGGGCGGGGGCCAGGTGGTTGGTCGGTTCGTCGAGGAGGAGCAGGTCCGCAGGGCGGGTGACCAGGTGGGCCAGTTCCAGTTTGCGGCGCTGGCCCGTCGACAACTCCCGTACGGGTACGGCCAGATCGGCTGCCTTGAACAGGCCGAGGCGGAGCAGCTCCTCCTCCCGGCCCGCCCCGAACGCCGTCGCGACCGTGCGGGGGTCGTCCGGGAGTGCGGTGTCCTGGCGGAGCATTCCGACCCGGGGCGGGGTCGTCACCGTGCCGCCGTCCGGGGCCAGTTCGCCCGCCAGGACCTTGAGAAGGGTGGTCTTGCCGGCGCCGTTCGGGCCGGTGACCAGGAGGCGTTCGCCGGGAGGCAGGTGGAGGGCGTCCAGGTGGAGGCGTCCCTCCACGCGTACGTCCGCCAGGGCGACCGGGCCCGCCGCCTCGCCCTCGATGGCGGCCGTGAAGCGGAGCGGTTCCGGCGGCGCGGCCACCGGGTTCTCGGTGAGCCGGTGGTGCTTCTCGCGGGCCGCCCGGATCCTGCTCATCGCGCCGTGCGCCCGTGACCGGGCCCGGAAGGCGCCCGCCCCGCTGAAGGCTGCCGGGGCCTTGCGCGGGATCGCGGAGAAGCGGTCGATGTTCGTGTCGGCGAGGGCCGAGTACCGCGCGAGCTCCGCCCGCCACTCCTCGTACTCCCGCTCCCAGCGCGCCCGTTCGGCCGCGCGGCCGGTCAGGTAACCGGCGTAACCGTTGCCGTAACGCCGTACCGTCCGCAGCTCGTGGTCGACCTCCAGGACCGCGGTCGTGACCCGGTCGAGGAAGGCCCGGTCGTGGGTGACGGCGACGACGGTCCCCCGGTGGGCGCGCAGCCGCTCCTCCAGCCAGGAAACGGCCTCGTCGTCGAGGTCGTTGGTCGGCTCGTCGAGGAGGAGTAGTTCGGGGTCGGCGGCCAGGGTGGCGGCCAGCGCGAGGCGCGAGCGCTGCCCGCCGGAGAGCGTGCCGAGCGGGCGGTCCCGGTCGAGCGGCGCGCTCTCGCCGAGCTGCCGCAGCGTCGTCTCGACCCGCCGGTCGGCGTCCCGGCCTCCGCGCGCCTCGTACGCGGCGAGCAGCGCGGCGTACCCGTCGAGGTCCCCGGTGCGGTCCAGGGCCGCCTCGGCCGCCCGGATCGCCCGCTCCAGCTCCCGTACGTCGGCGAGCGCGAGGTCGACGGCGTCGCCGATGCTCGCCGTGCCGGGAAGGTCCAGGGTCTGGGCGAGGTGGCCGAGACCACCGGGGGCCTCGACGGCGACGGTGCCGTTGTCGGGCCGCTCCAGACCGGCGAGGAGCCGGAGGAGCGTGGACTTGCCGGAGCCGTTGTCGCCGACGACGCCGACGCGTTCGCCGGGCCGGACGGTGAGGGAGACCCGGTCGAGCACGAGCCGGTCGTCGTAGCGCTTGGTGACGTCGGTGAGATGGACACGGAACAAGAGCGACTCCTGGAGTGGGCGACAGGCCATTCGGTGCGACGAGACGTCTCGTCTCGTTGTGCTCGACTGTAGGGCCCGGTGAGGGATTACGCAAGACGCTTCGTCTCGTCACCGCTCGCCACTTCTCGTCGGCTTCGTCGCGATGAGTTTTACGGCCGCCCGCTGTCTACCCCTTCGAACCGTGCGACACCTGAGGAGAAGGAACCATGGCCGAGATCGACACCCACACGCTCGACGCGACCGGTGCCACCCTGAGCTACGACATCCGCCCCGGCGGGTCCCCGACGGCGCCGCCGCTCTTCCTGATCGGTTCGCCCATGGACGCGAGCGGCTTCGGGACGCTGGCGTCCCACTTCGCCGACCGGACCGTCATCACCTACGACCCCCGCGGCGTGGCCCGCAGCGTCCGTACCGACGGCGCCGCCGAGACGACGCCCGAGGAGCACGCCGACGACCTGCGCCGGGTCATCGAGGCGGTCGGAGCGGGCCCGGTGGACGTCTTCGCCAGCAGCGGCGGCGCCGTCAACGCGCTCGCGCTCGTGGCCCGCCACGGCGACCTCGTGCGCACCCTCGTCGCCCACGAGCCGCCGACCGTACCCGTACTCCCGGACCGCGAGGCGGCCCTCGCGGCCTGCGCGGACGTCCGCGCCACGTACCTGCGCGAGGGGATGGGCCCCGCGATGGCCAAGTTCATCGCCATCAGCAGCCGGAAGGGCCCGTTCCCGGCCAACTGGGCCGACGAGCCCGCCCCCTCGCCCGCCGCCTTCGGCCTGCCGACCGAGGACGACGGCTCGCGCGACGACGCGCTGCTCGGCCAGAACATGCGCACCTGCACCGGCTACGTACCCGACTTCGAGGCGCTCCGCGCCGCGCCGACCCGCGTCGTCGTCGCCGTGGGTGCGGAGTCCGAGGGCGAACTCGCCCACCGCGCGGGCGTGGAGGTCGCCGCGGGCCTGGGTACCGAGCCCGCCGTCTTCCCCAGCCACCACGGCGGCTTCCTGGGCGGCGAGTACGGCCAGCAGGGCGCCCCGACGGAGTTCGCGAAGGCGCTGCGGGAGGTACTGGAGGGCTGACCCTCAGGCGCTGCGCTCCCCCAGGACCCGTACCGCGTCGATGACCAGCTCCCAGAAGCCCGGGACGTCGACCTCCATCCCCACCTCCGCGTTCGCCGGCCGGCCCGTCACCCCGTCCAGGTCCACGACCGTGGCGCCCCGGGTGTGCGTGCCGGTCAGCTCGACCGAGACCGCCGCCCGCACCAGGCTGATCAGCGACGGGTCGATCAGGTGCGCCACGGTGAGCGGATCGTGCAGAGGAGGGGTGTCGAACCCGTACACCTCGCGGTAGGTCCCGGCGAAGTACGTGAGCAGCTCGACGCAGAGCCGGGCGAGCGGCGTGCCGAGCGCCGCGAGCCGGGCGACGACCTCGGGCGTCGCCCGGGCCTGGTGGGTGGCGTTGAGTCCGAACATCGTGACCGGCAGCCCGCTGGAGAAGACGATGTCCGCCGCCTCCGGGTCGCAGAGGATGTTGAACTCCGCGGCCGGGGTGGTGTTCCCGCGCCCGGTCGAGCCGCCCATCAGCACGATCCGCTCGACCCGGGGCGTCAACTCCGGGTGGGCGAGCAGGAACGTGGCGATGTTGGTGAGCGGCCCGGTCGGGACGAGCGTCACGGGTGCCGGATGCGCGAGGAGGGTGTCCCGGATCAGGGTCAGCGCGTCGCGCGGGTCCTGCGGGACGTCGGGTTCGCCCTCGCCGAAGCCGGGGCCGTCGAGCCCCGTACCGCCGTGGATGTCCTCGGCGACGCGCGGCTCCCGGTCCGGCACCCCGATCAGCGGCCGGTCCCGGCCCGCCGCGATCGGCACCCCGCGGATCCCGGCGACGGCGCAGACGCGGCGCGCGTTGAGGGTGGTCTTCTCGACCGTCTGATTGCCCGCGACGGTGGTGATGCCGAGGAGCTCGACGGCCGGATGGGCGGCGGCGAGCAGGATGTTGAACGCGTCGTCATGACCGGGATCGCAGTCGAGGATCACGGGTACGGGCATGAGTCCACCGTCCCACAGCCACGCCCGCCCGTCACGAGCCCTTGCCGCTCCGCGCCGACGTGCCGCCGCTCTGCACCGCCTTCACGGCTGCCGCCGCGTCCACGTTCCCGAGTGCGAGCTCGATGCGCAGAACTACTTGTTCTAGTAGAGTGCGAACAACTCGTCCTCCGGGAGGTTCCATGCGCCACGTCCCGACCACCACCCGCCCGACAACCACCCGTCTGCGCGCGTTCGCGGCGCTGCCGTTCCTGCTCGCGCTCGCCGCCCACCTGACCGTCCTCGGTCTCACCGCCGACCGCCTGCCCGACTCGCTCGCCACGCACTTCGCTTCGGACGGCCGCGCCGACGGCTGGACGGCCTTGGCCGCCTTCGCGCTCCTCAGCTCGGGCCTGCTCCTCGGCCTCGGCGCCGGCTGGACCGCGCTCGTCCGGCGCGCCGCGCTCTGGGGCGCCTGGCTGACCGCCGGCGCCGTGGGGGCGCTGATGGTCCTTCTCGTACGGGACAACCTCGACGCCACCGACCCGGCCCAGGTCGTCTCGCCGCTCGCCAACCTCACGGGCGCGGGCGGGATCGCCGCGCTCGTGGGCTGGGCGCTGACCCGCCTCGTACCGCCGCAGGAGACGCCCTCCGCAGCCGACGCGGAGAACGTCGAGACGCTGCCGCTCGGCCCGAGCGAGGTCGCCGGCTGGTCGCGCGCCACCGGCTCGCGCCCGATGACCCTCGCCGGAGCGGTCCTGGTCGCGGCGGCACCGGTCGTCGCGCTCCTGGGGCCGTGGCCGGTCGGGCTCGTCGTCGGCGCGGCCGGGGCCCTCGTCCTCGTCCTGTCCCGGCTCCGGGTGACCGTCGACCGGCGCGGCCTCACCGTCCGCCCCGCGCTCGCGCCCTGGCCCCGCGTCTCCGTTCCGCTCGACGAGGTCGCGAGCGCGAGCGCGCGGGAGATCGACGCCCTCGGGGAGTTCGGCGGCTGGGGCTACCGGGTGCGTGCCCACCGCACGGGCATGGTCCTGCGCTCGGGGGAGGCGCTCGTCGTACGGCGGGAGGGCGGCCGGGAGTTCGCGGTCACCGTCTCCGACGCGCGGACGGCCGCCGCCCTGTTGAACACCCTGGCCGAACGGCGTGGGAGGGTCTGACCATGCTCTTCCGGGTCGACCCCGCCTCCGCCGTACCGCTCGGCGACCAGATCGCCGCCTGCGTGCGCGGGGCCCTCGCCGACGGTTCGGCGAGCCCCGGCGAGCGCCTCCCGGCCGCCCGCGAGCTCGCCGACTCCCTCGGCGTGAACGTCCACACCGTCCTCCGCGGCTACCAACGCCTGCGCGAGGAGGGCCTGATCGAGCTCCGCAGGGGCCGGGGCGCGGCCATCGTCCCCGGCGCCCCGGTGGGCGCCCGCGCCCGCCTCGCCGAACGGGCCCGCGACCTCGTGACGGAGGCCAGGACCCTCGGCCTGACGGACGACGAACTGCTGACCCTCGTCCGCGCCGAACTGCTCTGACCGCCCGGGGACTCGCCCCTACCCCAGCGTCCGGACCGGCGCCCCCGCCAGGAACGCCTCGATGTCCTCGACCGCCTGGCCGAAGTAGCGGCCGTAGTTGGCGCGCGTCACGTACCCCAGGTGCGGCAGGGCCAGCACGTTGGGGAGGGTGCGGAGCGGGTCGTCCGCCGGCAGCGGTTCGGTGGCGAAGACGTCGAGGCCGGCGCCCGCGATCCAGCCTTCCCGCAGCGCGCGCAGCAGCGCGGGGCCGTCGACCAGGCCCGCCCGCGAGGTGTTGATCAGGTACGAGGACGGGCGCATCGCCCGCAGTTCGGGCTCCCCGATCAGATTCCGGGTGCGCTCCGAGAGCACCATGTGGAGGGAGACGAAGTCCGCGCGCTCCAGCAGCTCCCGCCGGTCCGCCGCCCGTACGACCCCGTGCTCCGCCGCCCGCTCGTCCGTCAGGTTCGGGCTCCAGGCGACGACGTCCATGCCGAAGGCGAGCCCCACCCGCGCCACCCGGCCGCCGATCTTGCCGAGGCCGACGAGGCCGAGAGTGCGCCCGGACAGGTCGGTGCCGACCGTCGACTGCCAGGGCCCGCCCTCGCGTACCGCCCGCGCCTCGGCCGGTACGTGCCGGGCGAGGCCCAGGATCAGCGCCCAGGTCAGCTCGGCGGGCGGCTCGGACGCGCTGGCCGTACCGCAGACGGTGATCCCGAGCGCGGCGGCGGCCGCCAGGTCGATGGAGGCGTTGCGCATCCCGGAGGTCACGACGAGCCGCAGCCGGGGCAGCCGGTGCAGCAGCGCGGCGTCCAGCGGGGTCCGCTCCCGCATGACGACGAGGATCTCGCAGTCCTCGACCTCGGCCACGAGCGCGTCCCGGTCGGTGAGGTGCTCGCGCAGGACGCGTACGTCGACGCGGTCGGCGAGCGGGCCCCAGTCGGCGGAGGCGAGGGCGACGCCCTGGTAGTCGTCGAGTACGGCGCAGCGCAGCTTCATGCCCCCATGATCGCGCGGCGGAGAGGTTCCACGTAGACCCGATCGGACCCGCCCAGAGCGACAGACCCACCTCCCGCCCGGAGACTTGGCCTGATTTGTACTGCTGTTGAGGCCGATGTTCAGGACCGAATTTCAGGAGGGGTGCGCAGATGAGTACGCAGCCGGATTCTCCACCCCCAGGCTCCAACTCCGGATCGGGCTCGGGCTCGGGCTCCAACGGTGAGCTGGAAGCCCTCCGGGCCCGGATCGCCGCCCTGGAGACGGAGGCCGAGGCCGCGAAGGCCCGGCCGCCGCGCCACCGGCTCCGCTCCTTCTTCGCCGCGCTCCTGATCGTCCTCGGCTGCGTCCTCGCCCCGCTGGGCATCGTCGCCGCCTGGACGGCCGACGAGGTGGGCGACACCGACCGGTACGTCGCCACGGTCGCCCCGCTCGCCTCCGACCCGGATGTCCAGGCCGCCGTGGCGAACCGGGTCACCGGCGCCGTCATGGAACACATCGACCTGAACGCCCTCCTGGAAGGCGTGGCCCCCGAGCAACGCCCCCTCCTGGCCAAGGCCCTGGGCCGGCTCGGGAACTCCCTGGAGAGCGCGGTCCAGAGCTTCGTTCACGAGAAGGCGGAGGAGATCGTCGCCTCGGACGCCTTCGAGACCGTCTGGACCGACGCCAACCGGGCCATCCACACCTCGGTCGTCCGCGCCCTGACCGGCAGCGGCGAAGGCGCGGTGGAGATCAAGAACGACACGGTGACCCTCGACCTCGCCCCCGTGATCGAACGGGTCAAGCAGCGCCTGATCGAGTCCGGCCTCACCGTCGCCGAGAAGATCCCCGAGGTCCACACCGACTTCACGGTCCTCAAGGCCGACAACATCGGGAAGGTCAAGACCGGCTTCCGGCTGCTCCAGATCATGGGCGTGTGGCTGCCGGTGATCGCCGTGCTGCTGGCGGCGGCCGGGGTCCTGCTCTCGGCCCACCGCCGGCGCTCCCTGATCGCGGCGGCCCTCGGTTTCGTCGCGGCGGCGCTGGTCCTCGCGATCGGCCTGACCGTGTTCCGTACGGTCTATCTGAACGCCCTGCCCGACACCGTCTCGCAGGCCGCGGCCGGCTCCGTCTACGACGCCATGATCCGGCTGCTGCGGACGACGATCCGGATGGTGGTGGTCCTGGGGATCGTGCTCGCCCTGGCGGCCTGGCTGTCGGGTCCGGGGCGGTGGGCCACCGCGGCCCGCCAGATGTGGCACTCGGGCATCGCGGCGACCCGCGGGGCGGCCGACGGCGTGGGCCTGCGCACGGGCCCGGTCGGCCCGTTCGTGCACCGGCACCAGGGGTGGATCACCTGGATCCTGGTGGCGGCGGCGGTCCTGGGTTACATCTTCTGGGACCACCCGACGGGCTGGGTGGTCGTTGGGCTGGCGCTGGTGCTCGTGTTCGCGCTGGCGGTGACGGAGTTCCTGGCGGTGGGGGAGGGCGACGGGAAGAAGCCCGAACCGGAACCCGAACCCGAACCGGAGCCCGAGCAGAGCCCCAAATAGAGCTCACTCCCCGACGTCCCCGACCTCCCCCGCCTCCTCCATCTCCCCGATCCGGACCAGGGCCAGGGTGATGTTGTCGGGTCCGCCCGCCTCCATGGCGGCCTTCCACAGCTCGAAGGCCGCCTTGCCGTCGTCGTGCACGCGGAGCAGCGCCTCGATGTCCTCCTCGGGCACGGGGTCGGTCAGCCCGTCGCTGCACACGAGGTAGCGGTCGCCCGCGGCGAGCGGGAACTCGGCGACGTGCGGGTCGACGGCCTCGTACAGGTGGCTCCCGCCGAGGGTCTGGGTGACGGCCGAGGTCGTGCGGTGCCCGGGCAGCGGCGGCGGGCTGTCGTCCACGCTGACCTGGCGCAGGACGCCCTCCCGGGACACGTGGAAGACCTTGCTGTCGCCGACGTTGAACGACAGCAGCGACTCCGGCGGCAACACGAGCGCGCCGGCGACCGTCGTGCCCATGGTCGTGAGCTCGGGGCGGCCCTCGGCGGCGTCGTACACGGCCTGGTTGCACATCTCCAGGGCCTCGCCGACCGTCTCCGTACCGTCGAGCACGGGCCCGACCGCCGCGAGCCGCCGGACCACCAGGGAGCTGGCCACCTCGCCGCCCGGCTGCCCGCCGAGCCCGTCGGCGACGGCCACGAGGAGGGGCCTGTCCAGCGGGAACAGCAGGGTCTGCGGGCTGTCGGTGACGGTCCCGCACAGGGTCCAGGGCCCGACGACGAGGCTGTCCTCGTTGTGCTCGCGCAGCAGCCCGGCGTGGCTCAGGGCGGTCACGGCGATGTACGGCACCACAGGCGCCGCCTCCTCACGGTCCGTACGTCTCCTACCCCCGCCCTCACCCCCATTGTCGCTCCGGCATGCGGGGTGCGGCCCGCCGTCGCACGCTGGTCCTGACACCGCCGAGGAAGGGACGTCCGTCGATGTTCGCGAGGCTGAGCACCTACCAGGGGTCACCGGTTCCGCCGGAGGGCGACCTGACCGCCAGGTCGGAGGCGATCGTCAAGCTGGTCGAGAACCTCCCGGGCTTCCGGGGCGCGTACTACCTGGTCGAGCGGGAGACGGGCGAGGCGCGGTCGCTGACCCTGTGGGAGGACGAGGCCGCGATGCGGGAGAGCGAGGAGGAGGCGGCCCGCGTCAGGGCCGAGTCGTCCCAGCGGGAGGGGCAGCGGGTGGTCTCGGTGGAGCACTTCGAGGTGGCGTTCGTCCGCCTGGCCGCGGATACGCCGACGGGTCTGTGACGAAGCCCGGCCCCGGACAACGGTCCGGGGCCGGGCTCACCACGTCAGGACGTCAGGTGCTCAGACCCTCGTGCCCTGGCCCGGGTCTCCGTACCCCATGTCCTCGCACGGGTTCTCGTCGCCGTAGCCCATGTCCTTGCAGGGCTCCTTGCGGCTGTTCGTCACCTCGGCGGTCACGTTCTCGTGGCCGGCGTCGACGACGTACGGACCGAAGACCGGGTCGGCGGGCAGGACGTACCCGTCCGGTACGGCCGTCTCACGCGCGTAGTACGTGCCCTGCTCCAGGTCCTCGAAGGCGCAGACGCCCACCGCGCTCGTGGTGCACGTGGTCCCGATGCGGGTGTCGGGGTTGATGCCGATGGTCTGGAGGCCGGTGGTGTTGTTGGTCTCCTTCCACAGCTCGAACTCCGCGCCGCGCAGCGGCAGTCCGGTCTTGGCGTCCACCTTGGTGAGGGTGAGCGAGCCGTCGACGGGCGGGACGGGGGTCGCGGTGTTGGCGGCCTGGACGGTCACGCCCTGGGAGGCGTTCTCCCTGGTCAGGACGAGGGGCCCGAAGACGTTCGGGTCGGGCACGTCGTAGCCGTCGGGGGCGCGGGTCTCCTGCCAGTAGTACGTACCGATCTCCACGGTCCGCGAGCAGACGCCGTCGGCGTCGGTGGTGCACAGCAGGCCCACCTGGGTGTCGGGGTCGTTGCCGCCGGGCTGGAGGCCGGTGATGTCGTTGGTCTCCCGCCACAGCTGGAACCAGGCTCCCGGGAGCGGCGCGCCCGTCGCGGAGTCCGTCTTCACCACCCGTACCCGACCGGTGGTGTTCGGGTTCACGGTGGGGGTGTTCTCGGCGGTGACGGTCACGCCCTCGGAGATGTTCTCCTCGGTCAGGACCAGGGGCCCGAAGACCGGGTTGAGGGGCAGGTCGTAGCCGGGCGGGGCCTGGGTCTCCTGCCAGTAGTACGTCCCGGTCGGCAGGGTCCGTGAGCAGGTGCCGTCGGCGCTGGTCGTGCAGGTGTCGCCGGTGGACTGGTCGGGGTCGGAGCCGCCGGTCTGGAGACCGGGGATGCCGTTGGTCTCCTCCCACAGCTGGAACACGCCCCCGGCCAGCGGGTTGCCCGTCTGCGCGTCCTCCTTGATCACCGTCACCTCACCGAGGGGCACGGTGTTGTCGCACGCGGGCAGGTCGCCCGTGAAGGGGTACGCGTGGAACTCCTGGCCGCCGCCGCCCGTGGCGGCGCTGGTGTGGGTGAGCGAACCGGTGGTGAAGAAGCGCCCGTTGATGCCCGGCAGGGTGACCGTGGTGGCCGAGGACTGCTCGCCGATGAGGAAGCTCCCCTGGAACTGACCGGTTCCGGTGAGGTTCACCGTGGTGGCGTCCGGGATGTTCCAGAGCAGCTTCTCGCGGTAGGCGTTGAGCGGGTCGGTCGCGTCGGCGATGCCGCCGCTGTAGGTGCTGAGGGTGCGGTTGGTGCCCAGGATGTTGACGAGGATCGTGGCGTTCGCCGGGATGCGGGCGAAGACGACGCCCTGCTGCGCGCCGCCCGCCCCGGTCATGTCGAAGTCGACGTTGAAGACCTGGAGCGGTGAGGTTCCGTCACCGGTGAAGAGCGTCCGGTAGCCCTGGTTGACGGCGGTGCCGGTGGGCGTACGGGGGCTGCCGTCGACGCGGGCGTAGCAGCGGCTCGCGGTGGTCAGCTGATCCCGCAGGGCGGTGTACGGGGCGGTGGCGTTCGCGTCCTCGTCGAGGGTGGCCTTGACGGTGCCGGTGACCGTACCGGCATGGCGTACGACTCCGGCCTCGGCGAGCACCTGCTGGCCGGCCGCGACCGTGATGTCGCCGCCGGTCGTCAGCCAGTCCGTGCCGGCCTCCGGGGGGACGCGGGAGCCGACGCCCGCCTCGCCGATGTTGTAGTTGCCGCCGGCCTGGGCGGCGTTCTTGTTCATGTCGAAGTCGTCCAGGACGACGACCCGGCCCTCGGCCTCGGCGGCGGCGCCTCGGACGCGGAAGTCGTCGCCGACGAAGAGGTTGACCGCGTTGTCCCGGAATTCGATCCCGCCGTTGTTGATCTGGGGGTAGCGGCCCGGCGGGCACTTGCCGGGCACGCAGGGCCCGAGCCCGCCCGGGAGCGGCGCGGCCTGCGCGGGCGCCGCGCCGGGGCCGAGGACGAGGACGGGTACGGCCGCGAGGGCGGCGACGCAGGCGAGTCCGGCGGCTTTGGCGCGCGTTCTGGCGCGCGCCCGGGGCCGGACACTCGTGGGGTGTCTCATGATCCGGAGTCTGTGATTCCGATCCTGGGCCCACCACGGGGAGGCCGTCGACGTTGGGCCTTCCGGCAGCCCGGCTCACCGGTTGGCGTGACGGGACCCGGCCAGACAGCCCACAGGCCGGCGTCTGGTCCGACCCCGAGGTGCGCGCTGCCGTCCCGGTCGCGGTGCCGCCCGACCGGAGGCCCTACGCGTACGCCCTCCCGTCCGCGCCTGCCCGCCGGCCGGTACGAGGACGCGGACCGGTCAGCCGAGGTCGAGTCCGAGACCGAGGCCGAGGTCGACACAGACCAGGGGCAGACACACGTCCGACGGCGAAGCGGGAGCGGCCGGCGGCGGGCTGGGCGGCGCCGGCGCCGGGGCCGCTTCGGTGGGGGCGGCCGTGGGCGGAGGCGTGGGCGCGACCGGTGGCTTGGTTGTCGTACGCGGCTGAGTGCTGACCGCGGGCGGGGCGACGGTCGGCGGGGCGGGCGGAGGTGTGGCTGCGCGTTCCTGGCGCGGGAGTTCGGACCGAACCGAGGTCGAGGAAACGGGCGCGGGCGGCGCGGGAGAGATCGAGGTGGGCAGGGTGTCCGGTACGACCTGCTCCTCGACGTGCTTGTCGTGGGGCTCCTTGAGGGGCTCCTCGCCGGTCTCCTCAAGGGGGTCGAGACCGGGGTTCTCCGGCGCGGTGGCCGCCTGAGCCCGGTCGCCGGACTGCCGGTCCATCGTGCTGACGGCCAGTCCGCCGCCCACGAGCGCGAAGGCGGTCGCGACGACGGCCCGGCGCTGGTTCTTCCGCCACCGCTCCCGCTGCCGCCGCCGAGCGGCGCGCCCTTCGGGTACGAGGGCCACATCGGGCTCCGCAACCTCCACTGCGGGAACGGCGGGAACCGCGGGCACGCCGGCGACCGCGGGAACGGTGGCGACCGCAATCGAGGTTGCCGAGCTCGGGGAGAGGTTGGGTGGCGCTATGTCCGGGGCGTACGCGCCACACCCGGGGCACACCAACGCGCCGTTGAGGTGCCGCCGACACGAGGAGCAGTAGTCCATTTCCCGGTCTTCCTGAGTTGACGTGCCGTCGACCCGCCGGGACGGCGGTCCGGTCACGTTCGCAGAGGCAATCGAGCGGCCAGTCACGCTAACGAAGGCCTCGTAAGACTGTGCGCAGCCCGTGTGAGGCTCCTGTGCGGATTCGGATCAGAGCCGGAACAGCACGCCCCGCCAGGACCAGCCGGCGTCGAGGACCGCCTGGCGCAGGGGGTCCTTCATCTCCCGGGTCTCGAAACGGAACGTCTCGACCCTCCGCTCGCGCCCGTCGGGCCCCGTCTCCTTCCCCCACACCCGGTACACCGCGTTCGCCGGCCCGCGGGAGCGCTCCCCCGAGGCCTCCCACTGCTCGTCGACGGCTCGCACCTCGTGCTTCGCCGCGTCCAGGCGCATCCGGGTCCAGAGCCGCACGCGCAGCTGGGGTATCCGGCACTCGGCGACCAGGTCGCCTTCCTTCGCGGTCCCGTTGCGTACGACGAAGGGCACCCCCGGCCCGTTGAGGGCAAGGAGCGTCGACCGGAGCTCCAGGGACGTGCGCGGTACGACCCCCTCGTCGGGCCGCCGGGTGCCGAGGTAGTTGTCGAGGAGTCCCATCGCTACGCACCCGCCCCGGTGTCCGGGCGCGACTCGATCGGTACCGGCAGTGTCATGGGCATAGCGGGCCCTCCTTTTCCACGGGGAAGTACATCAGGAGTGCGCCGACCGCCGAGCGCCTGGCCGGGCCTCCCGGGTGCCCGGGGTTCCCCGCACTAGCCTCCGCATCATGCTGCGTATCGTCGACACCCGTACCGGCCACCTCGTGGAGATTCCCTCCGTAAGCCGCCATCTGCTGAGCATCTGCGTCCACCTGCCGGTCGGTGACGCCGGGATCGGCATGGGGGAGCTGCGGGCGCTCCTGGTCGGTGACGTACTGGCGCGTGCGGCGGAGTTGCACGGCCTGCAGGCCCGCACGTTCCTCGCGACGCAGGACCTGCCGCAGGAGCAGGCCCAGGAGCTTGATCGCGCCATGTCCGCGCTGGGCATCCACCCGCCCACCAACGCCGTGGGAACGCTCTGCGCCACGGCGGACGTACACGTACAGGCGTACGGCACCACGGCCCAGGACGCGTCAGGCGGGGTCCGCGTAGAAGTGGCCCAGGTTTCCCCGGCACCGGGGAAGAACGGGACCCCAGACGGCACCCACCCCCTGCCAGCTCCGGAGGGAACCGATCCCCTGTCCATGAGGATGCTGATGCTCATGCACGCCTACCGCGCTCCGGTCGTGCTGGCCGATGCGGCCCTCGAAGACGCCCGGCGGACGCTGGAGAACTGGCGGCAGCTGGTGGCCGACTGGGCCCAGGAGCCGTCCAGGCCGGTCCCTGCAGACGTGCTGCGCCACGCCCACGCCGTGCTGGCCGACGATCTCGACGCTCCCGCCGTCCTGGACACACTGGTCGACGTGGCGACCCGCACCGACGTACCGCCCGGCGCCAAGTTCGAGACCTTCGCCTTCCTCGACCGCGTCCTCGGCCTGGACCTCGCACGCGAGGTGGGTCACCAGGGGTGACGTCCGGCCGGGGCGCCTCGGGACGCCTCAGACTTCGTCGACGTGGATGCCGGTGCCGGTGGACGGTCTGCTGGTGGTCAGCCAGGAGTGGGAGGGCTCGGCGACGGACCCGGTGTCGACGGTGAGATGGAGCCGGGTCCCGCCGTCGGACGCCGGGTAGCTGCGCTGTTCCGTGCCGGCGAAGGTGCGACGGATCAACTCGGCGACCGCGCGGGCGGCTTCGGGGGTGGCGGCGACGATACGGATCTCGGCGTGTCCGGCCGAGGGCAGGGCCGCGGTGTCGGTGGGGTACAAGGTGCGTGGTCCCTTCGTAGGGCGACGGCGCGGACGCGGGAGGCCGGCGGGTGCCGGGGGCCCGACCCGCGGCCTTCGGCCGGAGTGTCGGAGCTCCATGACGTCACCTCCGCCGGTTCCCCGGCAGCGGCAGGGGGATCATCCGCGCGCCGACGACCGGGTGCCGGAGCGGCGGCACGGCGGCGGCCCCGCCTTCGGCCTCCCAGGCGTCCTCGCTGCTCCGGGCGTCCCGCATGCGGCGGCCGGTCGCGGCCTCGTCGGACATCAGGACACCGGCCCTGAGGCCGCTGCCGGGGGTCGCGGCGGCGGTCATCAGCCGCGCGGCCGCGGCGGGTTCGGTCTCGGGCGGGATCACCAGCAGGTCGCAGCGGGCGACGGCGTAGGAGAGCAGGATCATCTTGTCGGGATCCTGCTCGGTGAACCAGCCCGCGTGCACGGTGTGCCCGGCGACGGGAACCTTGTGCGGGACGACGGGCCAGCGGGTGGGGTTCACCGCGACGCGCGTGATGCGTCCCCAGCGCCCTTCCAGCGCGTCGACCAGGAGCGGAAGCTCGGCCGCGAGGTCACGGGAGCGAGGCCACCAGGCGCCGTCCAGCAGACCCGTACGGGAGGTCTTCGGCGTGAGTGCCAGGCGTACCGACAGGGTGGGAGCGAGGCTGGCGGTCATATCGCGGACCCGTCCCCGGGCCGCCCGTGGGCGGCCCAGTGTCTTGATCGCCGGAAACGACGTCCGCGTGGGAGCGGGTGTTCGAGTTACTCCCGGTATCTTCAGCGTACTCCGCGCCATGGCCGGACGAGCCCTTCTGACCAGGTGACTTCCGTCCGGGAACGCCACCGGGCCGACACGCGGAGTACCGTGAGAGCGGCGGTATCTCGCCGCCCATGGGGTCCCGGCGCCCCCGCGCAGGCGGCCGGACCACACCGACTGAGCGTGAGGAGTCGGGATGATCGAGATGGCGGACATCCGTGAGTGGCGGACCTACGACGTCGTGGACGCCCAGGGCCGCAGGATCGGCGAGCTGGAGGCGATCTACGTCGACACCAGCACGGACGAGCCGGCCATGGCCACGATCCGGGTCGGCCTGCCCACCCGCCACCGTCTGGTGTTCGTCCCCCTGGACGGCGCGACGGCGGGGCCGGGCTATGTGAAGGTCGCCCATGACAGGGCGCTGGTGAAGCAGGGCCCTTCGATCGGCACCGACGACGTACTTCCCGCCGAGGACGAGGAAGCGGTCTTCGGCTACTACCAACTCCCCTACGAAACCGGTGCGAACGGCGAACGCCAACTGGCCCGCCGCTGACCCACAGCCCCGCCGGCCCACCCGCCCGCCCGCCCGCCCCACCGACCGAGGAGGCGGCGCCATGACGCTCTTCCTGGCCCTGGTCATCATCGCGATCGTGCTGGGCATCATCGGCGCCACAGCCGACGGCCTGCTCTTCCTCCTGATCATCGGCATAGCCCTACTCGTCGCGGACCTCATCTACCTCACCCTGCGCATCCGCCACTCCACCCGCCACCGCCCCATCCGCTGACCACCTTTCGGTGGACGGCGTCGTTCACGATCGGATGACGGGAATCGAACCCGCTGCCGCTTTGTCGATCCCCGCTGACGTTCGTCGGTCATCTCATCGGAGGTGTCGGAGATGTCGGGGTGATCGGAGTTGTCGGAGCTATTGGAGTGCCAGAAAGAGGGCCACGAGTGATACTCCGAGGCTCATCGTGCCGGCGAAGGCGACAGCCCCCCGGCTGAGCGAGGCGGGGACGGTATGCCCGTCCCAGCGGGCCAGAGCGACCGCTGCGCCTGCTACCCCCATGGCCACGAGGCCGATCAGCAGGATGGCGACGAAGAGCAGTCCAGGGCGAGTGAGGTACATGGGCAGCGTCCGATCTCGCGTGGGCAGGTGGGTTCCCTGTTGAGTGCGAGTACACGATCCGGCTGCGCCGTGCCGCGTGCGACCGCTTGGATGTTGTTCGGGCGACAACGACGGTTTGTCGCTGAACAATTGGGGGTTCGCGGTGGGGGACAGGCCGAGGCGTCCAGGTCGTCCCTGGTCGGCACCCAAGGGGGCCAGCGTTGAAGTCAACGCTCTGGTGCACACGGTTCGGTCGTGGATCGATGAAGCCGGACTGAGTGTGCGCGAGGTTCACGGGCGGTTGACGCCCGAACATTTCGAGGCCGGCAAGGTGCCGGATGTACGCCGGTTGCGCATTCACCTGTCAGGCGAGGACCTGAGCTGGGATGTGGTGGAGGCCGTCGCCGACGTCTGCTTTCCCGACGAGCCGAGCGAGCGGGCGCGGCGACGGGTTCGTGCCGCGCGAGATCTTTGGGACAAGGCGCACAACTCCCCCACTGTGGTGGGCCCGGACGGGCACGCGGTTGTCTCGGCCCGCGAACTGGTGGAGGAGAAGGACCGAACGATTCAGGTCTATCGGGACCTCGTTCGGGCGCGCCAGGCATACGAAACGAGTGAGCAGGGGCGTGAACAGGCCCTCAGGATCGCTTCGATGCTGTTCCTGGTCCTGGGCCAGGCTCAGGCCAAGGTTGCGGAATTGTCGAGGCGGATCGATGCCCTGACGACTGGCAGCGCGACCCTCCCGGGGCAGATGCAGCTGCTCCAGCCTCACCTGGATCGTGCTCGGGGTCAGGAGGTGCGGCTCAGCGCTCAACTCGAGCGGGCGGTGAGGCAACGCGACGAGGCCCAGCGCATCGCCGACCTTGCCGCTCGGCGTGTGGAGGCTCTGGAGGCGTACCTGCTGGAGGTCGGACAGTGGCCGCTCGCCGGCGATGCTGTGGAGATTCAGGCCGCCCCCTCCGATGCTCTCGACCAACGGGGACCGGGCGCAGAAGACGCTTTTGATCACATTGATGAGCTTCTCGCGCGTACGGCAGACGCGTTGGATCGTGAAGAGGAAGCGGTCCAGGACGCCGCAGACGATCTTGGTGCCGCTTCCAGGCTCGATGGCTCTGCCGCGAAGAGTGTCATCCCGGGTGAGCTGGTGCCTGGGGCCGGAACCCTCGAAGCCGACCCTTCCGGGTTGTCCGGAACAACTCCGCACAACCCCAATGAACAGGAGGTTGTCGCGCAGCTGAGTGACCGGCTCCACGCCAGTGAGCGCCGTCGGCGCGAGGCCGCCGTCACCCTCCAGCGCTCTCTCCTGCCCCAGGAACTGGAGCAGCCCGACGACCTGCGGATCGGTGCCGCCTACCAGCCAGGCGGCTCCGAGGCGGCCGTCGGTGGGGACTGGTACGACGTGATCACCCTCGGCGCGGGCCGTACGGCCCTGGTCATCGGGGACGTCGTGGGCCGGGGTGTCCGTGCCGCCGCGGTCATGGGCCAGCTTCGCGCGGCCGTACGGGCGTACGCGCGCCTCGACCTGCCGCCGCACGAGGTCCTTCAGCTCCTCGACGGCCTCGCCGCGGAGATCGACGCGAGCCAGATCGCGACCTGCGTGTACGCCGTCCACAACCCGAACGAGGGCCTTCTCACCTACGCCTCCGCCGGTCACCTCCCCATCCTCGTCCGTGACGCCGACGGCACCATCGCCCGCGCCGCCGACCGCACCGGCCCACCACTGGGCACGGGTGCCTGGCTGCACTCCTCAGGCACCGTCGCGTTCGGCCCCGGCTCCACCGCCGTCCTCTACACCGACGGTCTGGTGAAGCGGCGTGGCGTGGACATCGACGCGGGTGTTGTCGCCCTCGAACGCGCACTCGCCCGTGCCCAAGGCGCCTCGCAGGTCGTCTGCGACCGCCTGATGAGGGCCCTCGGTGCGGACGCCGACCACGATGACGACGTCGCGATCCTCGTGGTCCAGCACCCCACCCGAACGGGGCCGGACGCCGAACTGTTCGCCGACGCCGCCCTCGAACTCCCCGGCGTCGAACCGGTCCGCCGTGCCCGCGCCTTCACACAGGGTGTCTTCGCCGCCTGGCGCTTCCCCGCCGAACTCTGCGACCTCGGCGTCATGGCGGTCAGCGAGCTCGTCGCCAACTCGATTCGGCACGGGACCCCGCCCATGAGGCTGCACCTGCGACGCACAGACCGCCGCTTGGTCGTAGAGGTGAGCGACGGGGACGACCACCTGCCGCGCAGGCGACAGTCCGGGCCCGGTGTGACCGGCCACGGCATCTCGATCATCGCGACCATCGCCTCCTCCTGGGGTTCGCGCCGCACCCCGGACGGCGGCAAGGCTGTCTGGTGCGAATTCCTCTTCGACGCGTAGAAATGGGGAACGCAGGCGCCGCAGCCCCCTGCCGTAGCCCTATGCGTCGACCGCAGCAGGGTCGAGGGAGTCGACGTCCTCCATGAAGGACAGCATCCGGGCGTTGACGACGTCGGGGTGGTCGATCTGCGGGCCGTGCCCCGTCGCGGTGATGATCTCGGCGCGGGCTCCGGGAACAAGGCGCGGAACGCGCTCCAGCTGCCGCTTGGGGTGTACGAGCAGGCTGTGCTTGCCCATGATGACGTAGAGCGGGGTCCGGATGGATCGCAGCGCGTCCTCGGCCAGCGGCAGCGGTGCGGGGCGGCGGATCCGGTACGCGCGGGCGCCGAGCTGGATCCACCTGCGCATCTCGGGGACGGCGATGACCGGCTGGTCCAGCCACTTGGCGAGCCGGGGACGCAGCGCCTTCGGGGCGAAGGTGGCGAACAGGCTCACGAAGACCCAGGCGAAGAAGCGCAGGCCGACCTTCTCCAGGCCGCCGGGGTCGAGGGCGGTGACCGAGGCGAGCCGTCCGGGCTTCCGGTGGGCCTGGTTGAGTACGAGCCAGCCGCCGTAGGAGGAGCCGACGAGGTGGACCCGGTCGAGGCCGAGAGCGTCGAGGGCCTCGTCCATCCATTGCGCTGCGCGCTCGGGTTGCCACATGGGCTCGCGATGGACGCTGCGGTTGGCGTCGCCCGGGGTGTCGAGGGCGTAGACGGGGCGGTCGAGGCTGAGCCCGGGGGTGTTGGGGTACCACATCGCCGAGCTGTAGCCGGCGCCGTGGATCAGGACGATCGGGGTCCGGGAGTCGGCGGCGGGGTCCGAGGGGCCGTACCGGTAGACGTGGGTGGAGCCGAAACTCGTTTCGACGTCCGTCTCGGAGCGGGCGGGTGCCCCCATCGCGTAGAGGGCATCGGCGGCGGCGAAGTAGCGGTCGCGCAGGGTGTCGTTGACGTAGCGGCCGACGTCGGGGCGTACGCGGGCGGTGTTCTCGGGCACGGCGGCACCTCCGGTGAAGATCCGTTCTTCGTGGTACGACCGTATCACTAATGTGGTACATCGGTATCATGAAGGAGTTCGGGTAGCGGAGCACGAACTCACCATCGACAGGCGGAGACACGGGAACATGCCGAAGCGTGTGGATCACGAGGAGCGGCGCGCCCAGATCGCCGAGGCGCTCATCCGGGTCGCGGGGCGGCAGGGGCTGCATGCCGTCGGCATGCGCGACGTGGCCGCGGAGGCCGGTGTGTCGCTCCGGCTCGTGCAGTACTACTTCGACACCAAGGAGAAGCTTCTCCTCTACGGCCTCCAGCACCTGACCGACCGCTTCACCGCGAGGGTGGGTGCCCGCTTGGCCGCTGCCGGCCCGGACCCGGGCCCGCGCGTCACGGTGGAGGCGCTGCTGCTGGCCTCGCTGCCGACGGACGAGGAGAGCCGCACGTTCCACCTGCTGTACAGCTCCTACGCGATCCTGTCGGTGACCGACGAGGCGCTGGCCGCCCAGCCCTTCATCGACAACCCCGACGCCGCGGAGAACGCCATGACCGGTCTCGTCGAGCAGGCGCAGGGGGCCGGCGCGGCCGACCCGGACGTCGACGCGCGCACGGAGGCGATCAGCCTGCTCGCGATGGCGGCGACCATGGGCACCAGCATCCTCGTGGGCCAGCGGAGTCCGGAGTCGGCGATCGCGGTGCTCCGCCACCACCTGGACCGGATCTTCACGGCTGCCGGGACGTCCGAGAGGGGAGCGGGCTCAACCTGACGTGTTGCGAAGCACTCGCGCGCGCGGCGCGGAGTGTGGTGGCGATCTGTGCCGGTCCGACAGGCGTGGAGTCGGGCGGGGTGTCGAATCGGGTATGAGGAGCGGCGCTGCCGCAGAGGGGGTTCAGCGTGTTCGTAGCGAAAGAGGATGCATTCGATCAGGGGGAGATGCTGAGCCTCTACGCCTCGGTCGGATGGGAGGGATACACCCGCGACGCCGACAGGCTGTGCCGGGGCCTGGCCAACTCCCACCTGGTCATCACGGCACGAGACGCTTCGGGAACACTCCTCGGTCTGGCCCGGACGATCTCCGACGACGAACACATCTGCTACGTCCAGGATGTCGTGGTCAACCCTGCGTATCACCGGCAGGGCGTAGGCCGGTCCCTGGTCGAGCACCTCATGCGGCGGTACTCGCACTGCCGCTTCTTCCTCCTGTCCACCGACCACGAGTCGACACCCGAGGGCAAACGCAACCACGCGTTCTACCGGAGCCTGGGGTTCTTGTCGTACGAGGAGAAGGAGATGGCGGGCTTCGGGCTGCCCAGGAACCGCCCCGATCTGCGCGATGCGGCGCCCTGACCGGATCCGAGGCGGATCCCCACGCCGGCTGAGCCTGGAACTCATGGCTGATCGTTCCACAGGAAGGCCAGGGCGTCGGCGGAGAACCGCTTGTCCGTGAAGGTCCCGTCATGGCTGCGGTCCTGGTGGACGACGAGCCGGGCGCCCGGAATGCCCTTGACGGTCTGCCGGGCCAGGTCGAGGGGGTGGCGGCGTCGAGGTGTTCGCGGCGGCCGTCCATGAGCCGGAGCAGGCCCCCCAGCGCCATCCGGCCGAACGTCGAACCACTGAGCATCTCGGCCAGTGCGGGGCTCGGCCGCTTGCCTTGCCGTGCGCGCTCTGTGCAGCGGCGCTGGGCGCGCCTGCCGACCGTAACGGCGGTCCTTCGTCGGCCGACAGGCAGGGCAGTCCGTGCATCATGACGCGGCTCCCCGGACCCCGCCGCCGGCGTCGAGGCGGGTGATGCGCCGCTGCGCGGCGAAGGCGGCGGCCGGATAGCGCGGGTCCGGCCGCAGGGCGTATTCGCGCAGGCACGCCTCGGTGAACTTGATGACGTGCTCGTCGCCGTGCTCGGCGGCGCGGGCGCCCAGCTCGTCCAGTGGGGGCAGATCCGGTATCTCCGACTGCCAGGCCACCGTTCCCTCGCCGCGCCGGTCCGAGGTGAAGGCGAACAGGAACGCCGACTGCACCTGCCAGAGCCGGGCCAGCGTCGGTTCGTGCAGCTCGTGCGGTAGATGCGGGAGTACGAGGCGGACGGCGGCGGGGGCCGTGACGCCGTGGATCAGCGGGACGGGGTACACCTCGGGGTGGCCGAGATAAACATCGGCGAACTGGGCCGTCATCTCGCTCAGCAACCGGGGTGCCTGCTGCGGGGCCAGCGTCTCCAAGGAAGCGCCGTAGCCGGGGAGTTCGGCGAGCGTGTCCAGGCGGTGGCGGGCGGTACCCGGCCCCATCGGGCCGTCGAGCGGTACGCGGGGCAGCGTGGCGACCGCGTCGGGCAGCTCGTGGGGGCCGTGCAGTCGAGGGCGGCCGGGGAGTTCGCTGTAGCGGGCCGCCCAGTAGGCCAGGCCGCGGGCCAGTTCCTTCAGTTGGAGCGCTGTGGTTCCGGCGCCGGTCGCGTACAGGCCGCGTACGGCGTGCGCGGTGCGGATGACCCCGTGCGTCAGGCCGGCGAACAGCCCTGGAAGCAGGCGGGGCCACCAGCGCACGAGCACCTCGCGCCAGTGCGCCTCGGCCAGTTCGCGGACGAAGAGCCCCTCCCAGTCCCCGGCCCGCCGGAAGATGCCGAGGGCGGAACGCCACGAGGACTCGTCCCCGGGATCCAGGGTGAAGCGCGCGGCGGGAGGCTCGTGGTGGTCCATCGCCTTCCGGTAGCGCCCTACCCACCGGGCGACTTCGTCCCCTTGTCCGAGCAGGGCGAGTGCCTCGGCGCCCATCGGGCCGTGGTTGGCGAGATCCACGCCCTGTCCTCGCTCGTATCCCAGGTCGTCCATGCGTTCCAGGGCGTCATTGAGCGCATCGCTGTAGCTGATCGACGGCATAAGAGATCCTTCGGATAGCCAAACAGTTCGGATATCAGAACCATATACACTTGTAGCATGCCGCAGAGCGAGAGCGCCGGGAAGGCGTCACGGAAGCCGACCCCGGATGAGCTTGAAGTCGCCGGTCTTGTACCGCTGTTGGAGCCGTTCTTCCGCGGTTCGGTGGTACGGGATCTGATGCCGGAGCCGCTGCGAGGCGTCATGGAGGCCCACGGCCTGACGCCACGCCACGGCGCCGTACTGCCCCAGTTGCTGGCCGGACGGCCGCTGGCCGTCAGTGAGATCGCCCGACGGCTTCAGGTATCACTGTCCACCGCCAGCGAACTGGTCGGAGCCCTGAGCCGGGCCGGCATCGTGGATCGGGCCGAGGACCCGGCGAACCGCCGCCGCGTCCTGGTGTCCTTGGCCGCGGAATACCGCCTGCCGCTGGAAGCCTTCATCCTCCGGCGGACCGAGCCGCTGCTGCGCGCACTGGAGGGGCTGTCGCCCGACGAGAAGGCGGGATTCCTGACAGGGCTCACGGCCTGGGTCGGCGAAGTGCAGAGGTGAGCGTGTTGTGCGCACTTCCGCGGTCGAGCCCTGGCCGCGGAAGCCGACACGTAGAGGTCTGGACAACACAAAAGCCCCGGGTCTCTGACCTGGGGCTTTGCTATGGAGCGGATGACGGGAATCGAACCCGCGCTTTAAGCTTGGGAATCACCGATCTTCGGGGCGTGCATGGCGCCCTGACCAGTGGAAACAGGCGCAACGGGGCATCGTGGTCCTCGCTCGGGCATCTGCTGTTGACCGCTGTTCTCCGCCCTATCTGGCACGCGTTCTGGCACGGCGAGTTGTCAGTGCATAAGCACAACCTTCAACACGTTGAGCTGGCCTGGGCCACACCTGCGGATGACACAACCAAGGGGATGGCTCAGAAAAGCTCACCGATCCGCGAGCTCGTGCAGCCGGTACCCCAGCCTCCTCGGCACCCGGGACCCGACTCTCAGCATCGATGTCAGTGCCGGCTCCTAGCATCCGGCTATGAGCATGATCGGCGAGTACTTCCGCTTGACGGCGCGCGAACTGGACCGCGCGACTGAGGATCCGGACTGGGCCCTCGACCACATCGAGGAGGTGCAGGACGCTGAAGCGGAATCCGAGCCTTCACCGGCTCAGGCCCGACACTTCTCGACGTACAAGACGTGGCACCTGTTGAGCTTCCTTCTGGAACGCTCCGAGTTCCCTGTGGACGTCATTCAGGGGGAAGCACCACTCGAGAAGGCTGACGACTGGGGATACGGTCCGCCGCGCTACCTGACTGCGGAACGAGTCCGGCTCGGAGCGGAAGCCCTGAACCGCCTGACGTACGACCAGCTCCTCGAAGGAGTAGATCCGCAGGAGTTGATCGCCGCGGACATCTACCCGCTGGGTTGGGAGGACCGGGCTTCCCTGGAGTGGGGCAGGGATTGGTTCAGCGGCTTGACGGAGTACTTCACGGCGGCGGCCCGAGAGGGCCACGCGGTCATCGTCTGGCTGGACTGACCGTGGGCGTGGTCTTAACGGGCCCAGAGCATCTGTTCCGTAGCTCTAGCGGGATCGGTCAGCGGGGGTCATACCGGCCGCTGCGGGGCCTGGGAGGGGCGCTATCGGACAGGGCCGGTTGCTGGGGTTGCGGTACTTCGCTGCGGTACCGCAGTATCCCGGCGGAGGCGACCATGGAACGGCATTTGCTGGAGAAGCTGTTGGCCGGCGACGAGGAGGCGTCCGTAATAGCTCTGGCCATCCTCCGCAGCGGCGGCACCTACTGGGTGGGAGACCGGGCACAACCCGCACGCCAGCATGCCGGAGTCTTCAATCGCCGACTTCAGCGGATGCGGATGCACGGACTCGAACCTCTCGGCCTGGAACGAGCAGTACAGCTCCTCCGCGAACATGGTCGGCCCGTGCACGTAGGGCTGATCGATTCTGCCGATCGGACATGGACCTCCCTGCTCTTCCTCACCGAGGACGGCAGTGCACTGGTGGCCTGCGCCAGCTGGCTGCGGGTTGGCAAGGGATCACCGCTTTAGGAGTTCGATCGGGGTGTCTCTGTGGGGCTCGCCAGCGTGTGCTGACCTACCGCCTGCGACCGCCGGACACAGCCCTGGTCCGACGCCGTTGATGTCAGCCATGGATGTCAGAACCAAGGCACTCGGGTGAGCGCCCGGGGGTCATACTTCGTCCTGTGCGCATAGACGGACGCTCCCAACTGGCCCTCCGGTGCGGCATCTCGATCGGTGCCGTGCTCACCGCCCCCTTGCTGCTCGTAGCTGGTGGTCCGGCGTACGAACGCTTCATGCGCCACCTGTGCCGTGACGAGGGGCCGGGACTTCTGTCCAAGGAGGAAGGCTGGGTGCATCCGGGGTACTTCGTCGTGACCAACGGCCTGGTCTTGGCTCTGACCTGGCCGACCCGCCGCGGCGGGATGTTGAGAACAGGCTCTACGCGCTAAAGGCCGTCCTGCTGATGCTGGATCGCTGAGCCCGCCATGAACCCGGCTGGCAGGTGCCTGCCGAGGGGCGTTGTCGGTGCCTGTGGGCACACTGGCGCCATGAGCCACTCCTCGTCCACTGCAGCCCAAACGTCCCACCGTCCGCCCGTCTGGGTGGAGTCGATGGGCGGCCCTCTGATCGTCGTCCCCGTTTCGGCGCTGGATGCATGGCGCGGATGCACGGGGAGCGGGATGGTCGCGGGAGACGCGACCGATGTGGACGACTACGACAGGGCCTGCGCGGTGGAGGATCTCGCCGGCGTGATCGCCGTGAGCGCGAGCGGGGCGCAGGCCGTGGTGTTGGGGGACGAGCCGGCCACCACGTGCTACCTGCCCGAGCATCGCGTCTTGCTGCGCTGGCTTGCCGCTGACTCCGAAGCTGGGCTCAAGGCTGCTGCCGAAGCTGTCCTCGCGGATCCCGCCACGCAGTGGGAGGAATGCGGGGTGTGGGTCACGGATGGTCCCGCGGTGCTCATGGATTCTGCCGAGGCAGGGGCCGAACTGAATGTGGAGTATCCGGGTGGGGGATTGCCTGCACAGGCGCCGGTCTCCCTGGCCGCCGGCCGCTGGAAGGTTCGCGCAGTCCACGCTGAGGCGGACGAGGAGAACTGGGTCGGCCTGGTCCAACTCCTGCCCGCCGGGGGCTGAACAGGAAGGACCTAAGCGGAGCTGTGCCAGGCGGCAAGCCCCCGCCGAGCCCTCCGGCCACGGGCTCTCACGCCCCACTAACTGCTGATCGGAATCTCGTAGACGATCTCGCACAGTGAGGCAGGAACGACGATGTCCGCCGTCTCCACGGGACGGCCCTGGTCGCTGTAGTAGGTCCGCCGGATGTGCGTGACGAGCGCAGCCTTCTGGATCCCGAGGAGTGAGGCCTCCTCGGCGGTGGCCTGCCGCGGCTCGGGCTGCTCGACGGCATGGCTGACCGTGACGCCGATCTCGGCCATCCGATTCACGACGCCGGCCCCCGCGTGCGGTCCACCCTCGGGAAGTACGACGAGGGTCCCGCCAGTGAGGTCGTACGGCTCCCAACTCGTCGACAACTGCACGGGCCGTCCGTCGGCAAGGAACTCGTACACGGTCCGGACACACAGCTCGCCCTCACCGATCCCGAGCCGCGCAGCGATCTCGGCCGGCGCAGGCACTTTGGCGTCGGTCCGGCTCTCCCAGCCACCGTTCCTTCCCACCGCCTTCATGTCGGCCCGGAACGGCGACCCGTCGGGCTGCTCGCGCGCAGCGGACCGAACCATCCGCACCCGCTGCCGGGGCTCAGCGACATAGGTACCGGACCCAGCCCGCCCCTCCAGCACACCCTGGGAGATCAACAGCTCCTGGGCCCGGCGAACGACGTTCTCGCCCACGCCGCACTCCTGCCCGATCTGGGCGCGAGAGGGCAGCCGGTCTCCAGGAGTCCACTCGTGCTCCGCGATCCGCCGCCGGAGCTCGTCGGCGATGCGGAGGTATGGCGGCTGCTCAGGCATATGGAAAATCTAGTCCACTAGCTCTAATCTAGTTAACTAGCTTCACTCAAAGTGATCGCCGGTGACGGAGGCTGCCCTGTGCCTGCTCCAGAAGTAAGCGCGGAGGCCCTCGCCGCCCGGTTGTCCGCCATCGGACTCACCACCCGCGTGCTGGAACACGCCAGACACACGTCGATCGAAGCGGAGGTGTCAGAACCCCTGCCCGCCGAGACATGGCGGCAGGTCCTGGAAGTCGTGGCGCAGGCAGACCGCTTCGGTCTCCTCGCCACCAGCCTGGGCGGCCGAACCCTATGGGCCGCCGTGAACAAAGCGGCCCCCGCGACGGGCGATGTCCGGGGACCTGGCCGTCAGCGATAGGAGCTGATCAGCGGGTTCAACCGTATCCGCCGCGCCATCGCGAGCACCAGGGAGCGGTACTCCCGAAAGCCCCGCCACCGCGCCCCCTTAACGCCCGGGGCCAGTCCCACCCTCACCGACCGCCCGACGCTGCCGCTGACGCAGCCGAGGTACCGAACAGACTTCATCCCCGGCGAGGAGACCGCCCTCGTCCGCCCGTACGTACTGGCAGTCGAAGAACTCCTCGCCTGCACGTGCTTCGCACCGGCGGAGGCCTACTGATGTCGCAGACGAAGGCAGCCCCGTACCGATCGACTTCATGCCGGATCGGCACCCACCACGAGTGCGCGCACTCCTGCCCGACGACGGCACCGGTCGGCGTCCCCGTGGTCTACGAAACATGCACCTGCCCCTGCCACGCGCCGACCGCCTCGACCATCCCCACGGGCACGGCCTCATGAAGACCTGGACTCCCAGCGGAGTTATCGCCGCACCGGTCGAGATCACCTCGACCAACGTCCAGCGCGGCGACGTCATCCAGATCGGCGGCCAGCCCTGCCGAGTAGACGACCTCTTCCAACTGCCCCGCGGAGCCAAGCGCCTCCTCTTCGAGTCGGGCGAACTACTGACAATCCACCCCCGAACTCGGCTCGTCGCACTCCGCGTGGTCAGAAGGTGGTGATCCAACCCATGCGATCACTCCGCCACACCATCGCCGACGACCTCCGAACCCAGATCACGACGGGCCGCCTCAAGCCCGGCGAACGCCTCCCCTCGGAACCCCAGCTCGCCGCGCGCTACAACGTCAGCACGGCGACGCTACGCAACGCCCTAGCGCTCCTCCAGGCCGAAGGACTGATCGAGAAGATCCACGGCAAGGGCAACTTCGTCCGCCGCCTCCGCCGACGACTCACGTACGAGGGAGGCACCCTCACGCCCATAGTTCCGACCCTTCACGTCACAGTCCGCACCACTGAACTCCAGGCCCAAGGGGCACTGAGCACCCTGCTGAAGGTGCCATCGCGGGCTCTGTTGACCGAGTACCTCTGCGTCAACCACGTGGGCGCCGCACAGCCTGGCCCGCATCTACATCCCTCGAGACCTGGCGCCGGCCGAGCCGCCCGACTGCTGGCCCAAGCCAACAGAGGCCGGACCCCGACTCGCGGAGATCCGAGAAAAGGTCAGCGCGCGCCTCCCCACCCCGGAGGAAGCCTCAACCCTCCGGATCAGCACAGCGCTGGCGGTCCTCGCTATCACTCGCGTATCTGCCGACACCGCTGGCCGCGTCGTCGAGGCCGCCCTCCTGGTCCACCCCGGCGACCGAGCCGACGCACGCTTCACCGCCCAAAGACAGAAGGGCCGACGGATGACGCCCCACAACGAACTACGCCTCCTCCCATGGACGGGCCCTGACGGCAAGCCCTGCTGCCTGAGCTCTGACAACACCAGCAGCCACCTGTCTCGCCTGGCGGACGACACCGAATCCATCCAACTCAGCCTGGCGGCAGACCTCGTGGCGCGCGCACTGGAAGTCCTCGGAAACGAGATGGCCGAGCCGGAGGAACTTCAACGCCTGACAGGGGACCTGACGGATGCCCTCAAGGACACACTCCGTGTAGCCACTAGCCGCGGACATCGCCTGGCCGTTGTGGACGTCGGCGCTCACGATGGCGACGAAGGCCCACGGCTGCCGGCGGCGGCCTTCGGCTAGCGCTGACGAGCACCCGGAGGACAGAGGGGCCCGGACACAATCCGAGGCCCCTCGCATTCTTTCGAAGCCGGAGACCGTCTTGGCCTTCCGTCCGTTGTGGTGCGCGAGAGGGCGTCAAGTGTGCGAAGAAACGTGCAGTACAGCCGTTACTCGGGCTCTTCACCTGATCGGCAGAGTGCGCCGGGCGGTGCGACCAGTAGTGCGCCGGAGCCCGAAAGGGCTTGCCGCTGACCCTTCAACGGGTGGGTGTAGCAGACAGTGAATGTCAGGGCCGTACCCGCAGCGGGTGCGTGACCGATACAGGCGACAGCTACGGAAATGTCCGTACCTGGTAACGGGCCCTGGTTGCCATTCCGGCGCGGCCGGCGGGGCCGCAGAGTTTGGGTCCTCGGCCCGCACTGGACCGGGAACCCGCACAGCTCTCACCAGCAGTTACCGGCTGATGAGGCTCTGTTCTTGAGGGGACATCACACATGTCTGCTTCTTCGACCGCCCGCCGGATCGCCGCCACCGCCCTCGCGGCCGGCGCGATCGTCTCCGCCGTCGCCCTGCCGGCCGCCGCCCACGACGGCGACCGCCACGACCGCCAGCGCACCCCGAAGGTGGAGATCAGCCGGGTCCAGGCCGACAGCCCGGGACGCGACAACCGCACCAACCGGTCGCTGAACGCCGAGTGGGTCGAGATCACCAACAACACCCGCCACGCGATCAACCTCGACGGCTGGACCCTGAAGGACGAGGACGGCCACCGCTACAAGTTCAACGACTACCGCCTCGCGGGCCGCGCCACCGTCCGCATCCACACCGGCGAGGGCCGCGACACCCGCACCGACCTCTTCCAGGACCGCCGCAACTACGTCTGGGACAACAACCGCGACAAGGCCACCCTCCGCGACGACCGCGGCCGCACCGTCGACACCGAGTCCTGGGGCAACCACCACCACCGCCGCTGACCCACCCGCCGTAACCCTGCCGTTGGCGCCCTGAAGGCGAACAGGCCGGGCCGGCACCCCTGAACCGCGTGCGTCGGACAGCCTGACCTGCCCGGCGCACGCAATACCCTGAACCCTCGGCCCCGCTGGCGTTCACTGCCGCGGGGCCCTTCGCGTCGCTGGCACCCACGACGGGTACGGCCCGTCCCCGCCCTGCAGGCTGTGGAGGAGCAAGCGACACGTGCTGTGTAAGTTCACCCGGAGGACCCGGTACGCGGCCATCGTCTGGGCATTCCCCTGCCGCTCTACCTGAGAGGCCGCCCGCGTCCAACCTGATTGATGTCAGCCAGCGTCTCGCTAGCCACCCGGGCTGGGAAGTCGCGCACATGAGCACTCCGGGGCACGCGTCTCCGGGGAGGGTGCGATTTTCTCGCGTGTCACCCCGCAGAGGTCTATGCGCCTCGGCCTGTCCATGAATAGGCCGCAACGTGCGGACCTGGCAGCGTCATAATTAACGACGTCTCCCGAACCTAACCTCCCGCGTGTTAGTCAGCGCCTTGGCCGCCAGGAGCTCGGTATTCGACGGAAACTGCTGGCGCCTTGAGATTCAGCTGAGACGAAGGTGTCTCTCTGGAAAATTCAACCCAATATCCGGCAAATTCCTCAGGCGTGTGGACAGTCAGGCGATGCCTGCCGTCGCCTAGGGGGGCAATTCCGGCAATTCTTGCATCGGACTTGGCCGAAGGGCCAAGCAGATTAGACAGGGAAAGCCCGGGAGTCAATCGCTGGGCTTCCATCACTGAGTGTGCAATCCTCTCGACGGCAGCCTCGAGGAGTTTGAAGACGTCTCCGGACAGGTCTAGAGAGTACGCACACCAGGCACTGACGGCGTCGATGGGGCCAGCCTGCTCAGCCGCCAACCGTGCTTGATCAGCGCCTTTCTGATGAATTCCCAGAACATCCTCTAGTGTCCCCTGAGGGTGCAGCCAGAGGCCTGCTGCTCGCCAAATATCAAGAAGTTTTTCTTTTCGCACCGCGTTCCCCGAGTTGGCTGGAACGCATGAAGCCAGCCACGACCCCCTACTCTTGGGGTCCTTTTCCACGTTCGCCGCATCCATGGCCGTGATGAGTTGCCTCAGGGCATTGGTCGTCGTTGCAGGGTCGAGCGCTAGCTCTCTCTCGTATCCTGAAGTCACCGCCTCTGTTGAATCCATAGTTCGCTTAACTTCTGCGGCGAAGCAAGCATCCAGGTCTGCGACGGCCCTTACGTCGAGCCCCATCTTTAAGTAAATTTCAAACCACAGCGCAACAGCACCGCTTCCACCGCATTCAACTAGGTCAGTTTGGGCCACAACCTCAGGCGGCTGGGTGCGACTCAGGGATACAGTGAGTGCGGCTACATCATGAGGCCCCTCCACGAGGACCGGCCGGGGGGAAAAGACAACCTGGCTCACCAGTTGCGGATTTCCCTGCAGTGAAGCGGTAACACGCGCCTTTTGCACATCAAGCACATGCTCAGAAACCCTCGTGGGCACTCGACTATTAGCAAAGTGCCAGATAGCCGACAGGTCATCCGCGTCTTTTGGCTTGAGCAGCGAAGGTTCATGCGTTACGACGATCGCCCTCCTGCCGGAGCGCTCACACTCTGCGCTCAATTCAGTGAGCCACAGGCGGGCCATGGAGGGGTGCAAGTGCAGCTCGGGCTCATCCACAATGAGCAATTTCCAGTCCTGCCGGTAAACCGCCGCAAGCAAGATTACGAGCTCTCTGAGTCCGTGACCTTCTTCACGCAAGAGTGAATATTCCACCCCGTTCACCTGTACGTACGGATCTAGGAATCCGGCAGTCTCTCTGAGTTCAATGACCCTGCCGAAGGCTCGCCGAAGAAATGCTGCAACTCGAAGCCAGACTTCCGGTTGTTCCTTCAGAGAGTAGAGCTCATCGTTTCCCAGCCCTGTGGCCTTTGCCCTGAGCATCTGCTTGCGCTCATTTTCGCCAATAGGGATACCCTTCATTTCGTTAGGCATCGATCCCCATGGATAAACGGCGTACGACATGAGTCCTGCAAGCCTGTCAGTCGACAGGATCCTCGTAACTCCGTCTAGTTTGCGGGCAATCTCCTTGGCCGCCCTTGACTTACCGCTCCCGTTCCTACCCACAAAGAAGCTAACCGGGATGGGCCAGTCGCTAATAGTGAGGAACCTTTGCGGCAGTTCAGATGAGTTCGGGAAGACTTCACTCGAAAGGAGCGTGACGCTCGGAAGCTTGTCAAGGTTCTCGGTCATGGAGATATCGTCTCAGCTGGCGGCTGGAATGGCGGCCGGAATCGATGATCTGGCACGCCTGTGGCACTGGAACTTTCGAGGAGTCGGGCACGGGGGCGGCTACCCGATTTCGCCGAAAGACCACCCGCTGATCTTGGAGAGGTCGATGCGGAAGGCGAACGGAACCCCCCGGTTGGAGCCTGCCCCGACCAAGACGGCGTCGACCAGGTGAAGGTACCCAGGCGTGGAGACGTCAGACAGGGCTTCCTTGTACTTCTCCGGAACGTCCAAGTCGCGAACTTCCTTGGCCTGTTTGTTCAACTCGGCGAAGGTCGCGCTCCAGCCACTGTAGAGAGTATGGAGGCCCACCTCCGCGTCGTCGCTGCCGGATGCCCCCTTCAGGACATCTGCCCTGGACTTGAACCACGCTTCATTGGAGACGAGGCGTCCCGAGACCGCACCGCCGTCAACCAGCACCGTGAGGCTGACGCTACTGTCCGTCTGGTTGATGAGATCGATCAACTCGACCAACACATAGTCATTCTCGCTGCTCTTCACATGTGCACCATAGGGGCCCATCAGTGCCGATACGGCCAGATCGTAGATACTCGCCCCACCAACGACCTTCCCCACTCCCATCCCGTCTGCCGTCGACCCACACGTATGTGGAGCGGGCGCGGTGGCGGGCGTCCAGGTGGAGCGCGCCACTGTACGAACGACCTGGACGCCCGGTGCCGTGTCTGCTCGGCTCTGCCTGGGTCGACGACAGGCGGGATGGGAGTCCCCACCTCCACCACGACACTGCCCGCAGACGCCCACGGCCCCTTCCCATCCCGGAGCCTGAGCGCCCCCGCCGGAGGCATCGCCAGAAGCCGCACTCGCGTACCGCCTCCGCCACGTCGGGGGTTCGTCACCGATCAACCCGAGCCTTCAGGCGTGCGGTCGGCGGTCGGGCTGGAGCGGGGCGGAGACAGGAGCGCAGGCCCGGGTGACGGGCCGCGCGCGCCGCGTTGTGCGCGGCGGGTGCCTTGATGAAGTAGAGAAAGTCTTACCGCGCTGGCCTCGGAGGGCGATTGGTTGAAGGCCAGGGCCCTGTCGACGACCTTGGCCGGCGGGATTCACGCCCGCGTCCAGGCCCTCCGCTCCAAAGGAATCTGGCACGCGAGGCCTAGAGAGGTCTGGACAACACAAAAGCCCCGGGTCTCTGACCTGGGGCTTTGCTATGGAGCGGATGACGGGAATCGAACCCGCGCTATAAGCTTGGGAAGCTCATGTTCTACCATTAAACTACATCCGCCTGGTGGTCCGTTGATCGGTACCGCAGACTCGGACACTGTACCCCATCGCGAAGTCGCCCCGTACGCCCCGTGACGGAGTGCCGCCTGGAGTGGTGTCCCGTTCATCCCCTAATGTGGCTGTCTCGTCCACCACTTGTCGGGGAAGGGACTTGATGGGTTCGATGGAGCGCACCGTCGTCCGCTGTGCCGAAGGGCATGTGTTCAGTACCGCTTCGTTCCCGTTGCAGCAGCTCGGGGCCGGGCGGATCGGGCCAGGGCGGCTCGTACGGTGTCCACGGTGTGCGCGGCTGAGGCACGCGGTGCCCGTGGAGCTTGAGCAGCGCTGATGAACGGACGGGCGCGGAGTCTTCCCGATTGGGGCAGGTCCGCGCCCTCTGCGTATCGTGGGGGCGTGCTTCTCTCAGACAAGGACATCCGGGCCGAGATCGATGCCGGACGGGTGCGCATCGACCCGTACGACGAATCCATGGTGCAGCCCTCGAGCATCGACGTGAGGCTTGACCGCTTCTTCCGGGTGTTCGAGAACCACCGCTACCCCCACATCGACCCCGCCGTCGAGCAGCTCGACCTGACCCGTGAGGTCGAGCCCGAGGGCGACGAGGCGTTCATCCTGCACCCCGGTGAGTTCGTGCTCGCCTCGACCTACGAGGTCATCACGCTGCCGGACGACATCGCCTCCCGGCTGGAGGGCAAGAGTTCCCTCGGGCGGCTCGGGCTCGTCACCCACTCCACCGCCGGGTTCATCGACCCCGGTTTCTCCGGGCACGTGACCCTGGAGCTGTCGAACCTCGCCACCCTGCCGATCAAGCTCTGGCCCGGCATGAAGATCGGCCAGCTGTGCATGTTCCGGCTGAGCTCGCCCGCCGAGTTCCCGTACGGCAGCGAGCGCTACGGCTCGCGCTACCAGGGGCAGCGGGGGCCGACCGCCTCCCGCTCCTTCATGAACTTCCATCGGACCCAGGTGTGAACAGCTATGAGTGACGTACGGGAGAACCTCACCTACGAGGGATTCGGGCACGCCGTCCGCGAGCTCGCCCAGACCATCGCCGACGACGGCTACGAGCCCGACGTCGTGCTCTCCATCGCCCGCGGCGGAGTCTTCGTCGCCGGCGGTCTGGCCTACGCCCTCGACTGCAAGAACATCCACCTCGTCAACGTGGAGTTCTATACCGGCGTCGGGACGACGCTGGAAATGCCGGTCATGCTCGCGCCTGTTCCCAACGCGATCGACTTCTCCGACAAGAAGGTCCTGATCGCCGACGACGTCGCCGACACCGGCAAGACCCTCAAGCTCGTCCACGACTTCTGCGTCGACCACGTCGCCGAGGTCCGCTCCGCCGTCATCTACGAGAAGTCCCACTCCCTCGTGAAGTGCGAGTACGTGTGGAAGAAGACCGATGAGTGGATCAACTTCCCGTGGAGTGTTGAACCGCCTGTTGTGCGTCGTGAGGGGCAGGTTCTCGACGCCTGAGGCTTGAGTACGGACGTACGGAGAAGGCCCCCGTCTTTGTCGGCGGGGGCCTTCCGTTTTCCGTGTGCCTACGGCTTACAGCATGCCCAGCTTGATCAGGGACAGCAGCGCCACCAGCTGGATCGCCGACGCTCCCAGTGCCTTCGGCCACGGCAGGTCGTGCGAGCGGCTCACCATCATCGTGAACAGCGCGCCCGCCGCCAGCCACGTCAGCCAGCCCAGGACCTGTACCAGGCCGTTCTCGCCGCCCAGGAAGAGCGCGAAGACCAGGCGGGGCGCGTCCGTGATCGACATGATCAGCATCGACAGGCCCACCGTCGGCTGCCACGCGCCGTCGCCGCCCAGCTGGCGGGCCAGCGTGTTCGTCACCGCGCCCATGATCAGGCCGGCCACGACGAAGCCCACGCCCGTCATCAGGACGTACGGGATCGCCTTCGACAGCGTCGTGTTGATCGCCTCGTCGCGCGCCTGGTCGAAGCCGAAGAGCGCCAGCAGGCCGTAGAGGAACGTGACCGTCAGCGCCGGGCCCCACACCGCGTGGTCGCGCATCTGCAGGAACGTCGGGCCCGGGCGCAGCACGATGCCGCTGAGCAGCGCCTTCCAGGGCAGTCTCGGGCCCGTGGGGGCGGGGGCCGTGCCCGCGTTGTACGGCGCCGCGTTGCCGTACGGGTCCTCGTTCACGCTGAACATCTGCGTGTGTCCCGGCGTGTTCGCCGCGTAGCTCTGCTGCTGATGGTGCTGCTGCTGCGCTCCGTACGGGTCGCCGAAGTACTCCGGCTCCCCGTACCCGCCGCCGCCCTGCTGCGGGGCCTGCTGGGGCCACTGCTGCTGCGGGTGGGGCGGCGGGGCCGCGTTGTACCCGTACGGCGCCTGCTGCGGTTGTTGTTGCGGGGGGCGGTTGTTGTCCCGGCCGCGTCCGTTCCTGAATCCAGCCACGTCATTGAACGTACCCGTTCCCCGCAGGGCTCCGCGCCTTCGCCCCCTAGCTGCCACTGAGCTGTGACATCCCCTAGGGGAACGGCTGGGGGTTTACAAGGTTGGTGGGTAGGGCTCGGGCGGCTGTTACACGGGCTATGGGTGGTCTATACATCGGCGGCTTAGCGTTCTGGGTGTTGTTGGACGAAACGCACCAAACAGGCATCAAGGGGTCCTTATGCGCTTCACCCGTCGCACCATCCGTACCGCAGCGATCGCCACCGGCACCCTCGCCGCCCTGGCCCTCCCCACCGCCGGCGCTTTCGCCGTCGACAACCCCGCGGACCAGAGCGACCAGCAGCAGCCGCAGGTGGATCCGCCCGTCGAGCGCGCCTTCGTCAAGTCCTTCAAGCTCGCCGACGGCTCCGTCGCCAAGGTCTACCAGACCGGCACCGACCAGTACGCCGCCGAGATCTGGGCCGGCGGCGCCCTCGTCGACACCCTCACCACCAGCGGCAGCCCCGCCTACGGGCAGAACAACGGCCTCCACGTCGTCCTTCAGCCCGACGGCTCCGTCACCTCCTGGGTCGAGGGCGCCACCAAGCCCCAGCCCCAGCCCAAGCCCGACGGCAAGAAGCCCGACGGCAAGCAGAAGGAGACCAAGAAGGACGTCTCCAAGACCTCCGTACGCGTCACCCTGCCCGACGGGCGCATCGCCTCGCTCGCCAAGGGGCCCCACGGGCCCCGCGCCGTGATCTCCATGCCGAACGGCAACCACCTCGGCACGCTCGACCTGAAGAACCCCACCGCCACCAACGACGGCTGGACCTACAAGATCGTCGTCGTCGGCAAGGGCGCGTACCGGTTCGTCGTCATCGACACCCCCAAGCAGGGCGGCAACAGCTGGGTGTACGACTTCCAGGGCCGGCTCGTCGAGAAGTACCGCGTCCAGAAGGACACCAAGGACACCAAGGACGCCAAGGACGCCAGGAAGGCCGGTCCCACCACCACCTCCACCCACCTCGTCCCCAAGGGCACCGTCCCCAAGGGCGCCGTGAAGGCCGGGGTCGAGAACGTCTCCTCGTTCTCCAGTGAGGCCGCCCTCATCGGCGCCGGCGGCGGGCTCGCCGCGCTCGGGGCCGCCGGGCTCGGGTTCGCCCTCTACCACCGGCGTGGGCAGCAGCAGGAGCGATAGGAGAACGAGAAGGGCCGCCCCGCGCTTCTCGCGCCGGGCGGCCCTTCTCCGTCTACGTCTCCGAGCCTGCTACTCCGCCGACACCGGCTCCGGCTCCGGCTCGTCCGCCCCCTCCGGGGCTTCCGGCTTCTTCTTCACCGAGTCCAGCAGCAGCTGCGCCACGTCCACCACCTGGACGGACTCCTTCGCCTGGCCCTCGTTCTTCTTGCCGTTGACCGAGTCGGTCAGCATGACCAGGCAGAACGGGCAGGCCGTCGAGACGATGTCCGGGTTCAGGGACAGGGCCTCGTCGACGCGCTCGTTGTTGATGCGCTTGCCGATCCGCTCCTCCATCCACATCCGCGCGCCACCGGCGCCGCAGCAGAAGCCGCGCTCCTTGTGGCGGTGCATCTCCTGCTGGCGCAGGCCGGGGACGGCCGACATGATCTCGCGCGGGGGCGTGTAGACCTTGTTGTGGCGGCCCAGGTAGCACGGGTCGTGGTAGGTGATCAGACCGTCGACCGGCGTCACCGGGATCAGCTTGCCCTCGTCGATGAGGTGCTGGAGCAGCTGCGTGTGGTGGATGACCTCGAACTCGCCGCCCAGCTGCGGGTACTCGTTCGCGATCGTGTTGAAGCAGTGTGGGCAGGTCGCGACGATCTTCTTGGCCGACTTCGGCTTCTTCGTCGACTCGTCCTCGTCGTCCTCGCCGAACGCCATGTTCAGCATCGCGACGTTCTCCTGGCCGAGCTGCTGGAACAGCGGCTCGTTGCCCAGGCGGCGCGGCGAGTCACCGGTGCACTTCTCCTCGCCGCCCATGATCGCGAACGAGACGCCCGCCATGTGCAGCAGCTCCGCGAAGGCCTTGGTGGTCTTCTTGGCGCGGTCCTCCAGGGCGCCGGCGCAGCCGACCCAGTAGAGGTAGTCGACCTCGGTGAGGTCCTCGACGTCCTTGCCGACGATCGGGACCTCGAAGTCGACCTCCTTGGTCCACTCGACGCGCTGCTTCTTCGCCAGGCCCCAGGGGTTGCCCTTCTTCTCCAGGTTCTTGAGCATCGTGCCGGCCTCCGACGGGAAGGCGGACTCGATCATCACCTGGTAGCGGCGCATGTCGACGATGTGGTCGATGTGCTCGATGTCGACCGGGCACTGCTCGACACAGGCGCCGCAGGTGGTGCAGGACCACAGCACGTCCGGGTCGATGACGCCGTTCTCCTCGGCGGTGCCGATCAGCGGGCGCTCGGCCTCCGCGAGGGCGGCGGCGGGCACACCGGCCAGCTGCTCCTCCGAGGCCTGCTCGTTGCCCTCCATGTCCTTGCCGCCGCCCGCGAGCAGGTACGGCGCCTTGGCGTGCGCGTGGTCGCGCAGCGACATGATCAGGAGCTTGGGGGAGAGCGGCTTGCCCGTGTTCCAGGCGGGGCACTGCGACTGGCAGCGGCCGCACTCGGTGCAGGTGGAGAAGTCGAGGATGCCCTTCCAGGAGAACTGCTCGACCTGGGAGACACCGAAGACGGCGTCCTCGGCCGGGTCCTCCCAGTCGATCTCCTTGCCGGCCGTCGTCATCGGCTGGAGCGCGCCGAGGGCGGTGGAGCCGTCGGCGTTCCGCTTGAACCAGATGTTCGGGAAGCCGAGGAAGCGGTGCCAGGCGACACCCATGTTGGTGTTCAGCGAGACCGTGATCATCCACGTGAAGGACGTGACGATCTTCAGCGCCGCGAAGAAGTACGTGAGGTGCTGGATCGTGGAGAGGTCCAGGCCGTCGAGGAGCGCGATCAGCGGGTACGAGGCGAAGAAGCCCGGCTCCCAGCTCGTCACGTGGTGCTGGACGCCTTCGAGGGCGCGCAGCGTCATGATGCAGAGGCCGACGATGAGGATGACGGCCTCGACGAAGTACGCCTGGCCGGTCTTGGAGCCCGCGAAGCGCGACTTGCGGCCCGCCCTGGTCGGCTTGGAGAGCTGCCGGATCACGATGAGGGTCACGATGCCGAGGACCGTCATCAGACCGAGGAACTCGGTGAAGATCTCGTACGGCAGCCAGTCGCCGATGATCGGGATCAGCCAGTCGGCCTGGAAGAGCTGGCCGAAGGCGTTGACGATCGTCAGCAGCAGCGAGAAGAAGCCCACCGCCACGAACCAGTGCGCCACGCCGACGACGCCCCAGCGGTTCATGCGCGTGTGGCCGAGGAACTCCTTGACCAGCGTGATGGTGCGCTGCTTCGGGTCGCCGGTGCGCGTGCCCGCGGGTACGGGCTGGCCGAGCATCACGAAGCGGTAGATCTGCGCGGTGGCGCGGCCGAACAGCGCGACGGCCACCACCGTGATGGCGATCGACACGATGATCGCGGCGAGTTGCATGAGGGGCTCCTCGGGCGGGCCTGCGAGGCGGGAGCGCCGGCCTCTTCAGTGACGTACCCGGCACTGTCGAGTGTGGCACTACTAAGCGGTAACTTATTCAGTCCGTGCTGAGATTACCGCCTCACGGCGCCGCCCTGTAGCGGCGCCCGCGGTGATCTGTGTCGCTCAGGCAAGCCTTGCCGGCCGGGTCCGTCCGGCCGTGGAACCGCTCGCCGCGCGACGCCTGCGGACTGCTGGAAGCGTACGCGCCAGGATGGCCAGGTCCATTCCGAGCCAGTGATGGTCCACATAGTGGAGATCGAGCAGCTCGCGCTCCTCCCAGGGCAGCTCCGAGCGCCCGCTGATCTGCCAGAGCCCGGTGAGGCCGGGGCGTACCGACAGCCGGCGGCGGGATTCGCCCACGCACTCGCGGTGTCCTGGCGTGAGCGGGCACGGGCCGACCAGGGACATCTCGCCGCGTACGACGTGCAGCAGGAGGGGCAGTCCGGCCAGGGGGCTCCTGGTGCGGAAGGTCAGCATGGTGAAGGGGTGTCCGTGCCGGCCCGCGACGGTGCGACGGCGCATCACCCCGCCCGGTCCGGCGGTCGCGAGGGCGACGGAGAGGGCGACGGCGGCGAACAGAGGGGAGAGGACGGTCAGCAGGGTCAGTCCGCCGAAGAGGTCCAGTGCGCGCTTGGCCGTCATGAAGCGGTCCCACACCCTTTCGAGTGACATTCATGGGATATTCGGGGTGTATGCCTGCTACGGCCTGCTACGCCCCCTTTGCCCCGGCAGGGGGTAACCCGGACTCTCTCATGTCACGGTGGCCCCGGACCGGGATCGACGCGCCCTCCGCGGCTCTTTGAGTGACTCTCAGGGTGAAGAGTTGAGTCGGCTCCACTCAGGTCTGTTGACGCACTCGACCTCGTCGTGCATCCTTGAGTGAGATCCACTCAAGTCGGTCAGCTGGAGGAATTGAAATGGCACGTGCGGTCGGCATCGACCTGGGCACGACTAACTCCGTCGTCAGCGTTCTGGAAGGCGGCGAGCCCACCGTCATCACCAACGCCGAGGGCGCCAGGACCACGCCGTCCGTCGTCGCCTTCGCGAAGAACGGTGAGGTGCTCGTCGGCGAGGTCGCCAAGCGCCAGGCGGTCACCAACGTCGACAGGACCATCCGGTCGGTCAAGCGCCACATGGGCACCGACTGGAAGATCGAGATCGACGGCAAGAACTTCAACCCGCAGCAGATGAGCGCCTTCATCCTGCAGAAGCTGAAGCGCGACGCCGAGGCGTACCTGGGCGAGAAGGTCGTCGACGCGGTCATCACCGTCCCGGCGTACTTCAACGACTCCGAGCGTCAGGCCACCAAGGAGGCCGGTGAGATCGCGGGCCTCAACGTCCTGCGCATCGTCAACGAGCCGACCGCGGCCGCCCTGGCCTACGGCCTGGACAAGGACGACCAGACGATCCTCGTCTTCGACCTCGGTGGCGGCACCTTCGACGTGTCCCTCCTGGAGATCGGCGACGGCGTCGTCGAGGTGAAGGCCACCAACGGTGACAACCACCTCGGTGGTGACGACTGGGACCAGCGCGTCGTCGACTACCTGGTGAAGCAGTTCGCCAACGGTCACGGTGTCGACCTGGCCAAGGACAAGATGGCTCTCCAGCGTCTCCGCGAGGCCGCGGAGAAGGCGAAGATCGAGCTGTCGTCCTCCACCGAGACCTCGATCAACCTGCCGTACATCACGGCCTCCGCCGAGGGCCCGCTGCACCTGGAGGAGAAGCTCACCCGGGCGCAGTTCCAGCAGCTCACGGCCGACCTTCTGGAGCGCTGCAAGACGCCGTTCCACAACGTCATCAAGGACGCGGGCATCAACCTGTCCGAGATCGACCACGTCGTTCTCGTCGGTGGCTCGACCCGTATGCCGGCCGTCGCCGAGCTCGTCAAGGAGCTGACCGGTGGCCAGGAGGCCAACAAGGGTGTGAACCCGGACGAGGTCGTCGCCATCGGCGCCGCCCTGCAGGCCGGTGTCCTCAAGGGTGAGGTCAAGGACGTCCTGCTCCTCGACGTGACCCCGCTGTCGCTTGGTATCGAGACCAAGGGCGGCATCATGACCAAGCTCATCGAGCGCAACACCACGATCCCGACCAAGCGGTCCGAGATCTTCACGACGGCCGAGGACAACCAGCCGTCGGTGCAGATCCAGGTCTACCAGGGCGAGCGCGAGATCGCGGCGTACAACAAGAAGCTCGGCATGTTCGAGCTGACCGGTCTGCCGCCGGCGCCGCGTGGCGTCCCGCAGATCGAGGTCGCGTTCGACATCGACGCCAACGGCATCATGCACGTCACCGCGAAGGACCTGGGGACGGGCAAGGAGCAGAAGATGACCGTCACCGGCGGCTCCTCGCTGCCGAAGGACGAGGTCGACCGGATGCGCCAGGAGGCCGAGCAGTACGCGGACGAGGACCACCGTCGCCGCGAGGCCGCCGAGTCCCGCAACCAGGGCGAGCAGCTCGTCTACCAGACGGAGAAGTTCCTCAAGGACAACGAGGACAAGGTCCCCGGTGAGGTCAAGACCGAGGTCGAGACCGCCGTCGCCGAGCTGAAGGAGAAGCTCAAGGGCGAGGACACCGCGGAGATCCGTACGGCCACCGAGAAGGTCGCGGCCGTCTCCCAGAAGCTCGGCCAGGCCATGTACGCCGACGCCCAGGCCGCGCAGGCCGCCGGCGGCGAGGCCCCGCAGGGCGAGGCCAAGGCCGACGACGACGTCGTGGACGCCGAGATCGTCGACGACGAGAAGCCCGGTGACGCGAAGGGCGGCGCTGCCTGATGACGGAGGAGACCCCGGGCTTCGAGGAGAAGCCCGACGTCCCCTCCGGCGCCGACGACGCCGCCGAAGCCGCCGAGACCCCCTCCGCGGAGGAGGGCTCGGCGGCCCCGGCCGGGGACGCCGCACAGACGGCCGGCCTGACGGCGCAGCTGGACCAGGTACGCAGCGCGCTCGGTGAGCGCACCGCGGACCTCCAGCGGCTCCAGGCCGAGTACCAGAACTACCGCCGGCGGGTGGAGCGTGACCGGGTCACCGTCAAGGAGATCGCGGTCGCGGGCCTCCTGACGGAGCTGCTGCCCGTACTCGACGACATCGGCCGGGCCCGGGACCACGGTGAACTCGTGGGCGGCTTCAAGTCGGTGGCCGAGTCGCTGGAGACGGTGGCCGCCAAGATGGGGCTGCAGCAGTTCGGCAAGGAGGGCGAGCCCTTCGACCCGACGATCCACGAGGCCCTGATGCACAGCTACGCACCGGACGTCACGGAGACGACCTGCGTGGCGATCCTGCAGCCGGGGTACCGGATCGGCGAGCGGACCATCCGGCCCGCCCGCGTCGCGGTGGCCGAGCCCCAGCCCGGGGCGACGCCGGCCGCGAAGGAAGAGAAGTCGGCAGACGAGGAGAGCGGTGGCCCCGAAGAGGGCTAGCGCGAAGATCGTCCGGGAGGAGGGACGTCGATGAGCACGAAGGACTTCGTCGAGAAGGACTACTACAAGGTTCTCGGCGTCCCCAAGGACGCCACCGACGCCGAGATCAAGAAGGCGTACCGGAAGCTCGCCCGCGAGAACCACCCGGACGCCAACAAGGGCGACACGAGCGCCGAGGCGCGCTTCAAGGAGATCTCCGAGGCGAACGACATTCTCGGTGACCCCAAGAAGCGCAAGGAGTACGACGACGCCCGCGCCCTCTTCGGCAACGGCGGCTTCCGCGCCGGGCCCGGCGGGCAGGGCGGCTCGTTCAACTTCGACCTGGGCGACCTCTTCGGCGGTGCCCAGGGCCCCGGCGGAGCCGGCGGCGGGGCGGGCGGCTTCGGCGGCGGCCTCGGCGACGTCTTCGGCGGACTGTTCAACCGGGGCGCGGGCGGCGGCGCGGGCACGCGCACGCAGCCGCGCCGCGGCCAGGACATCGAGTCCGAGGTGACGCTCAGCTTCACCGAGGCCGTGGACGGCGCCACGGTGCCGCTGCGGATGTCCTCCCAGGCGCCCTGCAAGGCCTGTTCGGGCACCGGCGACAAGAACGGCACGCCCCGCGTCTGCCCGACCTGCGTCGGCACCGGCCAGGTCTCGCGCGGCAGCGGCGGCGGCTTCTCGCTCACCGACCCGTGCGTGGACTGCAAGGGCCGCGGCCTGATCGCCGAGACCCCCTGTGAGGTCTGCAAGGGCAGCGGCCGCGCCAAGTCCTCCCGCACGATGCAGGTCCGCATCCCCGCCGGGGTCTCCGACGGGCAGCGGATCCGGCTGCGCGGCAAGGGCGCCCCGGGCGAGCGCGGCGGGCCGAACGGCGACCTGTACGTCGTGGTCCACGTCGACGCCCACCCGGTCTTCGGCCGCAAGGACGACAACCTGACCGTCACCGTGCCCGTCACCTTCGACGAGGCGGCGCTCGGCGGCGAGATCAAGGTGCCGACGCTCGGCGGCCCGGCGGTGACGCTGAAGCTGCCGGCCGGCACCCCCAACGGCCGGACGATGCGCGCCCGCGGCAAGGGCGCGGTCCGCAAGGACGGGACGCGCGGCGATCTGCTGGTGACGGTGGAGGTCGCGGTGCCCAAGGAGCTCGACGACAAGGCCCGCGAGGCCCTTGAGACCTACCGTCAGGCGACGGCGGGCGAGGACCCCAGGGCAGAGTTGTTCCAGGCCGCGAAGGGAGCTTGACCCGATGGACAGCCGACCGGGACGCAGCCGTAATCCGTACGAACTGACCGACGAGTCGCCGGTGTACGTCATCTCGGTGGCGGCCCAGCTCTCGGGCCTGCATCCGCAGACCCTGCGTCAGTACGACCGCCTCGGCCTGGTCTCGCCCGACCGCACGGCGGGCCGGGGCCGGCGCTACTCGGCCCGTGACATCGAACTGCTCCGCACGGTGCAGGCGTTGTCGCAGGACGAGGGCATCAACCTGGCGGGCATCAAGCGCATCATCGAGCTCGAGAACCAGGTGGCCGCGCTCCAGCAGCGCGTCGCCGAGCTGTCGGCGGCCGTCGAGGGCGCGGCGATGGCGATGCAGCAGCGCGAGGCGCAGGTCCACGCCTCGTACCGCCGCGACCTGGTCCCGTACCAGGACGTCCAGCAGGCGAGCGCGCTCGTGGTCTGGCGCCCGAAGCGCGGCGAATAGCCGAAAGCCGTTCACGCACGAAGCCCCCGCCACGGTCCGTGGCGGGGGCTTCGTCGTCGTGGGAGTACGGCTACGAGAGTCAGTGATCCTGCTCCAGAAGCCCGGACTGGGCGATGAGATAGCCGAGTTGGGCGCGGCTGCCGCTGCCGAGGGCGGAGGCGAGCTTGGCGATGTGGGCCCGGCAGGTCCGCACGTTCATGCCGAGCCGGCGCGCGATGGCCTCGTCGACGTGGCCCTCGACCAGGAGTTTGGCGATGGAGCGCTGGATGCCGCTGATGCCGTCCGTCTTGATGTCGTACGGGATCTCCTCGCGGATGGGAACCGCCAGCTGCCAGAACTGGTCGAAGACACCGACGAGGTACGCGACGATGCCCGGGTGCCGCAGCTCCAGGGCGACCTGCCGGTCGCTGCGCGCGGGGATGAAGGCGACCTCGCGGTCCACGATGATCAGCCGGTCGATGATCTCCTCGAGCGTGCGTACCTGCACCTCGGGGCCGACGTGTTCGAGGTAGGTGAGTGTGAGCTCGGTGTGGCGGGCGGTGTGCTGGTAGAGCGTGCGCATGTTGATGCCGCGGCCCAGGAGGGGGGAGACCCGCTCCAGCGCCTCGGCCAGGGCGTGCGCGGGCCGGCCGCCGCCGGGCTGGACGGTCAGGAGTTCCATGCGGCAGTTGGCGACGACCCGGTCGAGGGTGGCGTTGATCCGGCCGATGCCTTCGAGCACGGTGATGGCGTGCGTGGAGGGCTGGTCCTGCGCGGTGATCGACATGAACGGCTCGAAAGCGTCGGACAGCGCGACCGTCTGGCGTCGGCGCTCCAGAATCTCGCGCTCGATGGGCTGGAGAAGTTGTGCCAGCGCCGAGGAAGGCGGGATCGGTCGCATCCACTGGGCGTCGTCCGGGTCCGGGTGGAGGAGCGACAGATCGAGCAGGCAGGGCGTCTCGACAGCCTCTGACCGGGGTATTCGCCCCGTCCGCAGAGCGCTGGCGTAGAGCTCGGCGCCTGCCTTGCACAACTCTGCATGCGAATGGGGGTGGCCGGATTCGTCCGGTTGTTTCTGCATATGTACACCCCCAGGCTCCTGCATCTCAGGAACATGATGCATGGGTTTGGTGGTGGAAGCGCAGAGAGTAAGCCATCGTCTTAGACGCGGGGGGTTGGAGAAGACATATCTTCAAGTGAGGTTGCTCGGTGATGATGAAGAAGCTCATACGCGCGGTGGCCGGAGTCGCCTTCATCGCGGCCGCCACAGTGGGAGCGCTGGGGGCGGTACAGGACCCCGGTTGGCACTCGGAACCGGCGGGCACGCAGGTCGCCGCTGTTGCCGACCCGGGCTGGTCGTCGGCGCCCGCCGGCGTGAACGACCCCGGCTGGTCCCTCGTCGGCGCATGAACGTTCCCGACGACTCTCGTTTCCGCCGTGAGATGGCGGCTGCCTACCGTTCCGGGTGGCATTTCATCGACCTCGTCACCGCCGTGCCGCACGGTGGCGATTCGTTGATGGTCACCCTCTTCGGGGAGCCGATCATCATCAGGCGCGGAGACGACGAGGACATCCGAGCCTACCGATGCCTCCGGAAGCCCCGTGGCGCCCCACAGCCCGTCCGGTGTGCCATCCGTTACGGCATGATTTTCGTCAACCTCGACCAGCGTGACCACCAGTTGGTCGAGTCCGAGACCATCACCGCCACCCCCCGCAGTGCCTGAGCGGTTCCCCCGTCGTTCAAGATCGCTCAGGTACTTCCCCCACACAGCGGCGCCATCGCGGACCTGAAACGCGATGGCGCCGCTGTGCTGTGCCCGTGCGGGCGCCGGGAGCGGGGTCCGTAAGTCCGCCGTCACGCGCTACGCCCGGCCCATGGCCCGCGTCAGCGCGATCTCGATGACCACCCGGTCCGGGTTCGGTGCCGGGACGCGGCCGTAGCGGCTCGCGTAGCGGTCCACCGCGTCGGCGACGACGTCCGGCTCCGTACGGATGCGGGCCACGCCCTCCAGCGTCGCCCAGCGGCCCTTGTCCACCTGGCAGACCGCCACCCGCGCGCCGTCCGTGCCCGCCGCCAGGACGTTGGCGACCTTGTGGCTGTGCTTGTTGGTGATGACCCGGGCGATGCCGTTCTCGCCGCCCTCGGGGTCGTACGTCACGCCCACCGCCACCACGTGGGGGGTGCCGTCCGCGCGCGGGGTCGTCAGGGTGCACATGTGGTACTCGCGCCAGAAGCTGAGATACGAGTCGTCCGGGTTCCGCGGGTCAGTCGCCATGCCCGGAACCTACCCGTGGCAGAGCCCTGTGCGACACCTTGAGCGGAATGGACTCAACTTTGTGTACGCTGGATGAGTCATAGGAGTCTGAGGACCCTGCACAGCGGACGCCGAGGAGGAGACAGCGCACGTGGACGCCGAACTGACCAACAGGAGCCGGGACGCGCTCAACGCGGCCACCAGCCGCGCCGTGTCCGGCGGGCACGCCGACCTGACCCCCGCCCATCTTCTGCTCGCGCTCCTCGCGGGTCAGGACAACGAGAACATCACCGATCTGCTCGCCGCCGTCGAGGCCGACCAGGCCGCTGTACGGTCCGGAGCGGAGCGGCTGCTGGCCGCCCTGCCCAGCGTGACCGGATCCACGGTCGCGCCGCCGCAGCCCAACCGTGAGCTGCTCGCCGTCATCGCCGATGCGGCGAAGCAGGCCAAGGAGCTCGGGGACGACTACATCTCCACCGAGCACCTGCTCATCGGGATCGCGGCGAAGGGCGGACAGGCCGGCGAGGTACTGGCCCAGCAGGGGGCCGGTACGAAGAGGTTGCTCGACGCGTTCGAGAAGAGCAGGGGAGGGCGCCGGGTGACCACACCCGACCCGGAGGGTCAGTACAAGGCGCTGGAGAAGTTCGGTACGGACTTCACGGCGGCCGCGCGCGAGGGCAAGCTCGACCCGGTCATCGGGCGCGACCAGGAGATCCGGCGGGTCGTCCAGGTCCTCTCCCGCCGCACCAAGAACAACCCGGTCCTCATCGGCGAGCCCGGCGTCGGCAAGACCGCCGTCGTCGAGGGGCTCGCCCAGCGGATCGTGAAGGGCGACGTCCCCGAGTCGCTCCGGAACAAGCGCCTGGTTTCGCTCGACCTCGGCGCGATGGTCGCGGGCGCCAAGTACCGCGGCGAGTTCGAGGAACGCCTCAAGACCGTCCTCTCCGAGATCAAGGCCAGCGACGGCCAGATCATCACCTTCATCGACGAGCTGCACACCGTCGTCGGCGCGGGCGCCGGCGGCGACTCCGCCATGGACGCCGGCAACATGCTGAAGCCGATGCTGGCCCGCGGCGAGCTGCGCATGGTCGGCGCGACGACCCTCGACGAGTACCGGGAGCGGATCGAGAAGGACCCCGCCCTGGAGCGCCGCTTCCAGCAGGTCCTGGTCGCCGAGCCGAGCGTCGAGGACACCATCGCGATCCTGCGCGGACTCAAGGGCCGGTACGAGGCCCACCACAAGGTCCAGATCGCCGACTCCGCGCTCGTGGCCGCCGCGACCCTCTCCGACCGGTACATCACCTCCCGCTTCCTCCCCGACAAGGCCATCGACCTCGTCGACGAGGCCGCCTCCCGGCTCCGCATGGAGATCGACTCCTCGCCCCTGGAGATCGACGAGCTCCAGCGCTCCGTCGACCGGCTGCGCATGGAGGAGCTCGCCCTCAAGAACGAGACCGACGAGGCGAGCCGCCAGCGCCTGGAGAAGCTCCGCCGCGACCTCGCCGACCGCGAGGAGGAGCTGCGCGGCCTGACCGCCCGCTGGGAGAAGGAGAAGCAGTCCCTCAACCGGGTCGGCGAGCTCAAGGAGCAGCTGGACGAGCTGCGCGGCCGCGCCGAGCGGGCGCAGCGCGACGGCGACTTCGACACCGCCTCCCAGCTGCTCTACGGCGAGATCCCGGCCCTGGAGCGGGAGCTCGCGGAGGCCTCCGAGGCCGAGCAGGAGGTCGCGAAGGACACGATGGTCAAGGAGGAGGTCGGCCCCGACGACATCGCGGACGTGGTCGGCGCCTGGACCGGCATCCCCGCGGGCCGCCTCCTGGAGGGCGAGACGCAGAAGCTGCTGCGCATGGAGGACGAGCTCGGCAGGCGGCTGATCGGCCAGTCCGAGGCCGTACGGGCCGTCTCCGACGCCGTGCGCCGCACCCGTGCCGGGATCGCCGACCCGGACCGCCCCACCGGCTCCTTCCTGTTCCTCGGCCCCACCGGTGTCGGCAAGACGGAGCTGGCGAAGGCGCTCGCGGACTTCCTCTTCGACGACGAGCGGGCCATGGTCCGCGTCGACATGTCGGAGTACAGCGAGAAGCACTCCGTCGCCCGGCTCGTCGGCGCGCCCCCCGGCTACGTCGGCTACGAGGAGGGCGGCCAGCTCACCGAGGCGGTGCGCCGGCGGCCGTACAGCGTGGTGCTGCTCGACGAGGTGGAGAAGGCGCACCCGGAGGTCTTCGACATCCTGCTCCAGGTCCTCGACGACGGCCGGCTCACCGACGGGCAGGGCCGGACGGTGGACTTCCGCAACACCATCCTGATCCTCACCTCCAACCTGGGCAGCCAGTACCTGGTCGACCCCCTGATCGGCGAGGACGAGAAGAAGCAGCGGGTCCTGGAGGTGGTCAGGTCCTCCTTCAAGCCGGAGTTCCTCAACCGGCTGGACGACCTGGTGGTCTTCTCCGCCCTGGACAAGACCGAGCTGGGCCGGATCGCGCAGCTCCAGATCGACCGGCTCGCCAAGCGCCTCGCGGACCGCCGCCTCACCCTGGAGGTCACCCCCGAGGCCGTGGCCTGGCTCGCCGACGAGGGCATGGACCCGGCGTACGGCGCCCGGCCGCTGCGCCGGCTCATCCAGACCGCGATCGGCGACCGGCTCGCCAAGGAGATCCTCGCGGGCGAGGTCCGCGACGGCGACACGGTCCGGGTGGACCGCTTCGAGGACGGTCTGATCGTGGGCGCGGCGCAGTAGGTGGCCACGCGGTAGGCGGGTCGTACGGCGGTCAGGTGTCGAAGGCCTCAAGGCGTACGAGGACGGTGTCACCGTCCTCGTACGCCATCCCGACGTCCACGAACAGTGCGTCGCCGAACTTCGCCCACGAGCAGTCGGCGAACCCGGGCTTGCAGGTCAGCGCCGGTTCCCGGTTCGGGTAGACCTCCGCGAGCCACGGCTCGTACGCGGCGCGCTCCATCCGGAACTCGACCGTGACGATCGTGTCCTGGAACCCGCCCATCGTGCAGACCGGGCCCTGGGCGGCCTCGGGCAGGGTGCCGTGGGCGAACTCCATCGCCTTCCCGCAGGCGTACGGCTTCTGGTCGCCCATCTCGCTCAAAGCCATCGCGCCCCACACCACCAGGGCGATCGGTGCCCCGCACAGTACGGTCATGAGTGCGGACACCCAGACCCACGTCCACGCACGCGGCCGCACCGGCGGCACTTTCTTCGCTGTGTACTCCCCCATGCGCCCCGAGTTTGTCAGCCCGCAGCGGATCGCGGCAGGTGGGGCTTGCGCCGTACCGCCCGGCATGGGGGAGGATGGCGGCAACCGTACGAAGGGATATTCACGGTGAGCATCGACCCGTCCTCGATTCCGAATTTCGGGGGCCAGCCCCAGCCTCAGGCCGCAGGACCGGCGGGCCCCGTCGTCCCCGACCAGGACCTGGTCAAGCAGCTCCTGGACCAGATGGAGCTGAAGTACGTCGTCGACGACGAGGGTGACCTCGCGGCGCCGTGGGAGGAATTCCGCACGTACTTCATGTTCCGCGGCGAGGAGGACCAGCGTGTCTTCTCGGTGCGGACCTTCTACGACCGCCCGCACTCGGCGGACGACCGCGCCCGGATCCTCGACGCGATCGACGACTGGAACCGCCGCACCCTGTGGCCGAAGGTCTACACGCACCTGCACGAGGAGGAGGACGGCTCCGCCACCCTCCGCCTCATCGGCGAGGCCCAGATGCTGATCGGCACCGGCGTCGCCCTGGAGCACTTCGTGTCGTCGACCGTCAGCTGGGTCCGCGCCTCGATCGAGTTCGACAAGTGGCTCGTGGAGCAGTTCGGCCTGGAGTCCCCGGAGGACAAGTCCTCCGACGGCGACGAGGCCTGAGCCCGCACGGGCCCACGCGCCACCTTCACAGGGCCATCCGCGCGAGCGTCAGCGCGTACGCCCCGAAGCTGAACGAGAGCCCGGCCAGGCCCGCGATCACCACGATCGCGGCCCTGGGCCGGGCTTTCGTCAGTGCCTGGGCCAGCGGGATGAGCAGCGGGAACGCGGGGAGCAGGAAGCGCGGCTTGGACTCGAAGAAGCCGGAGCCGCCGACGGTGATGAGGACCAGGACGCCCGCGTAGACCAGGAGCGGCAGCGGCGGCCGCTCCGCCAGGGCGAGCAGCGCGAAGAGCAGCACCCCGGCGCCCGTGAACAGCAGCGCCGTCGCGAAGCCGAACTGCGTCGGCCCGCTCAGCATGTCCCGGACGAAGACCAGCGCGCCCTTCCCGAGGTCGAAGCGCGAGGTCCAGCCGTCCTGGACGGCGAAGTACCCGCCGAGCAGATCGCCGCGCCGCGCGCCCACCCAGAGCAGGTACGAGAGCCAGCCGAGCGGCGCGAGGGCGGCTCCCGCCCACATCCGGGCGGTGCCGCCGTCCCTGCGCCGGTACAGCGCGTACGCCGCCGCCACCAGGACCGCCGCCGCGACGGCGATCCCGTTGGGGCGGGCGAGCCCGGCCAGGGCGGCCAGGGCGCCGGCCCAGAGCCAGCGGTGGGTGAGGAGCGCGTACAGCGACCAGGCGGCCAGGGCCGTCATCAGCGGCTCGGTGTACGCCATCGACAGCACGATCGAGTGCGGCAGCAGGCCCCAGAGCAGGACGAGCAGCACGGCGGTCCGGCGGCCGTACAGCCGCTCGCCGATCAGGTAGATCCCCCAGGCCGCCGCGCCGGCCGACGTCCAGGACAGCAGCAGCCCGGCCGTGCCGCCCTCGACGGGCAGGACGGTCGTGACGGCGCGGACGAGCGCCGGGTAGAGCGGGAAGAAGGCGAGGTCGGACTGGACGACCCCGTCGGGCCAGTGGACCGTGTGGCCGTAGCCGTGCGCGGCGATCCGGGTGTACCAGCCGGAGTCCCAGGAGGTGGCGAGGAGCGCCCTGGGCGAGCGTCCGATGTGCCAGGCCCAGGCGGCGAGCACCAGCATTCCGGTCAGCCGCGCCGCCGCGAAGAGACCGAGCGCGGGCGCGGCCCGGTGCAGCGAGGCCCGCCAGCGGGGGACGCTCCGGACGGCGACGGTGGTCGGCGCCGGGCGGTCGAGAGTCTCGGCGGACAGGGTGCACCTCCGTGCGCACGGGAATCGGGATCGGCCCGACAAATCGGTCTACCCGACAATCCGGGGGGCGTGGAGGGGGCGCGCGCGAGCGTGGGGCCCACCCGGGTGAAAAAAACCGGGGTGCGGCGAGGCTCACCCCAGGAGGCTCGCGCGTCCCCTTCGTTCCGTCCGCCCCTCCCGTGAGCGTCAGCCCGCGAGGCCCTTGAGCCGGGAGACCGCCTCCTCGATCACATCGACGCGCTTGCAGAACGCGAAGCGGACGAAGGGCTCGCCCTCCGCGCGGTGGTCGTAGAAGACGGCGTTGGGGATGGCGACCACGCCCGCCCGCTCGGGCAGGGCCCGGCAGAAGGCGAAGCCGTCGGACTCGCCCAGCGGACGGATGTCGGTGGTGACGAAGTAGGTCCCGGCCGGCTTGTAGACGTCGAAGCCGGCCCGGGCGAGCCCGTCGCTCAGCAGATCGCGCTTGGCCGAAAGATCCGCGCGCAGGGAGTCGAAGTACGTGTCCGGCAGCCGCAGCGCCTCGGCGACGGCGTACTGGAACGGGCCGGAGGCCACGTACGTGAGGTACTGCTTCGCGGACCTGACGGCGGTGGTCAGCTCGGGGGACGCGGTGACCCAGCCGACCTTCCAGCCGGTGAACGAGAACGTCTTGCCGGCCGAGCCGATGGTGACCGTGCGTTCCCGCATCCCCGGCAGGCTCGCGATCGGCAGGTGCTCGGCGTCGTCGAAGACCAGGTGCTCGTACACCTCGTCGGTGACGACGAGCAGGTCGCGGGCGACGGCGAGCTCGGCGATCGCGGTCAGTTCGGCGCGGGTGAGGACGGTGCCGGTGGGGTTGTGCGGGGTGTTGAGCAGGATCAGCCGGGTCCGGTCGGTGACGGCGGCCCGCAGCTCGTCCAGGTCCAGGACGAAGCGTCCCTCGTGCGGGCGGAGCGTGACGGGGACGCGGGTGCCGCCCGCCATCGCGACGGAGGCGGCGTACGAGTCGTAGTACGGCTCCAGGGCGATCACCTCGTCGCCGGGCTCGACGAGGGCGAGCAGGGAGGCGGCGATGGCCTCGGTGGCGCCGGCCGTGACCAGGACCTCGGTGTCGGGGTCGTAGGCCAGGCCGTACCGCCTCAGCTGGTGCTCGGCGACGGCCGTGCGCAGCTCGGGGACGCCGGGGCCGGGCGGGTACTGGTTGCCGCGGCCGTCGCGCAGCGCCCGGACCGCCGCCTCGCGGATCTCCTCGGGGCCGTCGGTGTCCGGGAAGCCCTGCCCGAGGTTGATCGCCCCGGTCCTGGCGGCGAGCGCGGACATCTCGGCGAAGATCGTGGTGCCGAACTCGGCGAGCCGGCGGTTGAGCAGCGGTCGTGTCATGCCCGTCATCCTGGGCCGAAGCTCTGGACTTCCTCAAGTGCGCTTTGGCGTGTGCCGGACCGGGCATCCCCCACGCACAGAGACCTACGGGGGTGTCACAGATGGAAGTTCTGGTCGTGATGTTCATCGTCTTCGCCATCGCGCTGGGCGTGGTGTCGGCGACGCGCAGGGGGCGGGGCGGCAGGCGGCGTGGTGGCTGGTCGGACGGCGGCAGCGGTGGCGGCTGCGGCGGCGGGTCGTCCTGTGGCGGCGGTGGCGGCTGCGGCGGTGGAGGCGGCGGCGACTGACCGGGGGTGACGACTCGGAGGCGACTGTCACGGGGCAGTCGCCTCCGCGATCACGGGGTGCCCGGCGTTTCAACATCCGCCGGGCGCCTTCGTGTTGGAGCCCGAAAATCGGGTTTCTCAGAACAATTGAACTGTTGGGTCCCCGAAGGGGATGGAAACCACGGCAAGTTGGGTAAAAAGGCTGCGAGTCGCTCGAAGTCCGTGATTCCCTCGCTCTTGATAGAGACAGCCCTCGGACCGTGTGTGGACCCGAGCCGGCGATCCCCCACTCCCGTTGAACCCTTCTCCGGGGCGCCCCCGGCCCACCCGTCAAACCGTGTTTGCGGAGCCGACCCATGCTCACGACCCTGAAAACCTCCTATACCGACACACGTGCGGCCGATCTGGCCTGGGCGCTCGGGCGCGAGCCGCTGCCCGCCCTGGCCGTGCTCGACCTCGAACTGACCGGCGCCAAGCTGCAGTTGCGCCTGCTCGGCGCCTCCCATCAGGTGCTTCTGGAGGAAGAGGAGCGCCGTTGTTCGGAGACCGTCGCCTGTATGCCCGGCAGCAGTACGCCGCTGCCGCTGGGTGTCTCGAAGCGGATCGGCGGATGGGAGTACGAATTCGCCGCCCGCGTCGAGAAGCTCAACCACGGCTCCTTCGCGGGCCGCGCCCAGGAGTTGCTGGCGCTCGTCGCCGACCATCCCAACGGCCTCGCGGGGACGTTCCCCGGCTCCCCGCACGCCTTCACGGCGATGCTGGCGCAGCGCCACGAGGGCCAGGTGCGGTGGCGCACCTGGCACGCGTACCCGCAGGAAGGGCAGTTGGTGGTCACCCGGACGCAGATCGGCGTCCGTATGTCCGCCGCGCTGTAACGCGCCTCCCGTACGCCTCAGGTGCACTCGTGTGGGTGACAAGCGGCGACAGATGTGTGACGTAGCGTTACGAACATGATCGATCCGCCCCTGACCATGCCACCCAAGAGGGTGACGCGGCTGCCCGTTCGGCCGAGCACGGTGCGGTATCCGGTCCTCGTCGTCGTCTTCGTCTGCGCCGCCTGCGGTCTCGTCTACGAACTGGAACTGGTCGCACTTGCCTCGTACTTGATCGGCGACTCGGTCACGCAGGCCTCGGTCGTGCTCTCCGTGATGGTCTTCGCGATGGGCGTCGGCTCGCTGCTCGCCAAGCGGCTGCGCTGCCGTGCCGCCGTCGGCTTCGGCCTGGTCGAGTGCGGGCTCGCGCTGATCGGCGGCTGCTCGGCCCTCGTGCTGTACGCGGCCTTCGCCTGGGTGGGCGAGGCGCAGTACGTCCTGGTGGCGTTCTCGCTCGCCATCGGCGTCCTCATCGGCGCGGAGATCCCGCTCCTCATGTCCCTGATCCAGCGCGCGGAGTCGGCGCGTTCGGCGCGCCACCCCGGCGCGCGGGAGGCCGAACGGAAGGACAGCGCCGCCGACCCGGCCGGCACCGTCGCCGACCTCTTCGCCGCCGACTACGTGGGCGCGCTGGTCGGCGGCCTCGCCTTCCCGTTCCTGCTGCTGCCCTGGCTCGGCCAGCTCACCGGCGCGCTCGTCACCGGCGCGGTGAACGCGGTGGCGGGCGGCGGACTGGTGCTGTGGCTGTTCCGCCGCGACCTGACCAGCCGGTCCCGGGCGCTCCTGATCGGCACGAACCTGGCCGTCCTGGCCGTCCTCGCCACCGCCACCGTCCTCGTCGACGACTTCGAGGAGGCCGCGCGCCGCGCGGTGTACGGGGACAACGTGCGGGTCGCCGTGCGCACCGACCTCCAGGAGGTCGTCGTGACGGGGGAGCTCGGCAGCCCGCCGGACCTCTTCGTGAACGGCCGGCTGCGGGCCGGCGGCGCGGACGCCTCCCGGTACCACGAATCGCTGGTCCACCCGGCGATGAACGGGCCGCACGCGCGCGTGCTGATTCTCGGCGGTGGCGACGGCCTCGCCGCCCGTGAAGTGCTGCGCCACACCGGGGTCCGCTCGGTCACCGTCGTGGAGGCCGACCCCGGAGTCGCCCGGCTCGCCCGCACGCATCCGGACATCACCGCGCTCAACGGCCGCGCGCTGAGCGACCCGCGGGTCCGGGTCGCCTTCGCGGACGCCTTCCGCTGGCTGCGCGAGGCGGCGACGACAGGGCCGGACGGGGCAGGCGCGTCGGGCAGGCCGGGCGGGGCGGGGGTGGGTGACGGGCCGCGCGAGCGGTACGACGTGGTGATCTCCGACCTCCCCGACCCGGGCATCTCGGCCGGGGCCAAGCTGTACTCGGAGGAGTTCTACGGCCTGGCCGCCCGGGTCCTCGCCGACGACGGGCGGCTCGTCGTGCACGCCGGTTCGGCCGCCGCCTCCCCCCGTACGTACTGGACCGTCGACTCCACCCTCCGCGCGGCCGGCTTCGCGACCCGCCCCTACAGCGCGCACGGCCGCGGGGCGCGCCTCGCCGCGGGCCCCGACCGGGCGGACCGCTCGGGCGGTACGGACACGGAGGCGGCGGACGCCGGGGCGGCCGACTGGGGGTACCTGCTGGCGGCGGCGGGCACCTACCCGCCCGACCTCGCCCTCCCCGCCGACACGCCCCCGCTGCGCTCCCTGACGGCCGGCGCCCTGCTGACGGGCGCCCGGGCCGTCGAGCGCACCCGGGACGAGCGGGCCGCCCCACCGCCGCCGTCGACGCTGGTCCACCCGCGCTACGGCGGTTGAGGGCGCGGGAACAGGCGACGGCGGCGCCCGGGCTGAGTAGGCTCGGCTTCCATGGAGCATGAGGTGTTCGTTCCGGTACCGGCCGAGGTTCTCCGCAAGACCCTGACGGACCCCGCACGGGTGGCGCGCTGCGTCCCCGGCCTCCAGCAGGACGCCGACGCGAAGGCGGGTCCGCTCGCGGGCCGGCTGAGGATCCGCGCCGGCGGGCACACGATCACCTACCAGGGCGTGTTCCAGCTGGCGGAGCAGAGCGGGGTCGTCGCGGTCGAGGGCAAGGGCACCGAGGTCCGCGGCAAGGGCTCGGTACGGCTCTCCCTGGCGATCGCGCTCACCCCGGTGGCCGACGGGACGACGCTCACCTTCACCGGCACGGTGAAGCCGGAGGGCCGGCTCGCCGACCTTCCGGAGGAGGCGCGGGAGTCGGCGGCGCAGCGGCTGATCGAGAGGTTCACGTCGTCGCTGGCGGCGGCCGCGGCCGCGGAGAAAGGTTCTGGGGACGCCGAGGCGGCCTCCGGCACGGACGTGGTCCCCACCGCCGACGCCGAGGTCGACCTCGACTCCGAACTCGACGACGAGGCCGACAGTGACAGCGACGGCGTCGACGACGGCGTGGAGGAGCCCGAGCCCCACCAGGCCGAGCCGTCGTCCTCGTCCGTCTTCGAGACGCCCGTCCCCCCGCCCTCCCTCGACCCGTTCCAGGGCGGCGACTTCGAGGGCGAGACGCCCGTCGAGTACCCCGCCGAACCCCCCGCCGCCGAGGCCGCGCACGCCCGGCGGACGATGATCGGGCGGAGTGCCGAGGAGGTCGACCACGCGCCGCCGCGCGGCCGTTACGCCCCCGTCCCGGCCCCGGAGGCCAGCACGGCGGGCGCCACGCTGCGCTGGATCGCCCCCGCCGCGGCCCTCGCGATCGCCTCCGCGGTGGTCGTCGGCCGGGCGCTGCGCCGCCGGCGCTGATCCCCGTCTACTGTCGGGGCGTGAGCAAGCAGACGCGACTGACGGCGGGCGACGCCGAGTTGACCATCAACCCCGACAACGGCTGCCGGATCGAGAGCCTGCGCATCGGCGGCAGGGAGCTGCTGCGCCAGGGCGAGCGGTACGGCTGCTTCCCGATGGTGCCCTGGTGCGGGCGGATCGAGCTGGGCCAGTTCCGCAACGGCGGCGAGAAGCACCAGATGCCCCTCAACTCCCCGCCGCACGCCATCCACGGCACCGGCCGCGACACCGTCTGGAAGGCCGCCAGGACGGCGGACGCCGACGGGGCGCGCACGGCGGCGTTCACCTATGAGCTCGGGGACCCGTGGCCGTACTCCGGCCGGGTCACCCAGACCTTCGCACTCACCGAGGACGCGCTCACGCTCCAGCTCGGTGTGGAGACGTACGACGACTCCTTCCCGGCCCAGGCCGGCTGGCACCCCTGGTTCAACCGGACCCTCGACGGCGGCGCTCCCGTGCGGCTCGACTTCACGCCCGCGTGGCAGGAGGAGCGGGGCGAGGACCACCTCCCCACCGGGCGGCGGATCGGCCCCACCCCCGGCCCCTGGGACGACTGCTTCGGGATGCCGGACGGCGTCGAGGCCACGCTCACCTGGCCGGAGCAGCTGGAGCTGAAGGTGACCAGCCGCGCCGAGTGGGTCGTGGTCTACGACGAGCAGGAGGCCGCGGTCTGCGTGGAGCCCCAGTCCGGCCCCCCGAACGGCCTGAACACGCTCCCGCGCTACGTGACCCCGATCGATCCGCTGGAGATCACGGCGACCTGGGCCTGGCGGCGGCTCTGAGCTCATGAGCTTTAAGCTCATGAGCATGACTGACGTACGCGCTGACCTGCTCCAGCAGATCAAGGACAAGGCCGTGGTGCACGGCAAGGTGACCCTCTCCTCGGGTCTGGAGGCCGACTACTACGTCGACCTGCGCCGGATCACGCTGGACGGTGCCGCCTCTCCGCTCGTCGGTCAGGTCATGCTCGACCTGACCGCCGACCTGGAGTTCGACGCCGTGGGCGGCCTGACGCTCGGCGCCGACCCGGTCGCGACGGCGATGCTGCACGCCTCCGCCGCCCAGGGGAAGCGCCTGGACGCCTTCGTCGTCCGTAAGGCCGCCAAGGCCCACGGCATGCAGCGCCAGGTCGAGGGCCCGGACATCAAGGGCCGTCGGGTCCTGATCGTCGAGGACACCTCCACCACCGGCGGCTCCCCTCTGACCGCCGTCGAGGCGGCGCGCGCGGCCGGCGCCGAGGTCGTGGCGGTCGCGACGATCGTGGACCGGGCGACGGGCGCGGGCGAGAAGATCAGCACCACCGCGGGCGTGCCGTACCTCTACGCCTTCGCGCTGGACGAGCTGGGTCTCGCCTGAATCGACGCCGAGCGATCGACGGGTGGTCGACGCAGAGTGACCGAGGCGAAGTCGTGACTTAGGTCCCGGGACCGCCCGGAAGCGGCCCTGACCTGGGGATTCGACTGGGGGCGGAGTGTTTCACGTGAAACGCTCCGCCCCTTCGTCCTGGTGTCCGGGGGAGAGTCTGGAAAGATGGGCCCCGACGATGACGTCGCCCCAGGTCAGGGTCCAGTAACGCACCCACCCGCACATCACAAGGAGCGGACGAATGCCCATCGCAACCCCCGAGGTCTACAACGAGATGCTCGACCGGGCGAAGGCAGGCAAGTTCGCCTACCCGGCCATCAACGTGACCTCCTCCCAGACCCTGCATGCCGCCCTGCGTGGCTTCGCGGAGGCCGAGAGCGACGGCATCATCCAGATCTCGACCGGTGGCGCCGAGTTCCTGGGCGGCCAGCACAACAAGGACATGGTCACGGGCGCCGTCGCCCTGGCCGAGTTCGCGCACATCGTCGCCGCCAAGTACGACATCACGGTCGCGCTGCACACCGACCACTGCCCGAAGGACAAGCTGGACGGCTACGTCCGCCCGCTGCTCGACATCTCCGCCGAGCGCGTCAAGGCCGGTCAGAACCCGCTCTTCCAGTCGCACATGTGGGACGGCTCCGCCGAGACCCTCGCCGACAACCTGGCCATCGGCCAGGAGCTGCTCGCCAAGGCCGCCGCCGCCAAGATCATCCTCGAGGTCGAGATCACCCCGACCGGTGGCGAGGAGGACGGCGTCAGCCACGAGATCAACGACGAGCTGTACACCACCGTCGACGACGCGATCCGCACCGCCGAGGCCCTGGGCCTGGGCGAGAAGGGCCGCTACCTGCTGGCCGCCTCCTTCGGCAACGTGCACGGCGTCTACAAGCCGGGCAACGTCGTCCTCCGCCCCGAGCTGCTCAAGGACCTGCAGGCGGGCGTCGCCGAGCGCTTCGGCAAGGCCAACCCGTTCGACTTCGTCTTCCACGGCGGCTCCGGCTCCACCGCCGAGGAGATCGCCACCGCGCTGGAGAACGGCGTCGTGAAGATGAACCTCGACACCGACACCCAGTACGCCTTCACCCGCCCGGTCGTGGACCACATGTTCCGCAACTACGACGGCGTCCTGAAGGTCGACGGCGAGGTCGGCAAGAAGTCCACCTACGACCCGCGCACCTGGGGCAAGCTCGCGGAGGCCGGCATGGCCACCCGCGTGGCTGAGGCGTGCGCGGCGCTGCGCTCGACCGGCACGAAGCTGAAGTAAGCACGGTCAGTCCGTTGACGGAGGGCCCGGCACCCGTGTGGTGCCGGGCCCTCCGTGTCTCCAGCCCTTCAGGGAGGTCCGAGTGACGACGACGAGGTACGACTTCGACCGTGAGATAGCCCGGCAGGGCACCTGGTCGGTCCAGTGGGACGGCATCGCGGACCGCTTCGGGGTCTCCGACCTGCTCCCGTTCACCATCTCCGACATGGACTTCGCCTCCCCGTCGGAGGTCTTGAGCGCGCTGAAGGAACGGGTCGAGCACGGGGTGTTCGGCTACACCGACTGGCGCCTCGGCGAGTTCCGGGCGGCGATACGGGACTGGTACGCGACCCGGCACGACACCGCGCTCGACATCGAGACGCTGGTCTACGCGCCGTCCGTCCTGAGCCAGCTCTCGCAGCTCCTCCAGATGTGGACCGAGCCCGGCGACGGGGTGGTCGTGCACACCCCGACGTACGACGGCTTCCGCAAGGCGATCACCGGTCTGGGGCGCGAGCTGCGGGGCGTACCGGTCGGGGACCTCGGGGCGCTGGAGGCGGAGCTGGCGCGGCCGGACAGCCGGATGCTGCTGCTCTGCTCGCCGCACAACCCGACGGGGCGGGTCTGGCGGGAGGAGGAGCTCGCGGAGTTCGCGCGGCTCGCCGAGCGCCACGGGGTCGCGGTCGTCAGCGACGAGATCCACGCGGACCTGGTGACCGACGGCCACCGCCACCTCCCCTGGCTCCGGTTCGCCGAGCCGGGCCGGGGCCGCCGGTGGGCGCTGATCACCTCCGGTACCAAGGCCTTCAATTTCCCGGCGCTGAGCGGTTCGTACGGGGTCATCGGCGACCCGGACGAGCGGGAGGAGTTCATCCGCCGGATGCAGACGGGCGAGGGCCTCGCCTCCCCGGCGGTGCTCTCGCTGACCGCCCACATCGCCGCGTACCGGCACGGCGGTGCATGGCTGGACGAGCTGCGGGCGTACGTGGCGGGCACGATGCGGATGGTCGAGGAGCGGCTCAGGGAGGGCCTGCCGGGCGTCATCTGGACGCCCCCGGAGGCCGGCTACCTGGCCTGGATCGACCTGCGCCCGCTCGGCATCGACGACACCGTGCTCCAGCTCGACCTGGTGGAGACCGAGAAGGTCGCGATCATGCCGGGCACGGTCTACGGCCAACCCGGCTTCGTCCGCCTGAACGTCGGCTGCCCCCGGAAGAAGGCGGAGCGGGGGGTGGACGCGCTGGTACGCGCGGCGACGCGGCTTCGGACGACCTGACGCTCCGGGTGACCTGACGCTTCTGGCGATCTGACGTGCACGGGTCCGCCCCCGCGAGGACCATGGCAGGCATGGACATCCGGCTGAGTTCCCGGACCGGGCGGTGGATCGTGTTCACCACCGTGCTCGGTTCGGGGATGGCGTTGCTCGACTCGACCGTCGTCAACGTCGCCCTGCCGCACATCGGCGAGGACCTCGACGCCGACATGGCCGTGCTCCAGTGGACCGTCAACGCCTACATGCTCACCCTCGCCGGGCTGATCCTGCTCGGCGGGGCGCTGGGGGACCGGTACGGGCGGCGGCGGGTGTTCGTCATCGGGATCGTGTGGTTCGCCGCCGCCTCGCTGCTGTGCGGGCTCGCGCCGAACGCCGGGATCCTGATCGCCGCCCGCGCCCTCCAGGGCGTCGGCGGCGCGCTGCTCACCCCGGGCTCGCTCGCGCTGATCCAGGCGAGCTTCCACCCGGACGACCGGGCCAAGGCTGTCGGGCTCTGGTCCGGTTTCGGCGGGGTCGGCGCGGCGATCGGGCCGTTCGTCGGCGGCTGGCTGGTCGACGGGCCGGGCTGGCGGTGGGTGTTCCTGCTGAACGTGCCGCTGGCCGTGCTCTGCGTGCCCGTCGCGCTGCGGCACGTGCCCGAGTCGCGCGACGAGTCCGCCCACGGCCGCTTCGACGTCCTCGGCGCGTTCCTGGGGGCCGCCGCGCTCGCCCTCGTGACGTACGCGCTGATCGCCGAGGCGTGGTGGGCCGGCGGGCTCGGGCTCCTGACCGGGGCGGCGTTCGTCGTCCTGGAGCGGCGCCGCGAGGAGCCGATGGTGCCGCCGTCGATCTTCGCGTCGCGCCAGTTCACCGTGGTCAACCTGGTGACCCTGTGCGTGTACGCGGCGCTCGGCGGCTTCTTCTTCCTGGCCGCCCTCCAGCTCCAGGTGGTCTCCGGCTACTCCGCGCTCGCCGCGGGGACCGCCATGCTGCCCACGACCGTCCTGATGCTGCTGCTCTCGGCCAAGTCGGGCGAGCTGGGGGAGAAGATCGGGCCCCGGATCCCGCTGACCGTGGGGCCGCTGCTGTGCGCGGTCGGGATGCTCCTGATGCTGCGGGTCGGCGAGGACGCCTCGTACGTCTGGGACGTGCTGCCGGCCATGGCCGTGCTCGGCCTCGGCCTGACCGCCCTGGTGGCCCCGCTGACCGCGACCGTCCTCTCCTCCGTCGACGTGGCGCGGGCGGGCCTGGCCAGCGGGATCAACAACGCGGCGGCGCGCGCGGCCGGCCTCCTCGCGGTCGCCGCCCTGCCCGCGCTCGCGGGCATGGGCCCGGAGGCGTACCGCTCGGCGGAGGAGTTCGGGGAGACGTTCCGCAAGGCCATGCCGATGTGTGCCGGGCTGATGGTGGCCGGCGCGGTCCTGGCCTGGGCGACCGTGCGGAAGCCGGCCGTCGAGGCGGACTGCCACCCCGAGTGCAAGGTCCACTGCGGGGTCACCTCGCCCCCGCTGGACCCGGGGGAACAGAAGGCCGAGCGAGATCGGTGACGGTCCGCTGAGGCAGACTTGGCCCATGGCCATCCACGAGAACCTGCTGGGGGGACCCGCCCCCACCCACCTGCCCGACGATCCGGAGCCGCGCGAGCTGCTCGCGGCCGGCACGGCGCCGGCGGACGTCGCCGCGAAGTACCCGACGTCCTCGCTGGCCTGGGCCCAGCTCGCCGACGAGGCGTTCGAGGGCGGCCGCGTCGTCGAGTCGTACGCGTACGCCCGTACCGGCTACCACCGCGGCCTGGACGCGCTGCGCCGCAGCGGCTGGAAGGGCCACGGCCCGGTGCCGTGGGAGCACGAGCCGAACCGCGGCTTCCTGCGGGCCCTGCACGCGCTGGCGCGCGCGGCCGGGGAGATCGGCGAGAAGGACGAGTACGAGCGCTGCTCGACCTTCCTGCGGGACTCCTCGCAGACGGCCGCCGAGACCCTCGGCTGACCCACGGCGTACGGCACACCAACGCACGTACAACCCACGTGCAACGCACGAACAACGCACGTACGACGCGCCGCGCGGCCCCCGGTCGCGCGGCGCGTTTCGTTCGATGGTGTTCGAAGAGGCCGGTACGATCCTTCGGTCCGTTGTACCGAGAGCAGCCGGCGCAGAGGCCCCACCCTCTTCCCCCCAACCGGCCGACGCAGGGGAGAAGTCTGTCTTGGGCAAGCGCGCCGCCGCACCCACCGGCCGGGGACGAAGTCAGAGCCGGCGCCGACGACGCCGCAGCCCTCTGGGCCGGCTCGTCCTGCCGGCCCTCGCGCTCGCCACGCTCGCCCTCGGCGGCGGCGCCGCCCTCGCCCACTACAACGGCGCCGGGGACACCGGCCCGAGCGACGCCGACACCAAGGCCGCCGAAAGCCTGACCCCCGAGCCGACCACGGCCGCCCCCACCACGCCCAAGGCCACCACCCCGACCCCGGCGCGGACCACCGCCAAGCCGAAGCCGCCGCCCAAGCCGAAGCCCCAGCCGAAGGTGCCCGAGAGCGGCCCCGGCACGTTCGAGTCGGCCGGGTCCTCCGGCGCGCCCGTCGGCACCGGCGGCACCCTGCGCCGCTACCGCGTCCAGGTGGAGGACGGCATCGACGTCTCCGCCGCCGAGGCGGCCGCCGAGATCGAGCGGATCCTGGCCCACCCGCGCGGCTGGGCCGCGCACGGCCGGGGCCGGTTCCAGCTGGTCACCGAGAACGCCGACTTCGTCATCCGGATCGCCACCCCGACGACCGCCGACCGGCTCTGTCTCGCCGTGGGCCTCAACACCCGCGGGGAGCTGAACTGCGAGACCACCCAGGGCGTCGTGGTGAACCTGAAGCGCTGGTTGCTGGGCTCGCCGACGTTCACCGGGACCCCCGCCGAGTACCGGCATCTGATCATCAACCACGAGGTCGGGCACGAGATCGGCCTCCGGACCCACATGACCTGTCCGGGTGCGGGGAAGCTCGCGCCGGTGATGATGCAGCAGATCAAGGGGCTCAAGGGCTGCCGTTCGAACGCATATCCGTATGACGAAGACGGGAGCTACATCGAGGGCCCGATCGTGCCATGATGCGCAGGGGACCGCGTGCGACGAAGCGTGCGGCCCCGAGGGGACCGGGGCTCGCTTTCTCTCACGGAAGGAGCGGACCGCTACCCGGTAGTTGCGTATCGAGGAGACAGCAATGTCCACCTTCCCCGATGCCTCCGGAGCCGGATCGGTCGACGCACCGAACCTCGACTTCGCGGGCACGACGCCGTACGAGGACTACGTACAGGCGGATGTACTCACCCACCTCCAGCACCTCCGCTCCGACGACCCGGGCGAGATGGTCTTCCTGGTCACCACCCAGGTCATGGAGCTGTGGTTCACCGTCATCGTGCACGAGTGGGAGACCGCGAGCCGCGCCCTGCGCGAGGACCGCATCCCCGTCGCGATGGACGCGCTCAAGCGCTCCGTGCGCGAGCTGGAGGCCCTGAACCACTCCTGGCGGCCGCTGGCCCAGCTCACCCCCGCGCAGTTCAACTCCTACCGCGCGGCCCTCGGTGAGGGCTCCGGCTTCCAGTCGGCGATGTACCGCCGGATGGAGTTCCTGCTCGGCGAGAAGTCCGCGTCGATGCTGGTCCCGCACCGCGGGGCGCCCCGGGTCCACGCCGAGCTGGAGAAGGCGCTCCAGGAGCCCAGCCTGTACGACGAGGTCCTCAGGCTCCTCGCCCGGCGCGGGCTGCCCGTGCCGCAGTCCGTCCTCGGCCGTGACCTGGCGAAGAAGTACGAGCCGTCCCCCGAGGTCGAGAAGGTCTGGGCCGGGATATACGCGGACGCCGACCAGAACGCCGAGCTCGTCCGTCTGGGCGAGGCGCTCAGCGACGTCGCCGAACTGGTCTGGCGATGGCGCAACGACCACCTCGTCGCCACCCGGCGGGCCATGGGCTCCAAGACGGGCACCGGCGGCTCGGCGGGCGTGGCGTGGCTGGAGAAGCGGGCGCAGAAGAACGTCTTCCCCGAGCTGTGGACGGCCCGCAGCCATGTCTGAGACCTTGCGCGAGAACGCGCTCCGCAGGGATCTGGACGACCCGCTGGCCAAGCTCCGCGAGAAGTTCGTCCTGGACGAGGAGACGGTCTACCTCGACGGCAACTCGCTGGGCGCCCTGCCCGCGCACGTGCCCGACCGGATGGCCGACGTCATCACCCGCGAGTGGGGCCGGCTGCGGATCCGCTCCTGGGACGAGAGCGGCTGGTGGACCGCGCCCGAGCGGATCGGCGACCGGATCGCCCCGCTCGTCGGCGCCGCCCCCGGCCGGATCGTGGTCGGCGACTCGACCAGCGTGAACGTCTTCAAGGCGGTCGTCGCCGCGACCCGGCTGAGCACGGACGACCGGGACGAGATCCTCGTCGACGCGACGACGTTTCCCACGGACGGGTACATCGCGCAGTCGGCGGCCCGGATGACCGGCCGCAGGATCGTGCCGGTCGCGCCCGCGGAGATCGCGGACGCGGCGGGACCGCGCACCGCGGCCGCGCTCGTCAACCACGTCGACTACCGGACGGGTCGCCTCCACGACCTGCCCGGGATCACGGCCGCGCTGCACGAGGCGGGCGCCCTCGCGATCTGGGACCTGTGCCACAGCGCGGGCGCGCTCCCCGTCGGCCTGGAGGAGCACGGGGTCGACCTGGCGGTCGGCTGCACGTACAAGTACCTCAACGGCGGCCCCGGTTCGCCCGCGTACCTGTACGTCGCCGAGCGGCACCAGGCGGCCTTCGACTCCCCGCTGCCCGGCTGGAACTCGCACGTCGACCCGTTCGGGATGACCCCGGGCTACACGGCGGCCGAGGGCGTGGTGCGGGGCCGGGTCGGTACGCCCGACATCCTGTCCATGCTGGCCCTGGAGTCGGCCCTTGACGTCTGGGACGGCGTCGCCGTCGAGGACGTACGGGCCAAGTCGCTCGCCCTGACGGACTTCTTCGAGGAGTGCGTGGCCGCGTACGTAACGGCCGGCCGGGTCGTGTCCGTCACGCCCCGGGCGCACGGCGAGCGCGGCAGCCAGGTCGCGCTGCGGTGCGCCGAGGCGCCCGCCGTCATGGCGGAGCTGATCCGGCGCGGGGTGGTGGGCGACCTGCGCCGCCCGGACGTGCTCCGGTTCGGCTTCACGCCGCTGTACGTCGGCTTCGCGGACGCGGAGCGGGCGGCCCGGATCCTGGCGGAGGTCCTGGCCGAGATCCCGGCGGAGGCATCGGCTCCGCACCTCGACAGCTGAGGTCGGACGGTCGGATGATCGCTTGATCTGTGGGGGCGTCAGTGCTGATACGGTCCCCGCAGGTCAGGCCAATTCGGCCCCGTCCCCGAGAGGTTGGAACAGCATGCCGGACCCCGCCGCGCGCGACGCCGCCGAAGAAGCGTCGGCGTTCTCGCACCCGGCCGTCGCCCCGGACGCGTCCGCAGCGTACGGCGATCACCCCGACCAGGTCGTCGACTTCTACGCGCCGCGCGACGGCCGGCAGCGGGCGCCGCTCGTCGTCGCGCTGCACGGTGGTGCCTGGCGGGCGCCGTACGACCGGCAGCACCTCACCCCGTTCGTGGACTTTCTGGCCCGCCGGGGGTTCGCCGTCGCCAACGTCGAGTACCGGCGCGGCGGCGCCCTCCCCCGGCAGGGCGGTACGGGACCGGTCGCCGGCCGCTGGCCGGACACCTTCGACGACGTGGCCGCCGCCCTGGACGCCGTACCGAAGCTGGCGGCCGAGCACCTGCCGCAGGCGGACCCGCGCCGGATCGTGCTCACCGGCCACTCCGCCGGCGGCCACCTCGCCCTCTGGGCGGCCGCCCGGCACGTCCTCGCCCCCGACGCGCCCTGGCGCCTGCCCGCGCCGCCCGCGCTGCGCGGGGTCGTGGCCCTCGCCCCGATCGCGCACTTCGACCGGGCCGTGGAGCTCGGCGTGTGCGGCGGGGCGGTGACCGAATTCCTGGGCGGCGAGGGCGAGTTCGACGTACGGGCCCGGCACGCCGACCCGGCCCTGCTGCTGCCGACCGGGATCGCGACCGCGGTCGTCCAGGGCCGCGACGACGTCGTCGTCCCGCAGGAGGTGGCCGACGCCTATGTGGAGGCGGCGGCGAAGGCGGGCGAGACGGTCGGCCTCACGCTCCTCCCGGACGTCGGCCACTTCCCCCTGATCGACCCGGCGGCCGACGCCTGCGCGGTGGTGGCGGAGGAGATCGCCCAGCTCGCGTTCTGAGCAGCCCACGGCGCCCCGGAGGGGCCGCGCGGGGCCGTGTAGTACCTGGGACGGACGCGGCAGGATCCGCCGTCGTGGGGACGACCCGCGTCCGTCGTCCCCCGTACCGTTGCTGACGTGACAGACACCCGTGAAACGAGCCGCAGCCCCGAGTTCCGCCTGGCCCAGGGCGCGCTCGGCGGGCTGCGCCAGGACCTCTTCCACAACGCGTTCGAGTACCGGCCGCTGCCCCCCATGTCGGTCGACGGACCGCTGACCCGGCGCCTCCCGCGCCGGATACGCGAGAAGGCCCGCTGGACCCCGCACGCGATCGTGGTCTCCTTCGCGTTCTTCCTCTTCGCCGTGGGGACGACCGTCATCTACGGCAACGACCTCGTCGTCATGGCCTTCGCGGGCCTGCCCGCCCTGGTCGTGCTGCTGACCCTGGTCCGCCCGGTCCTCGCGTTCTGGGCGTCGCTGGCCACGACGCCGTTCATCAGCGCCCTCGGTTCGTACGGCGACGGCTGGCCGTGGGGCGCGACCTCGGGCGCGGCCCACGTGGCGGTCATGATCGTGGTGGCCGCCCGTACCCGCCCCCGTACCGCCGCCTGGATGTGGGCGGTCTCGGCCGTGTACGCCTTCTTCGCCACCGGCCTTCTCGCCCGGGGCTCCGGACCCGACGCCTTCGCGGTCCTCTTCCCCTCCGCGCTCGCGCTGCTCTTCGTGACCGTCGTCCAGGTCCGCCGCGAGGCGGAGAAGACCGTCACCGCCCAGCAGTCGGTCACGGCCGTGGAGCGCTCCAAGCGGACCCTCCTCGAGGAGCGCACCACGATCGCCCGCGAGCTCCACGACGTCGTCGCCCACCACATGTCGGTGGTCGCCATCCAGGCCGAGGCCGCGCCCTACCGGGTCGAGAACCCGCCGCCGGAGCTGGAGCAGGCCTTCGTCACCATCCGCGAGAACGCGGTGGCCGCCCTGACCGAGCTGCGCCGCGTTCTCGGAGTCGTACGGGCCGAGGACTACGAGGCCCCCGACGCCCCGCAGCCCACCCTCGCCGACCTCGACGGGCTCGTCGGCAACGTCCGCGAGGCCGGGCTCGACGTCGAGAAGACCGTCACAGGATCGGTCCGTGAGCTGCCGCAGGGCGTGGAGCTCTCGGCGTACCGGATCATCCAGGAGGCGCTCTCCAACGTGCTGCGGCACGCGCCGGGCGCGGCGGCGAAGGTGGAGGTCTCGTACGTCCTCGGCGGCCTCGGCCTGCGGATCGTCAACGGGCCGGCGAGGGGACTCGTGAAGCCTTCCCCCGGGGCCGGTCACGGGCTCACCGGGATGCGCGAGCGGGTGACGATGCTGAACGGCGAGATGACGGCCGAACCGACCGAGGACGGCGGTTTCGAGGTCACGGCGTTCGTCCCCGTGACCCGCGAGGAGACGGACCAGTGATCCGGGTACTGATCGTCGACGACCAGATGATGGTCCGCGAGGGATTCTCGGTGCTGCTCGGCGCGATGCCGGACATCGAGGTCGTCGGCGAGGCGGTCAACGGACGCGAGGCCATCGCCCAGGTCGCGGCCCTGCGCCCGGACGTCGTCCTGATGGACATCCGTATGCCGGAGCTGAACGGCATCGAGGCGACCCGCGAGATCGTCGCGGCGGACGCCGACGCGAAGGTGCTGGTCCTGACGACCTTCGACCTCGACGAGTACGTGTACCAGGCGCTGCGCGCCGGAGCCTCCGGCTTCCTCCTGAAGGACGCCTCGGCCCGGCAACTGGCCGACGGTGTACGGGTCGTGGCGGCCGGAGAGGCGCTGCTGGCGCCGACCGTGACGAAGCGGCTGATCACCGAGTTCGCGCGGGCGGCGGAGACGCCGAAGGTGCCGGCGATGGCACAGGTGGGCGAGTTGACCGAGCGGGAGACGGAGGTCCTGGTGCTGATCGCGCAGGGCCTGTCGAACGCGGAGATCGCCGACCATCTGGTGGTCGCCGAGTCGACGATCAAGACGCATGTGAGCCGGATCCTGGTGAAGCTGGGGCTGCGCGACCGGACGCAGGCGGCGGTCTTCGCGTACGAGGCGAGACTGGTGCAGGTCGGCGGGTAGCGGGTAGTCGGCCGACGGGTGTGCCGGTAGGTTCCGGCCATGGACGCTTCCTTCGACCCCTGGTCGCCGGGGTTCATCGCGGACCCGTACCCCGCCTACGCCGAGCTGCGGGCGGCGGGCCGGGCGCACTGGTACGGCCCGACCCGGCAGTGGCTGATCCCGCACTACGAGGACGTCTCGGCGCTGCTGCGGGACCGGCGCCTGGGCCGCACGTACACGCACCGCTTCACGCACGAGGAGTTCGGGCGCACGGCCCCGCCGGCCGCGCACGAGCCGTTCCACACGCTCAACGACCACGGGCTGCTCGACCTGGAGGCGGCGGACCACACGCGGATCCGCCGTCTCGTGTCGAAGGCGTTCACCCCGCGCACCGTGGAGAACCTGGCGCCGACGGTACGGAGGCTGGCGGCGGAGCTGGTCGGCGGCCTGGTCGCGCGCGGCGGCGGCGACCTCCTCGCCGATGTCGCCGAACCCCTCCCGGTCGCCGTGATCGCGGAGATGCTCGGGGTGCCGGAGGAGGACGAGGAGCGGCGGATGCTGCGGCCGTGGTCGGCCGACATCTGCGGGATGTTCGAGCTGAACCCCTCGGAGGAGACGGCCCGGCGGGCGGTGCGGGCGTCGCTCGACTTCTCGGCGTACCTGCGGGAGCTGATCGCGCGCCGCCGGAAGGACCCGGGCGAGGACCTGATCTCGGCCCTCGTGGGGGTCGAGGAGCTCACGGAGCAGGAGATGGTCTCCACGTGCGTGCTGCTCCTGAACGCGGGGCACGAGGCGACCGTCAACACGACCGTGAACGGCTGGTGGACGCTTCTGCGCCACCCGGAGCAGCTGTCGGCGCTGCGCGCGGATCCGGCCGGACTGTTGTCCACAGCTGTGGAGGAGGTCCTCCGCTACGACACGCCTCTGCAGATGTTCGAGCGGTGGGTCCTCGACGACATCGAGGTCGGTGACGTCAGGATCCCGCGCGGCTCGGAGGTCGCGCTCCTCTTCGGCTCCGCCAACCGCGACCCGGCCCGCTTCGCCGACCCGGACGTCCTGGACCTGTCCCGTACGGAGAACCCGCACATCACCTTCGGGGCGGGCATCCACTACTGCCTGGGCGCCCCGCTGGCCCGCCTGGAGCTGACGACCCTCTTCGCGGAGGTGCTGGACCAGGCGCCGACCCTCCGCCTGGCGGCGGAACCCGAGTGGAACCCGGGGTACGTCATCAGGGGCGTACCGGAGCTTCTGGTGGAGCTGTAGGAGCTGAAACGAGGAGGGCCCCGGAAACGGGGCCCTCTCGGTTTCACGCGGTGATCAGGTCCCGCTGCCGCAGGCGCCACAGGCCCGTCGCCGTCAGGGCCGCCGCCACCAGTGTCAGGGTCAGGACGGGCCCCCAGGCCATCTCCTGGCCGGGCAGCTTCGGCAGGTGGCCGAAGGGCGACAGGTTCAGCACGGCCTGGGGCAGGTCCAGGGCCCGGCCGATCCAGCCGAGCGCCAGGGACAGGCCCGCCACGCCCCACCCGGCCACGGCCGCCTTCGGGAAGGCGCCCCACAGCAGGACCGCGAGACCCGCCAGGGTCCAGATCGCGGGGAGCTGGGCGAGCGAGGCGCCCAGGATCGGGCCGAGGTCCTTGCCGTACGAGAGGTACAGGCCGAGGCCGCTCAGGAGCATGATCAGGGCGGCTCCCGCGAAGGCGATCACCAGGTGGCCGGCCGCCCAGGCGACCCGGCCCACGGCGTTGGCAAGGATGGGCTCCGCCCGCCCCGAGGTCTCCTCGCCGTGCGGCCGCAGCACCGAACCGACCGCGTACAGCGCGGCGATCATCCCGAACAGGCCGACCATCGTCGCGAGGAAGGCGTTGGTCAGACCGCTCTGACCGCCCATCCGCTCGAAGATCTCCCGCGCCTGCTCGTTGTCGCCGACGATGTCGGCCGCCCCCGAGACCATCCCGCCGAAGACCAGACCGCCGAGCAGGAAGCCGAGCGACCAGCCGAGCACGGTCCCGCGCTGAAGTCGCCAGGCCAGCGCCCCGGCCGTGGCGAGCCGGCCCACCGCCGGACCCGGACGGGTCGGCAGGAAGCTCATGCCCACGTCGCGCCTGCTCGCCAGCTCGTACGCCACCGCCGTCTGGACGAGCACGGCCACGGCGATCAGGAGCAGCACCCACCAGCGCTCGCCTGCGAAGGCGCGGACGTTCTCCGCCCAGCCGATCGGGGAGAGCCAGGTCAGGACGGAGTCGCCGTCGGCGTTCCCCGCGTCGCCCGCCGCGCGCAGCACGAAGGCGAGACCGAGGACGGCGGAGGTCAGGCCCTTGGCGAGGCGCGCGCTCTCCGTCAGCTGGGCGACGATCGCGGCCATCGTGGCGAAGAGCATGCCCGTGCCGCCCACCGCGAGGCCGAGCGCGAGCGCCCCGCCCGCGCCCTGCCCCGCGAGCCCGGCCGTGATCACGAGCGCGACGCCCGCGTTGGCGAGCAGCGCCGCGAGCAGCGCGGCGGTCAGCGGGGCGCGGCGGCCCACCACGGCGGAGGAGAGCATCTCCTGACGCCCCGTCTCCTCCTCTTCCCTGGTGTGCCGTACGACGATGATCAGGCTCATCACGGCGGCGAGCACGGCCGCGAAGGTGCCGAACCGCCAGGCCACGAGCCCGCCGAGGGAGTCGTCGAAGACCGGTCCGTACAGCGAGCGCATCGAGCTGTTGGCGGTCATCGACGCGGCCAGCTCGGCGCGGGCCTCCTGGGTGCCGTAGAGGCCCTTCAGGGAGCCGACGCCGCTGGCGACCATGCCGCCGGTGACGAGGACCCAGATCGGCATCATCAGCCGGTCGCGGCGGAGCGCGAGCCGGGTGAGCGGGCGGGTGCCCGCGAGAGTGAGGGTGCTCATCGCGCGGTCGCCTCATCGGTGGCGTAGTGCCGGAGGAAGAGCTCCTCCAGGGTGGGCGGGGTACTGGTCAGCGAGCGCACACCGGACTCGGTGAGCGACCGGAGCACGGCGTCGAGCTTGTCGGTGTCGACCTGGAGCCGCACCCTCAGTCCCTGGACGTCCAGGTCGTGGACGCCGGGGAGGTGGGCGAGCCCGTTGGGCGCGCCGGCGAGCTCGGCGCTGACGCTCGTACGGGTGAGGTGGCGCAGCTCGGTGAGCGAACCGCTCTCCACCGTCTGCCCCTTGCGGATGATGCTGACCCGGTCGCAGAGGGTCTCGACCTCGCTGAGGATGTGCGAGGAGAGCAGGATCGTGCGGCCGCGCTCCCGCTCCTCGGCGACGCAGCGCTGGAAGACCTCCTCCATCAGGGGGTCGAGGCCGCTGGTGGGCTCGTCGAGGATGAGCAGATCGACGTCGGAGGCGAAGGCGGCGACGAGGGCGACCTTCTGGCGGTTGCCCTTGGAGTAGGTCCGGCCCTTCTTCGTCGGGTCGAGCTCGAACCGCTCGATCAGATCGGCCCGCCGGGCCTTGTCGAGGCCGCCGCGCAGTCGTCCGTAGAGGTCGATGACCTCGCCGCCGGAGAGGTTGCGCCAGAGCGTCACGTCACCGGGGACGTACGCGATCCTGCGGTGCAGCTCGACGGCGTCGCGCCACGGGTCCTTGCCGAGGAGCTGGGCGGCGCCGGAGTCGGCGCGCAGCAGCCCGAGGAGGACGCGGATGGTCGTCGACTTGCCGGAGCCGTTCGGGCCGAGGAAGCCATGGACCTCACCGGTCTCGACCGCGAGGTCGAGCCCGTCGAGCGCGTGGGTACGGCCGAAGGACTTGTGCAGTCCGGCCACCGTGATTGCCTTCGTCATGCTTCAGAACGTACGCTACTTTCACAAACTTGTGAAGTTAACGAAGCGTATAAAGTTGGGGGATGAGCGAGATGACGACGCCCAGCGCGGGCGACGATGCGGCCGTGTCCCGATTCGTGGAACGCTTCGCCGCCGAACTCACCGAAGCGGGGATGCAGCGCATGGCGGCGAGGGTCTTCGCGGCCCTGCTGGCCTCCGAGACCGCGTCGATGACCTCCGCGGAACTCGCCGAACAGCTCCAGATCAGCCCGGCGGCCGTCTCCGGCGCGATCCGCTACCTCAGCCAGGTCGGCATGGTCAGCCGCGAACGCGACCCCGGCTCCCGCCGCGACCGCTACGTCCTCCACAACGAGGTCTGGTACGAGACCATGACCCGCCGCGACGCGATCCTGACCCGCTGGGAGAAGGTCCTCCGCGACGGCTCGGAGATCCTCGGCCCGAACACGGCGGCGGGCCGCAGGACGGGGGAGACGGCGGAGTTCTTCGAGTTCCTCCAGAGCGAGATGCTGAGCATGCTGGACCGCTGGCGGGTGCGGAAGGCGGCGAAGGGCGGCCAGGAGGCCTGACGCCCGACGCCTGACGTCTGAGGCCCGAAACGCCTGACGCCCGACGCCTGACGACTCAGGCCTTCGCCTTCGGCAGCGTCAGCTCCCACGCGCCCTCCCGGACCGTCCAGGTCCGGCGGCGGACCGGGCCAGAGATCACGGTGTCCGCGCGGTAGCGGAAGTCCGGGCCCGAGACCGTCAGGGTGTGGGCGTCGGCGTGGACGGGTGGGGCGGACGGGGGCTGGATCGTGATCGCGGCCAGGCCCGCGAGGGACCGTACGCTCACGCCCTCCACCGGCGCGCCCACGTCGCTGAGCAGCACGCCGTCCGCCTCCACCCGCAGCCGGTGGACGCGGGGTGCGGCGTGTGCCGGGTCCGGGCGGACCAGGGTGCGGACCAGGGAGCGGCAGGTGTCCCAGACGGTCGGCGGGGCCGGCGCGGGCACGGTCGGGCCCCGGCCGGCCGGGATTCTCAGGTCGCCGAGCACGACCCCGTCGCTGTCGTCGACGAGCAGGTCGAGCCGGCGCGGCACCCCGTCGAGCACCGCCCGCGCCGCCGCGACCGTGCCCGGCGGCACGCCGAGGGCGTACGCCACTTCCAGCGAGCCCGGCGCGCCGATCGGCACGAGCGACAGCGCCGCGCCCGCGAGCTCACGCTCACGGTGCAGCAGCGTCACCGTGCGTAGCAGCGTGCGGTCGTCGCCGACCACCACCGGGCGCCGTGAGCCGCGCCGGGCAAGGGCCCGGGAGAATTCCTCCGGGCTGTCCGGAAGGCAGATTTTCGCCTCTGCCCCCGCACACAACACATCTTTCGCGATCCGTACGGACTCGCCGTCACTTCGGCGGGCGACCGGGTCGATGACCACCAGCAGCTGGTCGTGAGCCGACACCTCGGTCCTTCCTCGGGTAGCATCTTTGTGCAAGAGCCCCTTGCGCTATTGCGCCAGGGGCTTCGTCTATTCCGGGGCACACCGGTGAGGCGGCCTCGGCCCCTGACCTTGGACATGCCCCACCCGGAAGGGGTGTACGCCTGTGCCCGCACTTGTGCTGCTCGGTGCTCAGTGGGGTGACGAGGGCAAGGGAAAGGCCACCGATCTCCTCGGTGGATCCGTTGACTATGTAGTGCGTTACCAGGGCGGCAACAACGCCGGCCACACCGTCGTCGTCGGCGACCAGAAGTACGCGCTGCATCTTCTCCCTTCCGGAATCCTCTCCCCGGGGTGCACCCCGGTGATCGGTAACGGAGTCGTCGTCGACCCGGCTGTCCTGCTCTCCGAGCTGAGCGGACTGAACGAGCGAGGCGTCGACACGTCGAAGCTCCTGATCAGCGGCAACGCGCACCTGATCACCCCGTACAACGTCACCCTCGACAAGGTGACGGAACGGTTCCTCGGCAAGCGCAAGATCGGCACGACGGGCCGCGGCATCGGCCCGACCTACGCCGACAAGATCAACCGCGTCGGCATCCGGGTCCAGGACCTGTACGACGAGTCGATCCTGATCCAGAAGGTCGAGGCGGCGCTCGAGGGCAAGAACCAGCTGCTCGCCAAGCTCTACAACCGCCGCGCGATCGACGCCGCCCAGATCGTCGAGGAGATGCTCCAGTACGCGGAGCAGATCAAGCCGTTCGTCGCCGATACCACCCTGATCCTCAACAACGCGCTGGACGAGGACAAGGTCGTGCTCTTCGAGGGCGGCCAGGGCACGCTTCTGGACGTCGACCACGGCACGTACCCCTTCGTCACCTCCTCGAACCCGACCGCGGGCGGCGCCTGCACCGGCGCCGGCGTGGGCCCGACGAAGATCAGCCGGGTCATCGGCATCCTCAAGGCGTACACGACCCGTGTCGGCGCCGGCCCGTTCCCGACGGAGCTCTTCGACGCGGACGGCGAGGCGCTGCGCCGCATCGGTGGCGAGCGCGGTGTCACCACCGGCCGTGACCGTCGCTGCGGCTGGTTCGACGCGGTCATCGCGCGGTACGCGACCCGGGTCAACGGCCTGACGGACTTCTTCCTCACCAAGCTCGACGTGCTGACGGGCTGGGAGCAGATCCCGGTCTGCGTCGCGTACGAGATCGACGGCAAGCGCGTCGAGGAGCTGCCGTACTCGCAGACCGACTTCCACCACGCGAAGCCGATCTACGAGATGCTGCCGGGCTGGTCCGAGGACATCACCAAGGCCAAGACCTTCGCCGACCTGCCGAAGAACGCGCAGGCGTACGTGAAGGCCCTGGAGGAGATGTCGGGCGCCCCGATCTCCGCGATCGGCGTCGGCCCCGGCCGGACCGAGACGATCGAGATCAACTCGTTCCTGTAGGAACACGCCTGTAGGAACACGCCTGTAGGAACACGACGCACGTGTGGGCCCGCACCCCGTCCCCCGGGGTGCGGGCCCACACGCGCGTCAGACGACATCCCCGTCTACACGTCCAGCTTCGTGTCCCGGCCCACCTTCTCCCACGCCACCAGGTCCTCCCTGACCTGCTCCAGGTGCCCCAGGATCGTGTCGATCGAGTCGTCGCCGAGCGCGAGCCGCAGCGGGGTCTCCTCCGCGTCGAGCGCCGCGAGCACGGCCGCCGCGGCCTTCGCCCGGTCGCCCGGCTGCGTGCCGCCGCTCGTCTCCACGTACGTACGCGTCGCACCGACCGTGTCCGCGTAGTCCGCGATCCCGTCCGCGCTCAGGCTGCGGTTGCCGAAGAGCTCCGTGCGGAACGCCCCCGGCTCGACGATCAGGACGTCGATGCCCAGCGGGCGCACCTCGGCCGCGAGCGCCTCCGACAGGCCCTCCAGGGCGAACTTCGTCGCGCTGTACGCACCGAAGCTGGCCATCGACATCTGCCCGCCCACGCTGCTGAGCTGCACGATCGCCCCCGAGCGGCGGGCCCGCATGTGCGGCAGGACCGCGCGCGTCAGCGCGGCGGGGCCGAAGACGTGGACGTCGAAGAGCGAGCGCAGCTCCGCGTCGCCGGTCTCCTCGACCGAGCCGACGTGGGTGCGGCCCGCGTTGTTGACGAGCACGTCGACACGGCCGTGGCGCTCGACGACGTCCGCCACGACGGCCTCGATCGCGACCGGGTCCGTGACGTCCAGGGCGACGGCGTCGATCTGGTCGGGGTGGGCGGCGACCAGGTCGTCCAGGGTCGCGACCCGGCGCGCGGCGGCGACGACCACATCCCCGGCGGCCACGGCCGCCTCGGTGAAGGCGCGCCCGAAGCCGCTGTTGGCGCCCGTGATCAGCCAGACCTTGCTCATGTCCGTACTCCCTCGTTCCCGCTTGCCCTCGTCCTTCGACAGGTCCAGCCTGCGCCGGGCGCCCGTTGCCGGTCCAAGACCTGTCGTGATAACCCATGGTTATGGACGTTCACGGTCGGGATCTCCGCTACTTCGTCGCCGTCGCCGATCAGCTCCACTTCACCCGCGCCGCCGAGGCCCTGTACGTCTCCCAGCCCGCGCTCAGCAAGCAGATCCGGGCCCTGGAGCGGCAGCTCGGCGCTCCGCTCTTCGACCGCGACCGCCACGGCGTCCGCCTCACCCCCGTCGGTACCGCGCTGCTGCCGCACGCCCGGGAGGTCCTCGCCGCGTGGGAGCGGGCCGAGGCGGCGGTACGGAGCGCACGGGAGGCCGGGAACGCCACGCTCGTCGTCGGCATGTCCACGAGCCCCGGCCGGGGCGGCCTGCTGCCCGCGATCCGCTCCCGGTTCACCGCCGCCCACCCGGAGGTCCGGCTGAAGCTGCGCCAGGTGGGCTGGGAGGACCCCTCGGCGGGCCTCGCGAACGGGTCGAGCGACGTCGCCTTCGTCTGGCTCCCCCTGGCGGACGCCGAGCGCTACCGCTGGGTCGTCGTGGCCACCGAGCCCCGCCTGGCCGCCCTGCCCGAGACCCACCCGCTGGCCGCCCGCGAGCGCCTCGACTTCGCCGACCTCCTCGACGAACCGTTCCTCGCCCTGCCCGCCGCCACCCCCGAACTCCGCGACCACTGGCTGGCCCTGGACGCCCGGGGCGGCCGGCCCCCGGTGATCGGCGGCGAGATCGCCAGCGCGGACGAGACGTACGAGTCGCTCGTCGGCGGCCTCGGCATCTGCCTGGTGGCCGAGGGGAACGCGCCCCTGCTCACCCGGGGCGGGGTCGTGGTCCGCCCCGTCGAAGGCCTCGCCCCGACGAGCTTCGCCCTCGCCTGGCGCACGGACGACGACCGCCGCGTGGTCCAGGACTACGCCCGGGCGGCGGCCGGGCACTAACGCCGGTAGTACTCCCCCGGCTCCCCGTCCAGCATCGGGTGGACCAGCAGCCGCTCGCGCCCCTTGAAGCGGTCGACCGTCACATAGCCGCCCGTGCCCACGCGTTCGCAGTCGCGGTCCGAGGCGTCCACGTCCGCCGTGCCCGGGGCGATGACGAGCGGCGGGCCCGCGGCGGCGAGGAGGGAGGTGAAGGTGCAGGTCACCGTGTCCGCCGTCAGGCCGCCCTCGTCGTCGAGGCGGGGGAAGCTGCGCTGCATCCGCAGGACGGGCGCGCCGATGGGGCCCTGGGTGATCGTGACCTCGTCGGAGTAGCGGTCGACGTTCTCGCCGTAGATCAGCGGGTCGTTCTCCATCTTCCAGGAGCCGACGTACGACGCCGGGACGATCGCCGTGCCCGTGCGCGCCTTGCGGAAGGTGGCCTTCGCCGCGCCCGAGGACCACTCCAGGACGTCGGGGGAGCGCAGGGTCAGGGTCTGGTGGGCGAGCGGGGTGCACCGCTGGGAGGGGACGCTCGTGGTGACGTCGGACTCGCCGAGGACCACCTTGTCCTCGTCGGCGGAGACGAGCCGCGAGCGGCCCATGCACATCTGCTCCTCCGACGTCCGCGTGTAGACGGCGACCTTCGCGCCCGCCGCCCCCTGGCCGATCTCGATCCGCGCCGCGTCCCTCGGGCTGTCCACCGAGCCGCGCAGCACGCCCTCCCAGGCGCCCAGGAACGCGCCGGGCACGATCCCCGACGGGCGCGGGGTCCCGCTCACGGTCCGGCCCCCGGCCCTGTTCTTGCCGCCGTCCTCCCCGGCGCCCGCGTCGGGCCAGTAGGCGTACGTGAGGCCGGCCGCCGCCGCCACGACGAGGGCGGTGGCGGCGGCGAGCAGGCCGGTACGGCGGCGGCGAGACGGTTTCGGGGGAGTCGGCGGTACGGGAGTGTCGTCGCCCGGACCCGCAGGGGAAGACGCGGCCGTCGGCGTCGCCTCCGCCTCCAGGATCCGCGCCGCGTGCCGGCCGAGCCGGGTCAGGACGTCCGCCGGGAGCCACGGGTCGGCGACCGTGATCGTCTCGACCAGCTCGGCGGCCGAGGGGCGCCGCGCCGGGTCCTTGGCGAGGCAGGCCCGGACCAGGCCGCTCAGCTCGGCCGGCAGGTCCGTCAGGTCCGGCTCGTCGTGCGCGATGCGGAACATCGTGGCGTGGACGCCGCTGTCCGCCGTACCGAACGGGGAGCGGCCGGTCGCCGCGTAGACGAGGACCGAGCCCAGGCAGAAGACGTCGGACGCGGGCGTCAGCTTCTCGCCCCGCACCTGCTCGGGCGACATGAAGCCGGGCGAGCCGACCAGTGCGCCGGTGCTGGTGAGCCCGCCGTCCGTGACGGTCTCCACGGCCCGCGCGATGCCGAAGTCGATGAGGCGCGGCCCGTCGACGGTCAGCAGCACGTTCCCCGGCTTGAGGTCGCGGTGGACGAGCCCCGCGGTGTGCACATGGGTGAGCGCGCGGGCGACCCCGGCCGCCAGCGTGCGTACCGTCGCGGGCGGCAGCGGCCCGAACTCCTCGCCCACCACGGTCCGCAGCGAAGGCCCGGGGACGTAGCCGACGGCCACCCAGGGCGCCTCCGCCCCCGTGTCCGAGCCGAGGACCGGAGTCGTCCCCGTCCCGCCGACCCGCTCGAGGGCGGCGACCTCCCGGGCGAACCGGCGCCGGAACTCGTCCTGCGCCGCCAGCTCCGCGTGCACCACCTTCACCGCGACCGTCCGGCCGCCCGACGAGCGCGCCAGGAACACCCGGCCCATCCCGCCGGCGCCCAGCCGGCCGAGCAGACGGAACGGACCGATGCTGACCGGGTCTTCCGCGTTCAAAGGCTCCACGACCGAAGAGGATGCCAGACCCTCCGACGAGGGTGTCGTCATCCTTCGCCGCAGATCCGCAGCCCCTTGGGCGTCGCGCAGGGCAGATGGCCATGCGTACGGATGACGTCCTGACCGCGCCCCTGCCGCAGATAGGTGAGGAAACTGGAGGTCAGCGAGTCGGCCGGCGGCTCGCCCCAGGTGTAGGCGTACTCGATCTCCCGGTACGGGTAGGTCGACGCGCCGATCTCGTCCACGTTCGGGACGCGGCCGTCGATGGCCACCTTGTGCAGGCCCTTCTGCCCGCTCACGGCCCGCAGTTCGGTGTATCCGATCGCCCCCGGCAGCTTGGCGACCGTCGACAGCACCTGGGCGGTGGAGTCCAGTTCGCAGCGGGTCACCGGGGCCTCGCGGTCGTCCCGGTTCTGGCAGTCCCGGGAGGAGTTCGCGGGCTCGTTGCGGTCCAGGACCCGGCGCTGGAAGACCTCCCGGGTACCGGAGTTGGCGTCCCGGCTGACCAGCAGGATGCGGCGGTCCGGGCCGCCCGGGATCTGCTTCCAGTTGTCGATCTCGCCCCGGTAGATCGCGCGGACCTGGTCGAGGGTGAGGTTCTCGACCGGGATCTCGTCGTTGAGGACGAGGGTGAAGAGGGAGACCGCGACCATGTTCTCGCGCAGCTCCGGGTAGCCGCCGGGCTTGCGGCCGTCGGAGAGCGCGACGACCGGCGGGGAGCCCTTGCCGCTCGCCGTGCCCGCCGCGTCGAGCGCCCGTATCCCCGCGGTCGAGCCGTGCGCGTCCACGACGATCGTGGAGCCCTCGCAGTCCTTCTGGTACTTGTCCGCCAGCTCCCGCACCGCCGGGGCGAACGCGGTGGAGCCGGTGACCTTGAGGGTGCCCTTGGCGCAGCCGATCGGCGGCGGGGCGTCGCGGGCGACGATGATCGCGGCGAGGGTGACCACGCAGGCGGCGAGGACGAGGGTGATGTTCCGGGCGGCGGGGCTGAAGGTCGGCGTCTTGTCGTCGACGCTCATGGATTCGTTGCGGTGGACCTCCACCCCGTCGCGGAGCCCGGTGATCTGGATCGCGCGCTCGGACACGTTCCCGGAGAGCATCACGAGCAGCTTGAAGTACTGCTTGCGCTCCAGCGACACCTTGGGCAGCAGGACGGACGAGTCCTGCTTCCGCAGCCCGTTGCCCGCCCGCATCTCGTCCCACAACGTCTCGGACTCCTGCGGGACGGTGGCGACCACGGCCAGGACGTCCTTGTCGCTGAAGGTGATCTTCAGCCCTTCGGCGTCGGCGGTGGACGGCCGGTAGTCCCCGTGGTCGATGTCGCGCTGCCCGTCGTTCTCGATCCGGAGCAGGACCAGGGTGGAGCCGTTCTCCGTGATCTCGCCGACCCGCAGGGTCCGGGCGCCGACGGTCTCGGCGACGCCCTCGCGCAAGGGCGTGTTCAGCTGTACGCGGTACCCGAGCCGCTTGCCCCGCTGCTGGAAGCGCTCGAACGCGACCACACCGGCGGAGACGAGGACACCGAGCAGCGCGGTGACCACGGCGATGACGTTCTCGGCGGTAACCCAGTCCACGGACGTGACGGTACGGACGGGTGTGCGGCTCTGTGGGGGAGGTCGCTTTCCGCCACCAGGAGTTCTCCCTTCGTTCAGCCGCCGGGTTCGTCCGCCGCATCCGCCGGGCGTGGATCGGCCGAACAACGGTTGCCGGTGCTGTGGACCGTGGGTGTAATGGCCACGAGGGGGCCAGGCGGAGAGGAACCCCATGCGTGTCGTCGAAGTGACCGCCTACGGCGGCCCTGAGGTCCTGAGAATGGCCCGCCGGCCTGAGCCCGAGGCCGGTGAGCGGCCCGGCATGGTCCGGGTGCGGCTGAAGGCGGCCGGGGTCAACCAGGCCGACCTGCGGATCCGCGCCGGCCGGTACGCCGACGTCGTCGGCCCCCTGCGGCCCCCGTTCGTCCTCGGGACGGACTTCGCGGGCAGGCTGATCGACCCCGTGCCCGGCATGCCGAAGGACACCCGGGTGGCCGGGTTCGTCCCCTGGTTCGAGGAGCTGACCGGCGAGGGGACGTACGCCGAGATCATCTGGGCCGCCCCGGAGTGGCTGGCCCCGATCCCGGACGACGTGGACTACACCGTGGCCGCCTCCGTCCCGCTGGCCGCGGCCACCGCCCAGCGCGGCCTGGACGAGCTGAACCTCCCCCAGGGCGCCACGCTGCTCGTCTCAGGGGCGAGCGGGGTGGTGGGCCGATTGGCGGTGCAGTACGCCGCGGCCGCCGGCCTGCGCGTGGTCGCCATCGCGCACGAGGGCGACCAGCACGAGCTGAAGGTCCTCGGCGCCGAGCACAGCGTGGTGCGGGGCACCCCGGACGAGATCGTCGAGCGGGTCGTCGACGCGGTCCCCGAGCGGGTGGACGCGGTCTTCGACGGCGCCTTCCTCGGCGCCCCGCTGCTCCGGACCGTGAAGGACGGCGGCTCCTTCATCGCCCTCGTCCCCGACCGGATGCCCGCGTCCGAGCGGAACATCCGGGTGGAGACCGTCCTCGGCCGGCCGGACCCCGCCCGGCTGAAGGAGACCCTGGAGAAGGTGGCGGCCCGGGAGATGATCACCCGGGTGTCGGACGTGATGCCGCTGGAGGAGGTCGCGGAGGCCCACCGCAGGGCGGAGGCGGGGCACAGGCCGGGCCGGATCATCCTCATGATCTAGGAACCCGGATCATCCTCGTGATCTAGGAACGATCCAGGAGCTGTTCGTACGCGTTCGGTACGCGTGAGGCGCCGGGCACCGGATGGTGTTCGGCGCCTTCGGCGTGTGCGGTGCACGGGAGTTGACACCCCGAACTGTCACCGTGATGAGTGTTGGTCTAGACCTTGACAGGTCCAGACCAAAGCCGCTTCGCTGGCCTTCCCCCACCCGGAAGGACGAGCATGCGCCGTCTCCTCTCTGTGATCGTCGGCTTCTGTACGGCAGTTGGGCTTGCGATCCTCATCCCCACGGCCGCCTCGGCCGGAGCGTCCGCCGCCTGTGCGGCCGCGTGGAACTCATCCAGCGTCTACACGGGCGGAATGACCGCCTCGCACAACGGCCGCAACTGGCAGGCCAAGTGGTGGACCCAGAACGAGACTCCCGGCACGACCGGCGAGTGGGGCGTCTGGGCCGACCAGGGCACGTGCGACGGCGGGCCCACCACCCCGCCCACGACCCCGCCGCCGTCGTCCGGATTCGTCGTCTCCGAGGCCCAGTTCAACCAGATGTTCCCGAGCCGGAACTCCTTCTACACGTACAGCGGCCTCACCGCCGCCCTGAGCGCCTACCCGGCGTTCGCCACCACGGGCGGCGACACGGTGAAGAGGCAGGAGGCCGCGGCCTTCCTCGCCAACGTCCACCACGAGACCGGCGGCCTGGTCCACATCGTGGAGCAGAACACGGCCAACTACCCGCACTACTGCGACAGCGGCCAGCCCTACGGCTGCCCCGCGGGCCAGGCCGCGTACTACGGCCGCGGCCCGATCCAGCTCTCCTGGAACTTCAACTACAAGGCCGCGGGTGACGCCCTCGGCATCAACCTCCTGAACGACCCGTACCGCGTCGAGCGCGACGCGGCCGTCGCCTGGAAGACCGGCCTCTGGTACTGGAACACCCAGAACGGTCCCGGCACGATGACCGGCCACAACGCCATGGTCAACCAAGCGGGCTTCGGCCAGACGATCCGCTCGATCAACGGCGCCCTGGAGTGCGACGGCAAGAACCCGGCGCAGGTCCAGAGCCGGGTCACGAAGTACCAGCAGTTCGCCCAGATCCTGGGCGTGCCCACGGGCGCGAACCTGTACTGCTGACACCGCTCCACCGATCTGACGATTCCCGGGACCCTCGGCGGAGGGCCCCGGGAATCGTTGTCATCCCGGTCCGTACGTCACTCCCGCCGGCGCCCTCCCGCTGCGTGCCGCCTGCACGGAAGTGCCGCGGGACACCGCCGTTGGGCCCCCGACGTCTGCCCTCACGTACCTTCCGCCGCGCGGTGGCCGTCGGGTTGAGTGGGAGGTTGCCGACGATCCCAGGAGGGGCGGAGCCCGATGCGCGAGCGGGAGAACGAGGAAGCCACCGGGGCCAAGGAGGGCCGGGGGGCCAGGCAGGCGCCCGCCGAGGCCGGGCATCCACGGTCCGAACTCCTCGCCCTCCAGGGCACCGTGGGCAACGCGGCGGTGGTCCAGATGCTCCGCCGGGCCGGCCACGGCCTGGACCAGGAGGAGCACCGGCACGGCGAGGGCTGCGGCCACGAGGAGAGCGCGGGGCCCGCCGTCCAGCGCTCCGCGGCCCCCGCGGTCCAGCGCTCCTCCGTCCACGACGTCCTGCGCGGCCCCGGTCGGCCCCTGGACAACGCCACCCGTACGGACATGGAGTCCCGCCTCGGCGCTGACTTCTCCGACGTACGCCTCCACACCGGCGGCGCCGCGAAGGCCTCCGCCGCCGAGGTCGGCGCCCGGGCCTACACCTCCGGCAACCACGTCGTCATCGGCGAGGGCGGCGGCGACGCGCACACCCTCGCCCACGAGCTGACCCATGTCATCCAGCAGCGCCAGGGCCCGGTCAGCGGTACCGACAACGGCAACGGGCTCGCGGTCTCCGACCCGTCCGACCGCTTCGAGCGCGAGGCCGAGGCCAACGCCCATGCGGTCATGAGCCGTCCGGCACCCCAGGCGTCCGCCGACGTCCAGCGTTCCGCCGTCTCCGATACGTCGACGGCCGGCGGGGCGGAGGCGCCCGTGCAGCGCACCCTGGCGGCGGGCCTTGCGAAGGGGACCCCGGTCGTCAAGCACACGGACGACGGGGACGTCGAGGGGCAGACGATCCTCAGTTTCGGCTTCGGGTCCTATCTGATCTCCGCAGGCGCGGACGGCAAGAAGCCCCGCGCGTCCCTGAAGGACAAGTCGTGGGGAACCGTCGACGGCCGTGAGGCGTCGCGCGCGGAGTACGACGCCGCCCGCGAGCAGGAGTTGGATCCGGCGGTCCTCGCCGCCAAGCAGAAGCAGAAGGACCTGGACCTCGGCGAGAACTACCTCAGCGCCGACTACCGCCGGATCAACCCGCTGCTGGCGGCCCTCGTCCAGGTCGGCTTCGCCCCGGCGGAGATCGCCACCCCGGGCTTCACCTACATGTCGAAGGAGAGCGAGGTGCTCGACGCGTGGCGCAGCGTGGCCATCGCGCGGGGCTACGCGAACGAACAGACCACGGAGTCGTGGGACGGGAAGCACCTCGCGGACACCTTCGACATCTTCGCCCGGATCAACGGCGTGTGGGACGACTTCGCGACGCCGCCCGCGAACGAGGAGGGCAACGTGGTGCGCGGTGACAGCAAGTACATGTACGAGTCGTTCGGCGGGATCCTGAAGCAGGGGGAGAGCCACCCGGAGGGTGGCGAGGTCTCCGTCGACGAGACGATCGAATGGCCGGCGATCCTGTCGACCACGTACGGCGATCCGCTGACCCACACGTACGTGGCGGGCAAGGAGATCGTGTGGGACTTCACCCTGCCGGAGGGCCACCGCGGACGGGAGCTCGGCAAGAACAACAAGTCCGAGCAGGAGATGACCTTCCCGATCGGCACGAGGATCCACATCAGGAAGATCCTCGTGCGGAGCGGGAAGTTCCAGCAGGCGAAGGCGGAGAAGTACGGCAAGAGCGCCGCGATCGTCGTCTTCGCCGACATCCTGGCGGGACAGGGGGAGAACCGGGGCGCCTAGGGCGCTTGCTCCAGTCGGTCCAGCGCCTCGGAGAGCCGTTCCAGCACCCGTACGGTCTCCTCGAAGGCCTCCGGGCCGCCCAGCTCGTTCGTCAGGCGGGCCGCCAGGTCCGCGTGGCCCGGGTCGATGCGGTGGATCGCGGCGCGGCCCTCGGGGGTCGGGGTGAGGAGCTTGGCGCGGCGGTGGGCCGGGTTCGGCTCGTACGCCGCGAGGCCGCGCTCCACGAGGAGGTCCGCGATCCGCTGGACGCTCTGCCGGGTGATGCCCATGGCGCGGGCGATCCCGGCGACCGGCAGCGGCTCGGGCAGCACGGCGCCCAAGACCTGCCACCAGGCGGCGGTCAGCCCGGCCGGCTCGGCCAGCTTCTCGGAGACGGCGAGGAACTGGCCGTTGAGCCGGAAGACGCCGAGGGCCGTACGGGACAGGGCGTCCTGCTGCTCGCGGCTCACGCGTTCAGCTCCTCGTAGGCCGCGGGGTCCGAGTCGTGGAAGAGCCGGTACCAGGCGTCCAGCTGGGCGCCCTCGAAGGCGCCGAGCTTCCCGAGCACCTCGCGGGCGAAGGCCACCGGCTCGGTCGGCCCGGCGGTGATCAGGTCGCCGTCGGTGACGGCGTCCGCGTCGACGTAGTGCTCGCCGCCCTGGTAGCCGGTCGCGGCCAGGTAGAACGAGACGGCGCTGGTGTGCGCGCGGTCGTCGAGCAGACCCTCGCGGGCCAGGCCGGCGGTGGCGCCGCAGATGGCGGCGACGGGGACCCCCGCGTCGAGGAAGCGGCGCGCGGCGGCCGCGAAGGGCGCGAGCTCGTCGCCCGCGTCCCAGAGGTCGGCGCCCGGGAGGATCAGCATCGCGCTGTCCTCGGGCCGGAGGTCGTCGAGCGCGAGGTCGGCCAGGATCCGCGTCCCGGCGATGCTGGCGACGGGCTTGTCGGCGACGACCCCGACGGTCCTGACCGTGAAGCCGGAGCGGGCGAGCCAGGCGGTGGCGTGCCCGGTCTCCCAGTCGGCGAGGGTGTCGTAGACGGCGAGGTGGACGGTGCGGGGCATTGCGGGCCTCCTGCGGTGGTCGGTGCCGTTCTGCTGATGACAGAAGACTGTCATGTCGACAGGATGCTGTCAATAGAGGTCCACGCGCAGGCGCGCGGGGACGCGCGACCCGCAACCTGTCTGGTCCGCCCCGGTCTCGGTGGACAAGATGGTCATGGCCGCTCCGACCTGCGCGTCCTTACCCTGGGCATATGACCCCTCATGTCGAACCCGACCCCCAGGCCGGCGCGGCCGTGAAGGCCGCAGACCGCGCGCACGTGTTCCACTCCTGGTCCGCCCAGGGCCTGATCGATCCGCTCGCCGTCGCCGGCGCCGAGGGTTCGTACTTCTGGGACTACGACGGCAACCGCTACCTCGACTTCACCAGCGGCCTCGTCTACACCAACATCGGCTACCAGCACCCCCGCGTGGTCGCCGCCATCCAGGAGCAGGCCGCCAAGCTCACCACCTTCGCGCCCGCCTTCGCCATCGACGTACGCTCCGAGGCCGCACGCCTCATCGCCGAGCGCACCCCCGGCGACCTGGACAAGATCTTCTTCACCAACGGCGGCGCCGAGGCCGTCGAGAACGCCGTACGGATGGCCCGGCTGCACACCGGCCGCCACAAGGTGCTCTCCGCCTTCCGCTCGTACCACGGCGCCACCTCCACCGCGATCAACCTGACCGGCGACCCGCGCCGCTGGGCCTCCGACACCGGCTCCGCGGGCGTCGTCCGCTTCTGGGCGCCGTTCCTCTACCGCTCGCCGTTCTACGCGGAGACCGAGGCGCAGGAGTGCGAGCGCGCGCTCGCCCACCTCGAGGACACCATCGCCTTCGAGGGCCCGGGCACGATCGCCGCGATCATCCTGGAGACCGTCCCCGGCACCGCCGGCATCATGACCCCGCCGCCCGGCTACCTCGCCGGCGTCCGTGCGATCTGCGACAAGTACGGCATCGTCTTCGTCCTGGACGAGGTCATGGCGGGCTTCGGCCGCACCGGCAAGTGGTTCGCCGCCGAGCACTTCGACGTCGTGCCCGACCTGATGACCTTCGCCAAGGGCGTGAACTCGGGGTACGTCCCCCTCGGCGGCGTCGCGATCAGCGCCGAGATCGCCGCGACCTTCGACAAGCGGCCCTACCCCGGCGGACTGACCTACTCCGGCCACCCGCTCGCCTGCGCCGCCGCCGTCGCGACCATCCAGGTCATGGAGGACGAGAAGGTCGTCGAGCACTCCGCCCACATCGGCGAGACCGTCCTCGGCCCGGGCCTGCGCGAGCTGGCCGAGCGCCACCCGTCCGTCGGCGAGGTCCGCGGCATGGGCACGTTCTGGGCGCTCGACCTGGTCAAGAACAAGGAGACCCGCGAGCCGCTCGTCCCGTACAACGCGACGGGCGAGGCCAACGCCCCCATGGCGGCCTTCGGCGCGGCGGCCAAGAAGCACGGGCTGTGGCCCTTCATCAACATGAACCGCACCCACGCCGTGCCCGCCTGCAACGTCTCCGAGGCGGAGGCCAAGGAGGGCCTCGCCGCCCTCGACGCGGCGCTCTCCGTGGCGGACGAGCACACCGCGTAACTCCGTGGTGGGCGCACGTATCCCGTAAGGGTAAGAAGCGTCACGGAGCCGAACCCTCCGTCTGGTCTAGGGTGTCCCGAAGCCGGACGGAGGGGGGCCGACCAACATGCCCGCGAGCGGAGCTGTCACCCGCAACACCCTGCGGCAGCAGATCGCGGACGCGCTCCGTGACGAGGTGCTCGCCGGCCGTCTCCAGCCGGGCGAGGAGTTCACGGTCAAGCAGATCGCCGAGCAGTACGGCGTCTCCGCGACCCCGGTCCGCGAGGCGCTCGTCGACCTCTCCGCGCAGGGCCTCCTCGACTCCGACCAGCACCGCGGCTTCCGCGTGCACCAGTTCACGATCGCCGACTACCGCGGCATGGTCGAGGCCCGCATGCTCGTCGTGGACGGCATCTTCCGCCGCCACGACCCCGTCGCCCACCCGCCGGGCCCCGACGTCTCGCGCGGGGTCGCGCTCGTCTCCATACGGCGCCGGGGCGAGGCGGCGGCCCGCGCGGCCCGCGCCGGCGACCTCGACATCCTCATCGGCTACGACATCCGCTACTGGCGCGAGCTGGCCCGGCTCGTCTCCGCCAACGACTACATCGCCGACTTCCTGCACCGGCTGCGCGTCCAGGCCTGGGTCTTCTCCGTGCCGTACCTGCGCTCCGACCGGGACGTCCTCGGCTGGCTCTGGAGCGGGCACGTGGACCTCGTCGACGCGCTGACCCTCGGCGACGCGGTCGCCGCGGCCGAGGTCATGGGCGCGTACAACCGGCAGTCCCTGGAGTGGGCGGACCGCCTGGAGACCCGCGGCCGCTGATCGCGCTCCCCGCCGGGGGTGTCGGGCGGTGTGTCGAGGGGCAGGTGAGGGACAGGTCCCCACCGGGTGTGCGGCGCGGACCGCGCCGATTACCCTGGCCGTCCCTGCAACCGACGGAGAGCGAGCCTCCCTTGGCCTGTGACCTGTGGCTGGTCCCGCTGGTGGACGTGCTGTGCCACAGCCCCGACAACCCCTTCGCCGAAGAGATCGCCGCCTACGACACGGCCCTGACCGCGTCCGGTCTGCCGACCGTCCCCGTGTACGCCTACATGCCGGGGCTCTCCGGCGATGTCGCGCCCATCGCCGGGTTCGACTACGACGCCCTGCACTTCCTGCGCCGCGCCTACCTGCTGCACCTGTGCGGCCTGCCCGTCGAGCCGGTCGACGAGCTCGGCGGGGACTACGAACAGCTCCTGGAGATGTTCGAGTCGGCCGCGCAGCAGTCCCACCTCGTCTGGCACTACGACCACGCCGGGGCCTACGTCCCCGTCGACTTCCCCGCCCCGATCGCCACCGACGAGCTCCTGGAGGGCGGCGGCCCGCTCGGGTCCTCGCACGGGCTGCTCCGGGAACTGGAGTTCGTCGCGCCCGCCATCGGGATCGACCCGGCCAACCCGCCGGCCCCGCCGCTGCCGCCGGAACGGCCGACCTCCCTGGAGGAGCCGGCCCGGCCGATCGCGTACGACGACAGTCCGTTCGCGCGCGAGCGCCACGTGTGGCTGGGGCTGCACGCGGCGGCGACCCGGAGCCTCGGCCAGGGCTCGATGATCATCCTGAGCTGAGGCCACGAGAAAAGGGCGCTTCCGACCGGGGAAGCGCCCTTTTCCGCTGCTCTCGTACGGTCAGCGGGGCTCGGGCGGCCGCTGCCGGGGCATGTTCGGCCGGGTGCCGGGCGGGAGCGGGAAGCGGGACGACGGGTGCCCGCCCTCGGGGCGGGGCGTGCCGACGCCGACCGACTGCAGGGCCAGCGGCGCGGGGCCCGAGCGGAACTCGACCATCCAGTCCGCGGTCTCCGCCCGGACGAGCTCGGTGACGTCCTCCGAGAACCGGCGCAGCACGCCGAGGCAGCGCTCGGCCGCCTCGCTCGCGGTGCCCTCGGTGGGCCCGAGGACCTCCCGTACGCTCTCCGACGCCCAGTCGAACTGCAGGGCCTGGAGTCGGCGCTGCACCGCCTGCGCGGTGGCCACGTCCCTTATCCAGCCCGAGGTGAGGCCGAAGTACCGGTCGCAGGCCATGCAGGCGGCGCCGAGCAGCAGGGAGAGGTACCCCCAGCCGGCCGCGCCGTCCGCGACGTCGGTCAGGTCGAGCAGCGGCAGCGCGGCGCCCGCGATGACGCCCAGAGCCGTACCTATCCGCAGGGCCCGGGCGCAGCGGCGCTTCCAGACCCGGTCGGAGAGGTACCACTCGGCGGTGCGGAGCGCGTTGGACTCGACCCAGCGGTACAGCTCGTCCAGGCGCTCCGCGGGTTCGCCCCAGTCGCCGAGCGGGAAGGGCGTCCCGGTCAGATCGCGGCGCGCGGAGGACCGCCCGGGCTGTCCCGGCTGACCCGGCTGCCCGGGCGGCGGCTGCGGCGGCGGCATCTCCGGCTGCTGGCTCACCGGGGCACTCCTCTGTTCAGCTCAGCGCTCGTGTCGCTCTGTGACGTGCGGTGCACGTGGTGCCTGCCCTTCCTACCGCCGAATGGTGGGCTGTGGGCCCGGAATCCCGGGATTTCCGCCCGCAAGAGGGTCTTGATCAGGTAGAGGAGCACGCAGTTTCTCACTCGAAAGAGTTGTGGCGGCAGGCCGGGCATGGACCACGTAGGCTCGGCATACCGAACATCAGTCGTCCCGGTGTCCTCCGGATACCGGCGAAATGCCAGGAGTGACCGTGATTCCCGGTGGTGGCCAGCCCAACATGCAGCAGCTCCTCCAGCAGGCCCAGAAGATGCAGCAGGACCTCGCGCGTGCCCAGGAGGAGCTCGCCCTGACCGAGGTCGAGGGCCAGGCGGGCGGCGGCCTCGTGAGGGCGACGGTCACCGGCTCCGGCGAGCTGCGCGGCCTGGTGATCGACCCCAAGGCGGTCGACCCCGAGGACACCGAGACCCTGGCCGACCTGGTCGTCGCGGCGGTCAAGGCCGCCAACGACAACGCGCAGCAGCTCCAGCAGCAGAAGCTGGGCCCGCTGGCGCAGGGCCTGGGCGGAATGCCGGGCCTGGGCTTCTGAGCCGCTTCCGCGCCGCTTTCTGCGCTGCTTCTGCGCACTTCTGCACTGCATCGCGGGCCTGGGCTTCTAAGGTGCCCCGGCAGCCACTACCGTAAGAAACAAGCACTTCTGAGAAGGGCGTTCCGTTGTACGAAGGCGTGGTTCAGGACCTCATCGACGAACTGGGCAGGCTGCCCGGCGTCGGTCCCAAGAGCGCCCAGCGGATCGCCTTCCACATCCTCCAGGCGGAGCCGACGGACGTGCGGCGGCTCGCGCACGCGCTCCTGGAGGTCAAGGACAAGGTCAGGTTCTGCGCGGTCTGCGGCAACGTGGCACAGCAGGAGCAGTGCAACATCTGCCGCGACCCGCGCCGGGACCAGACGGTCATCTGCGTGGTCGAGGAGCCGAAGGACGTCGTGGCGATCGAGCGGACCCGTGAGTTCCGCGGCCGCTACCACGTGCTCGGCGGCGCGATCAGCCCGATCGACGGCGTCGGCCCGGACGACCTGCGCATCCGGGAGCTGCTCGCGCGGCTCGCGGACGGCGCGGTGACCGAGCTGATCCTCGCGACCGACCCGAACCTGGAGGGCGAGGCCACCGCGACGTACCTGGCGCGGATGATCAAGCCCATGGGCCTGAAGGTGACGCGCCTGGCGAGCGGCCTGCCGGTCGGCGGCGACCTGGAGTACGCCGACGAGGTGACCCTGGGGCGTGCCTTCGAGGGGCGGCGACTGCTAGATGTATGACCGACAGGTCCGCGCGCCCGCGCCCGCGCTCCAAGGAGGCACCCGCGATGTCTGACGCCACACTGCACGCGATCACGCAGGACCCGGACGACTTCGCGGTCCAGATCGCCGACTCGATCGAGTCCTTCATCGTGGCGACCACGGAAGTGGCCAAGGGCGACGAGCCCGACAGCGCGGTGCCCTTCCTGCTCCTGGAGATCTCGCAGCTGCTGCTCGCGGGCGGCCGGCTCGGCGCGCACGAGGACATCCTCCCGGACGAGCGCTACGAGCCCGACACGGGCCCGGAGCCGGACGTGGACGACCTGCGCGAGCGCTTCGCGACGATGCTCGACCCGGTGGACGTCTTCTCCGAGGTCTTCGACCCGTACGAGCCCCGCAAGGCCCCGGTACCGGCCCGGATCTCCGACAACCTGGCCGACATCGTCACCGACCTCCGCCACGGCCTGGCCCACTACCGCGCGGGCCGCACGAGCGAGGCGCTGTGGTGGTGGCAGTTCTCGTACTTCTCCAACTGGGGCCCGACCGCCTCGGCGACCCTCCGCGCCCTCCAGTCCCTGGTGGCCCACGTCCGCCTCGACCAGCCCCTGGCCGCCCTCGACGGCCTGGACACGGACGAGGACCTGACGGAGGACGACCTGGCGGAGGAGGCGGGCCGCGTGATGGCGGAGGAGATCGCGGGTCCGTTGGGCCTCGGCGTGAAGAAGTAGCGCCGAGGGGCCGATGACGGGGGGAGCGGAGGCGTCCGGCGACCGATCGGTCGCGGCCGGCGGGTCGATAGCGCGCGTCAACACGGGCGACTTCGTGACGCAGGTGGAGCGCGCGACGCTGCTGCTGGCGGAGGCGTTGACTGTGTCGCCGGGCGGGTTGGTCCATCTTCCGGAGCGAACGAAGCTGTTCGTGGGCCGCGAACGCGAACTGGCCCTGCTGGACGAGGACATGGAGCCCGTCCAGGTCATCTGTGGCCTGGGCGGCATCGGCAAGTCGACCCTGGCGGCCCGATGGGCGGCGAACCGGGTGCCCGACCACCAGCTGGTCTGGTGGATCACGGCCGAGACCCCGGCCGAACTGGACGCGGGCCTGGCGGAGCTGGCGCGGGCGATGCAGCCGTCGGTGGTGGGCGTCCTCCCCGAAGACGCCCTGCGCGAGCGGGCGTTGCAGTGGCTGGCGACGCACGAGGGCTGGCTGCTCGTCCTCGACAACGTCTCGGACCCGGCGGACCTGCGCCCACTGCTGGCCCGGGCGGGCGGCAGCGGCCGGATCCTGGTGACGTCGAGGAGGGCGTCGGGCTGGCAGGACATCGGACGGACGGTGGCGCTGGAGGTCCTGGGCCCGGGGGAAGCGGCGGAACTGTTCCGGGGCGTGTGCGAAGCGGCCGACGGACTCGACGACCTCTGCGCGGAGTTGGGCTACCTGCCGCTCGCGCTGAAGCAGGCGGCCGCGTACTGCGCGGAGGCCGGCATCACCCCGCGTACGTACCTGGAGTTGCTGGCGGAGTACCCCGCCGAGATGTTCGCCGCGACGGCGGAGGGCGGCGAGGCGGCGCGGACGCTGGCGCGGGTGTGGCAGGTGACGTTGGTTCGACTGGCGGACACCCCGATGGCCGTCACTGTGCTCCGGGTCATCGCCTGGTGGGCGCCCGAAGGGATCCCGCGCTGGCTCCTGGAGCCGCTGGGGACGCCTCTGGAGGTCACGGAGGCGGTACGGCGCCTTGCCGCGCACAGCATGATCACGCTGAGGGACGGGGAGCTGGCCGTCCACCGGTTGGTGCAGGCGGTGGTCAGGGCGGACTTGGCGGAGGCGACTCTCCTTGAGGGCGCCGTGTATTTGCTGCGCCGAGGCGCGGCGCACAAGGCGGCCGGCGCGGGACGCCAGGTGGCCGTGCACGCGGAGGCGCTGGCTGGGCACGTCGCTGAGGCGGAGGACACCGACGCGGTGGCCGAACTCTGCCAATTGGCCGGAGTGTTCTTCGGAAGGGACACGGACACGAGCCGAGCTCTGCCGCTCCTCGAGCGGTCGGTGATCTCCCTGCGTCGGATCCACGGCCCGGGCCATCCGATGACGCTGCGCGCGGTGCAATTCCTGGGCCTGGCCCTGAACGTGGCGGGCGACAAGGCGCGGGCGATCGATCTCCTGGAGGGTTGCCTCTCGGACCGGCTGCGGATCCTCGGGCCGGACGATTCCGCCACCTTGGAAGCCCGCGAGAACCTGGCCCGAGTCCTGCGGGAACGCGAACCCAAGCGGGCGGAGGAACTGCTCACCGAGAACGTCGAACACTTGGATCGTCTCCTGGGGCCCGCCCATTCTGCGGCCATCCAGGCGCGGTATGCGCTGATCGAGGGCCGCTCCGGCGGGGGCATCGACGTGACCGCTCTTGAGGAACTCGCGGCCGAAGCCGAGCGCGCGTCGCCGAATGATCCCCATCTCGTGGGCAGGATCAAGTACACCCTGGTCCTGGCGCTCTCGCGTGCCGGGGAGACGGAGCGCGCCTTCGCCCTCGCGGAGGAGCTGATCGAGGGGGCCCGGCACAGCAGCGGCGCTGCCGCGTCGCGTACCTTCCTGTTCCGCCTTCTCGGCGTCCAAGTGCTCAATGAGGGCGGACAGCAGGACCGCGGGCGAGCCCTGGCGGCCGAGTTGCTTGAGGACTGCCTGTCGGTGCTCGGGGAGTGCGAGCTGACGCGGCTTGTGCGGATGGCAATGGAGTAAGCCGCACGGTCTCGCAGCCGCGCTGCCATCATGGGTGCATGGCAACGCGCGTGAACTCAAAGGCACTCCTGTGGACCGGCGTTGGCGTCGGTGTCGTCGGGATCGACGCCCTGATCGCCGTCGCCCTCGCCGACCTCGGGAAGGCCGACCAGATCGCCAGCGTCACCGGGGCCGTTCTCGCTGTCGTGGGCATCGGGCTCACGCTCTGGGGGCAGTTCGGCCGGGGCACAGCCGCCCCACCGAATGTGACCGCCTCCGGCGCCGGCTCCGTCGCGGCGGGCGGCAACATCGGGTCCGTGGCCACGGGCAGCGGCACGACCCCCGCACCCGTACCCGTACCCGCACCGGCCCCCGCACCCAACCCCACCCCGCCGCCCGCCCGAGGGCCCGTCACCGCGTCCGGGGACCGTTCCGTCGCCGCGGGCGGTGACATCGGGAGCGTGTCGACGGGCGACGCGTGACCGGCACAGAGCCCCACGTCGAGGCCGCCGGGGACCGGGCCGTCGCGGCCGGCGGCAACATCGGGCGGGTCGCGACCGGGGACTACGTCACCCAGGTCGAACGCGCGATCCTGCTCCCGCCCGAGGCACTCGCGCCCGCCGTCTGCCCGGACGGGCTGTCCAAGATCCCGCGCAAGGCCGTGCGGTTCGTCGGGCGTGAGCGGGAACTCCGGTGGCTGGACGAGCACTTCGAGGCACCGGATCACCGCGTCGTCGCCCTCCGCGGACTCGGTGGCGTCGGGAAGTCGACGCTCGCCGCCCGCTGGGCGGGCCGGAGGGGGCGACCACCCCACCTGGTGGATCACCGCCGAGAGCCGCGCCGACCTCGACGCCGGGCTCGCCGACCTCGCCGGCGCGATGCAGCCCGCGCTGATCGACGTACTCCCGCGGGAGGCCCTGCGGCAGCGGGCGTTGCAGTGGCTGTCCACGCACGACGGATGGCTGCTCGTGCTCGACAACGTCACCGAGGCCGCCGACGTCGAGGACCTGCTCTCCCGGCTCGCCGGGCGCGGCCGGATCCTGGTCACGACCCGGCACGCGGCCGGCTGGCACGGCATCGCCGAGGTCCTGGACCTGACCGTCCTCGACCCGGAGGAGTCGTACGCGATGTACGCACAGGCCGTCGGCGGTCTCGGGCCCCGGGACGGCCACCACGTGGAGACGGTCTGCGCCACGCTCGGGCACCTGCCCCTCGCCGTGGCCCAGGCCGCCGCCTACTGCGCCGAGACCCGTACGACGCCCGCCGAGTACCTCGACCAGCTCCGCCGGTACCCCGGCGACGGGCAGGAGGCCGTCGCACGGACCTGGCGGCTCACCCTGGACCGGCTCGTCGCCGTCGACCCGCTCACCGGGACCCTGCTGCGAGTCCTCGCCTGGTGGGGGCCCGACCGGATCCCCCGGCAGCTGCTCGACCGGCTCGGGCCCACTCCCGTCGTGCGGCGCGCGGTCGGGCGGCTCGCCGCGCACAGCATGGTGACGCTGCACGAGGACGGCGCCGTCTCCGTACACCGGCTCGTGCAGTCCGTCGCGCGTACGGTGGACGCACACGATCCGCACCGGCGGGCCGAGGACATCGACGCGGCCCGCGCCCTCGCGGAGGAGACGCTCACCGAGGCCGTGCCCCGGGGCGTCGGGGGCGCGACGGAGTGGGGCGCGTGGCGCGCGCTGTTCCCGCACGTGGAGACGTACCTCGGGCAGGTCGACCCGGCGGCCGACACCGCGCGTACGGCGGCGCTCGTGGACCGGGCGGCCTGGTTCATGGTGGAGCACAGCGACCTGCTGCGGGCGGTGCACTGGTTCGACCGGGCCGTCGAGTGCCGGGAGCGCGTGCTCGGCGCGGACCACCCGGACACCGTCGCCAGCCGCCAGGGCATCGCCGAGTGCTGGGCCATCGAGGGCGAGCTGTGGTCGTCGGCCGACCTTCAGGAGCGGGTCGTCGCCGATCTGGAGCGGGTGCTCGGCGAGGACCGGGCGGAGACGCACATGGCTCGCGGCAGGCTCGCGGTCACCTGGCGGCAGATGGGCGACAAGGACGGCGCGGTCGCCCTGATGGAACGGGCGCTCGCCGGACTCGAAGGTCTCCTCGGCCCCGACCACCGGGACACCCTGCGGGTACGGAGCAACCTGGGCGTCGCCTACCAGGACGCAGGGCGCCTGGAGCAGGCGATCGCCCTGCACGAGCGGACGCTCGGCGAGCGCGGGCGGCTGCTCGGTCCGGACCACCCGGAGACGCTGACCTCCCGGCTGAACCTGGTCCGGCTGTACGAGGCGGTGGGGGAGGTCGAGCGGGCGGTGGCCGAGTTCGAGGCGGTGGTCGCCGACGCCGTACGGGCCCTGGGGGACGAGCACCCCTTCACGGCCCACCTGTGGCACATCCGGCCTCCGGGCAGCCCCTGGGGACTGTGAGCCCGCCCACACCTCCGCGTACCCCCGCCCCCGCAGGGCATGCGGTCCCCACGGGCGGCCCGGGTCCCCCCGACGTGATCACGTCCTGAGCGGGACATCTCAGGATGCGATATACGGTCGGCGATTCCGGGCCGCTCGTTAAACTGAGCCGACCGCAGTAATGACTGCGGCAAAGACTGAGCGAGGAGCGCACGTGGGCCTTGTCGTGCAGAAGTACGGAGGCTCCTCCGTTGCCGATGCCGAAGGCATCAAGCGCGTCGCCAAGCGGATCGTGGAAGCCAAGAAGAACGGCCACCAGGTGGTCGTCGTGGTCTCCGCGATGGGCGACACGACGGACGAGTTGATCGATCTCGCCGAGCAGGTATCCCCGATGCCGGCCGGGCGTGAGTTCGACATGCTGCTGACCGCCGGAGAGCGGATCTCCATGGCCCTGCTGGCCATGGCGATCAAAAACCTGGGCCACGAGGCCCAGTCGTTCACGGGCAGCCAGGCCGGTGTCATCACCGACTCGGTCCACAACAAAGCGCGCATCATCGATGTCACGCCGGGCCGGATCCGCACCGCCCTCGACGAGGGCAACATCGCCATCGTCGCGGGCTTCCAGGGTGTGTCCCAGGACAAGAAGGACATCACCACGCTCGGCCGCGGCGGGTCGGACACGACCGCCGTCGCGCTGGCCGCCGCGCTCGACGCCGAGGTCTGTGAGATCTACACGGACGTCGACGGCGTCTTCACGGCCGACCCGCGGGTGGTGAAGAAGGCGAAGAAGATCGACTGGATCTCCTTCGAGGACATGCTGGAGCTCGCCGCCTCCGGCTCCAAGGTGCTGCTGCACCGCTGCGTCGAGTACGCACGTCGTTACAACATCCCGATCCACGTCCGCTCGTCCTTCTCGGGGCTGCAGGGCACCTGGGTCAGCAACGAGCCGCAAGGGGACCGCAAGGTGGAGCAGGCCATCATCTCGGGCGTCGCCCACGACACCTCCGAGGCGAAGATCACCGTCGTCGGCGTGCCGGACAAGCCGGGCGAGGCCGCGGCCATCTTCCGCGCCATCGCGGACGCCGAGATCAACATCGACATGATCGTCCAGAACGTGTCGGCCGCGTCGACCGGTCTGACGGACATCTCCTTCACCCTCCCCAAGGCCGAGGGCCGCAAGGCCATCGACGCCCTGGAGCGGACGAAGAACGTCATCGGCTTCGACTCGCTGCGCTACGACGACCAGATCGGCAAGATCTCCCTGGTCGGCGCCGGTATGAAGACGAACCCGGGCGTCACGGCCGACTTCTTCCGGGCGCTCTCCGACGCCGGGGTGAACATCGAGCTGATCTCCACCTCGGAGATCCGCATCTCGGTCGTCACCCGCGCCGACGACGTCAACGAGGCCGTGCGCGCCGTGCACACCGCCTTCGGTCTGGACAGCGACTCCGACGAGGCCGTCGTCTATGGAGGCACCGGCCGATGACCCGTAAGCCGACGCTCGCGGTCGTCGGTGCGACCGGAGCCGTCGGTGCGGTCATGCTCCAGATGCTCTCGCAGCACGCGGACGTCTGGGGCGAGATCCGACTCGTCGCCTCCCCGCGCTCGGCCGGCGCCAAGCTTGCCGTACGCGGGGAGGAGACCGAGGTCCTCGCGCTGAGCGAGGAGGCACTGGAGGGCGTCGACCTCGCCCTCTTCCTGGTGCCCGAGGACATCGCGGCGCGCTGGGCGCCGATCGCCGCCGCCAAGGGCGCGGTGGTGGTGGACACCTCGGCGGCGTTCCGGGCCGACCCGGACGTGCCGCTGGTGGTCCCCGAGATCAATCCGCACGCCGCACGGGTACGGCCCCGGGGGATCGTCGCGAGCCCCGGCTGCTCCACGCTGCCGCTGATCGTCGCCGTGGGCGCGCTGCACGCCGAGTTCGGGCTCGGCGAGCTGGTGGTGACCGCCCAGCAGGCCGCGAGCGGGGGTGGGCAGGCGGGCGTCGCCGCGCTGCACGCGCAGATGTCGCTGGTGGCCGGGACCGAGCTCGGTACGCACCCCGGAGACGTACGGCGGGCCGTAGGCGACGACACCGGGCCCTTCGCCGGTCCTGTCGCGCTGAACGTGGTGCCCTGGTCGGGGGCGCTCTCGGCGGACGGCTGGTCCTCCGAGGAGCTGGCGCTGCGCGCCGAGACCCGCAAGATCCTCGACCTTCCCGGGCTGCCCGTCGTCGCGACCTGCGTCCGCGTCCCGGTGGTGACCGCGCACTCGATCTCCGTGCACGCGCGGTTCGAGCGGCCGGTGAGCGTGGAGCGGGCGCACGAGATCCTGGCGACCTCGCCCGGCGTGGTCCTCTTCGACGATCCGGCCTCGGGCGCCTTCCCCACGCCTGCCGACGTCGTGGGCACGGACCCGGTCTGGGTGGGGCGGGTGCGCCGGTCGATGGACGACGAGCGGGCGCTCGAGTTCTTCGTCTGCGGCGACAACCTCCGCAAGGGCGCCGCGCTGAACGCCGTACAGATCGCGGAGTCGATCATTCGTCCCGAGCGTCCGGAGCGTCCGGAAATCGGCGACGCTTGATCGTTCGACTTTGTAGGATCTGTGAACGACCTGTGAGCAAGTCGGCTCCGGATGCCCCTTGAACTGGGGTGACGCCATGTTCGACGATGCTCTTCACCCTTACCGCAACCGGCAGTTGGGTAGGGGACGTCTCTTTGCGCACCCATGTGGTGTGTCTTTGGTGTGTCGCAGTACGGGCCGTGAAAGCGGGGCATTGGGGATGAACGAGTACGCATGAGGGCAATAGGTGCACCGTCAAGAACGGTGGCGTACTCGTACAACCCTGACGGGGGGAAGCGTGTCCAACAGGCGTGGCAGAGGTACTCGACATCGCGGCGGTCGTCCCGCTCCGCGGCACGTTCACGGTTCCGGCACGCGCCGGCGGCGCTGCGATCAGCGGCGTCCCAGTGGTGCGCCCGCTCCGGCGGCCGCGTCCGGCGACCGGCGGCATGCCGGTGATCGCCCCCATGCCCGCGGGGACCAGGGCGGCCGGTGTGTCCGGCATACCCTCGCCCCGCGAGAGCGCTGACGGCATCGTGTCCGCGGGCACCTCCGTCGATCACCTGACCGAGACCTACCGAGCGCACTACCGCTCGCTGCTGGGTCTCGCCGCGCTGCTCCTCGACGACACGGCCTCCTGCGAGGACGTGGTCCAGGAGGCGTTCATCCGCGTCCACTCCGCGCGCAAACGGGTCCGGGACCCCGAGAAGACCCTGGCCTATCTGCGCCAGACGGTCGTCAACCTCTCGCGTTCGGCCCTGCGCCGCCGCATCCTCGGGCTCAAGCTGCTCTCCAAGCCGATGCCGGACATGGCGAGCGCGGAGGAGGGGGCGTACGACCAGCTGGAGCGCGACGCCCTCATCAAGGCGATGCGCGGACTTCAGCGGCGGCAGCGCGAGGTGCTGGTCCTGCGATACTTCGCGGACATGACGGAGGCCCAGGTGGCCGAGACCCTCGGGATATCCCTGGGGTCGGTGAAGGCGTACGGCTCGCGTGGCATCGCGGCGCTGCGCGTCGCGATGGAGGCGACGGCATGAGCTCCGGCGGTACGAGTTCCGGTGGTACGAGCGGACTGCCCGACGGTGAACGCGACGACATGGGACACAGGATTGTGAACGACCGGCCGGACAACGAGCGGGCCGACGGCCACGACGACCTCTTCGACGGGGACGAACTGGCGCTGCGGCGGCTGTTGCACGGCGCCGTGGGCGACCTCCAGCCCTCCGACGGCGCCCTCGACCATCTGCGCCGGGCCGTCCCCGCGCGGCGCACCCGCAAGCGCCAGGCCGTCGTCGGCTTCGCCGCGGCCGCCGTGCTGATCGGCACGGCCGTGCCCGCCCTCGTGCATGTCGCCGGCTCCGGCGGCATCACCGCCGACCAGGCCGTCAACGCGGGCCACGGCGAGCAGGCGCAGGGCGGCACCGGCTCCGAGACCGGCGTCGAGGGCGGCGGGCAGGGCGCCGGCAAGCCGAGCGGCACCGCGGCTCCGAGCCAGGGCGCCGGTGCCGGGGGACAGACGGAGGACGCGGCCAACGGCGCCACGGGCTCCGGTTCGAGCTCCCCGGTGGGCTCCCTGCCGGTCTGCGCGGCCGGGCAGTTGGCCGTCGGCTCGGCGCAGGCGGGCGGCCCCGACGCCCAGGGCAAGGTCTACGGCACCTTCCGCATCTCCAACGTCTCCGGCAAGGAGTGCGTGGTCGGCGGCGACGGCACGGTCGGCTTCCAGGCGCTCGGCGCGGCCGACCCGTCCAAGATCACGGTCGTCGCGCACACGGCGGGGGACGCGGCGAGCGGACTGCCCGACCCCTCGCAGGAGTCGCCCACGCTGCTCCTGAAGCCGGACAACGCGTACGAGGTGAAGTTCGCCTGGGTCCCGGCGGCGACCTGCCCCACCACGGGCACCCCGGACCCCGGCCCCGGCCCGGACCCGACGCCGACGCCCACTCCGGACCCGACCCCGAGCCCGTCCAAGGACAGCGGCGACGGCGGTACGTCGGCGGGGGCCTCTGGCTCGACCGGCAACGGCGACGCGGTCGACGGCGCGGCCCCGCAGCTCGTCATGGACGGGACCCCCGCCGACGGCAGCGTCGCGATCAGCCACACCGCCGACCCGGGCGCCCCCCAGGCAGCCACCACGATCCCGAACGCGTGCGCGGGCACCATCTACCGCACGGGCGTCCTGGACGCGTCCTAGCGCGGAGGCCTCCTGGCGCCGGGACGCCTCCCGGCGCCGACGGTGCCTGCTGTGAGGGTGTCTAGAGCCCCAGCGCCTCGTCGCGCTGGGCCTCTGCCTCGCGGCGCAGGAGGCGGAACCACATGAAGAGGACGAAGCCGGCGAAGACGAACCACTCGGCGGTGTAGCCGAGGTTCTGGAACGCCTTCAGGTCCAGCGACGTGCCCGCCGCAGCCGCCGCCGGGACGGGGGTCAGCCCGGCGGGGGAGTCGGTGAGCGTGACCCAGGCGTCGTAGACCTCGTCGGGGACCACGTTCACCAGGGACCCCGCGCTGATCATGGCGAGCTGGCCATCGGGGAGGCCGCCGGCCGCGCGGACCCCCTTCGTGCCCGCGGTCTCGGAGGCCTGGAGCGCGCCGACCACGGTGACCTCGCCCGACGGCGGGGCCGGCGCCTTCGCGCCGGCCGGCAGCCAGCCCCGTACCACCGGCAGGGACTTGCCGCCGTCCGTCTTCAAGAGCGTCAGGACGTAACTGCCCGGGCGGCCGTCCAGCTCACGGTCCGGCACCAGGAACTGCTGGTCGTACCGCCCGCTCACCTGCGCGTGCCGGCCCGAGGTCTCCTTGTCCACCGGCAGCAGCGCGGCCAGCGGCTCGGTCTTCAGCGTGCCCGGGTCGGGGGCCCGCTCCGCCTCCTGATGGGAGTCGACGCGGTCCTCGAACTTGCCCATCTGCCACGTCCCCATGAACAGGCAGAACGGGATCGCCAGCAGGACGAAGACGTTGATCCCCCACCAGCGGGGCGTTCTCAGGAACCGGTACACCCCTCCACGGTACGCAGCCGCCTCACCCCCCGACCGGCCGGGTCCCCAGGTGACGCGCGGCGAAGGCCAGCTCCTGGCGGACCTGCTTGATCCGCTCCTCCACCACCAGGGAGCCGTGCCCCGCGTCGTACCGGTACACCTCGTGGACCGCGTCCCGTGCGGCGAGCCGGTCCACGTAGTTGTCGATCTGGCGGATCGGGCAGCGCGGGTCGTTGACGCCCGCCGAGATGTACACCGGGGCCGTGACCCGGTCCACGTACGTCAGCGGCGACGAGGCCTCGAACCGGTCCGGCACGTCCTCCGGCGAGCCGCCGAAGAGCGTCCGGTCCAGCGCCTTCAGGGCCTCCATCTCGTCCGCGTACGCCGTCACGTAGTCGGCGACCGGGACGGCGGCGAGCCCCAGCGACCAGGCCCCCGGCTGCGTGCCGAGCCCGAGGAGCGTCAGATACCCGCCCCACGAGCCACCGGACAGGACCAGCTTGGCCGGGTCGGCGAGCCCCGAGGCGACGGCCCACTCACGGACCGCGGCGATGTCCTCCAGCTCGATCAGGCCGACGCGGTGCTTGAGCGCGTCCGTCCACTCCCGGCCGTAGCCGGTCGAGCCGCGGTAGTTGACCCGGACCACCGCGTACCCGTGGTCGAGCCAGGCCGCAGGGCCCGAGGCGAAGGCGTCGCTGTCGTGCCAGGTGGGGCCGCCGTGCACCTCGAAGACCGTCGGGAACGGCCCCTCGCCCTCGGCCGGCCGCTGCACCAGCGCGTGGATCCGGCCGCCCGGGCCCTCCACCCACACGTCCTCCACCGGAATCGAACCGGGCGCCTTCGGGCCCGGCGGGTCGAGGACCACCCCACCGGACGTCGAGCGCACGCTCGCCGGCTCCGCGGCCGAGGACCACAGGTACTCCACGGTGCCGTCGGGGCGGGCCGTGGCCTCCGACACCGAACCGGCCGGGGTCTCCACCCGCGCCAGGGCGCCCGTCGCGATGTCGTACCGCCACAGCTCGCTGCGCGCCTCGAAGCTGTGGACGATCAGCAGGCCCGTACCGTCGACGTACCACTCGGCCGCCACGTCGCCCGGCAGGTCGAGGCGGAGGTCGGTCTCCCGGCCCGTCGCCACGTCCCACAGCATCGGCTCCCAGCGGCCGCGCCGCTGGTGCCCGACGAGCAGCCGGGTGTCCCCGTCCACCGGCGCGAAGCCGAGCACGGAGAGCCCCAGCTCCTTCGTGCCGCCCTTGGAGTCGTCCAGCTCGGCCACCACCGAGGAGTCCTCGGTGCGCACCACCCGCAGGGCCTCGTGCATCGCGTCGCCGTGCTCGGTGTGCTCGATCACGAGCAGCGAACCGTCGTGCGAGAGGTCGCCCACCCCGGCCGACTCCGGGTGCCGGTAGATCTCGACGGGCGCCGCCCCGCCCCGTACGAGGTGGATCGTCGAGCCCTCCTCGTCCGTCGACCGGCCGACGACCACCGTGCCCTCACGGCCGATCGCGAGCCCGGCCGGATACGAGGCCGCGAGCCCGGGCACCGCGGGCTCGTCCGCGCCGCCCTCGAAGGGCTGGCGCATCCAGACCCCGAACTCGTCCCCGTCCTTGTCCGAGAACCACCAGATCCACCGCCCGTCGGGCGACAGCGTGCCGTCCGTCGTCCCGTTCGGCCGGTCCGTGACCTGCCGCTGGACACCGGTCGCCCGGTCCCAGGCGTACAGCTCGTACGTCCCCGTCGCGTTGGACACGAACAGCGAACGATCGGGCGCCTCCTCGGCCCACTCGGGCAGGGAGACACGGGGGGCCCGGAACCGCCGCTCCCAGGCGGGGACGTCACGGAGGTCGGGGGTGGCGGTGATCTCGTTGCTCTCGGTCATGCCCCCCATCATGCTCCGATCGGCGGACATTCCGTCGCCCGCGTCCGCAGCCTGTGGACAACTCCCCACGACCTGCCTCGCGGCTACGTCCGCGCGCGGGTGCGGATCACCGCGCGGCCGCCCGCCAGATCCACCGTCGAGCGGTTCGGCGGCGCGCCGTCCTCCTCGTCGTCGCGCAGGACGAGGGCGCTCTGCCGCTCCTTGAGCTCGTTCTGCTTGCCCTGCGAGAACGTGGCGTGCAGCTGCTCGAAGCCGGTCGACGAGACCTGCCCCGTCCGCCGGCCGCGCCCGGTCATGCGCAGGATCTGGTCGGCGAAGGCGACCACGGTGAGCAGGATGACAAGACCCGGCAGCGTCACGAACACGGCGAACTCCATGCGCGCCATTGTCCGGCGGACGGCCCGCGCGGGGCCACCCTTCGGGGCCATCCCTCGCGGCCACCCCTCAGGACCACCCGTCAGGGCCATCCCTCGCGGCCACCTCTCCTGGCTACCTCCCCCGGGCTGCCTCTCGGGGCCACCTCCCCGGCCTACCTCCCCCGGGCTCCCCCTCGGGGCCTACCCCTCCCCGTCCCCCAGACGTCCGGGCGGACGTGGTGGCTGCGGCGGCCGTCCGGGCCGAGGACCTGGGCGCCGAGCTTGCGGACGCGCAGGGAGAGGGTCGTGCCCGTGATCCGCAACCCCGGGACGGCCCGGGCGACCGCCGCCGTCACATCGTTCAGCTCGTCGACCGAGCGCAGCCGGACGCCAGGAGGACGCCCGCGCGCTCGCGCTGCGCGAACTCCCCGATCTGACCGTCGCCATGGACCCGACGACCGCCCCGCTGTCGCCGTCGGCCGAGGCGGACTCGGCGGTGGAGATCGCCGTCTCGCTGTGGTTCCTGTGGGTGGCCTGCGGGCGGGTCGTCGAGGGCCTGACGCGGCTCCGGCACGCCATGGCCCTGCACCCCGGCCCGCTGCCCGCCCGCGCGCTCTGGCTGGCCGCCTTCCTGGAGCTGGAGGCCGGCCGCCCGGAGGACGCCGACCCCCTGCTCGCCCAGGCCTGGGCCGCCGCCGTGCGCCAGGGCGACGACCGCTGCCTGGGGCTCCTGGCGCACCTGCGGGGCTCCACGGCCCTGTTCCAAGGGCGAACGGATGCCGCGGCGGCGGAGTTCCACGAGGCCCTGAACAGCATCGGCGACTACCTCGAGGTGGGCCCGAGCCGGGAGGCCGTGTGGGCGGCCCTCGCGCCCGCCCTGATCCGTACCGACCCCGAGGCCGCCCAGGAGGCCCTGGACCGGGCGGCGGGCTGGAACTGGACGGGCCGGGACCTCATGGCCGAGGCCTGGACGCACTACGCCCGCGCCGAACTCCACTCCTGGGAGGGCGATCCGGTACGCGCCGTACGCCACGCGGTCCGCGCCCTGCGCACCCACCTCCGGCTCGGCGGCGTCGTCGGGGCGACCTGCGCGGCCGAACTCGTGGCCCGCCTGCGGATCCTGCGAGGCCGCCCGAGGGACGCGGCCCATCTGCTGGGCGCCGTCGACCTGTTGCGGACCTCGGCCTTCGACGACTCGTACAGCGCCGCCCAGTTCTGCGCCCCGGCGCGCCGCCGCAGCGACAGCGCACTCCGCGAGGCGTTACCGGCCCCGGAGCTGACCAGGGCGTCCGAGGAGGGCGCGCGTCGAGGCCTGGAGGAACTGGTGCGGGAGACCCCGTAGAGCTCAGTTCTGCGACGGATCGGAACCCGTCCCGCTCCCGGGCGTTCGCTCGGACGCCCCTTCGATCGTCTTCGACATCCTGCTGCGGACGACGGCGGTGCCGATGGCGCCCGCGACGGCGGCGGCGCCGAGGCCCAGGGCGAGGGCGGACGGGCCGGAGTCGGAGACGACGTCGGCGGGAACGGTGGCCGCCGCCTCGGCGGCTGTGTGGAGGGGGTGCATGTCCCCAGGGGACCGGACCGCCCCACCCCGGACCACCCGGCGACCCCCGTTCGGGTCACTCACGACAGCCAGGCCATGCCGATCAGGAGGAAGACGACGAAGGCTATGCCGCCGGCGACGGCGGCGGTCTTCCGGGGCCGCCGCCGGGAGAGCGCGGCGAGCCCACTCTCGGCACGCCGGGCCTGCCGCCGGGAGGCGGCGCGAGGCGCGGGGGGCTGCCCCTGACGCCGCATCGGCGGCTGAGGCGAGCGAGGCGAGCGAGGCGTCTGCGGCCGTACGGGCGGCCGTCCGTACGGCTGTACCTGCGGCTGTACCTGCGGCTGAACCGGAGGCATCGGATTCCCCCGCCAGGCCCCCGAGGTGAACCAGTCGGAGATGGCCTGGGCGGGAGGTCTCTGCTCGGGCTCCTTGGCCAGCATGGTGAGGAGGTACGCCTCGAAGGCCGCGGGCAGCCCGACCCCGAGCTGCCGGGGCGGCGCGGGAGGCGTGTCGATGTGCTGGTACAGCAGGGAGGTCGCGGTGTCGCCCTGGAACGGGGGCCGTCCGGTGAGGAGTTGGTACAGCACGCAGCCGAGCGAGTACACGTCGGAGGCCGGCGAGGCGGTCCGCCCGAGGGCCCGCTCGGGGGCGAGGTAGAGGCCGGTGCCGACGATCTGGCCGGTGGTCGTGAGCGCGGCGGAGGGGTCGTCGACGAACCGGGCGATCCCGAAGTCCGCGAGCTTCACGGTCCCGTCCCCGTCGAGCAGCAGGTTCCCGGGCTTGATGTCCCGGTGCACGACGCCTTCCCGGTGCGCGGCGGCGAGCCCGGCGGCGGCATGGCCGGCGACGACGGCCACCCGCTCGGGCGGCAGCACGAGGGGCGGCGCTCCCCGCTCGGAGGCGAGGCTGGACCCTTCGACCAACTCCATGACGAGGAACAGCTTTCCGTCCCACGTACCGAAGTCGAAGACGCCGACGACATGCGGATGACTGAGCCGGGCGGCGGTCTGCGCCTCGAGCCGGAACCGTTCGCCCGCGGAGGGATCGTGTTCGTGCCCGAGCATCAACTTCACGGCCACGGACCGCCCGAGCACCTCGTCGGTGGCCTGCCAGACCTCGCCCATGCCGCCACGCCCGACACACGTTTGAAGCCGATATCGGTCCGCGACCAGCACCTGAGACCCAGCCTTTCGACGGTCGACTACCTGGTCGACAACCTGACAGCAGCACGCGTCGCCGTCTCCGCCGTCCGGCACCGATGCCGTAACAGCGTAGAGCCGCTTGATCGACTTCGAGCACACGCCCCATGGAGCGGCACCTACTCGGGCAACCCCCAGAACGCACCGTGCAGACCGACCTCGGCGAAGTAGGCGGCGGCGGAGGCGGGGTCGCGGCGGGTGTAGCCCGGTTGGAGGCGCCCGGTGTACCAGTCACTGGCGAACCGCCAAAGGGTCCCGAGCCCCATCACATAACCAGGCTCCTCCCCGGCCCTCGCCAGCCACGTCTCGACGCAGCCCTCGGAACAGAACAGCCGCTGATGGGCGCAGGTGTGCACGACGTCGTCCCAGACCCGCGCCATGGGAACGAGGAAGTGGGCCACTTGCTCGCCCGCCGGGGGTTCCTCCCGGCCGACCACCCAGGCGTGCGGGGTGTCGCAGGCGGGGCAGCGGGTGGCGACCAGGACGTCGGGCTCGTCGTGGAGCAGGTGGGGCAGCGCGAACGAGTCCCAGGCGCAGCCGCCCCACCACAAGGTGTGCGTCCCCATGACGGAGAACCCGAGCGGCACGGAAGCGAAGGGGTGCGCCATCACGACCCGGTCGGCGTCCTCGGGGTCCAGCACCAGATCACGACTCTCATGGAGCCCGAGCAGCTCCTGCCGCACTTGATCACCGCTGAGCCGGGTGAGCCCGGCGAGCTCCGCCACACCAGGCGCGCCCCCGGTCCGCGCGAACCCGTGATAGACGGCCAGCCGAACCCTCTCGGCCCCACTCAGATGCGCCGGCACTGAAGAGGCGGCGTTCCCGCTCATCCCCGTGGCTCCTTCCTGGGCCGAGCCCTGGTCGAGCCCCGATCGAGCCCTCCATGCCCAGGAAACCACTCAGGGGCCTGATCCGCTCTCGCGGATCAGGCCCCTGACCTGGTGTTTCAGCTGTCGGGGTGGCGGGATTTGAACCCACGACCTCTTCGTCCCGAACGAAGCGCGCTGCCAAGCTGCGCTACACCCCGATGTCACTGCTCAGTTCTTCACGTCGCGGCGACATCGATTACTTTAGCCCACCGGCGCCCGGAGACGAAATCCGGTTTTCGCGGCCCCTCACCGCAGGTCGGACGCGGTCCAGGCCGACGATCGCGAGGCCGAGGGCGAAGAAGGCGAGGCCCAGGACGAGGGCGTTGACCGTCACGCCGGCGTAGCCGTAGCGGGTGACGTCGATGAAGGGGTACGTGTAGCGGGTCGGGACGTCCGGGGAGAGGAGGGCGCCCCGGATCAGGGCGAAGGTCAGGTACGCCGCCGGGGCCGCGAGCCACTGGGCCGCGTGGCGCCACCGCAGGGCGCCCGGGAGGGTGAGCAGGAGCCAGTCGAGGGCCGCGCCGATCGGGGTCACGGTGTGCAGGAGCTGGTTGGCGACCGCCTTCCCGCCCGTGAGCTTCGCGATCTCCGCGGCCTGGTTGAACTCGCTCGAACCGTTCGCCAGGACGAAGTGGAAGACGAGCCCCACCACCGAGATGCAGAGCAGCACCCCGCCCGTCCACACCGCCGGCAGCGGCGGCCGGCCGATCCACGCGCGGCGGGCCGAGAGCGCGAAGACGACCGCGACCGCGATGTTCGACCAGATCGTGAAGAAGCTCAGGACGACCGGCACGCTCCCCAGGACGCACTCGATCACCACGCCCGTCGCCGCAGCGAGCGCGATCAGGGCCCGGAAGACCGCCGCGACGGGGCGACGGACGGTCGGTATGACGGCGGATGCGGGCACGGCCGCGGCGGAGTTCGGCGTGAGCATTCCCCCACCGTAAACGCGTGGGGCCGCAGAGGAGCCCCGTCAGTCGCGCGCCGTCAGCGTCAGCAGCGTCGCCTCCGGCGGGCAGGCGAAGCGGACCGGCGTGAACCGGTTGGTGCCGCACCCCGCCGAGACGTGCAGGAACGACGTCCGGTCCGCCACCGTGTGCGTGGAGAGACCCTTCACCCGGTCCGTGTCCAGGTCGCAGTTGGTCACCAGGGCGCCGTAGAAGGGGACGCACAGCTGACCGCCGTGCGTGTGCCCCGCCAGGATCAGCCCGTAGCCGTCCGCCGTGAACGCGTCCAGCGTCCGCAGGTACGGCGCGTGCACCACGCCCATCGAGAAGTCGGCCGACACGTCCGGGCCGCCGGCCACCCGGTCGTACCGGTCCCGTTTGATGTGCGGGTCGTCGAGGCCCGTGAAGGCCAGGTCGAGGCCGGGCAGCTTCAGTCGGCCGCGCGTGTTGGTCAGGTTCACCCAGCCCGCCTCGTCGAAGGCGTCCCGCAGCTCCTCCCACGGGTTGTGCACCGCGCCCACCACCGGCTTGTTGCCGTTCAGGCCGTGCCGTCCCTGGGCCTTCTCCAGGAGGTAGCGGGCGGGGTTGCGCAGCCGCGGCCCGTAGTAGTCGTTGGAGCCGAAGACGAAGACTCCAGGGAACTCCATCAGCGGGCCGAGCGCGTCCAGGACCTCCGGCACCGCGTCCGTGTCGGAGAGGTTGTCGCCGGTGTTCACGACGAAGTCCGGGCGCAGCCCCGCGAGCTTCTGCAGCCACGCCCGCTTCTTGCGCTGCCCGCACACCATGTGGATGTCGGAGACCTGAAGGACCCGCAGGTCCCGCATCCCGCGCGGGAGCACCGGGATCGTCACCCGGCGCAGCCGGAACGAGCGGGCCTCGAAGCCCGCCGCGTAGACGATTCCGGCCGCGGCCGTCGCCGTGAGACCTGCCGTGACCTTCAGGGGGATCCCGTACCGTGCGCGCATCCCCCCATCGTCGCAGACCCGATGGGAGGAAATGCGCGGGCGGTCGGGGCTCGGCACCTGACACACTTGGGTCATGACCACGCTCAAGGCCAAGCTTCAGGACGACCTCAACGCCGCCATCAAGGAGCGCGACGAGCTGCGCTCCTCGACGCTCCGGCTCACCCTCACCGCGATCACCAAGGAGGAGGTCTCGGGCACCACCAAGCGCGAGCTCTCCGACGACGAGGTGCAGAAGGTGATCGCCCGCGAGGCGAAGAAGCGCCGCGAGGCCGCGGAGGCCTTCGCCCAGGGTGGCCGCGCCGAGTCGGCCGAGCGGGAGAAGGCGGAGGGCGTGCTCCTCGACGCGTACCTGCCGAAGCAGCTCGACGACGCGGAGCTGGAGCAGATCGTCGCCGCCGCCGTCGCCGAGGCGAAGGCAGCGGGCGCCGAGGGCCCGCGCGCGATGGGCGCGGTCATGAAGATCGTGAACCCGAAGGTCGCCGGCCAGGCCGAGGGCGGGCGCGTGGCGGCCGCGGTGAGGAAGCTGCTCGCCGGCTAGCCGACAGAGGCAGACGAAGAGCGCAGACGAAGAAGACAGACGAAGAGGGCGCCCCCGCCGCGCGGGAGGCGCCCTCTTCGTCATGACTGCTGCTTACGGACCGTTGCCGCCGCCACCGCGGCCGTTCCCGCCACCGTTCCCGCCACCGTCCCCGCCGCCGATGACGCCCGGCGGGAGGGTGATCTCGGGGAAGCCCGGCTTGTTCGGCTTGTTGGGCTTGTTGTCGCCGCCGGGCTTCTCCTTGTCCTTCTCCTCGCCCGTCTGGCCGCGCGGTACGGAGATGGGGGCGAACTGCGGCGTCTCGGAGGCGTCGAGCGCCCCACGCATCGCGATCTTCCAGATCGGGCCCGGGAGGCAGCCACCACAGACCTTGCCGTAGTACTGGCCGCCGATGGTGATGTCGAACATCGACACCTTCTCGCCGACGTCGTCGCCGACCCAGACGGCCGTGGACAGGTTCGGCGTGTACCCGACGAACCAGGCGTCCTTGCGGTCGTTCGTCGTACCGGTCTTACCGGCGTTGTCGCGGTCGCTCAGACCGGCCTTCGTACCGGTGCCGTCCTCGACGACGCCCTTCAGCATCTGGTTGATGGTGTCGGCCGTCCGCTCGCTCATCGCCCGCGAGCACTCGGTCTGAGGCACCTTCAGCTGCTCGCCGTTGGCCGTCTTGATCGACTCGATGGCGATCGGCGTGCAGTACGTGCCCCGGTTGGCGAACGTGGCGTAGGCGGCGGCCATGTCGAGCGGGGTGGACTCGATCGCGCCCAGCGTGATCGAGGGGCTCTCCTTGACCTTCTTGCCCAGCTCGCGCTCGTACCCGACGTTCTTGGCCATCGTGATCGTCTCGCACAGGCCGGCCATCTGCTCCAGCTTGGCGAAGTAGGTGTTGATGGACTTGCCGAGCGCGCTCGTCATGTCCCAGCTGCCGGTCTCGGACTTGAGCTCGTTGCCGACCTTCCAGTTGGCGTAACCGGCCGGCTTGCCGTCGCAGCGCGTGTACGAGTTCTCCGGGATGTCGATCTCGTACCCGGTGGCGAAGCTCTGCGCCGGGCTCAGCCCCTTCTCCAGGGCGGCCGCGGCCGTGATCGGCTTGAAGGTCGAACCGGTCTGGAAGCCGTACGTCGTGCCGCCCATCTTGCTGCCGACGGCCAGGTTGAGCGTGGTCTGGTGCTGCTTCTGGTCGAGACCGTACGGCCGCGACTGACCCATCGACAGGATCTTGCCGCTGCCCGGCTGGACCTGGACGACCGAGGCGGCGACCTTGTCGTCCTCGTTGACGTGGGCGACGGCGGCCTCGTTGGCCGCCTCCTGCGCGCGCGGGTCGAGCGTGGTCCGGACGGTCAGGCCGCCGAGGTTCCACAGCTTCTGCCGCTCCTCGACCGTCTTGCCGAAGACCGGGTTGTTGAGGATCGTCTTGCGCACGTAGTCGCAGAAGAAGCCGGCGCCGTCGACGGCGGTGATGCAGCCGTTCTTCGGGGTCTTCACCTTCAGCTTGATCGGCGCGGCCTTCGCCTTGTCCGCCTCGGCCTGGCTGATGTCCTTGACGTCGGCCATCCGCTGGAGGACCACGTTGCGGCGCTTCGTGGCTTCCTGGAGGTCGTTGACCGGGTCGTAGCGGCTCGGCGACTGGACGAGGCCGGCCATCATCGCGGCCTCCTCCAGCTTCAGGTCGGCGGCGGGCTTGGAGAAGTAGCGCTGGGCCGCCGCCTCGATGCCGTAGGCCTGCTGACCGAAGAAGGTGATGTTGAGGTAGTTCTCGAGGATCTTCTTCTTCCCCAGCTCCTCCTCGACCTGGATCGCGTACTTCAGTTCGCGCACCTTGCGGCCGATGGTCTGCTGGGTGGCCGCGGCGACCTTCTCGGGGTCGTCACCGGCCTCCTCGACGAAGACGTTCTTCACGTACTGCTGCGTGAGCGTGGACGCGCCCTGGGCCACGCCGCCCGACTGGGCGTTGCGGTTGATCGCGCGCAGCACGCCCTTGAGGTCGATCGCCCCGTGCTCGTAGAAGCGCGAGTCCTCGATCGCGACGATCGCCTTCTGCATGTACGGAGAGATCTTCTCCAGCGGCACGACCTTCCGGTCGCGCGAGTACACGGTGGCGAGGACACCGCCGTCCGAGTCGAGGATGGTGGTCCGCTGACTCAGGGGTGGCGTCTTGAGGTTGGACGGGATCTCGTCGAACCCCTCGACCGTCCCCTTCGCCGCCAGACCCAGTGCACCGGCCGCGGGCAGGGCGATGCCCGCCAGTACGGCTCCCGCGAGCACACTGACACCGAGGAACTTGGCGGCCTGCTGGGTCCCGGTCAGACCTCCGCCCGAGCGCTTCTTTGCCATGGGGGCAGCCTAATCCGTAGTGATGAGCGTTCCGTAGGAGCGGGGGCCTCTCGGAGCGTTCGAGTACCAGACCGTGACATCCGAGCGGGTCCGGGCGGGTCCGCGCGGGTCAGGGGGCACGCCGGAGCGCACGTCAGGGGCGTGTCCGGGAGCGGTGTTCGCATTCGCCGGACACACGGGAATGCCTTGGCCTAAGCTGCTCTCAACTGTCACAGCAGTGTGGTTTTGCATCAAGGCCGAAGCAAGACCCGGGCGTGACATCGGCAGGAATTCCCTTGGCCCCGAACCCTGGGAACCCCCTGCCCGATTCCGCCCCATGCGTCACTCGACGCCCCAAGTGGCACCGTCACAGTCGGGCGAACTGTACCGGTTCGCCGGATTCGGCACGCATGTCCATCGGTCACTCCCCTGGGTGATCTGCCGCGTACGCATAGTCCGTTCGGGCCATTCAAGATTGGGCCCGAAGGGGGTGTTGCGCTGTGCCCACCTTCCGTAACGTCACCAACTGGCAGCGGTGAATATGCCGCTACCGCCGTGGGGGAGCCTCGATTCGGGAGAGGACGGCGCCGGTATGGGCTGGGTAGCTGACTGGAGTGCGCAGGCGGCCTGCCGCACTACCGATCCGGATGAACTTTTCGTGCAGGGAGCGGCGCAGAACAGGGCGAAGGCGGTGTGCACCGGCTGTCCGGTGCGGACCGAGTGCCTGGCCGACGCCCTCGACAACCGGGTGGAGTTCGGTGTGTGGGGCGGTATGACGGAGCGCGAGCGCCGTGCCCTGCTGCGCCGGCGGCCGACCGTCACCTCGTGGCGTCGCCTGCTGGAGACCGCGCGGACGGAGTACGAGCGGGGAGCGGGCCTGCTGCCCGTGGCGATCGAGGACGACGCGACGTACGAGGCGTACGCGGCGGTGGGCTGACCGCCCGCCGGTACGCGCACGGCAAGCGTGGAGCTCAGAGTGACGGCATCCGGCCCGCCGTGAGGCGGTCGCCGATGGCGCGGAGTCCGGACAGGTCGTGCACGTCGCCCGGCAGGGCGGCCACTTCGGCGACGGCCACCTCGGGGTGGAGCGCCGTGAACCGGTCTCGTGTGCGCTGCTCGCGCGCGAGCACCTGCATCCGCTCGGCATGGAGCCGGAGCAGGCCCGCGGTCAGCTGCTGGATGTCCTGTGCGTCGGGGTCGGCATGAACATCGGTCTCGTCGGCTGTGGGGGCAGCCTCGGTGCTCGGTGCAGAGGGGTCTGCGGTCGTGCCTGTGCTTGTGTCGGCGGCGGTCGTGGAGTCTGACGGCTCGTTGGGGGCGGTGGCACGGGAGCCACGCCCTCCAGTCTTCCCGGCCCCCTGATCCACAATGCGCCCCTCGTCAAGATTTTCCGCCGCGGCCCGCGCCCGCTCGGCCGAGAGCCGGGCGGCGCCACTGCCGTGGACGCGGTTCAGGACGAGCCCCGCGAGCGGCATCTCCTCGGCCGCGAGCCGCTCCACGAAGTACGCGGCCTCCCGCAGCGCGTCCCGCTCCGGCGTCGCGACCACCAGGAACGCCGTGCCCGGCGCCTGGAGCAGCTTGTACGTCGCGTCCGCCCGGGTCCGGAAGCCGCCGAACATCGTGTCCATCGCTGCCACGAACGTCTGGACGTCCTTCAGGAACTGACCCCCGAGCAGCTTGCCCAGCGTCCCCGTCATCATCGACATCCCGACGTTCAGGAACTTCATCCCCGCCCGGCCGCCCATCTTCGCCGGGGCCATCAGGAGCTTGATGAACTTCCCGTCCAGGAACGACCCGAGCCGCTTCGGCGCGTCCAGGAAGTCGAGCGCGGAGCGCGACGGCGGGGTGTCGACGACGATCAGGTCCCACTCGTCGCGGGCCCGCAGCTGCCCGAGCTTCTCCATCGCCATGTACTCCTGCGTACCGGCGAAACCGGCCGACAGGGACTGGTAGAACGGGTTCTCCAGGATCGCGCGGGCCCGCTCGGCGTCCGCGTGCGCCTCGACGATCTCGTCGAAGGTCCGCTTCATGTCGAGCATCATGGCGTGCAGCTCGCCCGCCCGTCGCCCACCGCCACCCTTGCTCGAATCGCTGCGCGATGCCCCTTCTGACTCGGAGCCCTTGATCCCCTCCACCTTGCGCGGCACGTTGTCCAGCGAGTCGATCCCCATCGACTGCGCGAGCCGGCGCGCCGGGTCGATCGTCAGGACGACGACCTTGCGGCCCCGCTCCGCCGCCCGTACGCCGAGGGCCGCCGCGGTCGTCGTCTTCCCGACGCCGCCCGCGCCGCAGCAGACGATGATCCGGGTGCCCGGGTCGTCGATGAGCGGATCGAGTTCGAGTACGGGGACGGAGTCCAGACCGTTCGCCGTGCCGTTCACCGGACCCGTCACACGCCCACCCCTTGTTTCCGCAGCTCCTTCGCCAGCCGGTACAGGCCCGCGATGTCCGCCCCGTCCCCCAGGAAGGGGAGTTCGTACGACGGTACGTCGAGCTCCATGAGCACCGCCCGCTGTTCGCGCTCCAGCTCCACCCGCTGCGCGTGCTCGGCGGCCTGCTCCAGGAGCGGCTCGACCAGTTTCGTACCGCCCCGGACGCCGGCACCGGCCAGGGTGCGCGCGATCGCGTCCCGGTGGTCGCCGGAGGCCGCCCGTACCGCCGCCTCGTCGAGGACGTGCGGGCGGACCATGTTCACGATGACACCGCCCACCGGCAGTTCGGCCCCGCGCAGCTCCGCGATGCCGTCGGCGGTCTCCTGGACCGGCATCTCCTCCAGGAGCGTCACCAGGTGCACGGCCGTCTCCGGGGACTTCAGGACGCGCATGACGGCCTGGGCCTGATTGTGTATCGGGCCGATCCTGGCAAGCCCGGCCACCTCGTCGTTGACGTTGAGGAAGCGGGTGATCCGGCCCGTCGGGGGCGCGTCCATGATGACGTGGTCGTAGGTGTAGCCGTTGTTCTTCTCGCGCCGGCGGACCGCCTCGCAGGCCTTGCCGGTCAGCAGCACGTCCCGTACGCCGGGTGCGATCGTCGTCGCGAAGTCGATCGCGCCGAGCTTCTTCAGGGCTCGGCCCGCGGTGCCCAGCTTGTAGAACATCTGGAGGTAGTCGAGGAGCGCGCGCTCGGCGTCGATGGCCAGCGCGAAGACCTCGCCGCCGCCCGGGGCGACGGCGATCTTGCGCTCCTCGTACGGAAGCGCTTCCGTCTCGAAGAGCTGTGCGATGCCCTGTCTGCCTTCGACCTCCACGAGGAGAGTCCGCTTGCCCTCCGTCGCGAGGGCGAGCGCGAGGGCGGCGGCGACCGTCGTCTTACCGGTACCACCCTTGCCGCTGACGACCTGGAGCCTGCTCACGCCTTCGAGCCTAACCACTGGAGCGCTCGCCTAAGCAGGAGGCTGCCTGTGGCAGCGGATACAGTCGGCTCCATGACCAAGTGGGAATACGCGACCGTGCCCCTTCTCGTGCACGCGACGAAGCAGATTCTGGACACCTGGGGCGAGGACGGGTGGGAGCTCGTCCAGGTCGTTCCCGGCCCGAACAACCCCGAGCAGCTCGTGGCCTACCTGAAGCGGGAGAAGGCCTGATGAGCGGCGCCGCGAACGGTGCCGGCCGCGTCGAGGCGAAGCTCGCCGAACTGGGCCTGACCCTGCCGGAGGTCGTGCCTCCGCTGGCCGCCTACCAGCCGGCCGTGCAGTCGGGCGTGTACGTCTACACCTCGGGCCAGCTCCCGATGGTGCAGGGCAAGCTCCTGGCCGCCGGCAAGGTCGGCGCCGAGATCACCGCCGAGGAGGCCAAGCAGCTCGCGGCCACCTGCGCGCTGAACGCCCTCGCGGCCGTGAAGTCGGTCGCCGGTGACCTGGACCGGATCAAGCGCGTCGTGAAGGTCGTCGGCTTCGTCGCCTCGGCCGCCGACTTCACCGGCCAGCCCGGCGTCATCAACGGCGCCAGCGAGCTGCTCGGCGCGGTCCTCGGCGACAAGGGCGTGCACGCGCGCAGCGCGGTCGGCGTGGCCGTGCTCCCGCTCGACGCTCCGGTCGAGGTCGAGGTCCAGGTGGAGCTCGTCGAGGCCTGACAGCCGATCCTTTCGATGAGAGCCGGTTCTCCCGTCCAGGGGGAATCGGCTCTCGTGCATCACGGTAGTTGCGCATACCATCCGGCCATGCCGAATGGTCAGTGGTACCCCCCGGAATGGCCCGACCGCATCCGCGCCCTGGCGGCGGGCGAGCTCACGCCCGCGGCCCCCAGGCGGGCGGCGACCGTCCTGCTGCTGCGCGACGCCGCCGAGGGGCCGCACGTCCACATGCTGCGGCGACGCACCTCCATGGCCTTCGCGGGCGGTGCGTACGCGTATCCCGGCGGCGGTGTCGATCCGCGTGACGAGCACCCGGTGCGCTGGGCCGGGCCCTCCTTGGAGAGCTGGGCCGAGCGACTCGGCGTCCCGGGTACGCAGGAGGCGCAGGCGATCGTCTGCGCGGCCGTGCGCGAGACCTTCGAGGAGGCGGGCGTGCTGCTCGCCGGCGGGACCGCCGACTCCGTGGTCGACGACACGACGGGGGAGGACTGGGAGAAGGACCGGGAGGCGCTGGTCGCCCGCGAGCTGTCCTTCGCCGACTTCCTCGACCGGCGCGGGCTCGTGCTGCGCTCGGACCTGCTCGGCGCGTGGGCGCGGTGGATCACGCCGGAGTTCGAGTCCCGGCGGTACGACACCTGGTTCTTCGTGGCCGTCCTTCCGGCCGGTCAGCGCACCCGCGACGTCTCGACCGAGGCGGACCGCACGGTCTGGATCCGCCCGGCGGAGGGGGCGGCCGGCTACGACCGGGGCGAGCTGACGATGATGCCGCCGACGATCTCCACCCTGCGGGGCCTGGAGCGCTTCGGTACGGCCGCGGAGGCGCTGGCCGCGGCCGAGGACCAGGACCTGACCCCCGTACTGGCGCAGGCGCGTCTCGAAGGCGACGAGCTGATCCTGAGCTGGCCGGGCCACGACGAGTTCACCAAGCACATCCCGACGGGTGGGGACGCGGCGCACGGGGGCGGGCGATGACCGCCGCCGGTTCGCTGCCCGGGCAGCCCCGGGGCGCGGTCGTCTCCGGGCCCGCGACCGCCCGGACCGTCAACGTCCTCGCGCCGAATCCGTCCGCGATGACCCTGGACGGCACCAACACCTGGATCGTCTCCGAGCCCGACTCCGACCTGGCCGTCGTCATCGACCCCGGCCCGCTCGACGACGGCCACCTCCGCAACGTCGTCGCCACCGCCGAGAAGCTGGGCAAGCGCGTCGCGCTCACCCTCCTCACCCACGGCCACCCCGACCACGCCGAGGGCGCAGGCCGGTTCGCCGAGCTGACCGGGACCCGGGTACGGGCCCTGGACCCGGCGCTGCGCCTCGGTGACGAGGGTCTGGGCGCGGGGGATGTCATCACGGTCGGCGGCCTGGAGCTGCGGGTGGTGCCGACGCCGGGCCACACCTCGGACTCGCTCTCGTTCCATCTCCCCGCCGACCGGGCCGTCCTGACGGGCGACACGATCCTGGGGCGTGGCACGACGATCGTCGCCCACCCCGACGGGCGGCTCGGCGACTATCTGGACTCGCTGCGCCGGCTGCGCTCGCTCACCGTCGACGACGGGGTCCACACCGTGCTGCCGGGCCACGGGCCGGTCCTGGAGGACGCCCAGGGCGCGGTGGAGTTCTACCTGGCGCACCGCGCGGGCCGGCTCGCGCAGGTGGAGACGGCGGTCGAGAACGGCCACAAGACGCCGTCGGAGGTCGTCGCCCATGTGTACGCGGACGTGGACCGCTCGCTGTGGCCGGCCGCCGAACTCTCCGTCCGGGCGCAGCTGGAGTACCTGCGGGAGCACGGCCTGATCTGACCCTCGCACCACCTCCCCACCACTTCCCACCCGGGGGCGCGCGGCGCACGGCGCGTGCTTTACGCTCCGTTTACTTGTGGTCGTAGCTCTCGGGGGGAAAGCCCGTGTTCGTCATATCGATTCTGCTGCTCGTCGCGGCGGTCGTGCTCTTCTTCGTCAGTAGGTCCAACGGATCGAAGGGGCTGAAGCTCGGCGCGCTCGGAGCGGTCCTCGCCGGCGCCTTCTCGCTGATCGCCTCCATGACGTACGTCGTCAGCGCGTACGAGGTCGGTGTCCCGGTCGCCTTCGGCAAGGTGGGCCAGCCGATGACCTCGGGCATGCACGTCAAGTCGCCGTTCACGGACGTCACGACCTTCTCGACCCGCCCGGTCGACCTCAACCTCTCCGACAAGGACGTCGTCGAGGTCCGCTCCTCGCAGGGTGGCGTCATGGAGGTCGAGGTGACCGTGAAGTGGGCGGTCACGCCCACCAAGGCCGTCGAGCTGTACCGGCTCGCGGGCAGCGAGGAGTCCATCCAGACGCGGCTCGTCTACCCGGACAGCCGGGAGATCGTCCGCAACGTCTTCGCCCGCTACACGAGCGAGCAGGGCTACGCGAGCGACCGCGAGAAGATCAACGCCGAGATCGGCACGCTCATCAAGGAGCGCCTCGCCCCGCGCGGCATCGACGTCACCGCCGTCAACCTGCGCAACGTGAAGCCCTCGGCTGCCCTGCAGACCCAGATCGACCGCAAGATCCAGCAGCAGCAGGCGACCGAGCGTGCCACCGAGGCGGCCCGCACGGCCAAGGCCGAGTCCGACCGGCGCCGCATCGAGGCCGAGGGCATCGCCCGCGCCAACAAGATCCTCAACGACTCGCTGACCGACAAGGTCCTGGCGAACCAGTGCATCGAGGCCTACAAGGAGGCCGCCGCGAAGAACCCGGTGTACGCGGTTCCGTGCGGCAGCGGCGGCACGGGGACCCCGGTGATCGTGGACGGTTCGAAGCGGTAGTCGTCGGTACGCGTACGAGGAAGGCCGCCCGGTCGTCGACCGGGCGGCCTTCCTCGTTACGGTGCGGTGCTCAGCGCGAGCGCTTCGCGAGGCGCTCCACGTCCAGCAGGATCACGGCGCGGGCCTCCAGGCGCAGCCAGCCGCGCTGGGCGAAGTCCGCGAGGGCCTTGTTGACCGTCTCGCGGGAGGCGCCGACCAGCTGGGCCAGCTCCTCCTGGGTGAGGTCGTGGACGACGTGGATGCCCTCCTCCGACTGCACGCCGAAGCGGCGCGACAGGTCGAGGAGCGCGCGGGCGACACGGCCCGGCACGTCGGAGAAGACCAGGTCGGACATCTGGTCGTTGGTCTTGCGCAGCCGGCGGGCGACCGCGCGCAGCAGCGCGGTGGCCACCTCGGGGCGGGCGTTCAGCCAGGGCTGGAGGTCGCCGTGGCCGAGGCCGAGCAGCTTGACCTCGGTCAGCGCGGTCGCGGTGGCGGTGCGCGGGCCCGGGTCGAAGAGCGAGAGCTCACCGATCAGCTCGCCGGGGCCGAGGACGGCCAGCATGTTCTCGCGGCCGTCGGGCGAGGTGCGGTGCAGCTTCACCTTGCCCTCGGTGACCACGTACAGGCGGTCGCCGGGGTCTCCCTCGTGGAACAGCGCGTCGCCACGGGCGAGCGTCGCTTCACTCATCGAGGCGCGCAGCTCCGCGGCCTGCTCGTCATCGAGCGCCGCGAAGAGCGGGGCGCGCCGCAGAACGTCGTCCACGAGTTCTCTCCTATGTCGACCTGCTCAGGGGACCTTGATCCCATGATGCCGGACGCACAAAACAGTGCGATCAATCACAACAAGTTTGACGTACCGAACCGCCCGTCCGTACGTCAGGGCCCCGATTGGGTCCTCATCGGCCGTGCCCGGGGCGGATGTCAGTGTCGGCCCTTAGGCTGGCCGGGTGTCCAACTCGCCGGTGAGAGCGCAGGCCAAGGGGGCTGGAAGAGTGTCCGCGAAGGGTAATTCCGCTGTGGGCGAACAGGGTGCGCCGAAGCGGACAAATGCCGCGAAACGTACGGCGAAGGCTGCCCAGAAGACCGCGAAGCCCGCGCCGAAGACGGCGAAAACCGCGGCGAGGACGAGCCCCGAGGCGGGCCCGAAGGCGAGTGCGAAGACCGACCCCAAGACCACCCCCAAGACCACTCCCAAGGCGGCGAAAGCGGAATCCCGGCTCGGGATGGTCCGCAGGGCCCGGAAGATCAACCGGGAGCTGGCCGAGGTCTTTCCGTACGCCCACCCCGAACTGGACTTCCGGAACCCCTTCGAGCTGCTCGTCGCCACGGTCCTCTCCGCCCAGACCACCGACCTGCGGGTCAACCAGACCACCCCCGCGCTCTTCGCCGCCTACCCGACGCCCGAGGACCTGGCGGCCGCCGTCCCGGAGGAGGTCGAGGAGCTGATCCGGCCCACCGGGTTCTTCCGCGCCAAGACCAAGTCGATCATGGGCCTCGCGGCCGCCCTCAGGGACGACTTCGGCGGCGAGGTCCCCGGCCGCCTCGACGACCTGGTCAAGCTGCCGGGCGTGGGCCGCAAGACCGCCTTCGTCGTCCTCGGCAACGCCTTCGGGGTGCCCGGGATCACCGTCGACACCCACTTCATGCGCCTCGCCCGCCGCTGGAAGTGGACCGAGAGCGACGACCCGGTCAAGATCGAGGCCGAGGTCGCGGAGATCTTCCCGAAGAGCGAGTGGACGATGCTCTCGCACCGGGTGATCTTCCACGGCAGGCGCATCTGCCACGCCCGCAAGCCCGCCTGCGGCGCCTGCCCGATCGCCCCGCTCTGCCCGGCGTACGGAGAGGGCGAGACCGACCCGGAGAAGGCCAAGAAGCTCCTGAAGTACGAGAAGGGCGGCTATCCGGGCCAGCGCCTCAACCCGCCGCCGGACTACCCCGGCCGCCCGGCCACCCCCGCCCCGGGAGTGGCGCCGGGGGCCGAGTGAGCCCTGGCCCGGGGGAACGAACCCACGCACGGATCGCGTTGTGAATCACGGGGGTGCCTGCCTATGACGCGCACGGACGAAGAGACGGACCGGGAGACGGAAGCAGCCACGGAACGGGAAAGCGGGACCACGAACGGGCCGCTGCCTGCGGCGACACCGACGCGGACGTCGGCGCCGGCGGCCGACGGTATGCCGCGCGGTGTCGGCAGTGGCGGGCTCGTGCGCCGGGACGGGCTGCCCGACTGGCTCGCCCCCGTCGACCGGGCCGCGCGCGGCGTCCAGCCCGAGCAGCTCAGCCGCTTCCTGCCGCCCGCGAGCGGCGCAGGACGGCAGTCCGCCGTCCTCATCCTCTTCGGCGAGGGGGAGCGCGGCCCCGAGCTGCTGCTCATGGAGCGCTCGGGCTCGCTCCGCTCGCACGCCGGCCAGCCCTCCTTCCCCGGCGGCGCCCTGGACCCCGAGGACGGCGACCCGGCCGACGGAGGCCTGCTGCGGGCCGCCCTGCGCGAGGCCGAGGAGGAGACCGGACTCGACCCCTCCGGCGTCCAGCTCTTCGGCGTCCTGCCCCAGCTCTACATCCCGGTCAGCGGCTTCGTCGTCACCCCGGTCCTCGGCTGGTGGCGCACCCCCAGCCCGGTCGGGGTCGTCGACCCCGCCGAGACCGCCCGGGTCTTCACCGTGCCCGTGGCGGATCTCACGGACCCCGCCAACCGCGCCACCGCCGTCCACCCCAGCGGCCACGCGGGCCCCGCATTCCTCGTCGCATCTGCCCTGGTCTGGGGTTTTACGGCCGGTGTGATCGACCGGCTCCTGTACTTCGCCGGCTGGGAGCGACCGTGGGACCGGGCGAAGCAGGTCCCGCTCGACTGGCGCTCATGACAGGCTGACCCAGGAACGGACCGACCCGGGGCCGGGGCGACCGAAGACGAAACTGCGAGGCTATTGACGGTGAACGTGCTGGACATCCTGCTGCTGCTCGCCGCCGTATGGTTCGCGATCATCGGCTACCGCCAGGGCTTCGTGGTCGGCATCCTGTCGGTCATCGGCTTCCTCGGCGGCGGCCTCGTCGCCGTCCTGCTGCTCCCGATCATCTGGGACCAGCTGACGGACAACTCCGAGGTCTCGACCACGGCGACCGTCGTCTTCGTGGTCGTGGTGATCGTCTGCGCCTCGGTCGGCCAGGCCTTCACCACCCACCTGGGGAACAAGCTGCGCCGCCACATCGTCTGGTCACCGGCGCGCGCCCTGGACGCCACCGGCGGCGCGCTCGTCAACGTGGTCGCCATGCTCCTCGTGGCCTGGCTGCTCGGCTCCGCCCTCGCCGGCACCTCGATGCCCACACTGGGCAAGGAGGTCCGCAGCTCCAAGGTGCTGCTCGGCGTGGAGCAGGTGATGCCCGATCAGGCGTCCACCTGGTTCACCAACTTCACCTCGACGCTCGCCCAGAACGGCTTCCCGCAGGTCTTCAGCCCGTTCGCCAACGAGCCCATCACCGCGGTCCGCCCGCCGGACCCGGCGCTCGCCGGCAGCCCGGTCGCCGCCGAGGCCAAGCGGGCCATCGTCAAGGTCGTCGGTACGGCCCCGAGTTGCGGCAAGGTCCTCGAAGGCACCGGCTTCGTCTTCGACGAGCGCCGGGTCATGACCAACGCCCACGTGGTCGGCGGCGTCGACGAGCCGACCGTCCAGATCGGCGGCGAGGGCAAGCTGTACGACGCGAAGGTCGTCCTCTACGACTGGCAGCGCGACATCGCCGTACTGGACGTGCCGAACCTGAACGTCAAGCCGCTCCAGTTCACCGAGAAGGACGCCCGCAGCGGCGACAGCGCGATCGTCGCGGGCTTCCCGGAGAACGGCTCGTACGACGTCCGCTCGGCGCGCGTCCGGGGCCGTATCAACGCCCAGGGCCCGGACATCTACCACCGCGGTGAGGTGCGCAGGGACGTGTACTCCCTGTACGCGACGGTCCGTCAGGGCAACTCCGGCGGCCCGCTGCTCACCGAGGACGGCAAGGTGTCCGGGGTGATCTTCGCCCGCTCCCTCGACGACAAGAACACCGGCTACGCCCTGACGGTCGACGAGATCCGCGAGGACATCGTCCAGGGCCGCTCGGCGACCCAGCAGGTCGACAGCCAGGGATGCGCGCTGTAGGCGTCGTGGCGAGAAGGACGGAGGGTACGCCCGGGCTCAGTCCCGGGTGTGCCTGAGCCGCGCCGAGACCCAGCGGGCCCGGCGGCGCAGGATGCGCGGGATCCCGATTTCCTGCACGGGATGCGAACGGCCCTGTTCCTGTGGGCCGCTCCTCTCGTGGGAGCCCGGCCCAGCGGCCGAGCGGCGGTTGCGTGCTGTGTCACCGAAGTCGTGCGTCCAGCCCATACCCCGACGTCTGCCCGTGGCCCAAGGTCGGTAACCGCCCCGGGGGCCGCCAATTGGAGTATGCGCCGGGCACATGGCCGTTCGTAGAACGGAAGTACGCCGACGGTGTGGCCGACGGTGTGTCAGCCGGGGCGTCAGCGGTCGGGCTCGGGGTCCTTGAGCCAGTTGATGAGCTCCGTGGAGAACGCCACCGGGTCCTCCTCGTGGGGGAAGTGCCCGAGGCCGTCGAAGAGCCGCCAGCGGTACGGCGCCTCCACGTACTGGCCGGAGCCGGCCGCGCTGCGCGTCCGCATCACCGGGTCCATCGAGCCGTGCAGATGCAGCGTGGGCACCCGCACAGGGCGCTTCATGCGCCGGTTGAACTGGATGCCGTCCGGGCGGGCCAGGGACCGCACCATCCACCGGTACGGCTCGATCGAGCAGTGCGCCGTCGACGGGATGCAGATCGCCCGCCGGTACACCGCGACCGCCTCCTCGTCCGGCAGGCCGGGGCCCGACCAGTCCTCGATCAGCCGCCCCACCAGGGCCGCCTCGTCCGCGACGAGCTGACGCTCCGGCAGCCACGGGCGCTGGAAGCCCCACACGTACGATCCGGCGCGGGACTGCGAGAAGTCCGACAGCATCGCCGAGCGCCAGCGGCGCGGGTGCGGCATCGAGGAGACCGCGAGCCGGCGCACCAGCTTCGGCCGCATGACCGCCGCCGTCCAGGCGAGGTAGCCGCCCAGGTCGTGGCCGACCAGGGCCGCGTCCGGCTCGCCGAGGGAGCGGATGACGCCGGTGATGTCGAGCGCCAGGTTGGCGGGGTCGTAACCCCGGGGCGTACGGTCGCTGCCGCCGACGCCCCGCAGGTCCATGGCCACGGCCCGGAAGCCGGCGTCGGCGAGAGCGGGCAGCTGGTGGCGCCAGGTCCACCAGAACTGCGGGAAGCCGTGCAGCAGCAGGACCAGCGGTCCGTCGCCCATCTCGGCGATGTGGAAGCGCGCACCGTTGGCGGCCACATCGCGGTGGGTCCACGGACCGTCGATCCGGACGGGGCTGCCGACGGGGCCGCTGCCGTTGCTGCTCTCAGGGACGGTCATGTGGACGAGCGTCCCACAGCCGCGACCTTCTCCTGGACCGCGGCGGGCAGCGCCACCTGTTCGGGGCGGGGGTGCGGCTTGGCGTTCTGCAGGATCGCGGCGGTCTGCTTGGCCGAGGCGATGGACTTCTCCGGCGGCTTGACCTTCTTGAACTTGGCGTACGCGATCAGCCCGAGCAGCCCCGCGAGCAGCACGTTCGCCGCGAAGGAGAGCAGGAAGCACCAGGCGAGGTTCCACCCGCCGTCGCCGTTGTGGCCGCCGGTCCACGTGTTGATGCCGTACGCGAGCGCGAAGCTCAGCATCGGCAGCGAGAAGAGGAACACCGTGGCGGCCGTCGCTCCGGCCGCGCCGCCGATGACGCCCCGCTTGACGTCCTGCCGGATCTCCGCCTTGGCAAGGGCGATCTCGTCGTGCACCAGCGCGGACATCTCGGCGGTCGCCGAGGCGACCAGCTGACCGAGGCTGCGCTCGGCTCCGTTGACCGGGTCGCTCATCGCTGCTCCCTCTTCTCTTCTACGGTCCGACCTCAGATCATGCCGGACTGTCGCCGTCGTCGCTCGATGCCCCCGCCGCCAGTTGTGCGAGCTGCCGGTGCTCGGCGGCCTTCCGCTCGTAGATCGCGGCCATCCGGAGGTGGTATTCGGGGTTGTCCTGCTCGTAGATGTCCGGGATGCCGTCCTCGTCCTCGTCGCGCTCCTCCTCCGCCATCAGCGCCTCGTACTTGCGGACGCGCAGCTTGAGCAGAATCGTGGCGAGGACGGCTGCCGTGAGCGAGCCGATCAGGACGGCGGCCTTGACCTCCTCGGTCAGCGCCGCGTCGCCCTCGAAGGCCAGCTCGCCGATGAGGAGCGAGACGGTGAAGCCGATGCCGGCGAGGGAGGCGACGGCGAAGACGTCCGGCCAGGCCAGGTCGCTGTTGAGCTCCGCCTTGGTGAAGCGGGCCGCGAGCCAGGTGCCGCCGAAGATGCCGACGGTCTTGCCGACGACGAGCCCGAGGATCACACCGAGGGTGACGGGGTTGGTGGAGACCTCGGAGAGGGTCTTGCCGGTGATGGTGACGCCCGCCGAGAACAGCGCGAACAGCGGCACCGCGATGCCCGCGGAGATCGGCCGGACCAGGTGCTCGATGTGCTCGCCGGGGGAGTTCTCCTCGCCCTCGTGCTTGGTGCAGCGCAGCATCAGGCCCATCGCGACACCGGCGATGGTGGCGTGAATGCCGCTGTTGTACATCAGGCCCCAGATGACCAGGGCGAGCGGGACGTAGATGTACCAACCGCGGACGCCCTTGCGCAGGAGCAGCCAGAAGACGCCGAGGCCGATGAAGGCGCCGCCGAGCGCTGCGAAGTTCAGGTCGCTGGTGAAGAAGACGGCGATGATCAGGATCGCGAAGAGGTCGTCGACGACGGCGAGCGTGAGCAGGAACGCGCGGAGCGCCGAAGGCAGCGAGGTGCCGATGACGGCGAGGACCGCGAGGGCGAACGCGATGTCCGTGGCCGTGGGCACGGCCCAGCCCTGCGTGGAGCCGCCGCCGATGACGTTGGTCAGCATGTAGACGAGGGCCGGTACCGCCATGCCGCAGATGGCGGCGATGACGGGGAGCGCGGCGGCCTTGCGGTCGCGCAGCTCGCCCGCGACCAGCTCACGCTTGAGCTCGATACCGGCGACGAAGAAGAAGATCGCGAGGAGGCCGTCGGCCGCCCAGTGCTGGATCGAGAGGTCCAGGCCGAGCGCGGCCGGGCCTATGTGGTAGTTCCGTACCGTTTCGTAGCTTTCGCTGAGGCCGGTGTTCGCCCAGACGATGGCGGCGACGGCGGCCACGAGCAGGAGCACACCACCGACGGTCTCGGCGCGCAGTGCGTCGGCCACGAACCGTCGCTCGGGCAGCGACAGGCGGCCGAGGAACTTACGGTCGGTGGGGGTGGGTGCGGGCGCGGGCACGGTGGGCGACCTCCGGTCGGTAGGCAGGGCGAAGCACATGCCGACCAGACTTCCCGGCGCACCTAGGTTTTTCTGTCGCGTCTCTGACGCGATCTTTACTTTACCTAACGAGCGGGGGTTGTGTCCGGTGATCTTCACTTTAAGTAGAAGTCGGTATTCCGGCTCGTTATGGACAAAAAGGGCGCCCACTCCAGGTGACCTGGAGCGGGCGCCCTTTCCGGAGCCTGAGTTGTGGAGGCTCAGTCCTCGCTGGCCGCGCTCGGCAGCTTCGTCTGGATGAGGTCCATGACGGACGAATCGGTGAGCGTCGTCACATCGCCGAGCTCCCGGTTCTCCGCCACGTCCCGCAGCAGCCGCCGCATGATCTTGCCGGACCGGGTCTTCGGCAGCTCGGCCACCGGCAGGATCCGCTTCGGCTTCGCGATCGGGCCGAGCGTCGTACCGACGTGGTTGCGCAGCTCCGCGACGAGGCCCTCGTCCTCGCTCGCCGTACCGCGCAGGATCACGAAGGCCACGATCGCCTGACCGGTCGTCTCGTCGGCCGCGCCGACGACCGCCGCCTCGGCGACGGACGGGTGCGAGACGAGCGCCGACTCGACCTCGGTGGTGGAGATGTTGTGCCCGGAGACGAGCATGACGTCGTCGACCCGGCCGAGCAGCCAGATGTCGCCGTCCTCGTCCTTCTTCGCGCCGTCGCCGGCGAAGTACTTGCCCTCGAAGCGCGACCAGTACGTGTCGAGGAACCGCTGGTCGTCGCCCCAGATCGTGCGGAGCATCGACGGCCACGGCTCGGTCAGGACCAGGTAGCCGCCGCCCCCGTTCGGGACCTCGTTGGCGTCGTCGTCGACGACGGTCGCGGAGATGCCGGGGAGCGGGCGCTGGGCGGAGCCCGGCTTGGTCTCGGTGACGCCGGGCAGCGGCGAGATCATCATCGCGCCGGTCTCGGTCTGCCACCAGGTGTCCACGATCGGGGTCTTCCCGGCGCCGATGTGCTCGCGGTACCAGACCCACGCCTCGGGGTTGATCGGCTCGCCGACCGAGCCGAGCACGCGCAGGCTCGACAGGTCGAACTTGGCGGGGATGTCGTCGCCCCACTTCATGAACGTACGGATCGCGGTGGGTGCCGTGTAGAGGATCGTGACGCCGTACTTCTGGACGATCTCCCAGAACCGGCCCTGGTGCGGGGTGTCCGGGGTGCCCTCGTACATGACCTGCGTCGCGCCGTTGGCCAGCGGGCCGTACGTGATGTACGAGTGCCCGGTGACCCAGCCGATGTCGGCGGTGCACCAGTAGACGTCGGTCTCCGGCTTGAGGTCGAAGACGGCGTGGTGGGTGTAGGCCGCCTGGGTCAGGTAGCCGCCGGAGGTGTGCAGGATGCCCTTGGGCTTACCCGTCGTCCCGGAGGTGTAGAGGATGAAGAGCGGGTGCTCGGCCGGGAACGCCTCGGGGGTGTGCTCCGTGGACTGGCGGCCGACGATGTCGTGCCACCACACGTCCCGGCCCTCGGTCCAGGCGACGTCCTGGCCCGTACGGCGGACGACGAGGACGTCGGTCACCTTGTCGGTACGGGTGAGGGCCTCGTCGACGGCGGGCTTCAGGGCGCTCGGCTTGCCGCGGCGGTAGCCGCCGTCGGCGGTGATCACCAGCTTGGCGTCGGCGTCCTCGACCCGGGTGGCGATGGCGTCGGCCGAGAAGCCGCCGAAGACCACGGAGTGCGCGGCGCCGATGCGGGCGCAGGCCAGCATGGAGACGACGGCCTCGGGGATCATCGGCAGGTAGATCGCGACCCGGTCGCCCGCGGTGACGCCCAGCTCGGTCAGGGCGTTGGCCGCCTGCGAGACCTCGTCCTTGAGCTGGGCGTAGGTGAGGGTGCGTCCGTCGCCGGGCTCGCCCTCGAAGTGGATGGCGACCCGGTCGCCGTTGCCGGCCTCGACATGGCGGTCCACGCAGTTGTACGCCACGTTGAGCGCGCCGTCGGCGAACCACTTGGCGAACGGCGGGTTCGACCAGTCGAGGGTCTCGGTCGGCTCGGTGGCCCAGGTGAGGCGCTTCGCCTGCTCGGCCCAGAAGCCAAGCCTGTCCGCCGCGGCCTGCTCGTAGGCCTCCGCCGTCACGTTGGCGTGCGCGGCCAGCTCGGCGGGCGGCGCGAACCGCCGCTCCTCCTTGAGCAGGTTGGCCAGGCTTTCGTTGCTCACGACATCTCCCTTTCCCAGGGCGTCCTATGTGCCTATGTGTCCCGCGTCATAGCTCATCAGTCAGAGGGCCGGGTGACAAGAGCCTCCAGGCAATTGGTTTAGACCTGTGAGTCGACGGGGTGCGCGGTGGCGGGATGCGCGGTGGCCCCTCCGTCCCGAGCGGTAGGACGAAGGGGCCACCCAGTCTCACGGACGCGCGGGCGGGACGGTTCAGGACGCGCGGGCCTCTGTCAGGTCCTGCGTCCGCCCGGCCGGCTCCGACGCCTGCCCTGCGGGCGCGAGCGGGTCTTCCGTCGGCCCCGAGGACGTGAGCCGGTCCTCGGTCGGCCCCGAAGGCGCGACCTGGTCGAAGACGTCCTCGTAGCGGTGCTGCTCGTCCGGTTCGGCCAGCAGGTACGCCTGGGCCTCGCCGACGTGGAAGTACATCCCGTGCAGCGTCAGCGTGCCCTCGGCGAGCCGCCGCGCCACCGACTCGTACGCCCGCAGGTGCTCCAACTGCTGGACCACATTGGTCAGACAGAGCTGCTCCACCGCGTCGGCCGGCAGCCGCCCCGAGATGCGGGCCCAGGCGTGGCTGCGGCTGGCCATCCGTTCCAGGCTGGGCGTCCCGTGGCGCAGCCAGCGCCGCAGCGGGGTCTGCGGGGCGTCCGGCGCACTGTTCATGAGGGCCTGCATGGCGCCGCAGCCGGAGTGTCCGCAGACGGTGATCGACTGGACCCGCAGCACCTCCACCGCGTACTCGATCGCGGCCGCCACCGAGTCGTCGCCGCTCTCCTCGCCGGGCAGCGGAACGAGATTGCCCACGTTCCGTACGGTGAAGAGGTCGCCGGGACCGCTGGAAGTGATCATGCTCGTCACCAGGCGGGAGTCGGCGCAGGTGAGGAAGAGCTGCGAGGGGCGCTGACCCTCGCGGGCCAGGCGGGCGAGCTCGTCGCGCACCAGCGGCGCGGTGTTGCGCTGGAACTTGCCGATGCCGCTCGCCAGTTGGTGCGCGGTCGCCGGCCGGTGGCCCGGCTTGGGCCGGTGGTCGGCCGTCGGTCGCCGGCCCGTCGTCCGGTGGGTCTCCTCGGTGGGGTGGTGGTGCTCGCCGCAGTGGTTGCGCCAGGGGGTCCAGGGGCGGCAGCAGGCGTGGGAGGTCGTGTCGGGCTCGGCGATCCGGGCGCCGGACGGGCCGGTCACCTCGACCTCGCCGCCGTGGCGCACCTGGCTCGCCTGCCAGTCGTGCAGGGTCTCGTACGCCGCGTGGTCCATGAAGGACCCGTCCAGTTCGACGACCACCCGAGCTCCTTGGGGTAGTTGGTGCAGGGCCCGGCTCAGCCGGGGGACGGCGAGGAAGGTCAACTGTCCGCGGATGCGCACCAGGTGGCGGCCGTCCCGCTCCTCGCGGGTGATGCGGGTCTTGGTGAGGCGGTGCATGGCGACGCCGGTGGCCACCGCGATCCCGAGCGCGACGCCCTCGAGGATCCCGACGAGGACGACCCCGCTGAGCGTCACGGCGTACACGAGGACCTCGCGGTGCCGGGTGACGCTGCGGATGTGGGTGATGCTGACCATCTGGATCCCGACGACCATGACGAGCGCGGCGAGCGCGGGCAGCGGGATCAGGTCGAGGACGGGCACGAGGAAGAGCGCGGCCAGGACGATCCACAGGCCGTGCAGCATCGTGGAGTTACGGCTCACGGCGCCCGCGGAGACGTTGGCGACGCTGCGCACGGCGACTCCGGCGACCGGGAGCCCGCCGAGGGCGCCCGAGACGACGTTCGCGGCGCCCTGGCCGGCCAGTTCGCGGTCGAGCCGGGACCGGGGCACGCCGTGGCCGTGGTCCGCGCGGGCGGCCACCAGCTTGTCCACGGCGACGGCCGAGAGCAGCGACTGCACGCTGGTGACCAGCGTGATGGTGAGGACGCCCGCCGCGATGCCGAGGACAGGGCCCTCCGGCAGCCCGGGCAGGGCGTGGCTGCTCCAGGACGGCAGGTCCACGCGCGGGACGGCGAGCCCGGCGAGCGCGGCGACGGCCGTCGCGGCGGCCACGGCGGCGAGGGCGGCCGGGACCTTCCGCAGCAGCTTTCCCGTACGGCCGGGCAGGCGCGGCCACAGCAGGAGCAGGCCCACGGTGAGGGCGCTGATCACGAACGCGGCCGGGTGCACATGGGTCAACTGGGCGGGCAGGCCGAGGGCGTTGTCCACGGCGGAGCTCTGCGGGGTGCCGCCGAGCACGATGTGGAGCTGCGCGAGGGCGATGGTCACACCGATGCCGGCGAGCATGCCGTGCACGATCGCGGGGGAGACCGCGAGGGCGGAGCGGGCCACCCGCAGGGCGGACAGGCCGATCTGGGCGAGTCCGGCGAGGACGGTGATGGCGCAGGTGGTGCGCCAGCCGTAGCGCTGGATCAGTTCGGCGGTGACCACCGTGAGGCCGGCGGCGGGGCCGCTGACCTGGAGCGGCGACCCGCCGAACCGGCCGGCGACGATGCCGCCGACGGCGGCGGCCACCAGGCCGGCCTGGAGCGGGGCTCCGGTGGCGAGCGCGATACCGAGGGAGAGCGGCAGCGCGATCAGGAAGACGGCGATCGAGGCGGACACGTCGGCGCCGGCGATGCGGAAGCGCCGCGCGGGGCCGCCGCCCGGCGGGCTGTGCGGTCGCTGGTCGTGGGTACGGCGAAGGGGTGGGCAGAGAGTCATGTGTTCCCGTCTTCTCCGGGGCTGCGCGGTCGCGGCTCGTGCGGGACGAACGTGGGGGTCGCGGCCGTGGGTCACGGCGTGCAGTGGCGGGATGACCGGGCGCCGACGGTGACTATCAACGCTCGGTAAATGGATCGTAATGGAGAGTAAAGACTGCGGCATTATTTTCGGGGCAAACAGGGCAATGATTCACCGGTTGGAGTGACAGTCGGTCACCGTTCCGCTTGTCGTTTCATCGTTCCGGCTTCCGTGGTGCGACGTTGACGCCGCTCGCACCCTGTACGGAACCGAGGAGAGGTGGGCGGATGTCAGCCGCCGGAAGAAGGACCACTGTCCGCACTGTCCGCAGGAGGGCACTCGGCGCCGCCGCCCTCGCCGTCGCCCTGATGACCGGCCTCGCCGGTTGCTCGGATCCCTCGGGGTCGGCGCCGAAGGAGAAGGGCGCCCCCGGGGCGAAGAAGCCCGCCCCCGCCGCCGCGCCGAACGCGCCGCGCCTGATCGGCGACGGCTCCACCGCCTTCACCGGTGCACAGCCGCGCCAGCCCGTCTGGGAGAAGCTGAAGCCGGGCCAGCAGCCCCCGCAGTTCGTGGTGTTCTCCTGGGACGGCGCCGGCGAGGACAGCCAGAAGCTCTTCTCCCACTTCCGCGAGGTGGGCAAGAAGTACGACGCGACCATGACCTACTTCCTCAGCGGCGTGTACCTGCTGCCCGAGGACAAGCGCACGCTCTACGACCCGCCGGGCCACGCGGTCGGCCGCTCGGACATCGGCTTCAACGACGCCGAGGGCATCCGCGCCACCGTCCGCGAACTGCGCGGCGCGTGGCAGGAGGGCAACGAGGTCGGCACGCACTTCAACGGCCACTTCTGCGGGCCCGAGAGCGGGGTCGGCACCTGGTCGGTCGAGGACTGGAAGAGCGAGATCAAGCAGGCCAAGTCCTTCGTGAAGAACTGGAAGACGAACTCCGGCCTGACCACCGAGCAGCCGCTGCCGTTCGACTACGACAAGGAACTGGTCGGCGCCCGCACGCCCTGCCTGGAGGGCCGCGACAACTTCGTGAAGGCCGCGGCCGAGCTGGGCTTCCGCTACGACACCAGTGGCGTCAACGACCAGATCTGGCCCAAGAAGGACCACGGCCTGTGGGACCTGTCGATGCACCTGGTCCCGATGCCCGGCCGCGCGTTCCAGACGCTCTCCATGGACTACAACTTCATGGTCAACCAGTCCGGTACCAGGACCCAGGGCGACCCGTCCCAGCACGCGTACTGGGGCAACCAGATGCGGGACGGCCTGGTGCAGGCCTTCAACCGCTCGTACCACGGCAACCGGGCGCCGGTCGTGATCGGCAACCACTTCGAGTCCTGGAACGGCGGCACGTACATGCGCGCCATCGAGGAGACCATCGCCACCGTCTGCGTCCAGAAGGACGTGAAGTGCGTGTCCTTCCGGCAGCTCGCGGACTGGCTCGACGCCCAGGACCCGGCGGTGATCGAGAAGATGCGGACCCTGAAGGTCGGCGAGGCCCCGCAGGGCGGCTGGGCGACCTTCCTGGCCTCCCAGCCCCTGACCCCGTCGGAGCCGCTGGCCCCGTCGGCGAAGCCGTCGGCACCCCTGGCGGGATCGGAGCCGCTGGAGGGGTCGGAGCCGCTGGCCGGGTCCGAGCCTCTGGCCGGGTCCGAGCCTCTGAGGAAGCCCGGACAGGACTGACCCCGCGGCCTTCGGGCGCCGTCGCTCAGCTGGGCTGGGGGACGGCCAGCTCCTCGCCGAGTACGAAACCGGGGTCGATCTGCGCCGCCAGGTCAACCCCGGTCTTGGCGTTGCCCCAACTCTCCGCGTTCCGCAGGTGGAAGTGGACCATCTGGCGCGTGTACCGCTCCCAGTCGCGATGGGCGTACGAGTCGTCCGCCGCGTTCTGGAGGGCCTGGAGCGCCATCCGGTTGTCCGCCTCCAGGAGTTCGAAGCGGGCCGGGCGGCCCTTCTCCATCCCGCGCACCCAGTCCGAGTGGCCCACCGTCACCAGCAGGTCGTCGCCCACCTCATCGCGCAGGAAGTCCACGTCGTCCTGGCCCTGCACCTTGTTGCCGACGACCTTGAGGGCGACCCCGAAGTCCCGCGCGTACTCCTTGTACTGGCGGTAGACCGACACGCCCTTGCGGGTCGGCTCGGCGACCAGGAACGTCATGTCGAAGCGGGTGAACATCCCCGAGGCGAAGGAGTCCGAGCCGGCCGTCATGTCGACGACCACGTACTCGTCCACCCCGTCGACCAGGTGGTTCAGGCACAGCTCCACCGCGCCCACCTTGGAGTGGTAGCAGGCCACTCCCAGGTCCGATTCGGTGAACGGGCCCGTCGCCATCAGCCGGATGTCGCCGTCGTCGAGGCGCACGGTCCGCGCGCAGGCGTCGTAGACCGGGTTGTCCTCGCGCACCCGCAGCAGGCGCGAACCCTCGCCGGGCGGGGTCGTCTTGATCATCGAGTCCGCCGACGCGATCCGCGGGTTGTCGCCCCGCAGGTACTCCTTGATCATCGGCAGATGTGCGCCCATCGCGGGCAGCGCGGCCGCCTGGGCCTCGTCGAGGCCGAGCGCGGCCCCGAGATGCTGGTTGATGTCGGCGTCCACGGCGACGACGGCGGCTTCATTGGCGGCCAGGTGGCGAATGAAGAGCGAGGACAGCGTGGTCTTGCCGCTGCCGCCCTTCCCTACGAAAGCGATCTTCATGTTCACGAAGCGTAGCGTCATGATTGCGTCGAGTGGTCAAGGTCCGTGAAGAAGACCACTCCAACGTGGGGCGGGCCAGGGTGGGCGCCATGGGCGCGTAGCCTCCCTACTTATGAGTACGCACGCCTCTGATCCCCTCGCCGCCCTCGGCTCCCTGCCGGGCGTCGCCGACTCGGTGGACTCCGTACGCAAGGCCGTCGACCGGGTCTACGGGCACCGCGTGATGCGGCGCCGCAGCAACGAGATCACCTCCGAGGCCGCCCTGCGCGGGGCGCGCGGCTCGGCGGCGCTGTCCGGTGCCGACTGGGCCCTCGAGGAGGTCCGCCGGCGCACCGACTTCGGCGGCGACCCCGAGGCGCGGACGGTCGGCGCGGCCCTGCGGCTCGGCGCCGAGGCGGGCCAGCTGCTCTCCATCTGGCGCCAGTCCCCGCTGCGGGTGCTCGCCCGGCTGCACCTGGTCGCGGTCGGCGACGCGGCGCTCGGGACGGGGTCCGGGGCGGGGCTGGGGTTGGCCGACTCGGTCGGCAGGCCGCGGCAGCTCGGCGAGGCGGTCGACGAGCCGCTGATCGAGGCGCCGCTGCCGGATCCGGCGGAGGTGGCGGGGCGGCTCGACGGGCTCAGCGAGCTGATCATCGCGGGCGGTACGGCCCCGGCGCTGGTGACGGCGGCCGTCGTGCACGGCGAACTGCTCGCGCTGCGGCCCTTCACCTCGTACAACGGGCTGATCGCCCGGACCGCCGAGCGGATCGTGCTCATCGGCAGCGGGCTCGACCCCAAGGCGATCTGCCCGGCCGAGGTCGGCCACGCGGAGCAGGGGCGGGCGGCGTACGTCGCCGCGTTCGAGGGGTACTTGTCGGGGACTCCGGAGGGCATGGCCGCCTGGATCGCCCACTGCGGGCGGGCCGTGGAGCTGGGGGTCCGGGAGTCGACGGCGGTCTGCGAGGCGCTCCAGCGGGGCGCGGCCTGAGGCGGCGTTCCGTCCGATGGTCTAAAAAGCCCCGTACAAAAAAGCCCCGTACACAGGGTTGCGGCGGTACCAGTCCTGGTACCGCCGCTGGCACGTCTGCCGAGTTACCAAGCGTCCTCGATATGTGCCCATCAGGCGGGGTTGCTTTGCCCTTCGCCTGGTGCGGCTGGCCCGTAATCGACGGGTCGACGTCGCGTGGGTGCTCAACTTCTGTGCGTGGTCCGTGGGGCCTTCTTGCTCAACAGGTGATCCTCTCGGATGTCCTAGGTCTCGCGGGCCTGATTCCTTTCTACTCCTGTCGAGTGGGAAGCGAAAGTCCTGGCTCCAGGTTCTTTACTTTCGCCTCAAATCCGGGCAAAGCGATCGGCAAGGGCGGAGTGCCGCCGCCGGTTGGCGTACCAGACGAGACCGGCCGTCGCGGCGGCCGCGCCCACGGCGGCGACCGCGAGGAGCGCCGGGCGCGGCGGCATCCGGAATCCCGGCAGCCGCTGCTTGAGCCGAACCGGCTTCTCGAAGGAGAGAATCGGCCAGTCCCGGGCGGTCGCCTCGCGGCGGAGCGTCCGGTCGGGATTGACCGCGTAGGGGTGACCCACGGACTCCAGCATCGGTACGTCGGTCGCCGAATCGCTGTACGCGTAACAGCGTGAGAGGTCGTACCCCTCCGACTCGGCGAGCTCCCGGATCGCCTCCGCCTTGGTGGGCCCATAGGCGTAGTACTCCACCTCACCGGTGAAGCAGCCGTCGTCGCCGACGACCATCCGCGTGGCGACGACCCGGTCGGCGCCGAGCATCTCGCCGATCGGCTCGACCACCTCGGCGCCCGAGGTGGAGACGATCACGACGTCCCGGCCGGCGGCGTGGTGCTCCTCGATGAGGGACGCCGCCTCGTCGTAGATGATCGGGTCGATCAGCTCGTGCAGGGTCTCGGCGACGAGCTCCTTGACCTGCGCGACGTTCCATCCTTTGCAGAGCGCGGAAAGGTATTCGCGCATCCGCTCCATCTGATCGTGGTCGGCGCCGCCCACGAGGAAGACGAACTGGATGTAGGCCGTCCGCAGGACGGCGCGGCGGTTGATCAGTCCGCCTTGGTAGAAGGACTTGCTGAAGGTCAGCGTCGAGGACTTCGCAATGACCGTCTTGTCCAGGTCAAAGAAGGCGGCTGTGCGCGGCATCGAGTGGTTTTCCACGAGCCGAGCATAGGTGGCCGCCATTCGGCGTACGCTCGGGCGTGTGGGTTTGCCTGAGAAGGCTCTCGGGTACACCATGGAAGTCACGGATCGTTCGCGACCGTGCTAACCCGGTCCGGCTCCTCCCCCCCCGAGTCGGCCGGAGAGACGACCCCCGCTCTCCCCCCCGGCGGGGGTCGTCGCATGTCCGGACGCGTTTTCGTCCGCCGGATCCTCATCTCTCCCCCTCTCCGCGGCCGGGTGGCCGCGATGGCCTGATGCCCGCGTTTCGTCACTCAGCGTAGTGGTCGGGCTGCTCTCCGGACATCCCCGGTATGGGGCACGGGGATATTCACATCGGCTGGGTTATCCACAGTTTTTGAGCAAGATCCACACGATTTCCGGGATGGCGCCACGGTGATTCCGACCGCGAACTCCGCGGACGGAAGGAATCACCGATCTCGGCCGTGCGACGGGCACGGACGGGATCGCATCGACAGGGGGGCGTGTGCTGTGGCGGGAACCATGACATTCGGAACGGCGAGGGCTTCGGCGGCGGTTGGCGCCTCGGCTGCTTCGGCGCGGGTGCGTCGGGCGTCCTGGGCGTCGAGGGCGGCGGGGCCGCCGGGGCCTGCCGGGGGCGGTCGTGCGGCCGGGCCGCTGATCGTGACCGAGGACCTCGGGCTCCTCGACGATCTGCTGCGGCTCTGCGCCGCGGCGGGTGCCGAGCCCGAGGTCCACCACACGGTGCCGGAGCGCCGCGCGAGTTGGGCCGACGCCCCGCTCGTCCTGGTCGGCGACGACGCCGCGGCCCGCTGCCGCGGGGCGGCGCGCAGGCAGGGGGTGATCCTCGTCGGCAGGGACCCCGACGTTCCCGACGACCCCGAGGTGTGGCGGCGGGCGGTCGAGATCGGCGCCGACTGCGTGCTGCGGCTGCCGGACGCCGAGAGCTGGCTCGTCGACCGCATCGCCGACGCGGCCGAGGGCGCGGGCCGGCAGGCCCTGACCGTCGGAGTGATCGGCGGCCGCGGCGGAGCCGGGGCCTCCACGCTGGCCTGCGCGCTCGCGCTGGCCGCCGCCAGGACCGGGCGGCGCACCCTGCTCGTGGACGGAGACCCGCTCGGGGGCGGCCTCGACGTCCTGCTGGGCGGGGAGCGGGCCGAAGGCCGGCGGTGGCCCGATTTCGTCGCCTCCAAGGGGCGGGTCGGCGGTGGGGCGCTTGAGGAGTCGCTGCCCTCGGTGCGCGGGCTGCGGGTGCTCAGTTGGGACCGGGGCGACGCGGTCCTCGTTCCGGCCGAGGCCATGCGCGCGGTGCTTGCGGCGGCGCGCAGGAGGGGCGGGATCGTGGTGGTGGACCTGCCCCGCCGGATCGACGAGGCGGTGACCGAGGCGCTGGCCCAGCTGGACCTCGGACTCCTCGTCGTCCCGGGCGAGTTGCGGGCCGTCGCCGCGGCCCACCGGGTCGCCTCCCTCGCGGGCCAGGTCCTCGCCGACCTGCGGGCGGTGGTGCGCGGGCCGTACGCGCCCGGGATCGACGAGCAGTGGGTCGCCGACACTCTGGGGCTGCCGCTGGCCGGAGAACTCCCGCACGATCCGGGCCTCCTGGCCGCGCTCGACAGCGGGGCGCCGCCGGGCGGCGAGGCGCGCGGACCGCTCGGCCGGTTCTGCGCGGCGTTCTGGGAGCGCTCGCTCGCCCCGGAGGCCGTCTCATGACCGCCGCGACGCACGCGGGCGGCGCGGGGCTCCTGGAGGCTGTACGGCAGCGCCTCGCCGAGAGCGGGGCCGAGCCGACACCGGCGAGGGTCGCGGCAGCGCTGCGCGAGCAGGGCCGGCTGCTCGGGGACACGGAAGTCCTGGGCGCGGCCGAGGCGTTGCGCAGCGAACTGGTCGGCACCGGACCGCTGGAGCCGCTGCTCGCCGATCCCGCCGTCACCGATGTGCTGGTCTCGGGCCCCGACCAGGTCTGGGTCGACCGGGGCGCCGGTCTCGAACTGACCGGGGTCCGCTTCCCGGACGCTCCGGCCGTACGCCGACTGGCGCAGCGGCTCGCTGCGGTCGCCGGGCGGCGCCTGGACGACGCCAGGCCCTGGGTGGACGCCCGGCTTCCGGACGGGACCCGGATGCACGCGGTGCTGCCGCCGGTGGCCGTCGGATCGACGTGCCTGTCGCTGCGGGTCGTGCGGCCCCGGGCCTTCTCCGTGGGGGAGTTGACCCGGGCGGGCACCGTCCCGCCCGGCGGGGAGCGGATCCTGCGTGCCCTGATCGAGGCCCGGGTCTCGTACCTGATCTCCGGAGGGACGGGGTCGGGCAAGACGACGCTCCTGTCCACGCTCCTCGGCCTGGTCGGCGAGCGGGAGCGGATCGTCCTCGCCGAGGACTCGGCCGAACTGCGGCCCGACCATCCGCACGTGGTGCGCCTGGAGGCGCGACCGGCGAACCAGGAGGGCGCGGGTCTGGTGACCCTGCGGGACCTGGTCCGGCAGGCGCTGCGGATGCGGCCGGACCGGCTGGTGGTCGGAGAAGTGCGCGGCGGGGAGGCGGTGGATCTTCTGGCCGCCCTGAACACGGGACATGAGGGTGGCTCGGGGACGCTCCACGCCAATACGGCGGCGGACGTACCGGCCCGTCTCGAAGCCCTCGGGACGGCCGCCGGCCTCGACCGGGCCGCGCTGCACAGCCAGTTGGGGGCGGGCCTCTCGGCGGTGCTGCATCTCGTACGGGACAGGGCGGGACTCCGGCGGATCGCGGAGATCCACGTCCTGGAGCGGGACCGGGCGGGCCTTGTGGTGACCGTGCCCGCGCTGCGCTGGGGAGCGGCCGGGTTCGAGCGGGAGCAGGGCTGGGAGCGGCTGCGGTCGCTGATCGGGGGTGGCGCGTGACGGGGGACCAGTGGGCGATGGCCCAGGGCGCGGCGGTGCTGTGCGCCGGGGCCGCGCTGTGGCGGGTGGCCGAGCGGGAGCGGGGGTTGCGCAGGGCGCGCCTGGTGCTCGCGGGTGTCGGGGCTCCGGGCGGGGCGGGGGACCACCGGGCGCCGTCGTGGCGGGCGGTCGGCGAGCGGTGGTGGGCCGCGCTGCGGGGGCGGCGCGCGTGGCTCTGTCTGCCGGTGGCGGCGGTGCTCGCGGTGCTCGGGGAGTCGCCGTTGCCCTTGGTGGCGGGCGCGCTGGCGGTGCCGCTGGTGGGGTGCCGGTTGCGGGCGGTGGCGCTCCGCAGGGAGCGGGAGGCGCGGTCCGACGCGGTGGTGGGCCTGTGCGGCGCGGTCGCGGCCGAGCTGAGGGCGGGGCGGCAGCCCGCGCCGGCCCTGCTGTTGGCGGTCAGGGCGACCGGGGCGCTCGGGCCGAAGGAGGAGGCGGAGGTGCTCGCCGCGGCCCGGTTCGGCGGCGACGTGGCACGCGCGCTGCGGCGGGCCGCGCGGCAGGAAGGCGCGGACGGTCTCGCCGGCCTCGCGGCCTGCTGGCAGGTCGCCGTCGACGGCGGCGCGGGCCTTGCCGCCGGGCTCGACCGGCTGGAGGCCGCCCTGCGGGAACACCGGGACCAGCGGGAGAAGCTGCGGGCCCAACTGGCAGGCGCCTGGGCGACGGTGGCCGTCCTCGCGGTACTCCCGGCCGTCGGGCTCGTGCTCGGTTCGGCGCTCGGCGCCCGCCCGCTGTACGTGCTGCTGCACACGCCGGTGGGTCTCGGGTGCCTGGCCGTCGGCACGGCCCTGGAGGCGGCCGGTCTGTGGTGGGCGGCCCGGATCGTCCGAGGAGGGGAGCGGGTGTGACCGGAGAGTTCGTCCACAGGCTGGGGGTGACGGCCGTGGTGCTGGCCTCGCTCGCCTGGGCGGCCTGGACGGTGGCCGACCGTCGGCGGGAGCGGCGGACCCGGAAACGGATCGAGGCCCTGCTCGGTGTCGGGTCGCCACGGGGGCGCCGGTTCGGGAGCGGTTGCCCGCCCTGGCTGAGGACCTGGGCCGCTCCGCTCGCGGCGGCGGCCCTCGGGTGGGCCCTCGTCGGTGGGGTGCCCGGGATCCTGGCGGGGATCGCGGCGGGCCTGGGCGTACGGCGGTGGAGCGCGCGCCGCGCACCGGTGACCGGCGACGAGGACGAGACCGTACGTCAGCTGCCGCTCGCGGCCGACCTGTTGGCGGCCTGCGCGTCCGCCGGGGCGGGCCCGGGCGAGGCGGCGGAGGCGGTGGGGCGCTCGCTGGGCGGACCCCTCGGCGAGCGGCTGACGCGGACGGCCGGGGAGCTGCGGCTCGGGGGCGAACCGGCCGACGTGTGGCGGAGGTTCGGCGCGATACCCGGCGCCGAGGCCCTGGCCCGCTGCCTGGAACGGGCCGGCTCCTCGGGGGCGCCCGCCGCCGAGGCCGTCGCACGGCACGCGACCGACCTGCGTGCGGAGCGGGCCCGCAAGGCGGCGGCCCGGGCCCAGCGGGCCCAGGTCCTGATCACCGCGCCCGTGGGGCTCTGCTTCCTGCCGGCCTTCCTGGCGGTGGGAGTGGCCCCGGTGGTGATCGGCCTCGCGACCGGACTGCTGCGGAACTGACCGGAACGACGAGCACGAGCACGAACACGAACACGACGACTGCACATGGGGGTTGGAATGACGAAGAAGCGACGCGTGGGCGCCTGGTGGCGGGACCGGCGGGACCGGTGGGTGGCCGCGCGGGGTGACGCGGGGATGACCACCTCGGAGTACGCGATGGGGACCATCGCGGCGGCCGGGTTCGCGACGATCCTGTACAAGATCGTGACCAGCGGTTCGGTCTCCGGGGCGCTGGAGTCGGTGATCGGGAAGGCGCTCGATGCGCCGTTCTGACGACCGGGGCGCCGTGACCGTGGAGGCGGCGATGGCCCTGCCGACGCTGGTGCTGTTCACCATGGCCCTGGTCTGGGCGCTGGCCGCCGCCGCGGCGCAGATCCAGTGCGTGGACGCGGCACGGGCCGGGGCGCGGGCGGTGGCCAGGTCGGAGCCGGTGACCGGCGCCGAGGCCGCCGCCCGGGCGGCGGCGCCGGAGGGAGCACGGGTCTCGGTCACCCGTTCGGGCGAGTTGTGGCGGGTGACTGTGGAGGCCCAGGCACCCGGGCCGGGCGGGCTGGGCCTGACGCTGCGCGCCGGCGCGGCGGCGCTCGCCGAGGACGCGGTGGGGGTGACGGCACCGTGAGCGGGACAGGAGCGGTCAGAGTCGCAGCCACGGCCCCGGTCACGTCTACGTCCGCGACGGCGGCCCTGGTGCGGGGTGCCGGGCGGGATCGGGGGATGGCGACGGTGTGGACGGCCTTCGCGGCGTGTGCCCTGTGCGTGGTGTTCGGTGCGGTTCTCGCGCTGGGGCAGGCGGTGGCGGCGCGGCACCGGGCGGGCGGGGCCGCCGACCTGGCCGCGCTCGCGGCCGCCGACCGGGCCCTGTGGGGCGAGGAGACCGCCTGCGCGGCGGCGGACCGGGTCGCCGCGGCGCAGGGGGCCGCCGTGGTGCGGTGCTCGGTACGGGGCGACCTGGCGGACGTGACGGCGACGGTGCGCCTCGGGCCGTACGCACCGGAGGTCAGGGCGCGGGCGGGGCCTCCTCGGGCGCTGCCGGGGCTTCCCGCAGCAGTTCCGTGAGCAGGCGCACGGCGCCGCGCTTGTGGAGCGGGTCGTTGCCGTTGCCGCACTTCGGGGACTGGATGCACGAGGGGCAGCCCGCCTCGCACTCGCAGGAGGCGATCGCCTCCCGGGTGGCCGTGAGCCAGGCGCGGGCGGTGTGGAAGGCCCGCTCGGCGAAGCCCGCGCCGCCCGGATGCCCGTCGTAGACGAAGACGGTGGGCAGCAGGGTGTCGGGGTGGAGCGGCACGGACACCCCGCCGATGTCCCAGCGGTCGCAGGTGGCGAAGAGCGGCAGCATGCCGATGGAGGCGTGTTCGGCGGCGTGCAGGGCCCCGCCGAGGATCTCCGGGTTGATCCGGGCGGCGTCGAGCTGGTCCTCGGTGACCGTCCACCACACGGCCCGGGTTCGCAGGGTGCGGGGTGGCAGGTCGAGCTTGGTCTCGCCGAGTACCTCGCCGGTGATCAGACGGCGGCGAAGGAAGGAGACGACCTGGTTGGTGACCTCGACGGAGCCGTAGCAGAGGCGGCCGGCGCCCCAGGGGATCTCGGTGTCGGTTTCGAGGACGGAGATGGAGGTGGTGTCGCGGGCGGTGGTCGAGTACGGCGGGGCGGCCTCCTCGACCAGGGCCACGGAGTCCTTCAGGTCGAGGGTCTTCACCAGGTACGTACGGCCCTGGTGGAGGTGGACGGCGCCCTCGTGGACGGCGGTGTGCGAGGCGGCCTCGTCGACCGTGCCGAGGAGGCGGCCGGTGGCGGCCTCCACGATCTGGACGGGGCTCCCGCCGCCGCCCCGGATGTCGGTCAGGTCGGCGGCCCGCTCGCGGCGGGTCCAGTACCAGCCGGTGGAGCGGCGGCGGAGCAGTCCGGCGGCCTCCAGCTGGGGCAGCAGGTCGGTGACGGCCGGGCCGAAGAGGGCCAGGTCGGCGTCGGTCAGCGGCAGCTCGGCGGCGGCGGCGCAGAGGTGCGGGGCGAGGACGTAGGGGTTGTCGGGGTCCAGGACGGTCGACTCGACCGGCTGCTGGAAGAGCGCCTCGGGGTGGTGGACCAGGAAGGTGTCCAGCGGGTCGTCCCGGGCGACCAGGATCGCCAGGGCGCCCTCGCCCGAACGGCCGGCCCGGCCCGCCTGCTGCCACAGGGAGGCCCGGGTGCCCGGGTAGCCGGCGATCACGACGGCGTCCAGGCCGGAGACGTCCACGCCCAGCTCGAGGGCGGTCGTGGCGGCCAGGCCGAGGAGCTCGCCCGAGTGCAGGGCGCGCTCCAGGGCCCGGCGCTCCTCGGGCAGGTAGCCGCCCCGGTAGGCGGCGACGCGGCGGGCCAGGGAGCGGTCGACCTCGGCGAGCCGCTCCTGCGCGATCACCGAGATCAGCTCGGCGCCGCGCCGGGAGCGGACGAAGGCGACCGAGCGGACGCCCTGGACGGTCAGGTCGGTCAGCAGGTCGGCGGTCTCGGCGGTGGCCGTGCGGCGTACGGGAGCGCCCTGCTCGCCGTGCAGCTCGGTCAGCGGCGGTTCCCAGAGGGCGAAGACCAGCTCGCCGCGCGGGGAGGCGTCGTCGGAGACCTCCGTGACGGGCAGGCCGGTGAGACGTCCCGCGGCCTGGGCGGGCTCGGCGGAGGTGGCGGAGGCCAGGAGGAAGACGGGGTCCGCGCCGTACCGGGCGCAGACGCGGCGCAGCCGGCGCAGCACCTGGGCGACGTGGGAGCCGAAGACGCCCCGGTAGGTGTGGCACTCGTCGATCACGACGTAGCGCAGGGAGCGCAGGAAGGAGGCCCATCTGGGGTGGGAGGGGAGTATGCCCCGGTGCAGCATGTCGGGGTTGGTGAGCACGTAGTTCGCGTACTGGCGGACCCACTCGCGTTCCTCGACGGGCGTGTCGCCGTCGTAGACGGCCGGCCGGATCCGGTTGCCGAGCGGAGCCGCCAGCTCACGGACCGCGCGCCGCTGGTCGGCGGCGAGGGCCTTGGTGGGCGCCAGGTAGAGGGCGGTGGTCCCCCGGCCGTTGGCGGCCTCGGAGCCGTCCAGGAGCGTCGTGAGGACCGGGGCGAGGTAGGCCAGGGACTTGCCCGAGGCGGTGCCCGTCGCGATCACCACGGACTCGCCGTCCAGGGCGTGCTCGGCGGCCTCCGCCTGGTGGGCCCAGGGGTGCTCGATGCCCGCGGCCTGGATCGCGCTGATCACCTCCGGCCGGATGCGATGCGGCCAGACTGCATGGCGACCCTCCCGGGCGGGCAAGTGCTCCGTATGAGTGATGCGCGCGGCCCGGCTCTCGCCCGAGGAGAGCCGGTCGAGGACCATGCCGGGGGAGGGGCGGCTGCCCCTCTCCCCGGCTGGACGACTGGGGCGGTGATTCTTGGCCATCGGCACCGAGTGTGTCACTGGCGTGACGGACAATGTCCCAAGGCGTCGTGCATGGCTGCTGGTAAGTGATTGAATGCCATCGCGGCTGGCGATCCGTCCTCCCGACTCCGCCGGGGAGACTTGAGGGACGACCGCTCGATAGCAAGGTGCTGGAGGATCCGTGGACCTGTCCCTGTCGACTCGCAATGTGTCCGGCCCGAGTGGCGACCGTACGGTCGTCGAGGTCGGTGGCGAGATTGATGTATATACCGCGCCCAAGCTGCGCGAGCAGTTGGTCGAGTTGGTGAACGACGGCAGCTACCACCTGGTTGTCGACATGGAAGGCGTGGACTTCCTGGACTCGACCGGCCTCGGCGTGCTGGTGGGTGGCCTGAAGCGCGTCCGCGCGCACGAGGGCTCGCTGCGCCTGGTCTGCAACCAGGAGCGCATTCTCAAGATCTTCCGGATCACTGGTCTGACCAAGGTGTTCCCCATCCACACCACGGTCGACGAGGCCGTCAGCGCCACCGACTGACGGCCCGCAGAGGCCGGAAGAAGGAGTGGAGAACCGGGCAGGACACGCCCGGTCCTCCGAGTTGCCCGCCCAGACGTCTCCAGGGGGACCGCATGGCCACCGTTGAACTCCGCTTCAGCGCCCAGCCCGAGCACGTCCGCACGGCCCGCCTCGTGGCGGCCGCGGTGGCGCGCAGGGCCGGGGTGGACGAGGCGGTCCTCGACGAGGTCAGACTCGCCGTCGGCGAGGCGTGCTCCCGCGCTGTCGGACTGCACCGCAGCAACGACGTGAGCACCCCCGTCCGGGTCGTGCTGACCGAGGAGGAGAAGACGTTCTCCATCGAGGTCGGCGACGAGGTCCCGGGCGCGGGTGTCGCGGCGGCCGACGCCGCCGGGGTGCCCGGCGCGCGGGACGAGGCGCCGGCCGAGGAGTTCGACGACGCCGACGGCGAGGACGAGATGGGTCTCGCGGTGATCCGCGGGCTCGTCGACGACGTCGAGGTCCGGGCCGGCGAGGAGGGCGGCGTCATCAGGATGAGCTGGCCGATTCACCCGGCCGTCGTGCTTCCCTGACCCACCCCGCCCCACCTCGAAGACCCACTTCGAAGACCCACCTCGAAGACCCGCCGAAGACCCACCCCGATCGAAGATCGCGTCCCAAGCGAAGATCGCGAAAAGAGGCCCTGCCGAGCAGGGCCTCTTTTCATTTCTCTAGATCATCGATCATGTGCCAATGCTTTTGGCCCATTACCGCTTTTGGTGGAAAGATCAAGGCAATGGGGAATTCCATTTGCGGCGCCCTGTTTTGATCAGGTTCCGCTCCCTACAATCCGTCCACATCTTGAGCTCGCAAACGTCAAGGAGGACGAATGGCGGGGCTCTTCAACCCAGACCTGACCGGACACCCCACTTCTCTCGCCGCAGCGGTACTCACGGACGAGAACCGTACGATCGTGATCGTCATCGCGGCCGTCGCGCTCGCGGCCCTGCTCGTCGCCCAGGTCCTGACCCGTCAGGTGCTGGCGGCAGGTGAGGGCACCGACGCGATGAAGAAGATCGCGGCCGCCGTGCAGGAGGGCGCCAACGCCTATCTCGCCCGGCAGTTGCGCACCCTCGGGATCTTCGCCGTCGTCGTGTTCTTCCTGCTGTTGCTGCTGCCCGCCGACAACTGGTCGCAGCGCGCCGGACGTTCTCTGTTCTTCCTGGTGGGTGCGCTTTTCTCGGCGGCCACCGGATACATCGGCATGCGCCTTGCCGTACGGGCGAATGTGCGCGTGGCCGCGGCCGCGCGAGAGGCGACCCCGGCGCCCGGTGAACCGGAAAAAGATCTCACGACCGTCGCGCACAAGGCGATGAAGATCGCTTTCCGTACCGGCGGAGTCGTCGGCATGTTCACCGTCGGCCTCGGCCTGCTCGGTGCCTCCTGCGTCGTCCTCGTCTACGCGGCCGACGCGCCCAAGGTGCTCGAGGGCTTCGGCCTGGGAGCGGCCCTCATCGCCATGTTCATGCGTGTCGGCGGCGGCATCTTCACCAAGGCGGCCGACGTCGGCGCCGACCTCGTCGGCAAGGTCGAGCAGGGCATCCCCGAGGACGACCCGCGCAACGCCGCCACCATCGCCGACAACGTGGGCGACAACGTCGGCGACTGCGCGGGCATGGCCGCCGACCTCTTCGAGTCGTACGCCGTCACGCTCGTCGCCGCCCTCATCCTCGGCAAGGCGGCCTTCGGCGACCTCGGCCTCGCCTTCCCGCTGATCGTCCCGGCGATCGGCGTGGTCACCGCGATGATCGGCATCTTCGCGGTCGCCCCGCGGCGCGCCGACCGCAGCGGGATGTCCGCCATCAACCGCGGCTTCTTCATCTCCGCCGTCATCTCCCTCGCCCTAGTCGCGATCGCCGTCTTCGTCTACCTGCCGTCCTCCTACGCCGACCTCAAGGGCGTCACCGAGGCCGGGATCAGCGACCACCCCGGCGACCCCCGGATCCTCGCCCTGGTCGCCGTCGCCATCGGCATCGTCCTGGCCGCCCTGATCCAGCAGCTCACCGGCTACTTCACGGAGACGACCCGGCGCCCGGTCAGGGACATCGGCAAGTCCTCGCTCACCGGCCCCGCCACCGTCGTCCTCGCCGGCATCTCCATCGGCCTGGAGTCCGCCGTGTACACGGCCTTCCTCATCGGCCTCGGCGTCTACGGCGCGTTCCTGCTCGGCGGTACGTCGATCATGCTGGCGCTGTTCGCGGTCGCCCTGGCCGGAACCGGGCTGCTCACCACGGTCGGCGTCATCGTCGCCATGGACACCTTCGGCCCGGTCTCCGACAACGCGCAGGGCATCGCCGAGATGTCCGGCGACGTCCAGGGCGCGGGCGCGCAGGTCCTCACCGACCTCGACGCCGTCGGCAACACCACCAAGGCCATCACCAAGGGCATCGCCATCGCCACCGCCGTCCTGGCGGCGGCCGCGCTGTTCGGCTCGTACCGCGACGCCATCGCCACAGCGGTAGCCGACGTCGGGGCGAAAGCCTCCGGGATGACCCTCTCGATGGACATCTCGCAGCCCAACAACCTCTTCGGGATGGTCCTCGGCGCCGCGGTCGTCTTCCTCTTCTCGGGGCTCGCGATCAACGCGGTCTCGCGCTCGGCGGGCGCGGTGGTCTACGAGGTGCGGCGGCAGTTCCGCGAGCACCCCGGGATCATGGACTACACCGAGAAGCCCGAGTACGGGCGCGTGGTCGACATCTGCACCAAGGACGCGCTGCGCGAACTCGCCACGCCCGGGCTGCTCGCCGTGATGGCGCCGATCGCGGTCGGCTTCACGCTCGGCGTCGGCGCGCTCGGCTCGTACCTCGCCGGCGCCATCGCGACCGGCACCCTGATGGCGGTCTTCCTCGCCAACTCCGGTGGCGCCTGGGACAACGCCAAGAAGCTCGTCGAGGACGGCCACCACGGCGGCAAGGGCAGCGAGGCGCATGCCGCCACCGTCATCGGCGACACCGTCGGCGACCCGTTCAAGGACACCGCGGGACCGGCCATCAACCCGCTGCTGAAGGTGATGAACCTGGTCGCCCTGCTGATCGCGCCCGCCGTGGTGCAGTTCAGCTACGGCGACGACGCGAGCGGCGGACTGCGGGCCCTGGTCGCGATCCTCGCGATCGTCGTCATCGTCGCCGCGGTCTACGTCTCCAAACGGCGCTCCGTGGTCGTCGGGGACGACGAGAGCGACGACGTGGGTGACGAAGGCAACGCCGCCCGGCGCTCGGCGGCTTCGCCGGACGCTCCGGTGATTTCGTAATACCAGGTCAGAAGGCAGGCGGGCAGCACGTTCTGACGTGCTGTCCGCCTGTCTCGCGTTCCGCGTGAGGTGTGTCTCCCCTAGTGCAATCGGCTGCAATAGGGGATGAATCCGTCGCCTGAAAGGTGGAAGCCGCCCGCTCGGCGTGTATGTTCCGGGGCCGAGAGCCTTGGAAGGGACCGATCCGTGAACAAGAAGCTTGCTGTCGCGCTGTCAGGCGCCGCTGTACTGGTGCTCACGCTGTCCGGCTGCAGCGACGACGGCGACAAGGTGAACGACTGGGCCAAGACGGTCTGCGACCAGGCGAAGCCCCAGATCCAGAAGCGGGCCGACGCCCAGCAGCTGATCATCTCGACGGCCGCGGACGGCAAGCCGGCCGACATCCAGGCCGCCGACTCGAAGGCCTTCCAGGACATCGCCAACGCGGACCGTGCCCTCGCCAAGGCCATCGAGGGCGCGGGGGTGCCGCCCGTCGACAACGGCGAGAAGCTCCAGCAGGACGCGGTCAGGGAGCTCAACGCCACGGCGGTGGCCTACGAGGGGCTGAAGAAGCAGGTCGACGCGCTCGACCCGAGCAACCAGCAGAAGTTCGCGGACGGCCTCCAGGACGTCGCCGACGGTCTGAAGAAGATCGAGAAGATGGACCAGGACGCGCTGGCCAAGCTGCAGTCCGGCGAGCTGGGTACGGCCATGGCGAAGCAGCCGGGCTGCCAGAAGGCCACCCCCGCGCCCGCCGCGACCTCGCCGAAGGCGGGCTCCACGCCGTCCGGCGGGGCCTCCGTCAAGCCGTCCGGCTCCGCGAGCAAGAGCTCGGAGTAGCACCGCCGTACGAAGGCCCCGGGACGAGCCGACCTCGCCCGGGGCCTCCGCGCGTGCTCGGGGCCTTCGCGCGCGCCCAGGGCTTCCGCGGGTGCCCGGGGCCTTCGTACGTGCCCGGCGCCTCCGTACGTGTCCGGGGCTTCCGTACCGACCGCACTCGCGACCCCCACGCGTGCGGGGCTGACGCGGCAATGTCCGTGGCGCCCGCCACAATGGTGGGGTGAGTACGACCAGCCTGACCTCCCGCCTCCCCGTCCCCGCGCGTGCCGCCCGGCTCCGCGAGGCCCTGCTCGCCGCCGACTTCACCGCCGACGGCCTGCTCGAACTGCTCGGCGCCCCCGCGTACGCCGCGCTCGCCCGCAGCGAGACCGTGCCCGCGCTGCGCGCCACCCGGGGGGACTCCGCGCTGGAGACCCTCGTCCGGCTCTTCCTCCTCCAGCAGCCCGTCTCCCGCGCCCGCGCCGCCGCCGCGCTGCCGCTGGAGGAGTGCCTGGAGGACGGCTGGCTGGTCCCGGAGGGCGAGCAGGAGATCGGCGCGTCCGTCGACGTCCGGCCGTACGGCGGGCCCGACGGGCAGGACTGGTTCATCGTCTCCGACCTGGGCTGCGCGGTCGGCGGGGCCGGCGGCATCGGCAGCAAGGACGAAGGGGTCGTCCTCGGCGTCGGCGGCGCCTCCACCACCCTGGCCGGCATCACCGTCCGTACGCCCGTCTCCTCCGCGCTCGACCTCGGCACCGGTTCCGGCATCCAGGCCCTGCACGCCGCCCAGCACGCCACGCTGGTCACCGCGACCGATCTGAACCCGCGCGCCCTGGACTTCACCCGCCTCACCCTCGCGCTCTCCGGAGCCCGCGAGGCCGAGCTGCTGCAGGGCTCGCTCTTCGAGCCGGTCGACGGGGACACGTACGACCTGATCGTCTCGAACCCGCCGTTCGTCATCTCCCCCGGCGCCCGGCTCACCTACCGCGACGGCGGGATGGGCGGGGACGACCTCTGCCGCACGCTCGTGCAGGAGGCCGGGGAGCGGCTCAACGACGGCGGATACGCCCAGTTCCTCGCCAACTGGCAGCACGTCGAGGGCGAGGAGTGGCAGGAGCGGCTGCGCTCCTGGGTGCCGCGCGGCTGCGACGCCTGGATCGTGCAGCGCGAGGTCCAGGACGTCACCCAGTACGCCGAGCTGTGGCTGCGGGACAGCGGCGACCACCGCGCGGACCCGGCGGAGTACACGCGGCGGTACGGGGCCTGGCTGGACGAGTTCGAGGCCCGGAAGACCAAGGCGGTCGGCTTCGGCTGGATCACCTTGCGGAAGAACGCGGCGGTGGCCGCCGGCGCGGTCGAGCCGTCGATCGTGATCGAGGAGTGGCCGCACCCCGTCGAGCAGCCGCTCGGCGACACCGTGGTCGCCCACTTCGAGCGCCAGGACTACCTGCGCTCGCGCGACGACGCGGCCCTGCTCGCCGACCGCTTCGTCCTCGCGGACGAGGTCGTGCAGGAGCAGGTCGGGCTGCCGGGCGCCGAGGACCCGGAGCACGTGGTGCTGCGGCAGAACCGGGGCATGCGGCGGGCGACCAAGGTGGACCACGTGGGGGCCGGTTTCGCGGGCGTCTGCGACGGGACGCTCAGCGCGGGCCGGATCCTGGACGCGATCGGTCAGCTGATGGGCGAGGACCCGGTGCTGCTGCGGGACCGTACGCCGCAGGCCATCCGGCTCCTGGTGGAGGAGGGTTTCCTGCTTCCGTCGAGCTGAGGTCGTTGAGCCGACGCCCACGGCCTCCGTCGAGCTGAGCCCCGGCGAGCCGCCCCCGTCGAGCCGAGACCGTCCGTCCGAATCGTGACGCCCGACACGCCCCGCGCCGTCGCGAGGTGACGGAGGAGGCGGCCGGGGATGGGGGGGCACTACCGGCCATATTCGTGAACCCGTACGGGACCGTCCGCGTCGTTCACCCGGAATTCGCACCGGAGACGCCGGGAGGTGCCAGCCTCGGCTCCAGGGACCACCGGGCGCCAGCAGGGCCCGTGAAGGGAACGGGGTACGGGCATGGAGAGCGGGCCTGCGATCTTCGCCGGAACGGCGTTCGCGCTGTTCGGAGCCGCACTGCTGCTGTGGACGGGGGTGCGCGTGGCACACGGGGAACCCGTCGCGCAAGGGGTCGCCACGCGGGTCGCCGCCACGCTCACGACGATCTTCGGACTGGTCTTCCTCCTCCTCGGCGTGTGGTGCTTCGGCCGGGTGTGACGAGGTCGTTCCGCTTGCTCACGCCTCACCGGACCTGGAGTCCGGGCGGCAGGAATGCCAGAAGTCGGGTTACCGTTCGAGTGGCCGTTGCGGGCTTTCGCCGTTTGACACGGGGGCGGGTTGTACCGTCACACTCCGCAGCGATGGCAGCGTCACCGTGCGTGCCGCCGCCGTGCGTGCCGGCGGAATGCCGGCGCCGTACGTGCCACCGAGCGTCGACCGGAGAGAAGAGCGAAGTTGTCCCCGACCAGCGAGACCGCACAGGGCGGCCGCCGACTCGTCATCGTCGAGTCGCCTGCCAAGGCGAAGACGATCAAGGGCTACCTCGGCCCCGGCTACGTCGTCGAGGCGAGCGTCGGGCACATCCGCGACCTCCCGAGCGGCGCCGCCGAGGTGCCGGAGAAGTACACCGGCGAGGTGCGCCGCCTCGGCGTCGACGTCGAGCACGACTTCCAGCCCATCTATGTCGTCAACGCCGACAAGAAGGCGCAGGTCAGGAAGCTCAAGGAGCAGCTGGCCGGGGTCGACGAGCTCTACCTCGCCACCGATGAGGACCGCGAGGGCGAGGCCATCGCGTGGCACCTCCTCGAGGTCCTGAAGCCCAAGGTCCCGGTCCACCGGATGGTCTTCCACGAGATCACCAAGGACGCGATCCAGGAGGCCGTCCGCAACCCGCGCGAGCTGAACCAGCGCATGGTGGACGCCCAGGAGACCCGCCGCATCCTCGACCGGCTGTACGGCTACGAGGTCTCGCCGGTCCTGTGGAAGAAGGTCATGCGCGGCCTCTCCGCCGGCCGTGTCCAGTCCGTCGCCACCCGGCTCGTCGTCGAGCGGGAGCGCGAGCGCATCGCCTTCCGCTCCGCCGAGTACTGGGACCTCACCGGCACCTTCTCCACCGGCCGCGCCGGTGACCCCTCCGACCCGTCGTCGCTGGTCGCCCGCCTGAACACGGTCGACGGGGCGCGCGTCGCCCAGGGCCGTGACTTCGGCGCGGACGGTCAGCTGAAGAGCGCGAGTGTGCTCCACCTCGACGAGGAGAAGGCGCGGGCGCTCGCCGCCTCGCTCGCCGACACCTCGTTCGGCGTCCGGTCGGTCGAGTCGAAGCCGTACCGCCGCTCCCCGTACGCGCCGTTCCGGACGACCACCCTCCAGCAGGAGGCGAGCCGGAAGCTCGGCTTCGGCGCGAAGGCGACCATGCAGGTCGCGCAGAAGCTGTACGAGAACGGCTTCATCACGTACATGCGTACGGACTCCACGGTCCTCTCCGACACCGCCGTCTCCGCGGCCCGCGCACAGGTCACGCAGCTCTACGGCGCCGACTACCTGCCGGAGAAGCCGCGCGTCTACGCGGGCAAGGTCAAGAACGCGCAGGAGGCGCACGAGGCGATTCGCCCTTCGGGTGATCGTTTCCGCACCCCGGCGGAGACCGGTCTGACCGGCGACCAGTTCCGGCTCTACGAGCTGATCTGGAAGCGGACCGTCGCCTCCCAGATGAAGGACGCGACCGGTAACTCGGTGACCGTGAAGATCGGCGGCCGGGCCGCCGACGGCCGGGACGTCGAGTTCAGCGCGTCCGGCAAGACGATCACCTTCCACGGCTTCATGAAGGCGTACGTGGAGGGGGCCGACGACCCGAACGCCGAGCTGGACGACCGCGAGCGCAGGCTGCCGCAGGTCGCCGAGGGCGACGCGCTCTCCGCCGAGGAGATCACGGTCGACGGCCACGCGACCAAGCCGCCGGCCCGCTACACCGAGGCCAGCCTGGTCAAGGAGCTGGAAGAGCGCGAGATCGGCCGCCCGTCGACGTACGCGTCGATCATCGGCACGATCCTGGACCGCGGCTACGTCTTCAAGAAGGGGACGGCGCTCGTGCCGTCGTTCCTCTCCTTCGCCGTGGTCAACCTGCTCGAGAAGCACTTCGGCCGGCTCGTCGACTACTCCTTCACCGCCAAGATGGAGGACGACCTCGACCGCATCGCCCGGGGCGAGGCGCAGGCCGTGCCGTGGCTGAAGCGTTTCTACTTCGGCGAGGGCGAGGCCTCCGCGGCGGGCCGCGCGGCCGACGCCGGGAACGGCGACGGCGACCACCTCGGCGGACTCAAGGAGCTGGTGACCGACCTCGGCGCGATCGACGCCCGGGAGATCTCCTCCTTCCCGGTCGGCGACGGCATCATGCTGCGCGTCGGGCGCTACGGCCCGTACGTCGAGCGGGGCGAGAAGGACACCGAGGGCCACCAGCGGGCGGACGTGCCCGAGGACCTCGCGCCCGACGAGCTCACGGTCGCCCACGCCGAGGAACTGCTCGCCAAGCCGAGCGGCGACTTCGAGCTGGGCACCGACCCGGTCAGCGGCAACCAGATCGTCGCGAAGGACGGCCGCTACGGCCCGTACGTCACCGAGATCCTGCCCGAGGACACCCCGAAGACCGGCAAGAACGCGGTGAAGCCGCGGACCGCCTCGCTCTTCAAGTCCATGGCGCTCGACACTGTGACCCTCGAGGACGCGCTGAAGCTGATGTCTCTGCCGCGCGTGGTCGGCGCGGACGCCGAGGGCGTCGAGATCACCGCCCAGAACGGCCGCTACGGCCCGTACCTGAAGAAGGGCACGGACTCGCGCTCCCTGACGGAGGAGGACCAGCTCTTCACGATCACGCTGGAGGAGGCGCTCGCGATCTACGCGCAGCCCAAGCAGCGTGGCCGGGCGGCCGCGAAGCCGCCGCTGAAGGAGCTGGGCACCGACCCGGTCAGCGAGAAGCCGGTCGTCGTCAAGGACGGTCGCTTCGGCCCGTACGTGACGGACGGCGAGACCAACGCGACCCTGCGGACCGGGGACAGCGTCGAGGACATCACGCCGGAGCGCGGCTACGAGCTGCTCGCCGAGAAGCGGGCCAAGGGGCCGGCGAAGAAGACGGCCAAGAAGGCGCCCGCGAAGAAGGCGGCCGCCAAGAAGGCCGCTCCGGCGAAGAAGACGGCGGCCAAGAAGACGGCCGCGAAGAAGACGACGACGGCGAAGACTGCCGCGGCGAAGAAGACGACCGCGGCCGCCGCGAAGAAGACGGCCGCGAAGTCGGAGTAAAGCGGAACCCGACGCTCTGCGGCGGGGTCTTGTAAGGGGCGGGGGCAAGTGACCCCCGCCCCTTACACGTTTCCCCGCCTCCCGACGTTTGTTCGGATGCAGGCCACGGGGAGTCAGAGGGTCCGGATAGGGTGGACGGATGACGCGAGCAGAGCAGCCAGACTCCGACGTCGCGCTTGTCGCAGACTCAAGGGAGCGTGCCGTACGGGCGCTGTTGCGCCATCAGCCCTTGCGACGGTTGTGGAGCGCCCAGTTCGTCGGCGGTACGGGTGACGCGCTCGCCGTGCTCGTCCTGGTGCTCCTCGGGCTCCAGGCCGCCGTCTCCGAGCAGGCCTTCGGGGGTGGATACCGGGGCGCCGCGCTCGCCGTCGCCGCCGTGATCGGCGCCCGGCTGCTGGCCTCGGTGCTCTTCGGGGCCGTCCTGCTCGGCCCGCTCACCCAGCTGACCGGGCCGAAGGGACCCCTCGACCGGCGCTGGACCATGATCGGGGCGGACGCCCTGCGGATCGCGCTGCTCGTGATCGCGCCCCTGTGGATCGACTGGACCCCGGACAAGGCCCTCGGGTTCCTGCTCGGCACCGTCTTCGTCGTGGGCGCGGCCGAACGGCTGTGGACCGTCGCCCGCGAGGGCGCGGCCCCCGCGCTGCTGCCCGCACCGCCGATCGAGGGCGCCGCCGTGCGCCCGCTGCCCGACCACCTCGACGCGCTGCGCCGACTCTCGCTGCGTACGGGCTTCCTGGCCGTACCGGCCGCGGCCGCCGTGCTGCTCGCCGCCACCCTGGTGAGCAACCTCCTCGGCGCCGGCATCGACTGGTTCACGCTGCACCAGGCCGCCCTCGGCTCCTACGTCGCCGCCGGTCTGTTCGCCGCCTCTGTCTCGGTCCTGTACTTCGTGGAGCTGCCCGGCGGGCAGACCCCGAGGCCGCGTTCGCCGCTGGAGGGCCTGCGCCTGGCCGGCGCGGAGAAGGGCCGCACGGGCGCGGTCGGCCTCCTCGTGATCGCCTGTGCCACGGTCGCCGGAGCCGTCGCCGCCGCGGCGGCGGTCGCCGTCCTGCACGCGTACGACCTGGGCGGTGGCCCGGTCACGTACGCGCTGCTCATCCTCGCGCTGAGCGGCGCCACCGCCGTCGGCATCCGCACGGCCGGTTCCGTGCTCACCGTCCTCTCCCGCCGCCGGCTCCTCGCCCTCGCGATCGCCCTCACCGGCATCGCGCTGCTCGCGATGGGCCTCGTGCCGGACACGGCCACGGTGCTGCTGCTCTCCGTACTCGCCGGGTACACGGCCGGTGTCGCCGCCAACACCGGCCACACCCTCATCGACCAGGAGACCGAGGAGGCCCGGCGCCCCAAGGTCACCGAGCACCTCCAGGCCGTCGTCCGGGTCGCCATGGCCGTCGGCGCGCTCGCCGCGCCGCTGCTCGCCGCCGCGATCGGCCCGCACCGGCTCGCCTCGGGCAGCTTCGTCTTCGCCCACGGCGGCGCCGCGTTCACGCTGATGCTGGTCGGCGCGCTGCTGCTGCCCGTCGCGGCCCTCGTCCTCGCCAAGACCGACGACCGGGCCGGCGTACCGCTGCGCCGCGACCTGCGCGACGCGCTGCGCGGCGCCGACCCGGTGCAGGCGCCCGCGCCGACCGGCTTCTTCATCGCCCTGGAGGGCGGCGACGGCGCCGGCAAGTCCACCCAGGCCGAGGCGCTCGCCGAGTGGATCCGCGCCAAGGGCCACGAGGTCGTCGTCACCCGCGAGCCGGGTGCCACCCCGATCGGCAAGCGGCTCCGCTCGATCCTGCTCGACGTCTCCAGCGCCGGGCTCTCCAACCGCGCCGAGGCGCTGCTGTACGCCGCCGACCGCGCCGAGCACGTCGACTCGCTGGTCAAGCCCGCCCTTGAGCGGGGCGCGGTGGTCATCTCCGACCGGTACATCGACTCGTCCGTCGCCTACCAGGGCGCCGGTCGCGACCTGTCGCCGACCGAGATCGCCCGGATCAACCGCTGGGCCACCGGCGGGCTCGTCCCGCACCTGACCGTGCTCCTCGACGTCTCGCCGGAGACCGCGCGGGAACGGTTCACCGAGGCCCCGGACCGGCTCGAGTCCGAGCCGCCGGAGTTCCACGCGCGCGTGCGGGCCGGTTTCCTCGCGCTCGCCGCCGGTGACCCCGGCCGCTACCTCGTCGTCGACGCCGGCCAGGAGCCGGAAGCCGTCACCACCGTCGTACGCCACCGGCTCGACCGGATGCTGCCGCTGTCCGAGGCCGAGGTGAAGGCCCAGGAGGAGGCGCGTCGGAAGGCCGAGGAGGAGGCCAGGCGCAAGGCGGAGGAAGAGGCCGCGCGCAAGGCCGAGGAGGAGCGCCTCGAGCGCGAGCGCCAGGCCCAGCTCGCCAAGCTGCGTGCCGAGGAGGAGGAGCGCAAGCGCCAGGAGGAGGAAGAGGCGCGGCGCCGCGAGGCCGAGCGCCAGGCCGAGGAGGCCCGCCGCCGCGCGGAGGAGGCCCGGCTCGCCGCCGAGGAGGAGCGCAAGCGGCGCGAGGCCGAGGAGAAGGTCCGCCGCGAGGAGGAGGAACGCCGCCGCAAGCAGGCCGAGGAAGAGGCCCGGCTGCGCGCGGAGGCGGAGGAACGCCGCCTGGAGAAGCAGCGCAAGGCCGAGGAGGCCCTGCTGAGGGCCGAGGAGGCCCGCCGCCTGGCCGAGGCGGCCACCGCGAAGGCTGCTGAGGAGACCGCGAAGAAGGCCGCGGCGGAGGCTGCGGCCGAGGCGGCGCGGCAGGCGGAGTCGGAGAAGGCCGAGAAGGCGGCGGAGGCCGCGCGGAAGGCCGAGGCGGAGAAGGCCGCGAAGGCGGCCGCGGCGGCGAAGGCCGCGGAGGCTGCGAAGGCGGCTCAGGCTGCCGAGGCTGCTGAGGCGAAGAAGGCGGCGGAGGCGGCCGCGGCGGCGAAGGCTGCAGAGGCCAGGAAGTCGACCGAGTCGGCGAACGAGATCACGGTCCCGACGCCGGTCGTCAAGCCCGAGACGCGGTCCGAGGCCCTGCCCGACGACGTGACGCAGGCCGTGCCCGTGGTGTCGCCGAACGAGATCACCGTCCCCACGCCGGTCGTGCGCCCGGACGAGCCCCGGCCCGAGGAGCGGACGACGGTTCTCCGCCCGGTGCGGGACGCGGAGGAGACGACGGTCCTGCCGCAGATGCCGGCCGTCGACGAGACGGCGGTGCTGCCTCCCGTACGGGACGCGGCCCCGGCGGACCGGGTCCCGCAGGGGATCTTCCGCGACGAGCCGGCCGGGCCGAACGGGCCGAACGAGCTGACTGGTTCGAACGACCGGACGCGCGAGCTGCCCCAGCTCGACGAGCAGGGCCGCCCGAAGCGCCGCTCCGACTGGGCGGAGGAGACCCCGCTCGACGACCTCCCGTCCCTGGCGGACGAGCTGCTCGGCCCGCACGACGACGAGAACGACGGCCGGCGCAGGGGCCGCGGCCGCTGACGCCGACGCAGTGACGTAGCAGGGAGCCTTCGGCCGCCCGTCGTGATCCGGCGGGCGGCCGAAGGTGTCAGTGGGGTGCCCCACAATGGAGGGCGTACCTGAGGAGGGCACATGACCGTATGGGACGACCTCGTCGGGCAGACGCGGGTGGAGGAGCAGTTGGCCGCCGCCGCGCGGGACGCCGACGCGTTGGTGACGGCCCATGCCACCGGTGCGTCCCTGCCTGAGGCGTCCAAGATGACCCACGCCTGGCTCTTCACCGGCCCCCCGGGCTCCGGGCGGGCGACGGCGGCGCGGGCCTTCGCCGCCGCGCTGCAGTGCGTGAGCCCGGACCGGGCGCTCGGCGGTGCGCCGGGGTGCGGGTTCTGCGACGGCTGCCACACCGCGCTGGTGGGGACCCACGCGGACGTGGAGGTCATCCGTACGGACCTGCTCTCCATCGGTGTGAAGGAGACCCGTGAGCTGGTCCGGCGCGCCCAGCTCTCCCCGGCGGTCGGCCGCTGGCAGGTGATCGTCCTGGAGGACGCCGACCGGCTCACCGAGGGCGCGGGGAACGTGCTCCTGAAAGCCGTCGAGGAGCCCGCGCCGCGCACGGTCTGGCTGCTCTGCGCGCCCTCTCTGGAGGACGTGCTGCCCACCATTCGCTCGCGGTGCCGCCACCTGACGCTGCGGACGCCCCCGGTGGAGGCGGTGGCCGACGTGCTCGTACGACGGGACGGCATCGAGCCCCAGGTCGCCGCGGCCGCCGCCCGCGCCACCCAGGGCCACATCGACCGCGCCCGCCGCCTCGCCACCGACGAGCGCGCCCGGGCCCGCCGGGCCGTGGTCCTCAAGCTGCCGCAGCGGGTCGGCGACATCGGCGGCTGCCTCAAGGCGGCCCAGGAGCTGATCGACGCGGCCGGCGAGGACGCCAAGCAGGTCGCCGAGGAGATCGACACCAAGGAGACCGAGGAGCTGAAGGCCGCGCTCGGTGGCGGTCAGGGCGGGCGGATGCCGCGCGGTACGGCCGGCGCGATGAAGGAGCTGGAGGAGCGCCAGAAGCGGCGCAAGACGCGTACGCAGCGCGACAGCCTGGACCTCGCGCTCACCGACCTCACCGGCTTCTACCGCGATGTGCTCACGCTGCAGCTGCGTACGCGCACGCCGATAGCCAATGAGGACGTACGGGACGCGGTCGAGCGCATCGCCCGGGACACGGCGCCCGAGCGGACCCTGCGCCGGATCGAGGCGGTCCTCGCCTGCCGCGAGGCGCTGGACCGGAACGTGGCCCCGCTGCTCGCGGTCGAGGCGATGACGATGGCGCTGCGCGACTGAGGTCGCGTCCGGGGCGATTGGACACGCTCCGTACTCGTACGGATACCCTCCGGGCATGGACTCCAGGCGTTTGCTCCGTACGTCCGCGACGGCCGTCGTCGCCGCCGGACTGATCCTCTCCGGCTGTACGGGCGGCAGCGACGCCGCCGCCCCCGCGGGGGCGCTGGCGTCGTCGTCGCGGAGCGCGCCCGCCACCCCCGACCCGGCCCTGCGGAGCTTCTACGCGCAGAAGCTCACCTGGCGGGACTGCGGTGTTCCGTCGTTCCAGTGCGCGACGCTCCGCGTCCCGCTCGACTACGCGAAGCCGGCGGCCGGCGAGATCGAGCTGGCGGTCTCCCGGGTCAAGGCCACCGGGCCCGGCAAGCGCCTCGGTTCGCTCCTCGTCAACCCGGGCGGACCCGGCGGCTCCGCCGTCGGATACCTCCAGGGGTACGCGGGCATCGGCTACCCGGCGGCGGTCCGCGCCCAGTACGACATGATCGCCGTCGACCCGCGCGGGGTGGCCCGCAGCGAACCCGTCGAGTGCCTGACGGGCCCCCAGATGGACACGTTCACGCAGGTCGACCAGACCCCCGACGACGGCGCCGAGACCACCGCCCTGACCAGCGCCTTCAAGGGTTTCGCGGCGGGCTGCGCGAAGCGCTCGGGCCAGGTCCTGCCGCATGTCTCCACCGTCGAGACGGCCCGGGACATGGACATCCTGCGCGCCGTGCTCGGCGACGAGAAGCTGACGTACGTGGGCGCCTCGTACGGGACCTTCCTGGGCGCCACGTACGCGGAGCTGTTCCCGAACCGGGTCGGCCGGCTCGTCCTGGACGGGGCGATGGACCCCTCACTGCCCGCGATCGACCTCGCCCGCGACCAGACCGCAGGCTTCGAGACCGCCTTCCGGGCCTTCGCGGCCGACTGCGTCACGAAGACCGACTGCCCGCTGGGCACGGAGTCCGTCGAGGCCGCCTCCGACAACCTGAAGGCCTTCTTCCGTACGGTCGACGCCGAACCGGTGCCGACCGGCGAGAGCCGCCGGCTCGGCGAGTCCCTGGCGACGACCGGGGTGATCGCGGCGATGTACGACGAGGCGGCCTGGCCGCAGCTGCGCGAGGCGCTGACGCGGGCGATGGGCGGCGAGGGCTCGGGCCTGCTCGCCCTGGCCGACAGCTACTACGAGCGCGAGACGGACGGCACGTACGCGAACCTGATGTTCGCCAACACCGCCGTGAACTGCCTCGACCTCCCGGCGGCGTACACCGGCCCGGCGGACGTCCTGAAGGCGGTCCCTTCCTTCGAGAAGGCTTCCCCGGTCTTCGGCGAGGGCCTCGCCTGGGCGGCCCTGAACTGCGCCTACTGGCCCGTCGCCCCAACCGGCCGCCCGCACCGCATCACCGCCGAGGGCGCCGCCCCGATCGTCGTCGTCGGCACCACCCGCGACCCGGCGACCCCCTACAAGTGGGCCGAGGCCCTCGCCTCCCAGCTCTCCTCCGGCACCCTCCTGACCTACGAGGGCGACGGCCACACGGCCTACGGCCGAGGCAGCGACTGCATCGACACCGCGATCAACACCTACCTCCTGACCGGCACACCCCCGACCACCGACAAGCGCTGCACGTGAGGGGTGTCGCGGACCACAGGACCATGGTCAGGAGCACCCCGGAAACTGTGTAGACTTGGCGAGGCCGCTGCGCCCAACATGGGATCGCACGGCATGCCGCCTTAGCTCAGTTGGCCAGAGCAACGCACTCGTAATGCGTAGGTCTCGGGTTCGAATCCCGAAGGCGGCTCAGAGAAAGGCCAGGTCAGACATTGTCTGACCTGGCCTTTTCTGTTGCCCCAGGGGCAGACCCGGCGGTCAGTGCTCGATCCCGGAGGACTTCGGCGTGATCTGTGGAGGTGCGGGCTCGCTCACTCCGTGGCCGGTGACGACGCTGCGGGGCGCGGGGACGACGCCGTGGCCTACGTTCACACCGGGTATGAAGGCACTCATGCGCCCCCTCTGCTTCGCCTCGGCGGTCGTCGGGTTCAGTTCCTCGTAGGAGTTGGCCGTCGACAGCCGGTCGACGATCGCCGCATGGGCCTTCTTCTGGTCCTCGGGGACATCGATGGCGTGCAGCTTCATGGCGAATTCCTCGGGGGACTTCCCGGGGTCGTCGTCCCACATCCGCAGTTGGCAGCGGATGGGGGGATGGGCCATGAACGCGTTGATGTCGGGCGGAAGGTGCTCGTGCTGGGGCAGCGGTGTCGCGAACTTGATGCCCTCCTTGCCGACGGCGGCGTTCTTGAGGAGCGCCGGTATCTCGGTCTTGCCGAGGACCGAGCCAGGGGTGATGTCGGCGGCGAACCCGATCACGAGTCCCTCGGTTGCGACGGCGTATCGGTCCGAGAGGGTGTCCCAGGCGGCACCGTGCGTGGCGTCCAGTTTCTCCGGATCGAAGTTGAAGTGCTCGGCGAGCGCGTCCACCACGTATTCGTTGCCGAGGAAGTAGCCGTTGAGCTGGTGCCCGGCGGGGGTGTCCTCCAGCACCTGCAGGCCGCGTGACTGGCCACATGCCTTGGCCAGAAAGCGATTGGGCACGGGCTTGTCCACGCCCTCGAGCTCGGACTCGTAGGACCAGAACGCGCGATGGGGGCCGCGGTCCTTGTTGGTGACCGAGTCCTTCGCCGCAAGGTTCTCGATGAAGTGCAGAAGACCCGGCTGGGGTCCTTCCGCCTTCGGATCGAGCGTCGACAGGTAGTCGCCGTACAGCCGCCTGGCTATCGCGGCCCCAGCCTGCTCGTCACGTGGTTCCGCCGCGTCATGTTCCTGCTCGAGGGCAAAGGCCCGGGCTATCTCCGCCGGGGTCGGGGGAGCGTCGGGCCTCACGGCTTCCTCCGTGAGCCTTCAGGGGCGTTCACGGTCAGCCGGATCCGCGAACCACCGGGCGTGTCGGCGGTCCACGCCGTGAAGGACACCGACTGCACCAACACGATGAAGGCCTGTCCTGGGTGGTCACCCACCGGCTTCCAGTACGCCATCCGGTAGGGCGTGCGGGTCTCGAGGCGGTATTCACGGTTCCCCCAGAACCCCCGTTCCGGCGGTTCCGGGAAGTCCGGTGCGTCCCAGGAGCCGTTCCAGACCGCAGGCCCCAGCACACTTTCAGCAGCCTTGACGAACTCGGGCCATTCGTCGGCCGCGCGGACCAGGAGACTGGGGTTCTCGGACGCGTCGTCGGCGTTGAGGTGCCACGCCCAGTGGGTCAGGCGGCGGACGGGATGCCAGTTGCCACCTGATTCGAAGGTCCACCTGCCGCCGGCGCCGCTGTGCACCACCAGATTGCGCTCGACCGTCTGCGGCTCCCAGCCGTAGCGCTCGCACCACGTGCGGAATTCCGGAGAGCCGCCCTGCGGCGGACCCACCCAGACAGACGCCCAGTCCACCCCCCGCAGGCCCTCCAGCTCGGCGGCCAGGTCCTGGGCCGTGCGGCCCGATGTCTCCGTCAGCATCGTCTCAAGCTCCTCGCCCGGTGTCTGTGCGGCATCATGACATGCCGTCAAGACACGGCGATCCCGAGTATCAGCAGGCAGAAGACCTGCTGGTGCTCGGAGTGGGTCAGCCCGCTGCGCCGTCCAGGAGGCTGTGGCGTAGGCGGAGGGCGCGTTCTGTGCTGGCTGCCAGGGTGGCGAGGCCGATCGTGATGTTGGCCCATGTCGGTACGGCGATGGGTGCGGTGAAGGTTCCGGTGTGCTGGGCGATGGCATCGGGCTTGGTGAGTTGTTCGGCGAGTTGGGGGACCAGGACCGCCAGAGCGGTGACCAGCACGCCAAGCGAGACGAGGCCGATCGTGCGGCTCAGCGTCGGGTGCGTGCGGTCCAGGTGGGCTCGGCGGCCTTCGGCGGAGGCGGGGTCCGGGATCAGTTGGGACTCGTGGCCTTCGGTGGTGACGTAGTGGCAGCGCTTGAGGCCGAATCCGCTCATCCTCACCTCGACGGTGCCGCCCGGGACGGGGAAGACGGCCGGGAGCTTGGAGACGGCGTGCTGCCTGCCGTCGAGGTACAGGTGGGCTTTGACGTTGCCTGACGACTGGTTCTGCCCGTGCCTGACGTCGACGGAGTAGAGCGTCTCGCGGCCGTCGTCGCCCGTGAGGGGCAGGTGGAACAGGGCGCGGAAGGGGAGCTGCCAGCTGCGGAAGCGCTTCAGTTCTCGGCCGTCCCCGGGGGTGACCCGCTGTACGGCACGACGGTGTCGCCACTCCTTGATCATGGTCCGCTCCCGCTACTCGGTCGGCTCAGCCGCGCAGGCGAGGTCCTTGGCCGGGCGGTGTCCGGTGGTCAGGAACGCTGTCACCGTGTTTTTCGCGCAGGTGTTGCCGCTGAACGGGTAGATGCCGTGTCCGCCTTGGTCGGCGGTCACCAGCGTGGCCCGGGCGCCGAAGGCCTGCCGCAGCTTCAGGGCGCCGACCAGGGGGGTTCCCGGGTCGCGTTCGTTCTGCACCATCAGGACGTTCGACGGGCCGCGGTCGCCGATCCGCACCGGCGGCTCGACCCGGCTGTCCGGCCAGTACGCGCAGGGCTTGATGTTCGCGGTGACCCCGCCCAGCATCGGGTACTTCACCCGGTCGATCGCCGCGTTGCGCTGGTAGTCCCGGACCTTGCCGGGCCAACGCGAGTCACCGCAGGTCACGTAGAAGTGGCTTGCCAGGAAGTTCTCAGAGATCTGCGGCGGCGGGGTCGTCAGCGGCTTGCCCTGGTCCAGCGCCTGCCATTCCTTGGCCAGTTTGGGCAGGAGGCCCTCGACGTAGAGGTGCTCGAACGTCACTCCGCGGAACAGCGTCCCGTCGATGCCGTCGACCGGTTCGGCGTCCAGCCGCTTCGCGAGTTCGAAGAACTTGGCGGTCACCTGCTGCGGAGTGGTGCCCAGACCGTACTCGGGGTGCGCGGCCGCGTACGCCGCGAAGTCCGGGAACCGGTCCTCCATTCCGCGGCCGAGCAGGCGGAAGCTCGCCGGGCCGTAGCCGTCGGGGCCCATGTTGCTGTCGAGCACGATCCGGTCGCTGCGCTCGGGGAACAGCGTCGTGTACACCGCGCCGAGGTAGCTGCCGTAGGAGGCACCGAGGTAGGAGGCCTTCCGCTCGCCCAGCGCCGCCCGGATCCGGTCCATGTCGCGCGCGGTGTTCGCGGTGGTGGTGTGCGGCAGCATCCATGCCGTACGCGAGGTGGCGCACTGTTCGGCGACGGCCCGCGCGTTCGGCGCCTCCTTGGCGACGTCGGCCGCGGTGTGCGCGTACGGCGGGAAGTTGCCGCGTGACTGCTGCTGCGGGGTCAGGTCGCAGGTGACCGGTGTGCTGCGGCCGACGCCACGCGGGTCGAAGCCGATCACGTCGTAGGAGTCGAGGACGTCCTGCGGCAGGCCGACGGCGGCGAGTTGGGCCGGGTACTCCACCCCGGAGACACCGGGGCCGCCCGGGTTGGTCAGCAGCACCCCGCGGCGCTTCGCGGGGTCCTTGCTCGCCAGGCGGGAGACGGCGATCTCGATCTGCCGGCCCCCGGGATCGCGGTAGTCCAGCGGGACGTCGAGGGTCGCGCACTCAAGACCGGGCGCGGGCTGCTGGGGTGCGGTCGGTTGTGGACACGCGCCCCAGCGCAGGGGGGCCGGCGTGGCCGTCGGCGAGTCCGGAGTCGCCGCCGACGCTGCCGGAATCGCGACCGCCGCGACCGCGGTGGCGGCGAGGGCGAGGGAGAGGGATTTGCGCATCTGGTGTCCTCCTGAGGGGGCGCACTAGGCCGCGCCCGACAACCGGCTACTGAACGGTCGGGCGACTGATACGAGTCTGTTCATCCGGCGGCATCGGCACATCGGCCCCGCGGGTCGAGTCACCTTCGACCAAAGTCGAAGGGGTCCTACGACTCCGGGCGAGGACGGGAGTGGCCCTGGGGCTGCTGTGGCGGCCGCACGGTTTCGCGACAATGACCGGATGAACACGGACGTCGCGCCACCGCTCGGGGGGTGGCAGCAGGCATGGCGGCTGGTGGCCGCCGCGGCACTGGGCATCCCCTTCTGGCTCTCCACCGGTGCGGCGCTGCCGCGGGGGTGCGTGACCGACACGTGTTCCTGGTTGGTCACCGGTGATCCGCTGGTGGCTCTCGGCTGCCTGACGGCGCTCCTGTGGCGGCGACGGTTCCCGCTCGCCGTCGCCCTGGCGGTCGCCCTCGCCTCGGGGGCGTCGACACTGGCCACCGGTGCCGCGCTGCTGGCTCTGGGCTCGATCTCCACGCGCCGCCGTCCGCTGGAGATCGGAGTTGTCGTGCTCGTCTACGTGGCCGCGTCACAACTCGCCCTTGTGCTCTACCCGATCGAGAGCCCGCCCGGCTCGCTCTGGCTCCAACTCGCGCTCCCGGCGCTGAGCGCGGGCATCGCGGTGGCCATAGGCGTGGCCATCGGCGCCCGGCGCGTCGAGGTGCGGTCCTTGCGCGAGCGGGCGGAGAGCGCGGAACGGGAACAGACCGCACGCGCGGAGCAGGCACGGGCGCTGGAACGGAACCGCATCGCCCGCGAGATGCACGACGTGCTCGCGCACCGGATCTCCCTGGTCGCCATGCAGGCCGGAGTCCTCGACCATCGCGGCGACCTCCCCCCTGAGGAGAACCGCATGCTGATCCGTGGCATCGCCGACGGCTCCCATCAGGCGCTGGAAGAACTACGAGACGTCCTCGGCGTGCTCCGCGCCGACCCGGGCCACCCGGAACCGCCCCAGCCCTCCCTCGACCGCATCCCGGAGCTGGTGGCCGACGCCCGCACGTCCGGACTGGACGTCACGCTCACCACCACGGTGACGGGCAAACCGTCCGACGTCGTGGGACGAACCTGCTACCGGGTCATCCAGGAAGGACTGACCAACGCCGCCAAACACGCCCCGGGCGCCCAGGTACACATCACCGTCGAAGGAACGGCCGGCGACGAACTGCACGTCGGCGTCCACAACTCCGCGGCCACCACGACGACCACTCCACCGCCGTCATCAGGATTCGGCCTGCTCGGCCTCGCCGAACGCATCACCCTCGCGGGTGGAGAACTCGGCCACCACCCGACAGCCGACGGCGGATACGTCCTCACCGCGCACCTACCCTGGCCGAACAACGACCATGAAAAGAGGAGTTGAGTGGAGAGCGAGCGGGAGCCGGTACGTGTCGTCATCGTCGACGACGAACAACTCGTGCGCCTTGCCCTACGACTCGTCATCGACGGCGAACCCGACCTGACCGTCGTCGCGGAGGCGGCCGACGGGGACGCCGCGCTCGCCGTGGTGGACGAGCACCGGCCGGACGTCGTGCTGATGGACATCCGGATGCCCGGCCGTGACGGTCTCAGCGCGACCCGGGAACTCCTCGCCCGGCCGGCGCCGCCCCGCGTGCTCATGCTGACCACGTTCGACTCCGACGATCTGGTGCTCGGCGCGCTGCGCGCCGGAGCGCTCGGGTTCGTCCTGAAGGACACTCCGCCGGCGCGGATTCTCGACGCGGTGCGGACCGTCGCGGACGGGAACCCCGTACTGTCCCCGGCGGCCACGGCACGGGTGATCGCCGCGGCCACCGGGCCGCAGTCCTCCGAGGCCCGCCGCTCGTCCCGCGACGCCGCACGGACCAAGCTGTCCGCGCTGACCGAACGCGAACTCGAGACCGCCCGGGCCATCGCGGACGGTCTCGGCAATCCGGAGATCGCCGAACGGCTCCACATCACCGTCGCGACCGTCAAGGCGCACACGGGCAACCTGTTCGCCAAGCTGGCGGTCGAGAACCGGGTCCAGATCGCCCTCGTGGTCCGCGACGCGGAGGAATGACCGGGCCGCGGACCACCGCCTGAGCCCCAGGCCGTTTGGCCTGGGGTTTCTTTCCTTACGAGGTCCGGAGCCAGGCGCTGGTGTCCGGCGGGAGCTCGGCCTCGGTCAGGGGCTCGGAGGAGATCAGGACCTCGGTGTGGGCCGGGAGGCGGACCGGAGTGGCGGAGAGGTTCACCAGGCAGGTGAACGACTCGCCTCGGGTGAAGGCCAGGACGTCGGGTGGGGAGTCGAGCCACCGCATGGGGCCGTCTCCGAGGGCGGGTTCGGTGGCGCGGAGGGTGAGGGCCGTGCGGTAGAGGGTGAGCGTGGAGTGCGGGTCCTTGGCCTGGGCGGCCGCCGTCAGGTGGGCCCAGGTGGGGGGCTGGGGGAGCCAGGGGGTTGCGGAGTCGGCGGGGCTGAAGCCGTAGGGTGCCGTCTCTCCCGACCAGGGCAGGGGGACCCGGCAGCCGTCGCGGCCCGGGTCCTTGCCGTTGGTGCGGTGGTAGATGGGGTCGTCGCGGCGGTCGGCGGGGATGTCCTCGACCTCCGGGAGGCCGAGTTCCTCGCCCTGGTAGATGTAGACCGCTCCGGGCAGGGCCATTGTGAGCAGGGCGGCCGCGCGGGCGCGGCGCCGGCCCAGGTCCTCGTCGACCTCGGGGTTGTACTGGCGGATGCCGGCCGCGGTGCTGGTGTCGGGCCTGCCGTAGCGGGTGACGTGCCGGGTGACGTCGTGGTTGGACAGCACCCACGTGCTGGCGGCGCCGACGCCCGCGTGCGCGGCGAGCGTCTGGTCGACGCAGGCGCGCAGGGCGGCGGCGTCCCAACCGCAGCCGAGGAAGTCGAAGTTGAACGCGGTGTGGAGTTCATCGGCGCGCAGGTACTGGGCGAAGCGGGCGGAGTCGGCCAGCCAGACCTCGCCGATCAGGGCGCGGGGTTCGGCGTAGGAGTCGGCGACGGCGCGCCAGCCCCGGTAGATCTCGTGGTTCTCGTCGCGATCCACGTACGGGTGGGGATCGGGGAAGACGGAGTGGTCGTAGTCGGGGAGGTCCGGGTCCTTGCTGCACATGGCGGCGGAGTCCACGCGGATGCCGTCGACGCCGCGGTCGAACCAGAAGCGCAGGATGTCCTCGTACTCGGCGCGCACCAGGGGGCTGCGCCAGTTGAGGTCGGGCTGCTCGGGGGCGAACAGGTGCAGGTACCACTGGCCGTCGGGCACGCGGGTCCAGGCCGAGCCGCCGAAGATGGACTGCCATGCGTTGGGGGGCAGTTCGCCGTTCTCCCCGCGGCCGTCGCGGAACCAGAACAGGTCGCGTTCCGGCGAACCCGGGCCGGCGGCGAGGGCGGCGGTGAACCAGGCGTGTTCGTTGGAGACGTGGTTGGGGACGACGTCGACGATGATGCGGATGCCCCGCTCGTGGGCCTCGGCGATGAGCTTCTCGGCTTCGGCGAGGGTGCCGAAACGGGGATCGATTTGGCGGAAGTCGGTGACGTCGTAGCCGGCGTCCGCCATCGGGGTCAGGTACCAGGGGGAGAACCAGATGGCCTCGATGCCCAGCTGCTGGAGGTGGTCCAGTCTGGAGCGCACGCCGGAGAGGTCGCCGATGCCGTCGCCGTTGCCGTCGGCGAAGCTGCGCGGGTAGACCTGGTAGATGGCTGCGTGACGCCACCAGTCGGTGGTGCGCGGGGTCATGGGACCTGCCTTCGTGAGGGAGCGGAACGGTGGTGGGCCGCGGGCCCGGGCGGCTGGTCAGGGAGGCACGCCCGGGCCCGCGGTCCGTCGGGGTCACCAGCCGGAGTTGCCGCTTCCGCGCTGGATGGTGAAGCCGCCGGTCATGTTCAGGGGGGCGGCGGCGGTTCCGGAGACGGTGGTGTGGGAGAAGGTTCCGTTGCCGGCCGCGTTGCCCTCGATGCCGTGATGGCCCGTCCTGTCGATGGTCAGGCCGTTCACGCGCAGGTCGGAGACCGTCTTCTGCCAGGTGACGAGGAGCCCGCTGAACGTGGAGTCCTCGACGGTGTTGTTCGTCAGGACCACGGGCTGGGTGATGTCGTGCCGGTCGGCGTAGACCCACAGGGCGCCGAGCTTGGCGTTCCAGTTGACCTCCATGCTGCCGGTGCGGCGCAGGAGGTTGCCCGAGACGGTGGTGGTGCCGCTGAAGGGCTCGCCGAAGCGGGTGGAGACGGTGATACCGGCGGCGGCGACGACGGTGTCGGAGACGAGGTTGTTCTCGACGCTGTTGCCGCTGCCGCCGTAGACGGCGGCGCCGTTGGCGAGCGTGGGCAGCTGCACGGTGTTGTTGCGGAAGGCGCTGTTGGTCACCGTCCCGCCGTCCGACCACATGGCCAGCGCGTCGTCGCCGGTGCCGCGGATGCTGCTGTGGGAGACGACCGTGTTCCGCACCGCGCCGCGCAGGTTGACCCCGTCGGCGTACGTGTTGCGGATCCGCAGCTTGTCGGCCTTGAGGCCGTCGGTCGGGCCGGTGATCCAGAGGCCGACCTTGGTGTGCTGGATCCAGACGTTGCTGATGACGGACCCGGTGCCGAAGTCGCCCTCGATGGCGGCGTGCCCGCCCGCGTCGTCGCGGACCGTGTTCTGGCCGTCGATCATCAGGTCCTCGACGGTGCTCGTGCCGCCCCGCCCGAACAGACCGCCCTTGAGGCCGGTGCCGCGCAGCACCGTGTGCCACACCCCCGCGCCGCGCAGCTTCACACCGGTGAGGTCGATGTGGTCGGAGATGGTGTACGTGCCGGCCGGCAGGAACAGCCCCTTGCCCTGGCCCTTGGCCGTCACGAGCGCCTGGTTGAGGGCGGAGGTGTCGTCCTGGCCGTCGTTCGGGGTGACGCCGAGGGTGGTGGCGGACACGTAGCCGCTGGGCAGGGCGCCGGCCGCGCCGGTCTCCTCCGCCTCGATCAGGTCGATCGTGTACGAGGGCGCGGTGTCCCCGGCGTCCTTCCGCAGCCGCAGGACGGTGCCCGCCGGCAGGGTCTGGCCGAAGGCCACGCGGGTCTCGTCGAAGAAGCGGTGGGCTTTGCCCTCGCCCGGATTGTTGGTGTACGGGTACTCGCCGTAGACCCAGGCGTACCGGGAGGTCAGCTGGAGGTCGGGCAGCGCCTGGCCGTCGGCGTACGCGCTGAGGGAGGCGTCGATGCCCTTGCCGTCGCCGCTGTCCGGCAGGGAGTAGCGCAGGTTGATGGCGTTGGCGGGCTTGGTCAGCGTGACCTCGACGTAGTCGCCGGTCTGGGACAGCGTGACGGCCTTGCGGCCGGAGGCCTCCGAGGCGACGGTGAGGTACGTGCGGTCGGGGCCGATCGTCGAGCCCTGACTGGTGCCTGCCTCCGCCTCGTACGTGGTGAACGGGACGGTCGCTCCCACCCCGCTCGGGTCCGGGTCGCCGGGGCCGGTGGGGGTGGTCGCCTTGAGGTGGTCGATGTTGACGTTGCCGCTGTCGGTGGTGGCGAAGGCCAGCCGGAGGGTGTTGGCGCCCTGGGCGTAGGTGACGGGGACGTCCACCGTGGCCCAGGTCGCCCAGCCGCTGGTGGCGGGGAAGGTGACCTGGCCGGTCGCGGTGCCGTTGACGAGCAGCGTCAGGGTCTTGGGGGAGCCGGTGCCGTTGGCGTAGCGGAGGGTGGCGGTGCCCGCGCCGGCGTGGGCGGACTGTACGCCCGTGGTGAGGGAGGCGGTGCCCTTGTTGCCGTCGGTGTAGCCGCCGACGTAGCCCGTCCCGGTGTACCCGGCGTGCTCCCGTTCGACGACCGCGCCACCGGCCAGGGTGGCGGACTCCGCCTCCAGGACGGCGGGGTCGACGGGGGTGGGGGCGTCGGGGGTGGTGGCGGTGACGTTGTCGAGGTTGACGTTGCCGCTGTCGCCGGCGGTGAAGGCCAGCCGGAGGGTGTTGGTGCCCTGGGCGTAGGTGACGGGGACGTCCACCGTGGCCCAGCTCGCCCAGCCGCTGGTGGCCGGGAAGGTGACCTGGCCGGTCGCGGTGCCGTTGACGAGCAGCGTCAGCGTCTTGGCCGCGCCGGTGCCGTTGGCGTACCGGACCTTCACGGACCCGGTGCCCGCGAACGCGGACGAGACGGTGTACGACGTGGACGCCGCGCCCTTGTTGCCGTCGGTGTAGCCGCCGACGTAGCCCGTCCCCGTGTACCCGGCGTGTTCCTGCTCCACCGCGGTGCCGCCGGCGAGGGCGGCCGCCTCGGACTCCAGGACCACGGTGGCGGCGTGGGCGGGAGTCGGGGCGGTGAGGCTGTAGGAGGCGGTCCCGGCGAGGGCCAGGAGGAGGGCGGCGGCTGTCGCGGCGGAGTTCCTGGTTCTGGGGCGCGCGGAGGTGCGGTGGATCGACACGGCGGTGTGTCCTTCCGGTGCGGGGGCGGCTCGGCCCTTGGGGAGGCCGAGTGGAGGGGGAAGAGCGGGGGCGGGCGCGGAGTTCAGCCCTTCAGGCTGCCCGCCGTCAGGCCCGCGATGATGTGGCGCTGGAAGACGAGGAAGATGACCAGCAGCGGGATGGAGGCCATGACCATGCCCGCGAGGAGCTGGTTGGCGGGCATGAACTCGGCCAGGCGGTTGAGCGCGACGGTGATCGGCTGGCGCGCGGGGTCCGGCAGGACGAGGAGCGGCCAGAGGAAGTCCTTCCAGACGCCGACGATCGCGAAGATCGAGACGACGGCCAGGACCGGGCGCGAGAGCGGGAGCACCACGGAGACGAGGACCCGTGTCGGACCGGCCCCGTCCAGTTGGGCCGAATCGAGGAGCTCGGCCGGGATCCGGTCGAAGAACCGTTTCAGGATGAAGATGTTGAACGCGTTCGCGCAGGCCGGCAGCCAGACCGCCCACGGCGTGTTGATCAGGTTGACGTGGAGGAGCGGGACGTCGGTGACCGTCAGATAGGTGGGCACCAGCAGCGCGGACACCGGCAGCATGAGGGTGGCCAGCATCATGCCCAGGACGACGTTGCCCAGGACGGGACGCAGCCGGGACAGGGCGTACGCGGCCGCGACGTCGACGACGAGCTGGGTGAGCCAGGCGCCGAGGGCCAGCAGCAGGGTGTTGAGGAAGTACTGGGCCAGACCGACGTTGGTCCATGCCTCGCTGTACGACTCCGGGTGCCAACTCTGCGGCCACAGGGTGGGGTTGGGGTCGGCGAGTTCGGCGGACGACTTCAGGGCGCCGGAGGCCATCAAGTACAGCGGGAAGACGAACGCGAGCGTGAAGCCGACGAGGGTCAGGGTGAGTACGAAGCGGTACAGGTACCGGCCGGTGCGGCGGTTCATCTCGGACGGTGCGATGAGTGTGCGTTCCGCGGGGGCGGACATCTTCGTTGTGCCTCCTTTCGGGCTTCGCATCAGCTCTTGCCGCGGGTCAGGCGCAGGTAGACCGCCGCGAACAGGCCCAGGACGACGAACAGCACGGTGCTCATGGCGCTCGCCATGCCGAAGTCGTTGTAGACGAACGCGTACCGGTAGAGCAGCAGCAGGACGGTGACGGTGGCGTCGTTGGGTCCGCCTCCGGTGAGGACGAACGGTTCGATGAACACCTGCATGGTGCCGATGACCTGGAGCAGCAGGGTGATCATGAGGATGAACCGCGTCTGCGGGATCGTCACGTGCCACAGCCGCTGCCGGACGGACGCGCCGTCGAGTTCGGCCGCCTCGTACAGCTCGCCGGGGATGGAACCCAGGGCCGCGAGGTAGATCAGCGTGGTGGTGCCCATGTTGGCCCAGGTCGAGACGAGGACCAGGGAGACCATGGCCAGGTTCTCCGACTCCAGCCACTGCTGGGCCGGCAGGTGCAGGACCTCCAGGACGCTGTTGAAGAGCCCGGGGCCCGGGTCGTAGAACCAGCGCCACAGCAGCATCGTGACGATCGGCGGCAGCATCACCGGCAGGTACACCGTCATCCGCAGATAGCCGCGGGCGTGCCGGAACTCGTTGAGGACGACCGCGGTGGCGAACGGGGCGGCGAAGCCGAAGACGAGCGCAAGGAGGGTGAACCAGCCGGTGTTCTTCCAGGCCGTGGCGAACAGCGGGTCGTCGAAGAGGCGTTGGTAGTTCTCCCAGCCCACCCAGGTCGCGGGCTGGGAGAAGGTGACCTCCTGGAAGCCGAGCAGCAGGCCCCGCACGATCGGGTACCAGGAGAAGAGGACGAAGCAGATCAGCCCGGCGCCGAGGAACGCGTAGGCGATCAGGTTCTCGCGGACGCGGCGCCGACGCCTCTGGTCCTGTCGCCCGGGAGTTCGCCCGGTGTCCTTCCGCGGCCGCGAAGAGGCTTTCGGTGTCCGCGCGAGGGCCGGTGCCGCCATGTCACTTGACCGTCGCGAGGATGCCGTCGACCTTCTTGGCGGCATCGGCGAGCAGCTTGTCGAGGTCGGCGTCCTTGTCGGTCAGGACGGCCTGCATCACTCCGTCCAGAACGGCGTAGATCTGCTGGGCGTTCGGCGGCTCGACCTTCTGCTCGCGCGTGGCGTTGCCCTCGACGAAGGGCTTGTAGTTGTCGCGCGGGACGTTGGCGAACTTGGAGTGCGCGGCGTCCTGCTTCTGCTGCGCCGCGCCGGTGAACAGCCGGTCGAGGGGGAGCCCGATCGGGATGTCGTTGCCCGAGGCGCGCTTGTCCTCGAACTCGGTGCGGTCGGGGTTGAGGTACTTCCACTGGACCCACTCGATGCCGGCCTTGATCTTCTCCGGCGAGGCCTTGGGGTTGAACATGAAGCCGTTGCCGCCGCCGAGGGTCGCCTTGCCCGGCATCGCGGCGACGCCGTACTCGTCGTACTTGCGCTCGAACTGCTTGACGATGGTGGGGATGTTGTCCGGGCCGGCCATGTACATACCGAGCTTGCCGGCGCCCATCATCTTCTGGACGTCCTCGATCTGCAGGAGCTGGCGCGTCCCCATGGAGTTGTCGGTCCAGCGCATGTCGTGGAGCATCTGCAGCGCCTTGCGGCCCGCGGGGTCGTTGAAGGCCGCCTTCCAGCCGCCGTTCTCCGCGACCGCGATGTCGCCGCCGAGCGAGTAGACCCACGCGGTGAAGTGCCAGCCGCCCTGGTTGTTCTTGCTGTAGTCGGCGTAGCCGACCGTGCCGTCGCCGAGCGCGCCGATCTTCTGGGCGGCCGTACGGACCTCTTCCCAGGTGGCCGGCGGCTTGTCCGGGTCGAGTCCGGCCTTCTTGAACAGGTCGCGGTTGTAGATCAGGCCGAGGGAGTACTGCCCGTTCGGCAGGCCGTACAGGTCGCCGTCGGAGCCGGTGAACACGTCGAGGTAGTCGGACTTGATGTCCTTGTAGTACGGCATGTCCTTGACGTACGGGGTGATCTTCGCGCCCTGACGGCGGGCGATGAGGCCCGCGGGGTCGGTGAAGTAGACGTAGTAGACGTCCTCGAGCTGGCCGCCGGCGAGCTTGGCGGAGAACGTCTTGGGATCCATCTGCCCTTCACGGGCGTCGATCCTGATCTTCGGGTGCTCCTTCTCGAAGGCCTTGATGTCCTCCTCGAAGTACTTGCGGTCCACCGGCTGGGTCTTGGGCGGCATGCCGTTGACCGTGATGGTGACGATGCCGTCCTTGGACACGGCCGGGGAGCCGCCGCAGCCGGCCAGCCCTCCGGCGAGAGCAACGGCGATACCCGCGGCTATGAGCCCACGACGGCTCTGCGTACCTGCCATGACAGATCGGCCCTCCTGAGATGCGCCGCGCTCTGCCCGGTCCCGTCTGTCCGGGGGCGCCGGCTGACATGGCAGAAGGTAGGAGTCGGTCATGTAAGAAGTCAATGACAGGTTGAAAAATTCTTACTTGTGGGGCGGGCGACCAGGCCTTCCGGTGGAACCCCGGACGATCAGCTGGGTCTGGAACGGGGTCACTCCGGCCTCCACCGGCTGTTCCCGCATCTGCATCGTCAGCGCCTCCACGGCGGCGTCGGCCATGCGCGCCACGGGCTGCCGGCAGGTCGTCAGCGGCGGGTCGACGGCCCCCATGAGCAGCGAGTCGTCGAAGCCGGTCACGGAGACATCGCCCGGTACGTCCAGGCCCAGTCTGCGGGCTCCGCGGATCGCCCCCAGGGCCAGTTCATCGCTTCCGCAAACAATGGCCGTCGCCCCGCCGTGCAGGAGCCTGGCGGCCGTGGCGGCGCCCGCCTCCATGGAGAACAGGGCGTGTCCGACCAGGGGCTTCCACTCCTCGGATGCCACCTCGCGGGCCTTCCAGAAGGCGGCGAAGGCGGCGAGCTTACGGGCGGACGGCACGTGCCCCACGGGCCCGACCAGGAGCCCGATCCGCCGGTGCCCCATCCCGGTCAGATGGGTGAGCGCCTGCTGCACCGCGTCGGCGTCATCGGCGCTGATCTGCACCGCGTCCGCGTTCTCGTCGGCCGGGTTGACCAGGACGAGCGGCACCTTGCGCTCCTTCAGGGCCGCCCCCTGCTCGGCGCCGGCATCCGCGTAACTGGACCCGATGAAGACGATCCCGCCGATGTTCTGGGCGAGCAGCATCTCGATGTAGTTGGCCTCGGACACCCCGTCGGAGGTACGGGTGCACAGCACGGGCACCAGGCCGCGCTTGTTGAGCCGACTGGTGATTGCTTCCGCGAACGCGGGAAAGACGGGATTCTGCAGATTCGGCACCACCACGCCGATCAACAGGTTCCGCTCCTTCTCCTGCCCCGCGGGGCGGGGCAGCCCGAGGACGTCGAGCGCCGTCAGCACCCGCTCGCGCGTCGCCGGCGCCACCAGGGAGCTGCCATGGAGCGCCCGCCGCGCCGTCGCCTCACTGACGCCCGCGAACTGCGCCACGTCGATCAGCCTCTTCTTCATGCGCGTACCGTACAGCACCGTCGCAAAAACCGGTCAGTGTCTTGCAAATATTTGCCGGGAGGGTGGGTTGATCGGCTGGGGCGATTCCTCGGTTCGGGAGTCGGTATGGGGTGGGTGTTGAGTGCCGTGGAGCGTGCGGATCAGGGTGGGGGCGAGTTCAGCCAGCCGGGCCCCGGGGGTCCGCGCTTACGTGGAGGTGCGGTGTGGAGCGGAGGGCTTACGACTCCGGGGGCAGCCAGTTCGCCTCGAAGCTGCACGGTGAACTGGACCGGGACGCGCCGCAGCGCGCCACCGACGCGTTCGTCCAGCGCCACGAGGCGATGCGTACGACCTCTGAGTACGACGGCCAGGCGCCCGTCGAGGTCGTCCACGCGAGCATGAGCGTGCCCGTCCGCCACGTCGACCTGCGGTCCGCTCCCGCCGACGAGCGGGACGCGGAGCTGACGCCGTCGAGGAGATGCGCGCCCCCTTCGACCTGGTCCACGGGCCGCTGCTTCGGATCGCCGTGCTGCGCACCGCCGACGACGAGCACGCGCACCTCGGCCACCCGCGGAGTTTCGACGTCCGCCCGGTCGACGGCAACCACCGCACGACGGAGCGCGCCCCTCACATCGAGGGCGTCGCCGCCGTGCTCAACGACGTACTGAACGCCGCCCCGCGCGGTGACGGAGGCGACCATGCTTGAGCTCTTGAAGGACCGGACGTACATCAGGTACTGGCTGGCCGTCGTCGCCTCCTTCCTCGGTGACGCCATCACGAAGATCACCCTGATCTACGTCGTGGCCACCGAGACCGACGACCCGGTCCTGTACGTCTCGCTGGTCGTCATCGCCCAACTCCTTCCGTTCGGCGTGCTCGGCGCCTTCGTGGGCCCGCTCGCCGACCGGCTGCCGGCCCGGTACCTCATGGTCGGCTCCGACATCGTCCGGATCGCCCTGGTCCTCGCGATGATCGTCGTACGGGACTCCCCGCTGCTCCTCCTCGGGCTGATCCTGCTCAGCGGCATCGCGAAGGCCTTCTTCGAGACGGCCCGCATCACGGCGATACCGCTGATCGTGCGCGGCCACAGCATCCCCACGGCCGTCGCGCTCTTCCAGTCGACCAACCACACCCTGAACCTGATCGGCCCCGCGCTCGGCGGCCTGCTCATCGCCTTCGGCAGCGTCACCTTCGTCTTCGTGCTCGATGCGGCGACGTTCGCGATCTCCGCCGTGCTTCTCGCCAGCATGGCCGTCCTGAAGGAGGTGCCCGTCAGGGGCGCCGACAGCGGGCGCGAGGGTTACTGGCAGTCGCTGCGCACCGGGATCTCCGGGGTGCTCGCCGTGCCGTCGCTGAAGTTCCTGGCCGTCGTCATGGTCCCGGTGATGCTGGTTCTCGGCCTGTTCACCACCCACCTCAACTCCCAGCTCCTGAACGTCTTCGAGCTGCCCGCCACCGGCTACGGCCTCGCGCAGGCGATGTTCGGCGCGGGCAGCGTCATCGGCGCCCTGACCGGCCCGCCGCTGGTCCGCCGGTTCTCCGACCGCAAGCTGCTCATCGGCTCGATCGTGGTCTTCGGCGCCTCGCTGCTGCTCCTCGCCCCCACCGGCGCCGTCTGGGACGGCACCGACCGGGGCGCGGTCGGCCTGGTCGTCGTCATGGCGTGGTGCGTGCTCGCCGGTCTCGGCTCCGGCCTCTTCCAGGTGCCGGTTGCCAACACGCTGCTCAGCGACCTCCCCGAGGAGCTGCGCGGCCGGGGCGTCGGCCTGCTCAACGCTCTGATGGTCAACTTCACCGTCATCGGCGTCGTCGTGGGCGGTCTGCTCGCCGGGTTCGTCGGCATCGCCGCCTCGATCGTCTGGTCCGGTGGCGTGCTCGTGGTCGCCGCCCTCGTGCTGCTCCTGCCCGGGCTGCGCGGGTCGGGCTCCGGCGCCGGGTCGGGCTCTGGCTCTGGCGCCGGCTCCGCTTCCGGTGACAGGGTGGCGAGCCCGGAACCGGAGGCGGCCAAGTGAGCCCGCGCCACCTATGCCCCTAGCGGCTGTCCGGCAGGCGGGCGAGGGTGGCGGGGCGGGGTCCGGAGGACGTAGAAATCGGGTCATCCGACCACATACGAAGAGGACTCCATGAGCACCGCCTCCGAACGGACACCTGCCGCACCGGACGACCTCGCCCCCACCGAGCGCACCCGCCTCCGCCGGATGCGCGACAAGGGCAGCCACCGGCGTGCCGATCTGGAGGCGGTGCTCGCCGCCGGGTTCCTCTGCCACCTCGGCGTCACCGTCGACGGCACCCCGATGGTCGTGCCCACGGTGTACGGGACCGAGTACGGCGCCGAGGGCGGCCGGCTGTACCTTCACGGCTCCGTCGCCAGCCGCAGCCTGGTCCAGGCGCCCGACGCCACGGTCTGCGTCACGGTGACGCACGTCGACGGGCTTGTGCTCGCCCGGTCCGTCTTCGAGCACGGGGTCAACTACCGCTGCGCGATGATCTACGGCGTTCCGCGCGAGGTGACCGACCCGGAGGAGAAGCTGCGCGGGCTGCGCGCGCTCACCGAACAGAGCGCGCCGGGCCAGTGGGAGTACGCCCGCCGGCCGAGCCGCAAGGAGCTGGCGGCGACCTCGCTGCTCGCCCTCGACCTCACCGAGGCGTCGGTCAAGATCGCCTCGGGCCCGCCGGACGACGGCGACGGCCCGGACGCGGAACTGGGCCTGTGGGCCGGGGTCCTCCCGCTCGTCACGACCTTCGGCCCCCTGATCCCGGACCCGGTGCTGCCGGCGGACATCGAACCGCCGGCGCACATAGCGGCCCGGGAGGGGAGCGTCGTCGGCTGAGGCCGTCCGCTTTCTCGGCGCTTCCTCGGGCTCTTGGGGCTCACTTCCGCCAGAAGAGGTGGTGGGTGACACCGCTGGGGCTGGGCACGACCTCCAGGTGGAACCGGTCGAGCAGCTCGTCCGGCGACTCCCAGAGCCGCGAGCCCGCCCCGAGCTCCACGCCGTCCGAGACCGCGACGTGGAGGGTGTCCACGAGGTCGGCGTCGAGGAACTCCCGGACCGTGGCGGCCCCGCCGCCGAGCCGGACGTCCTTGCCGTCGGCCGCCTCGCGCGCCTGGGCGAGGACCGTGGCGGGGTCGGCGTCGACGAAGTGGAAGGTGGTGTCGGAGAGCGAGAAGGACGGCCGCACGTGGTGGGTCATCACGAACACCGGGGTGTGGAAGGGCGGTTCGTCGCCCCACCACCCGAGCCAGTCCAGGTCCTTCCAGGGGCCGCGCTGGGGCCCGAACTTGTTCCGGCCCATGATCTCCGCGCCGATGTTGTTCAGGAAGTCCCGGGTGAAGTAGTCGTCGATGCCCCGGGTGCCCCCGGGGTCGGTGCGGTTCGGCCAGCTCGCCGTGGCACCGGCCCAGGAGAACATGGTCCCGGGATCGGCGTGGCCGAAGGGCCGTTCGAGGCTCTGGTTCTCGCCCGCGCCGTATCCGTCGCGCGAGACGCAGAAGTTCATGACTCTGAGCAGCTGTTCCTGGTGCACGGGTCGTCTCCTACGGGGCCTGAGGTTGTCCTCGGCCTGAGGTGGTCCGGGGCCTGAGGTTGTCGAGGGGCAGACTGCCCGGTCCGGCGGAACTCATCGCGGAGGCGCTCGCGGGGACGCTCGCGGAGGGTGCCCGGCCGGATTCAGCCGACCTCCAGGACCTCCACGCGCATGCGCTCCAGATGGCTGGGGTCCATCAGGACGTCGACGGCCGTCACGCGCCCGTCGATCACGGTGAACGCCATCACGAAGGCGGCACCCGCCCCCGCCCCCACCAGCCCCGCCGCGTCGTCGACGAGCGCGGGGCGGGCCTTCCGCGCCAGCTCGGCGAGGCGCTCCGAGACCGCCTGGGCCCCGTGGGCGACGGCCGCCCCGGCCCGTACCGCCTCCGCGTCGGCGCGCAGGAGCACCTCCGGGTCGAGGAGCGCGCGCACGGCGTCGGAGTCCCCGTCGCGCGCGGCGGCGTGCAGCGCGGCCACGACCTCCCGCTGGCGCGGAAGGTCCGGCTCGGGCATCTCCTCCGTACCCCGCACGCGGGTGGCCGCCCGGCTCACCAGCTGCCGGGTCGCCGCCGGGGTGCGGTCCACGACGGGCGCGACGTGGTCGATCGGCACCGCGAACATGTCGTGCAGCACGAACGCCACCCGCTCGGCGGGCGTCAGCGCGTCGAGCGCGGCGAACAGAGCCGGGTCGACGTCGTCGGCCCCGCGCACCGACTCGCGGGGCTCGCCCGTGGCCCAGGGATCCCAGGGGTCCTGGCGCCGGGACTCGCGGGCACGCAGCCGTTCCAGGCAGACGCGCGCGACGGCGGCATCGGCGTCGGCCACATCCGCCATGTCCGCCACGGACCCGGCGGCCTGTACGGCTCGTACCGCTTGCGCAGCCTCGTCGGCCTCGGCGAACGAGCCCAGCATCCGGTACGCGATCGCCCGCAGCCGCGCGGCATCGTCATGGCTCACCGCGTGATCGACCACCTCTCTGCGTCACCTCCGTGACAGGTCGTGGCAGGCCGTGCGGCCTGTGCAGGCCGTCGCAGGTTCGGGGCATGCCTCGGCGGGTCGTGGCGGGTCGCGGGCTCAGTCGCCGTGACCCGTCCCGCCGCTGCCGAAGCCGCCGCTGGAGATCCCGCCCCACTTGCGCTTCTCCTCGGTCGGCGGGTCGGGCGAGGTCTCGGTGCCCGAGGTGCCGCCGTTCTTGAGCTCGTACGGCATGAGGCGGTGCTCGCCGTCGGTGTGGGGCATCTCCGCCGGCCGCCGGTACTCGGACATCTCGCCGGGAAGTCCGCCCTCGGGCCGGTGCGGATGCTCCTCGGCCTTGGGGGTGGGGGACTCTTTGTCCCGGACCCTCATCCCCAGCCAGAACGCGCCGATCAGTACGGCGACCACGACCAGGCCGCCGAGAACCTGGGCCAGTCCGGACTGCCAGACTCCGGCCGCCGTCGTGACCCCTGCGGAATCCACGAGAAAACCGTTCATGTTCCAGAGATACCCATCTGGGACCAATCTGAGCAATACGTAACAATCTGCTCGAATCAGGCCTGATCCGGATCGGCACAACTCGCGTGAAACATTTCCCCGGACCCAACGCGTCATTGAGGTGTAGGGGGTCGCGTGAGTCGCGTGACAGGGGGGAGGGTCATGAAGCAGTCCCGTGCGGACGGGTTCCTGGAGTTCGCAGCTGCCAGGACGGGTCATCTGTACCGGTCGGCATGCCTGCTGACCAGCGGAGACACCCATCTCGCCGAGGACCTGGTGCAGGAGACGCTGGGCCGGATGTACGCGATGTGGGGCCGCGTCCACCGGATCGGCAACCCGGCCGGGTACGCGCAGACCGTCCTGGTCCGTACGTTCCTCAGTCACCGGCGGAGACGCTCGGCGACGGAGCGTCCCCTGGGCGAGCTGCCCGACCGGGCGCCGGAGGACGGCGACGACCCGACGCTGCGGATCGCCCTGCTCGACGCGCTGGCGGCGCTCGCGCCCAAGGACCGGGCGGTGGTGGTGCTGCGGTACTGGGAGGACCGCAGCGTCGAGGAGACGGCCGACGCGCTCCACGTCAGCTCGGCGGCGGTCCGTACGCGCACGTCCCGGGCGCTGGCCAAGCTCCGGGAGCGGCTCGGCGGCAGCATCGTCGAGTTCGCCCCTCACTGACCGCCTGACCAGCGAGTACGTCAGCTGCTTCAGCTTCCACCCTTCACTTCCACCTACCCTTCACTTCACTCATGGACCGGAGACGGTGATTCGGCATGCCTCTGAACGAGGGACACGACGGTTTCGAGGACGAGCTCGGTGCGGCCCTGCGCCGTACCGGTGACGGATTCGCCACCGAGGACAGCCGCGGCCTCGTGGCCGGCGGCCTGACCCGTGGCAGGCGCCAGGTGAGGCGCCGTCGCGCGACGGCGGTGACCTGCGGGGTCCTCGCGTTCGGGGTGGTGGGCGTCGGCGGGGTGTACGCCGGAGACCTGCTGGGTTCGGGCGGTTCGGGCAAGGGGACCGACGGCTCTTCGGTCGCCGCGTCGAGGAGCACGGGTCCCGAGTCGGCTCTGGCGGCCGTGCTGAAGGCGAACACCCCGGCCGGCACCTGGACAGTCGAGCACAGCGACTCCACGTCAATCACGGCCGTGTACGAGGACGGCAAGGGCCAGGCGGGTGTCACCGTCGGTCTTTACCGGGCGGGGGAGAGCGAGGAGTCGGCCGCGGGCCAGGTCACGTGCCCGGACCCGCTGTACGTCCCCCACGACGCCTGCACGAGCAGCAAGCTGCCGAACGGCGACCGGCTGATGGTCCTCCAGGGGTACGAGTACCCGGACCGGCGCACGGACACGAAGAACTGGCGGGCGGTCCTGCTCACGAGGGACGGCTTCCTGGTCGACGCGAGCGAGTACAACGCGCCGAGCGCCAAGGACTCCGACGTCACCCGCACGGACCCGCCCTTCAGCCCCGCACAGATGAAGACGCTCGTCACGGCGGAGGGCTGGCGCCCGCTGTTCAAGAAGCTGACGGTCCCCGAGGGGAAGCCCACGCCGGGCAAGGACACCCCGCCGCCTTCGGTGGACGGCGCGGACGTCCGGGCGACCCTGCGCTCGCTGATGCCGAAGGGCCTGACGGTGGTCTCGAGCGGCGGTCAGGAGGAGGAGTTCGCGTACGTGGTCGTGAACGACGGCAAGGGCAAGAGCCTCGTCCAGATCAACGTGCAGAACCACATGGAGGACGTCGCCCCGCGCCTGAAGGCCGCCGGCACCAAGCTGCCCGACGGCCGCCTGGTCCTGGTGACCGAGGAGCCCGGCGAGAAGGGCGGCGCGGGCGTGACGGCGTGGACGGCCGAGTCCCTGACGCCGTCGGGCTTCCGGGTGGTGATCTCCGCGTTCAACACGGGCGCACAGCACGAGGCCGCGACACGCGCGAAGCCCGCGCTGACGAAGGAGCAGCTGAGGGAGATCGCGCTGAGCCCGAAGTGGTCGAAGTTCGAGACGGAGTAGCGGGCCGTGGTGTGGCGGGCCGTGGGGCGGGCCTCCGCGCAGGGCCCCTCACTTCGCGTCGGCGTACCGCTCCACCGTCGCCGTCGTGAACGGGAAACGCACCGGGGTGTGCCCGAAGGCGATGCGGCCGGCCTCGTCCCCGGCCGCCCGGATCGCCTCCGTCACCGCCTCGGCCTCCTCGGCCGGGCAGTGCACGATCACCTCGTCGTGCTGGAAGAAGACCAGCTCGGCCCGCATCCCGGCGGTGGCGCGGCGCAGCGCGGCGAGCATCAGCAGCGCCCACTCCGCCGCGCTGCCCTGGACGACGAAGTTACGGGTGAACCGGCCGCGCGCCCGGGAGTTGCCGGAGGCGTAGCCGGGCGTGTACTCGCCCTCCCCGGAGCCGGATTCGCCGCCCGCACCCTCACTGCCACCCTCCTGGGGGAGGCCGGCCTCGTCGTCCTCGGCCGCGCCGACGGCGCGCGGGCTGGTCCGGCCGAGCCAGGTCCGGACGAGCAGCCCGTCCTCGCCGGCCTTCGCGGCGTCGTCGACGTAGGCGACGGCGCGCGGGAAGCGGCGGCGGAGCGCCGCCAGGTTCTTCAGTCCGTCGCCGCTGGTCTGCCCGTAGATCGCACCGAGGAGCGCGATCTTGGCGTGCTCGCGGTCGCCGGAGAACGCCCGGTCCGACAGCCGGCGGTACAGGTCGTCGGGGTGTCCGGCGACCTCCATCAGGCCGGGGTCGCGGGAGATCGCGGCGAGGACCCGGGGCTCCATCTGGTCGGCGTCCGCGACGACGAGCCGCCAGCCCTCGTCGGCGACCACGGCCCGCCGGACGACCTTGGGGATCTGCAGGGCGCCGCCGCCGTTGGTGGTCCAGCGGCCGGTGACCGTGCCCCCGGGCTGGTACTCGGGCCGGAAGCGCCCGTCCCGCACCCAGTCCTGGAGCCAGGACCAGCCGTGGGCGGTCCAGATCCGGTACAGCTTCTTGTAGGCGACGAGCGGAGCGACGGCGGGGTGGTCGATCTCCTCCAGCTCCCAGCGACGGGTGGACCGTACCCGGATCCCGGCCCGGGCGAAGGCCTTGACGACGTCGGCGGGCAGGTCGGGTCGGACGCGGTGGCCGAAGGCGGCGGAGACCTCGTCGGCGAGCTCGGCGAGGCGCCGGGGCTCGCCCCCGCCCGCGTACCGCTCGCCCAGCAGCTCCTGCAGCAGCTCCCGGTGGACGTCGGCCCGCCAGGGCAGCCCTGCCCGGTGCATCTCGGCGGCGACGAGCATGCCCGCGGACTCGGCGGCGGTGAGCAGCCGCATCCGCCCCGGGTGCGCGGTCCGGTCGTGGCGGGCCTGCTGCTCGGCGTAGACGGCGAGGAGGTCCTCGAAGGAGACGGCGGTGGCGCTGGGTCTCGCCTCGAAGAGGGAGTCCTGCGAGCCGGGCTCGGCGGCGCGCTGGGGCGGATCGGGCGGTACGGGGGCGTTCCGCAGGCGGGCGAGGGCGGCGGCCGCGGACCGGGGCTCTCCGAGCCGCCCCTCGTGGCCGAGCAGGAGCCCTTCGGCGACCTCGATGTCGTAACACCGCTCGACGCGCACCCCGGCGTCGAGCAGCCGGGGGTGGACCTCGGCGGTGGACCGCCACACCCAGCGGGCGACGCCGGGCCGGGAGCGGACGGCCTCGACGAGGTCCGGCTCGCGCAGGACGGGTCCGGCGGGCAGCGCGTCGGGGCCGAGGGGGACGAGCCGCGCTCCGTCCCCCTCCGCTTCGGCGGCCAGCGCCCACCTCTCGCTCATGGGTGCGAGTCTGGCACCCACCACTGACAACGCGGTTTTCGCCGCTCTGCGTGAGAGGGACTTCGGGCTAGGCCGCCCGGTGAAAGAGCGCGGCGGCCTCGCCCCGGGACCCCACCCCGAGCTTGTTCAGGATGTTGGCGACGTGGAACTTCACGGTGGACTCGCTGATGTGCAGCGCGGCCGCGATCTGCCGGTTGCGGTGACCGAGGGCGAGATGGGTGAGGACCTCCAGTTCGCGTTCGCCGAGCCCGGTGAGCGGGTCGACGGCGGCGACGGGCGCGTCGGGGGTGGCGAGCGGCAGGGTCGCCGTGAAGGTCGTGCCCCAGCCGGGGACGGCGTCGAACTCGAGCTGCCCGCCGAGCACGTCGAGCCGGTCGGTGACGCTCCCGGCGCCCGCCGGGCAGCCGTCCAGGGCGCCGGGCCCGTCGTCCCGCAGGGTGGCCCGCAGCTCGTGCTCGGTGACCTGCCAGCCGACGTGGACCCGGCCGACCGCCTCCTGTTCGAGGACGACGAGCAGCAGCGCGCGCACGATGGCCCGCGCACCGTGGGCGACATCGGCGGGCAGGGTGCGGGAGGTGGCGGGGGGCCCGAGTTCGAGCCGTACGGGACTGTGCCGGAGCATCGTGCGCAGCCCGTCCGCGAGCCGCTCGAACGCTTCGAGGGCGGGCTCCTCGGCGACGGACCGGTCCCGCTCCGCCTCCGACCGCATCTGGATCAGCGCGTTGACGGCGAGGTCGGTGGCGGTGGCCCGGGCGGCCGCGTCGTCGAGGGTGCGGCTGCGGAGCACGGCGAGGATCCCGGAGAGCGCCGAGGAGTGCGTGGTGGTCAGCTCGGCGATGACCCGCGCCCGGGTGTCGGCGGCGGCCCGCGACCGGGCGAGGGCACCGGGCATGGCTTCGACGGCGAACCGGTCGAAGTGACTGGTGACAAGATCCCAGAGGACCTGAGCGACGCCGAGGACGTCATCGGACACAACCCCACCCTCGTCCCGCACGAGGACAAGAACGGACCGCCGGGCGGTCGCGTCGCTGGTGACGGCGACGATCTCGCGCTCGGCACCGCCGACGACGGCACGCCCCTGCCAGGGCTGGCCGGGGGTGCCGGAGGCGAGCAGCGGGGTGAGTTCGGCGGCGGTCGGCAGCCCGTGCGCGGGCTCGCCGACGCTCTTGTACGGGGAATGGGCGCAGTGCGTGGCGAGTTCGGCGGCGGCGCGGTGCGGGATGAGCGGGCCGAGGGCGGCGGAGAGTCGGGGCAGGATCTGACCGAGCGGCTGCCGGATGACCTCGTACGCGGTGGTGAGCGTGATCGCGTCCATAGGGGTGAGCTTAGGCCTGTCCTTTCGACCAGCCAGCCCTACCCGAACGACGGGCGGAGAAGGTAGCGAGAGAGGACAAGCTGGCCTCATCGACGAACAAGAGTCTACGGAGGCCGAGATGGAAGCGATCGTGTACGAGGAGTTCGGGGGCCCGGAGGTCCTGCGCCACGAGTCGGGCGTCGCGGTGCCCGAGCCGGGGGAGGGCGAGGTCCGTGTGAAGGTGGCGGCGGTGGGCGTCAACCCCGTGGACTACAAGCGCCGTTACGGCTGGGTGGAGCAGTTCTACCCGACGACGTTCCCGGCGATCCCGGGCCTGGAGTTCGCGGGCACGGTGGACGCGCTGGGCCCGGGGGTGTCGGGGGTGCGGGTCGGCGACGAGGTCCTGGGCTGGACGAAGACGGGCGCGTACGCCGAGTACGCGCTGTCGGACCTGTACGTCCCGAAGCCGGCGGAACTCTCCTGGGAGCAGGCCGCGAGCCTCCCCGTGGCGGGCGAGACGGCGGCGCGGGTGCTGCGCCTGCTGGACGTGCGGGAGGGCGAGACCCTGCTGCTGCACGGAGCGGCGGGCGCGGTCGGCTCGGCGGCGGTCCAACTGGCGGTCGCGGCAGGCGTGACGGTGATCGGCACGGCGTCGGAGCGGAACCACGCGTACCTGAAGTCCCTGGGCGCGATCCCGGTGACGTACGGCGAGGGCCTCGCGACCCGCGTCCGCACGGCGGCCCCCGCCGGCATCGACGCGGTCTTCGACGCGGCGGGCCACGACACGCTGCCGGTCTCGATCGACCTGATGGCGGGCGAGAAGACCCGCATCATCACGATCGCGTCCCCGGACGCGCACACCCACGGCATCGTCTTCTCGGGCACGCTCGGCACTCCGGAACAGGTCCGCGAGGACCTCACGACCCAGGCGAACCTGACGGCAACCGGCGCCCTGACGATCCGCGTGGCGGAAACCTTCCCCCTGAAGGAGGCGCCCCGAGCCCAGGAACTGAGCGAATCCGCCCGATCCCAGGGCAAGTTGATCCTCCTCCCGTAACCGAGCCCCGCCGTGCCAGGCTGTGGCCCATGGGGTGGACCTACAAACTGCACGGTGGCGTAGCGACGGCGCTGGGCGCCACGCTGCTGCTCTTGACGGGCCTCACGTGGCTGCCCGGAACGCTGCCGCTGACGGGGTCGGGATGGCCGATGATCGTGATCGTCGCGCTGCTCTTCCCGATCTTCCTGGCCGCTCTGGCCCGCGTGATGCTGACCGGCGCGGACCACCACACGGTGTGGCAGGCCTTCCGCTGCCTCCCCCACCGGGCCCAACTGGGCCTGGCGGCCTTGGCCCTGGCGGGTGTGGTGATGCAACTCCCCGCCGAGGAGCAGGGGAACCTCCAGTCCGCCGAGGCGAAGAACGGCCACCACTACGCCTTCGACACCACACCCCACAACCGCGGCACGCGCGAGATCTCCCAGCCCCAGTACGAGGCCGTCCTGGAGGCCGATCAACGCATGATGCTCGGCATCCCAGGCACGCTCTTCATCACCGCCGCCTGCCTCGCCCTGGGAGCCGGAGAACTACGCCGCGCGGACCGAGGGGCCCGAGGCCCCAGGCCGTCGCGACTGGGGTAGCGGCCTCAAGGCCGTGTTTCGACGTGGCGGTCGGTGCTACGAGGCGACCGTCCTCGTCGCTGTCATCAGTGAGTGGCTGTGGATCCTCAGTCGTCAGACGGAGGGATCCACGTTCCACATCGCAGGCAGATCGCTGTCGCAGAAGACACAGACGAAGTCGTCCTCGCGGACGATGTTGTGCCCTTGGCAGGTGGGGCAGCGCCGGAACACCACTCCGTGGGTGAAGGCGGAGGGGTGTCCGAGCCCTGCGTCATCGAGAGCGCGGGCGACTTCCGGCCAGGAGGTGACGTCCGGGCAATATCCGGTGGACTGGTTGCTGACCTCGCTCACGGCCCACCAGTCCGCCTCGCACGTGAAGCTGATCTCGCCGGCACTCAGAACCGTGTCTCCTTCGGCACAGGCCACATGCTCGCTTCGTCGCGGCGCCAGCCGAAGTACACCGTCCATACCGACCACGAAGGTGAATGGCTCGGCCAGCTCCGCCGTCGATCGCTCAGCGATCCAGCTACCGAAGTCAGCCGCCGAGCTGATCCGACACCCGCCGCGGCCAGGCCTGACCGCGGCCTTCAGCTCGACCGGTCCGACATAGCGGTAGCTCCGCTCCCGCGCACTCACGTCGGCCAACCTAGAGCACCTCCGAGACACGTCCTAGCCGGCGGGCCGGCCGGCGAAGAGTTCCTCGGCGGTGGTGGCCGTGATCGCGCGGTCGAGCCAGGTGTCGAGGACGTCGGTGTCCGTGCACGAGGAGATCCGCAGGGCGGCGGCCTCGGGGACGTCGACCCCTCGCGCGGCGAGCACGCGGAGGACGGCTTCGGCCTTGGCCTCCGCCTTGCCTGCCACCTCGCCTTCGGCCTTGCCCTTGAGGAACGTCTCCTCGACGAGAGTCCCTCGGCCGGGGAAGAAGCTGCCCACGCTCATCAATTTCCTCCAGGTCGTGCGGGCCGGGGTGTCGCCCAGGCCGATCTCCAGCAGTTCCGAGTAGTACGCGACGGAGTCAGAGTCGTCGCCGGCCGTGCCCACGGCGTGTGCCAGGGCCTCCAAGGTCGCCGTCATGTCCCGATCGCGGCGATGGGCCATGACGGAGAAGGCCGCCATGGCCAGATTCCGGCTCACCTCGTCCGGGTCGGTGATCACCGGGACGTTGTCCGGGCCGAGGACGAGGGGGCGGGTGGTGAGGGCGTGCCAGTGGTCGACGCCGGTGTTGAAGGGGCCTGCGGCCCATCGGGCCGTGCGCCGGTCCGGGCAGACGACGAGAAGGAGCGCCGGCATCGCGTACTTCTCCCTGAGGTACGCGAGGTAGTACGCCCAACTCGGCCCCTTTTCCGGGTCCCGCCGACCCTGCAGCTCGATCGCGAGGAGGAAGGGCGCCCCCTCGGACGGGGTGACGCGCAAGACGCTGTCGACCTGGCGCTCCAGTGGCCGTAACGCGGTCATGTCCGGCGTCAGCGCCTCGATCGACGCCTTGGGTGCCAGCCGCACACCGAGGATCTGGAAGACCGGCGTCAGCAGCTCCGGCCGGTCCTGGAAGATCCGATGAGAGGCCTCATGCGATGAAGTGACCATGCGGGGAACGTAGAGGGCGCAGAGTCGGCTGGCATATGCCAATGACTCATGACCACTGGAACGAGTGGTGTGCGTGCCCCGATGTTGACCCCCGAACCCCAGGACGGGGCGGTGACCCGGCTCCGACCCTGGTCACCGCCCCGTCCACCCACCTTCGCCGCTCAGCGCGTCGCGCGCCACGCGGGGAGGGCGGAGGCGGCCGCCGCGACCAGGGCGCAGGTGCCCGCCGCCCCGCCCACGGCGGCCCACGGCACGGCGAGCGCGACCGGGGCCGAGAGGGCCGCGAGGGCGGCGCCCTGGACGGCCAGACAGGCCGCCGTCACCGCGAGGCCCAGCGCCGTACCGATCGCCACCGCGAGCGCCGACTCGCCCGTCACGACCCGCAGGATCTGGGCGCGGGTGGCGCCGGCGAGACGGAGCGCGGCCAGTTCCGCGCCGCGTACCGACGTCGCCATGAGGAGGGTGTTGGCGAGGGCGATCACCGTGTAGACGAGCGCGATGCCGAGGACCAGGAGCAGCCCGAGCCGGGTCTCCGGGCTGGAGGCCGGGTGCGTGGCGGCGGCCCAGGCGTCCACACTCCGTACCGTCCCACCAGCCCCCGCCAAAGCCGCCCCCGCCCCCACACCCCCCGCATCGATCCGGTCCACGACCGCCCCCGGCGCGTTCGCTCGCGTCACGTAAGGCCCGTTGTCACCCGTCCCGAGCGCCAGCACCGCCACCACCCGCAGCCGTACCGGTCCGCTCCCGTCCGCCCGCCACACCTCCACCACGTCACCCACCCCCCTCCGCTCGAACTCCTCGTTCACGACGATCGACCGGTCGTCCAGGTCGGCCACGTCCCCCGCCACCACCGGCAGCCGCGTCAGTTCCGCGAAGGCCGCCGGGTCGGAGACCGCCCGCGCGCCGTACTTCACCAGCGCCTCCGCCCCGTCGCGTACGAAGACGGAGGTCGCGCCCGTCGCCGACGTACCCGGCACCGGCCGCAGGTCGTCCCCCGTCACCACCCACTCCGCACGCGTCTGCTCCCGCGCCTCCGCCGCCTTCGTGCTCGTGACCGTCGTCGACGCACCAAGCAGCGAGCCGGCCAGCGCGACCGTCACGAGGACCGGCGCGGCGACCGCGGCGGTACGGCGGACGGCCGCCGCGCTGTTCTCCCGTACGAGCATCCCCGTCGCCCCCGGCAGCCGTACCGCCCGCGCGACCGGCCTGACCAGCGCCGGGGCCAGCAGGGCCACGCCCGCGATCAGCAGCATCGGCACCGTCGTGTACGTCTTCCGCTTCAGCAGCTCCGACGGCTCGGTGAGACCCGTCCACACCAGCAGCCCCGCGCCCGTCACCAGCAGCCCCGTGCCGAGCAGGGCCCGGCCGAGCGGCAGCACGTCCGCGTCGACGTCCGCCTCCCGCAGCGCGTCCGCGGGACCGACCCTCCCCGCCCGCCGCGAGGCGGCGAAGGCCCCGGTGAGGGCGACGGTCACGCCTGTCCAGAACGCGACGTGGAAGGGCCACGCGGCGCCACCGATCGCGAACCACTCGGGCGCGAGGCCCCCCTCCACGAGCACCCGCGCCAGCCACGGCGCCGCCCACGCGCCCAGCACGCACCCGGCGGCCGAGGCGAGCACCCCGACACCGGCGGCCTCCGCGAGGAGCATCCGCCGTACCTGACCGGGCGTCGCGCCCGCCGTCCGCAGCAGCCCGAACTCGCGCCGCCGCAGGGCGACCGCGAACGCGAACGTGGACGCGACGACGAAGACCGACACGAAGGTGGTGACGCCCCCGGCCGTGCCGAGTAGGGCGTTGACGGCGACGAGCGCCTCGGCGTCCCGCTCCGGTTCCGGGTCGGCGAGCCGCCGCTCGTTCCCGGTGAGCACCTGGGCCCGGTCGCCGACGAGCGTACGGACCTCGGCGGCGGGGCCGTGGACGCCGACGGCGTCGGGGCCACCGGCGGTGGTGACAGTCCAGCGGGCCTTCAGTTCGGCAAGCAGTTCGATATCCACAGGCTGTGGACGGTCGAGCTTCTGCGACACGGTGGCGGTGCCCGGACCCCGCCGTACCTCTACGGTGACAGCGTCCCGCCCCTTTACGACCACCGGCGCCGCGGCGAACCGCTGCGGGGCACGCTCGGGCGCGTCGAAGGTGGCGAACAGGCCGAGGCCCATGGTCGCGAGCAGCCCGACGCCGAGGGCGAGGGCGACGAAACTCCCGAGGAAGGCGGCCCATCGGGCCCGAAGCCCGGAGAGAACGACGGTCAGCACGGAGGAACCTCCGCCCCGTCCCGGGCCACCCCGGAGCCGGCCACACCAAGGGCGGCACCCGTCTCCAACCCGGCCATCCGCCCCGCTACCCCCTCCACCGTGGGCCCGTACAGCTCGCCCTCCACCCGCCCGTCGACCAGGAACACCACCCGGTCCGCGCGCGCCGCCGCCACCGGGTCGTGCGTCACCATGACGATCGTCTGGCCGTCCCGGTCCACCAGCTCCCGCAGCATCGTCAGGACCTCGCGGCTGGTGGTCGAGTCCAGGGCCCCGGTCGGCTCGTCACCGAAGAGCACCGCGGGCCGGGTGATCAACGCCCGGGCGATCGCGACCCGTTGCTGCTGCCCACCGGACAGCTCCCCGGGCCGGTGCCGCTCCCGCCCACCCAGCCCGACCCGCTCCAGCGCCGCCCGCACCTCGCCCCGCGACACCCGCCGCCCCGCGAGCCGCAGCGGCAGGGCCACGTTCTGAGCGGCCGTCAGGGAGGGCAGCAGGTTGAACGACTGGAAGACGAAGCCGATCCGGTCCCGCCGCAACAGCGTGAGCCGTCGCTCGCTGAGCCCCGCCAACCCCACCCCGCCCACCTCGACGGTCCCGCCCGTGGGCCGGTCGAGCCCCGCCGCGCACTGCAGCAGCGTGGACTTGCCGGAGCCGGAGGGCCCCATGACAGCGGTGAAGGTCCCGGTACGGAAGTCCAGATCGACGCCGTCCAGGGCGCGGACGTCACGGTGGTGGCGGCGAAGCCCGATCAGCCGAACGGCGATGTCGTCGCAAGGGCCAGGGCCGGAATGGCGAGTTGAGGTCATGCCTCAAGCGAATCGCCTCCCCGCCCTCCGATCACGACCACTGAAGGGCGTCTCCAAGGTATGCCTGGCCCTACCCCCTCACCCCCTACCCCCGTCGTACCGCCGCCACGAACACCTCCAGCGCGTCCAGCGGCTCCCGCCCCAGCAGCTCCCGCAGGTCGCTCGTGACCCCCGTGCCGTCCATGAAGCCGTGCGCGATGGCCGAGTACGTGCCCGTCAGCATCGGCACCTGGAAGTCCACGGCCCCGGAGGCCGCGAGCGCCGTACGCGCCTCGGCGAGGGTCCCGGGTGCGTACGTGGCGCCGAGCGCACGCGCCAGGTCCGCCCCGCCGAGCGGCCGTTCGCCGACGAGCTCGTAGGTGCGGCCGGCGTGCGCGGCCGGGTCGGTGGCGACGCGGACCGCGACCTCGGCGAGGTCCTCGCGCGCCACGGCGGCGAGCCGGCCGTCCCCGAGGGGGCCGGTGATGCGGTGGTCGGCGTCGGGCGTCGCGATCCAGGTGAGGAACTCGGCGTACAGCCCGTTGCGCAGCACCGTCCACGCCACGCTCGACCGCTGGAGCCGCCGCTCGGTCCAGCGGTGGGCGAGGGAGTAGGTGAGGTGGTCGCCGTCGCCGGAGAGGCTGGTGTAGACGATGTGCCGGACCCCGGCCGCCTCGGCGGCGGAGATCGCGGCCTCGTGCCGGGCGATCACGAGGTCGTCCTCGCCGTACCCGGCCGAGATCAGCAGCAGGGTGTCCACCCCGGCGAAGGCCTCCGGCAGGGTCGCGGGCGCGTCGAAGTCGACGGGCCGGGTGCCGGGCAGCCCGGCGCGGGTGCCGAGGACGACGTCCTGCCGCCCGGCGAGGCGCTCCGCGACGAGCGAGCCGAGCCCGCCGGAGACACCGGTGACGAGCAGCATGATTCCCCCTGGTTTCGTGGTTCTGGCCGTTGAGGACCATCCTGGAGGCGACGGCGCGGATCTTGTAAGGAGGCACATTCATGTACGAGGGGCACACCGAGGTAACCACCGAGGTCACCGGGGCGGACGCCACCGGCCCCCTGGTGAGCTGTGCGGAGGAGTGCGGCGTACGGGATGTACAGGACCGCCTCGGCGACAAGTGGACCGTGCACGTCGTCGTCGAACTGGCGGCGGGCGCACGGCGCTTCAAGGAGCTGCAACGCCTGGTCACCGGGATCTCGCAGCGGATGCTGACCCTCACCCTGCGCCGCCTGGAGCGGGACGGCCTGGTGACACGGACGGTGTACCCGACGACCCCGCCGCAGGTGGAGTACGAGCTGACGGCGACCGGGCACAGCATGACGCACCTGATCAAGCAGCTGATCGACTGGTCGCTCGACCACCGCGCGGTGATCGGCCGGGCGCGCGAGGCATGGGACGCGAAGCAGACGTGAGGCAGAAGTGAGTACGAAGACGACGGTGGACAGGGCCCTGGAGACGGCTCTGTACACGGACGAGGACACGCCCCTGGACACGGCGGCGTCGCTGCTCGCGGCGGACCGCTCGGCGGACGCGGAACTGGCGCGCCGGGGCGAGGAGTTCGTACGGAAGACATGGGAGCGGGGCTGGCAGCCGGCGGATCTCGTACGCCTGGTGAAGCGGGACCTGGCGGAGGAACACGTACGCCTCGCGGGCTCCTTGATCGCGGCGGAGACGGCCGCCTACGCACACCTGCCGCACCGCTGGGCCGCCCAACTGGCAGACCTGGAAACGAAGCCCGCCCGTGGCGGCTCGGACCGCTTCTCGTCGGCGACGACGGCCCTCGAGCTGTACCGCCTGCTGGTACGGCTGCCGTCCCTGGAACCGGTGGGCCCGGTGCCGGGCGACGCGCTTCCGGCGCCGGCGGCGGGGGAGCCGCGGATGCTGACGCGGGTCCGGGCGCTGCTGGCGAAGGCGGAGGCGACGGGGTACCCGGAGGAGGCGGAGGCGCTGACCGCCAAGGCCCAGGAACTGATGGCCCGCCACAGCCTGGACGAGGCGGCGCTCGCCTCGCGTACGCCCTCCGGAGATGTGCCGGGGGCGATACGGATCGGGGTGGAGCCGCCGTACGAGCAGGCGAAGGCGATCCTGCTGGACGCGGTGGCGACGGCGAACCACTGCCGGGCGGTGTGGAACGAGCCGTACGGCTTCTCGACGGTGGTCGGTTTCGAGGCGGACCTGGATCCGGTGGAGCTGCTGTACACCTCGCTCCTGGTGCAGGGGACGGCGGCGATGACGCGCGCGGAGGCGGAGCAGCGGGCGGGTGGCCGGAAGCGTACGAAGTCCTTCCGGCAGTCGTTCCTGCTGGCGTACGCGAACCGCCTGGGCACCCGCCTCGCGGCGACCGCGCGCCGGGTGACGGCGGAGGAGCCGACGCTGCTTCCGGCGCTGCGCAGCCGCGAGGCCGCGGTCACGTCCCACACGGACGAGATGTTCCCGCAGACGCGGACGACCCGGGTGCGGGCGATGTGGGACGAGGCGGGCTGGACCCACGGCACGACGGCGGCGAACGCGGCGGGCCTGGGGCGCCGGGGACAGGGAGAGGTCGAGGGCGGGTAGGGGGCGGTCAGGCGGCGCGGCAGAGCGCGGCGGGTTCGACGGCGGCGCGGGTGAGGGTGACCGTCCGGCCGGACCGCTTCCGTGCGAAGACGACGAGCCGCAGCACGACGAACCGCGCGACACCGGCGAGCGCGGAGGCGGACAGATAGACGACCTGCTCAAGCACCGCACTGGGCGCGGCCACGAGCTGCTGCAGGACGAACATCGCCACACAGGTCACCGCGTACGCGGCCACCGCGGACCCGGCCGACTGCACGTGCTGACGCCGAGTCGCCCGCCGACCGGCCCCGAACGTGAACCGCGCGTGCAGCTCGGTCGCGAGCACCGTGGAGACAACGGCGACGAGCGCGTTCGCCAGCGCCCAGGGCACCCAGGAGGCGAGCGCGGCCACCCCAAAACTGGAAGCGACCCCGACGCCACCCCCACAGAGCACGAACCGCACGAAGGCAACAACCGCACCGGGCGAGGCGACCTGCCGACTGCTCTGCGCTGTCTCCATGATCCGACCCCTTAGGTGCCTCAGCGTTTGCTTCACCGTGTGGCGCCATAGTGGCACATGAATGGCGCCATGGCGAGCCATTGGCGTGAGTCGATGGGATGGCGCCCCGGCGTGGGGGAGGGTCGTTCGCAGGGGGAGGGGGGTGGATGCCTCCTCTGACCAGCCAACTTATTGCCCACGGAGGGAGTGGCGCCTTCGGCGCCAAGCGTGGCATCAGTCGACCTGGGCGATGGTGCCGCCGCTGCGCCACACGCCCCCAGGGCGGACCCGCACGACCCGCAACGTCCCAACCCCGCGCCCCAGGCCGAGCGCCCCGCCCCTCCGCGGCGGCGCCCCGCCACAAGGCCCCACCCGCCGGCGGCGCCGGCCCTACCGGCCCCCGGCGGGCGCGACCCTGCGCCGCCCAGGCGTCCGGCCCCACCACCCTGACCTGGCGCGCCCCCGCACCACCCCCACCAGGCCCCTCCGGCGGCACCCCGACAAGGCCCCACCCACCGGCGGTGCCCTGCGCCTCCCGGCCGTGCCCTCCCCGGCGGCGCCCACCTCCCGCCCCCACCAGCGCGTTCCTCCAGCGGTACCCCGCCGCAAGGTCCCACCCGCCAGTGGCGCCCCCTCCCGGTGGGGCCCGTCCCGCCCCCTCCCGGCCGTGCCCGCCCTACCGGCCGGGGGCAGGTCCCCCGACCCACCCCCCCCACCCCCCCACGCCCCCGGCAGGGTTTCGGGAAGGGGTGGGGTGGGGGGAATAGCCCCCTTCGTACCGCTTCGCGGCTAGGCTCCCGCCATGAGCTGGCTCCGGGCCCTGAAAGCGACCGCCCGTTCCGGGCTCACCGTCGAGCGGCGCCGGCTCGAACCGCTCGTCGCCGCCCGCGCAGCCCTCGGCCTCGCCCTCGTCGTCGGCGTGACGCTCGCGCTCTTCGGGCCGGGAGCCGCCATCAGCTCCGCGTTCGGCGCCTTCCAGGCGGCCATCGCCACGTTCCAGCGGTCGTGGCGCCCCCGCCCCACCCTCGCCCTCGCCTCCGGCGCCAGCCTCGCGGTCTCGACCTTCCTCGGCTACGTCACCGGCGCCGGCACCCACCCCGGCCCCTTCCTCGCGCTGCTCGCCGTCTGGACGTTCCTGTCCGGCCTCGCCTGGGCCGCCGGCCCGACCATCGGCATCATCGCGTCCTCCAACGTCGCGATGATGCTGGTCACCGTCACCCTGCCCACCTCCGTCGCCGCAGCCGCCGGCCACGCCGCGATGATCGCCGTCGGCGGCGTCGTCCAGGCGGCCCTCGTCGTCCTGCTCCCCGTCCGCCGCTGGGGCGCGCAGCGCGACGCGCTCGCCGACGCCCTCGCCGCCGAGGCGGACTACGCCCGGCGGCTTCGCCAGGACCCGGTCGCCCCCTTCGACCCCGTCCCCCTCATGACCGCCCGCAGCGCCGCCGCCGTCACGCCCCGCCAGGCCCGTACCCGCCCCGCCGAACTCCACGGCGCCCGGGGCCTCGCCGAGCGGATCCGCCCCGTGCTCGCCTCCCTCGCCGACCCCGCCGTCGGCGCCCCCGCCGAGGGCCCGCAACGCGACCGCGTCCGCGAACTCCTCGCCGCGGCCGCCTCCGTCCTGGACGCCGCCGCGCACGCGATCCGGCACGGTGAGCCCGTCGACCTCCCGCCCGGCGCCGTCGCCGCGCTCCGTACCCCCGACACCGGCGCCATCCTCGGCGGACCACCCCGCCGCGCGGCCGTGCGCCTGGCCGCCCTCCTCGACGACGTCGTCGAGACCGCCGAACCCCGGACAGAAACCGGCACACAAGCCCGCGCCGACAAGCCCACCGAACCCCCCACCCCCAGCGGCCGCCCCCGCCCCACCCTCCTCCGCCTCGTCCCCGTCGTCGCCGCCCGTATGCGCGCCGAACTCCGCCCCGACTCCCCGGTCTTCCGGCACGCCGTCCGCGTCACCGCCGTGACCACCGCCGGGTACGTCCTCGGCTCCGCCCTCCCCCTCGGCCACGGCTACTGGGCCCCGATGGCCTCCGTGATGGTCATGCGCCCCGACTTCTCGCAGACGTACTCCCGTTCCGTCGCCCGCTTCGGCGGCACCCTCGTCGGCGTCGCCCTCGCCACCGCCGTCGTCGAGGTCGCCGACCCCGGCGTGTACGCCTCCGCCGCGCTCGCCGTGGCCTGCGCCTTCGGGATGTACCTGCTGATGCGCACCGGGTACGCCGTGAGCCAGGTGTGCGTCGCCGCGTACGTCGTCTTCCTGCTCGGCATGGGCGGTTCGGCCTGGACCCAGACCGTGTACGAGCGGGTGGTCCTCACCCTCCTCGGCGGCGTCCTCGCGATGCTCGCGTACGCCGTCTACCCCGCCTGGGAGACGCCCCGACTGCGCGGCCGCCTCGCCGACTGGCTGGTGACCGACGGCCGTTACGCCGCCTCTGTCGTCGCCCACTACGCCAACCCGGCCGGCCACTTCTGCGCCGACGTGCGCGAGGCGCTGCTCGACACCCGGGCCACCCGGATCGCCTGGCAGGAGGCCCTGGACCGGGCGACCCACGAACCGGTGCGCCACCGCGGCCTGTCACGGGCCGCGGCGGACGACGCGGGGCACGCCCTGGCCCAGTTCAGCCGGGTCGCGATGCTGATGGAGGCGCACCTGCCGGAACGCGGCGCCCCGCCCGTCCCGGCCGCCGCGACCCTCGCGGAGGAGCTGCGCCGGTCGACGGAGCGGGGCGGGAAGGCGGTACGGGAGCGCAAGGTGCCGGAGTGGGACGAGCTCCGCGAGACGGTCGCGAACCTCGGGCCGCTGATGGAGGACCCCCTGCTGCGCAAGGGCGCGGGTCTGCTTCTGGACGCCCTGGACGACCTGTCGGAGTCACTCGCCCCACCCCGAGACGGCACCTAACCGCACCTGACCGCACCCGCCCGCCCCACCCCCGCTACCAACTGGCCTTCCGCACCCCCGGCAAGAACCCCGCATGAGCCTGCTCCCGCAGCCGCACCCGTGAGATCCCGAACTTCCTCAGGTGCCCCCGAGGCCGCCCGTCCACCGCGTCCCGGTTGCGGACGCGCGTCGCGCTCGCGTCGCGCGGCTGGCGGCGCAACTCCCGTACGGCCGCCTCCCGTACGGCCGCCTCCCGTACCGCCCCCTCCCGTTCGGCCTCCGGCGTGGACGGCCTCCGGATGATCTCCTTCAGCTCGGCCCGCCGGGCGGCGTACCGCTCCACCACGCCCCGCCGCCGCTCGTTGCGCGCGATCTTGCTCTTCTTCGCCATCAGACCCGCACCCCCCGCGCCCGGATCCGGGCCACGGCGGCCTCGACGCCGATCGTGTCGACGGTCTTGATCGCGCGGGCGCTCAGCCTCAGCCGGACGTACCGGCCCTCGCTCGGCAGCCAGTAGCGCTTCTTCTGGATGTTCGGGTCGAACCGTCGTGACGTGCGGCGGTGGGAGTGCGAGATGCGGTTGCCGAAGCCGGGCTGTGCGCCGGTCAGCTGGCAGTGGGCGGACAAGGGTGACCTACCTCTCGGACGAGGAACGGAAGATTCTTGGAAATGAGAACCATTTTCATTTACTCTACACACCATGGCCCGCAACGAACTCCGCCCGATCATCAAGCTCCGGTCCACCGCAGGTACCGGATTCACCTACGTCACCCGCAAGAACCGCCGCAACGACCCCGACCGCCTCACCCTGCGCAAGTACGACCCCGTCGCGGGCCGGCACGTCGACTTCCGAGAGGAGCGCTGAGCCCCATGCGCCACGACATCCATCCCCCGTACGGCCCGGTCGTCTTCCGTGACAAGGCCGGCGACTTCGCCTTCCTCACCCGCTCCACGCTCACGTCCGACAGGACCGTGGTCTGGGAGGACGGCAACACCTACCCCGTCGTCGACGTCGAGATCTCCTCGGCGAGCCACCCCTTCTACACCGGCACCGCACGCGTCCTCGACACCGCCGGCCGCGTGGAGCGCTTCGAGCAGCGGTACGGAAGGCGCGGGGCGACGCGCTGATGTCTCTCTCCGTCGCCCTCGTCGGCGGGCTCCACTCCGAGGCCCGCCGCACCACCGTGGACCGGCTCCTCGCCGCCGTCCCCGGCAGCGTCGCGCTCCACCACGACCTGGCGACCGCCCCGGAGACCGGGACGGTCGCCCGTACGGTCCGCGACGCCACCGGCGTCCTGTCCACCGGCGAGACCCCGCTCGTCAACGACTGCGCCTGCTGCGCCCTGCGCGAGGACCTCGTCCCCGAACTGCGGCGGCTCGCCGACTCCGGGCTCACCCGGCTCGCGGTCGTCGAACTCTGGGACTCCGTCGAGCCAAGGGCGATGGCCGAGGTCGTGGTCGCCGCCGGGCTCCGGCTGACGTCCGTGATCACCGCCGTCGACCCGGCGCTGGTCGTGCCCTGCCTCGGCAACGGCGACGACCTCGCCGACGTCGGGCTCGCGGCCGCCGCCACCGACCAGCGGACCGTGGCCGACACCTGGGCGCGCCAATTGGAGTACGCACCCGTCCTGGCCGTCGTCGAGGACCCGGAGGGCGACCCGGCCTCCGACGACACGGACCGCGCCCTCCTCGCGCAACTCCACCCCACCGCCCGCCAGATCCCCGTCACCTCCGCCACCACGCCCTGCACCGAGCTGGCCGCGGCCGCCCTCGCGGGCTTCGACGTCGAGGCCGCCGCGGCGGCCCAGCACCCGGCCTGCGCGCTGCTGCCCCAGGACGCGGACGACAGCGGGGTGACCACCTTCGTCTGGCGCCACACCAGGCCCTTCCATCCCGAGCGGCTGTACGCGGCCCTGGAGGAGCTGACCTGCGCCGCCGCCCGCAGCCGCGGCCGGTTCTGGCTCGCCGACAAACCCGACGTCCTGCTCCACTGGGACGCCGCCGGCGGCGCGCTCTGCGTCGAGAGCGTCGGCCCCTGGCTGGTCTCCCTGCCCGACGCCGCCTGGGAGATGGTCCCGCCCGTCCGCCGGGCCGCCGCCGCCATGGACTGGCACCCCGAACACGGCGACCGCTGCCAGCACCTGGTCTTCACCTCGCCCGGCCTGGACCGTGAGGGTCTCGCCGAGGTCCTCGACTCCTGCCTGCTCACCGATGCCGAGTACGCCGCCGGGCGCGAGGCCTGGAAGCAGCTCCCGCCCGCCTTCGACTCCCTCCTGGAGGTCTGACCGTGTCCCCCAAGTCCCCCCGGAACCTCGCCAACCCCGCCAAGTCCGCGAGGTCCGCGAGGTCCGCCAAGTCGTCCACGCCTCGACCGAACCCTTTGGACCGTGACGGCGTCTCATACATCGACTACAAGGACACCGACCTTCTGCGGAAGTTCATCTCCGACCGGGGGAAGATCCGAAGCCGGAGGGTGACGCGAGTGAGCGCGCAACAGCAGCGCCGGATCGCCCGGGCCGTCAAGAACGCCCGCGAGATGGCACTCTTGCCTTACTCGTCGGTAGCTCGCTGACGCCAAGCCCCGCGCGCGGGGCCGCATGGACGGGGTCGCACGGAGTCGCGTAGTCGCTACGCCACCCCACGTGCACGTGCATCTGCTCATGCATTGGCATATGAACACAGCTATGATCCGAGGAAGTTGACACCTGCACCAATCATCTTCGGGGAGCTACCAGTGCATCATGCGCACGCGCATCACGCGTACAACGGCATGGCGGCCACGGAGCTCCAGGGTGTCGTGTGGCAGAAGAGCCGGCACAGCAACTCCCAGGGTTCCTGCGTGGAGTTCGCCAAACTGCCGGGTGGGAACGTCGCCGTGCGCAACTCGCGCCACCCCGACGGGCCCGCGCTGGTCTACACGCCCGCCGAGATAGAGGCGATGCTCCTGGGCATCAAGGACGGGGAGTTCGACCACCTCGTGTGACGCGTAGGCCCAGAGTCGTACGTACAAGAGGAAGGGCCCCGGCAGTGGCGCCGGGGCCCTTCCTCTATGCGTGCCTCCCGTACGAGCCGGATACACGCGTAGAACGCGCACAGCCATGGGGAACGCGCCCAGCCGAAAGAAGCGTCCCTCAGTCCTGTCCCAGCCGGAACAGCGCCCAGACCACCTTGCCGTGCAGCGTCCCGGCCAGCGGGTGCCAGCCCCAGCTGTCGCTGAACGAGTCGACCAGGAAGAGCCCGCGTCCCGACTCCGCCGCGAAGTCCTCGTCCCGCGAGCGCGTCTCCGGGCTCTTGTGGCTGGGGTCGCGCACCGCGCAGACCAGGCGGCTGGTCCAGCGCATCAGATGCAGACGCACCGGGGGAGTGTTCCGGCCGTCGCCCGACGCGTACTCGGAGGTGTACTCCGGCGGGCACCCCGGCGCCGACTCCGCCGGGAGCGCGTGGCGCAGCGCGTTGGTGACGAGTTCGGAGACGACCAGGGCGACGTCGTCGAAGCGTTCGGTGAGATCCCACTGCGCGAGCGTGGCCCGGGTGAACTTCCGTGCGCCGCGCACCGCTTCGTACGCGGGCGGCAGGGCGCAGGAGGCCGAGCTGGAGACCGTGGCGGGATCGATCGGCGGAAGCCCCTGCCGTAACGGCTCGAGCATGGTCGATCCATTCGTCCCCATGCGAGGCACTCCCGGGAATCGCGGCGAATCGCGGATGTGGTGCGGTTGCGCGGGGTCCATCGTTCCGAATGCGACCACTGGATGCAAGGGCAGATGCACGTGCACGCGCCGGACCTGTCCGGCCCCGTGCCGATTTTGTGCATATCTTCTGCGCATCGATTTCGTCTTGATCAGGAAGTCGCCCTGAAGTCGCCGTCTTTCCGTAATCGAATGTGTACGCGCTGAAGCGTTTAGTGGCAGAATCCGGGGCTCCGGGGGCCCGAGACCGCGAAGGAGAGGCTGGAGCCGTGACCGCAGTCGAATCGAGCGGAGCGAGCGGAAGCGTCGTACGGCGCATCCTGCTGGGTTCGCAGCTGAGGCGGTTGCGCGAATCGCGCGGCATCACCCGCGAGGCGGCCGGCTACTCGATCCGTGCGTCCGAATCCAAGATCAGTCGTATGGAGTTGGGCAGGGTGAGCTTCAAGGCAAGGGATGTCGAGGACCTGCTCACGCTCTACGGGGTCAGCGACGAGTCCGAGCGCGGTTCGCTGCTCGGCCTCGCCCGCGAGGCCAACGTGGCGGGCTGGTGGCACAGTTTCGGCGACGTGCTGCCCGGCTGGTTCCAGACGTACATCGGCCTGGAGGGCGCCGCCTCGCTCATCCGGATCTACGAAGTCCAGTTCGTCCACGGCCTGTTGCAGACCGAGTCGTACGCGCACGCCGTCGTCACCCGCGGCATGCCCGACGCCCCGCGCGCCGAGATCGACCGCCGCGTCGCGCTCCGCCTGGAGCGCCAGAAGGTCCTTGTCTCCGAGCGCGCCCCGCACTTCCACGCCGTCCTCGACGAGGCGGCGCTGCGCCGCCCGTACGGCGACCGGGCCGTGATGCAGGGCCAGTTGAGGCATCTGATCGAGATTTCCGAGCATCCGCACATCACGCTCCAGGTGATGCCCTTCAGCTACGGCGGGCACGCGGGCGAGAGCGGCGCCTTCACGATGCTGAGCTTCCCGGAGTCCGACCTCTCCGACGTCGTCTACCTGGAACAGCTGACCAGCGCGCTGTACCTCGACAAGCGCGAGGAGGTCGCCCAGTACGCGCGCGTGATGGAGCGGCTGGCCCAGGAGAGTCCCGATCCGGCCGAAAGCCGTGATCTTCTGCGAGGACTCCTTCAACTCACGTAGGACGTAAGTACGATGACGTGACATCAAGTCAGTGCAGCCATCACGGCCGTCCCGGCCGTCACGGTCGCCACAGCGTCCGCCACCGCGGGTTAAGGGGTCTCGCCTCATGTCCTACTTCACCGACCTGGCTCACCAGTACATAGACGGCGAGTGGAAGCCGGGCAGCGGCTCGTGGGACATCATCGACTTCAACCCGTACACCGGGGAGAAGCTCGCCTCGATCACGATCGCCACCGTCGACGAGGTCGACCGCGCCTACCGCGCGGCTGAGCGCGCCCAGCGCGAGTGGGCCGAGACCAACCCGTACACCCGCCGGCTCGTCTTCGAGCGCGCCCTGCGGATCGTCGAGGAGCGCGAGCAGGAGATCGGCGACACGATCGTCGCGGAGCTCGGCGGTACGCGCCTGAAGGCGGCGTTCGAGCTGCATCTCGCCAAGGAGTTCCTGCGCGAGGCGATCCACCTGGCCCTGCGCCCCGAGGGCAGCATCCTGCCCTCGCCGGTCGACGGCAAGGAGAACCGCGTCTACCGCCTCCCGGTCGGCGTCGTCGGCGTCATCTCGCCCTTCAACTTTCCCTTCCTGCTCTCACTCAAGTCCGTCGCGCCCGCGCTCGCGCTCGGCAACGCGGTCGTGCTCAAGCCGCACCAGAACACGCCGATCTGCGGTGGCACGCTCGTCGCGAAGGTCCTGGAGGACGCCGGGCTGCCGGCCGGTCTGCTGAACGTCGTCGTCACCGACATCGCCGAGATCGGCGACGCGCTCCTCACCCACCCGGTCCCGAAGGTCATCTCCTTCACCGGCTCCGACAAGGTCGGCCGCCACGTCGCCACCGTCTGCGCGCAGAACTTCAAGCACGCCGTCCTCGAACTCGGCGGCAACAGCGCGCTCATCGTCCTCGACGACGCCGACGTCGACTACGCCGTGGACGCGGCCGTCTTCAGCCGCTTCGTGCACCAAGGGCAGGTCTGCATGGCCGCCAACCGGATCCTGGTGGACCGCACGCTGGAGGCCGAGTTCACCGAGAAGTTCGTCGCCAAGGTGAAGACCCTGCGCGTCGGCGACCCGGCCGACCCCGCCACCCACATCGGCCCGCTCATCAACTCCCAGCAGGCCGAGTCCGTCTCGGCCGTCGTCGAGCAGGCCGTGGCCGCCGGAGCGACGGCGCTGCTGCACGGCTCGGCCGACGGCAACGTCGTCTCCCCGTCGGTCCTCGGCGGCCTCCCGGCCGACGCGCCCGTCCTCAGCCAGGAGATCTTCGGCCCGGTCGCCCTCCTCATCCCCTTCGACGGCGAGGACGAGGCGGTACGGATCGCCAACGACACCCCGTACGGCCTCAGCGGCGCCGTCCACACCGGTGACACCGAGCGGGGCGTACGGGTCGCCAAGCGCATCCACACCGGCATGATCCACATCAACGACGGCACCGTCCACGACGAGCCGATCGTGCCCTTCGGCGGCGAGAAGCACTCGGGCGTCGGCCGGCTGAACGGCGACGCGATGATCGAGGCGTTCACGACCCAGAAGTGGATCTCGATCCAGCACGGCCGGAGCCGCTTCCCGTTCTAGGTCTGTCCGGTCGGGTGTTGAGGACCGTAGCTGTCCGCAAGGCTCCATAACGTGGTGGGTGTCGGGAGAGGAGAACTCCCCGGCACCCACTCTCATTTTCGTGTCAGGAAGGCGGACTCAACCATGGTTGCTCTTGTTCCCGCGGAGGCCCACGGCGACGAGCGCGGAGCGTTCCTCAACTTCGTCGAGGCCCAGCGGGCCGCGATCCGCCGCGCCGCCCTCGGCCTCACCGAGGAGCAGGCGGCGAGCCGCCCCAGCGCGAGCGCGCTCAGCCTCTCCGGGCTGATCAAGCACGTCGCCGAGGTGGAGCTGGTCTGGCTGCGGCTCGCCCAGCAGCGCCCGAACGAGAAGCAGCGCTCCCAGGAAACCTGGGGCGAGGCGTTCCGGCTCGTGGAGGGCGAGAGCATCCCCGAGGTGCTGGCCTTCTGGGCGGGCGTGACGAAGGAGACCGAGGAGTTCGTACGCTCCGTCCCGAGCCTGGACGAGACCTTCCCGCTGCCGCCGGCGCCCTGGTTCCCGAAGGACGGCCAGGTCTCGATCCGCTGGATGCTGCTCCACCTGGTCCAGGAGATGGGGCGGCACGCCGGGCACGCGGACATCGTCCGGGAGTCCCTGGACGGCAAGGACTCCTTCACGCTGATCGCGGAGGAGCAGGGCGAGGGGCAGGGCACGGGCGCGTAAGGCGCGCAAGGACAGCGACCCGTACCCTAGTCAAAATTGACTAGGAGGTGCGAAGGTGTCAGCGATCCGGCTGCTTGTCCTCGGCGCGGTGCGCCAGCACGGGCGGGCCCACGGCTACCAGGTCCGCAACGACCTGGAGTTCTGGGGCGCGCACGAGTGGTCCAACGCCAAGCCCGGCTCGATCTATCACGCGCTGAAGCAGATGGCCAAGCAGGGCCTGTTGCGCGCGTACGAGATCGCGCCGAGCACGGCCGGCGGCCCGCCGCGGACCGAGTACGAGGTGACGGACGAGGGTACGGCGGAGTACTTCACGCTGCTGCGCGAGGCGCTGACCACGTACGACCAGAAGATGGACGTCCTGTCCGCGGGGATCGGCTTCATCGTCGACCTCCCCAGGGCGGAGGCGGTGGAGCTGCTGCGGCGGCGGGTGCGGGCGCTCGACGAGTGGCGCGAGGCCGTCACCGAGTACTACACCCCGGAGGGCGGCCCGCAGCAGCTCGGGCACATCGGCGAGATCATGCACCTCTGGATCCACTCGGCCGACGCGGGCAAGGAGTGGACGCTCGGCCTCATCGAGCGGATCGAGGCGGGCGCGTACACCTTCGCGGGCGAGGGTGACCCGTTCGTGGGGGTGCTCGCCGAGGGCGAGGAGAACCCGTTCGCGACGGGCGAGCCCGATCCGGGGGATTCCCTCTAATCAAGTTTGACTAATCGAACCGCCGGGGCGTACCTTCGGTCGAGTGGTCAAGTTTGACTACTGAGCTGGGCTGGGAGGCTGGAATGACTGACGCGATCGTCGTCGAAGGCGCGCGGAAACGGTACGGCGACAAGCAGGCGCTGGACGGCCTCGACCTGCGCGTGGGGCGCGGCACGGTGCACGGCCTGCTGGGTCCCAACGGTGCGGGCAAGACCACGGTGGTACGGATCCTGGCCACCCTGCTGCGGGCCGACGAGGGCCTCGTGCGGGTGGCGGGCTTCGACGTCCGGAGCCAGGCGGCCGAGGTGCGGCGCCGGATGGGGCTCCTCGGGCAGCACGCGGCCGTCGACGAGGAGCTGAGCGGCCGGCAGAACCTGGAGATGTTCGGCCGGCTCTACCACCTGGGCGCCCGCCGGGCGGGCGCGCGGGCCCACGAGCTCCTCGAACGGTTCGGGCTCACGGACACCGGGCGCAAGCCCGTCAAGCAGTACAGCGGCGGCATGCGGCGGCGCCTCGACCTCGCCGCCTCGCTGATCACCGAGCCGGAGGTGCTCTTCCTGGACGAGCCCACGACCGGACTCGACCCCCGGGGCCGGGGCGAGGTGTGGGAGTCGGTGCGCTCGCTGGTGGGCGGCGGGACGACGGTCCTGCTCACCACGCAGTACCTGGAGGAGGCGGACCAGCTCGCCGACCGGATCTCGGTCGTCGACCGGGGCCGGGTCGTCGCCGACGGAACGGCCGACGAGCTGAAGACCACGGTGGGCGGCGACCGCATCGACGTCGTCCTGCGCGACGCCCGGCGGCTCGACGAGGCGGCGCGGCTGCTGCCCGTACCCGCCGCAGAGGTGAGCGTCGACGCGGACCGGCGGCGGGTCAGCGCGCCGGTGACCGACCGGATGGCGGCGCTCGCCGAGACCGTACGGGCCCTGGAGGCGGCCGGGATCGAGGCGGAGGACATCGCCCTGCGGCGGCCGACCCTCGACGAGGTCTTCCTCCACCTGACGGGCGACGAGAAGACGGTCGACGAGAAGGCGGTCGACGAGAAGGCGACGGAGGGCGTGGCGGCATGAGCGTGGCGTATGTGATGAGCGACTGCTGGACGATGACCCGCCGGGAGCTGGCCCACTGGGCACGGCAGCCGATCGTGATGGTGGTCGGCCTCGCCTTCCCGATCATGATGCTCCTGATGTTCGGCTATCTCGTCGGCGGAGGCCGGGGGATCGAGGGCGACTACGTCGACTTCCTCGTGCCCGGCATGCTGACGCTGACGATGGTCTTCGGCCTCGAAGGCACGATGACGGCCGTCACGCAGGACCTCAACAAGGGCGTGATCGACCGGTTCCGCTCGATGCCGATGGCCGACGGGGCGGTCCTGGTGGGGCGTTCGGTCGCCGACATGCTCCAGTCCGCTGCGGGGCTGCTGCTGATGGTCGGCGTCGGGTACGCGATCGGCTGGCGCGCGCACGGCGGCTTCGGGGCGTTCCTCGGGGCGATGGGGCTGCTGCTCCTGCTGCGGTTCGCGATGCTCTGGATCGGCATCCACCTGGCGATGGTCGCGGGGAAGCCGGAGTTGGTGATGGCCGTGCAGATCCTGGTCTGGCCGGTCGGCTTCCTCTCCAACGCCTTCGCCTCGCCCGAGTCCATGCCGGCGTGGCTGGGCACGGTCGTGGAGTGGAACCCGATGTCGGCGACGGCGACGGCGGTACGGGACCTCTTCGGCAACCCGGGCGGCGAACCGGGCCACGTGCCGGCCGCCGTGGTGTGGCCGCTCGTGCTGCTCGCGATCTTCTTCCCGCTGGCGGTACGGAGGTTCAGGCGCTTGAGCGCGTAGGGCGGGCGGTAGCGGCGCTTCCGGAACTCGTGGCGGGCGACTGGGAACCCGAAGCGGTCGAGCGGTGTACCCAAGGCAGACGGTTCACCGGGGGCCGTCTGCCTGAGGGACAGGGGGACGGGGGATGCGCAGGGTTCATCGGCTTCATGGAGTGGCGGGCGTCGTCGTGGCGCTGCTGATGGTGGCGGCGTGTACGGGGGAGGGGACGAGCGCGCCGGGCAAGGGGAGTTCGACCAGCCTGCCCGGCAAGGGCGGTTCGGGCGGATCCGGAGCCGGGGCGCCGCCCCGCATACCGTCCGCCGAGGGGGTGCCCGGGTGGTCGCACAGCCCGGGGTTCGCGGTGGACGGGAGCGGGTTCGCGCTGCTCGCGGACTGTGTGGAGGACGCGGGCGCGCCGGAGAGCGGGTTCTGCCGCCAGCCCGTGGCCGTGCTCGACCGGGGCGCGAAGAGCTGGGTGCTGCGCCGGTCCCCGCTGTCCGAGGTCCCGTCGACGGACGGCATCTCGGCGGACCTGAAGGTCCTCGGTCCCGGGCGGGCCCTGATCGAGGAGGGTGGGGCGACACCGGAGACCCGGCGGACCTGGTTCACCCGGGACGGCGGGCGGAGCTGGCGCCAGGGCGACGCGCGCACGAGCGGTACGGCCCCGGTGATCCCGGCCGGGGCCGTCCTCACCACCGACTGTGCCGAGCCCGCCGGGCCGCCGACCCGGGACGAGTGCGCGCGGGAGCGGCTGGTCGTGATCGACCCGGGTGACGGGCGGCGGCGGGCGCTCGCGCAGGGGCCGCCGCTCGGGGCGCGGCCGAGGCCGGCCGAGGTGGCGGAGCCGGACGGCTCCTGGTGGGTCTCCGGCACCGACCCGCTCTCCGGCCGGGCGGCCGTCGCCGTCTCGCGGGACCAGGGCCGCAGCTGGTCGCTCAGCCGCTTGCCGAGCCCGACCACGGAACCGGGGTGGTACACCTCGGTCGCGGTCGGCCAGGACGCCGTCTACGCGGCGGAGATGGGCGAGTTGAAGGGCGGGAACCCGGTCAAGAACCCGATGCGCGCCCTGCACCGCTCCCTGGACGGCGGCCGCACCTGGGAGCGGATGTGGACGACAGGGCCGGTCGACGAGCCGCGCACGCTCCAGGGCCTGCCCCTTCCCGGTCCGGCGGGCCGGGTCCTGATCACCGCCGAGGACCGGGAGTTCGTGAGCGTCGACGGCGGCCGGAGCTTCCGCCCCTCGGGCGAGGGCACGGGCTTCACCCGCCGTACGCCGATCGGGATGCTCCGCTCCGGGTCCGCGTGCGCGTACGCGATATCCGCCGACGGCGAGCAATGGCAGAAGTTCGTCCTGGCCTGCGACGACCAGCGACTCTGACGGCACCCGCCCCGCGCGGTGTCGCTCAGTGGTGGAAGGAGGTGGCGGCCCCCGGGTCCTTCGGCGACGGGCCGGTCTGGCTGCGGAGTTCGGGCAGGAGGCGCCGCAGGTCCTCGATGAAGAGGTCGGCGAGGTCGGCGGAGAAGCCGTTGCGGCACACCACGCGCAGCACGGACAGGTCCTCCCGGTTGGCGGGGAAGGTGTACGCGGGGACGAGCCAGCCTTGCTCCCGCAGCCGACGCGAGACGTCGAAGACGTCGAAGCGGGTGACGTCGGGGGCGGTGGTGAACGCGAAGACGGGCAGCTGGTCGCCCTGGGTGAGGAGGCGGAAGTCGCCCATGGCCTCGATCCGTTCGGCGAGACCCCGGGCGACGTCACGGGTGGTCTGCTGGACCGCCCGGTAGCCGTCCCGGCCGAGTCGCAGGAACGTGTAGTACTGCGCGACGACCTGGGCGCCCGGCCGGGAGAAGTTCAGGGCGAAGGTCGGCATGTCGCCGCCCAGGTAGTTGACCCGGAAGACGAGGTCCTCGGGGAGTTCGGCGGGCGAGCGCCACAGCGCCCAGCCGACGCCCGGATAGACCAGGCCGTACTTGTGACCGGAGGTGTTGATCGAGGAGACCCGCGGCAGCCGGAAGTCCCAGACCAGTTCCTCGTCCACGAAGGGGGCGATCATCGCGCCGGACGCGCCGTCGACGTGGACGGGGATGTCGAGGCCGGTCCGTTCCTGGAGGGCGTCGAGCGCGGCGCAGATCTCCTGGACCGGTTCGTAGGAGCCGTCGAAGGTCGAGCCGAGCACGGCGACCACGCCGATGGTGTTCTCGTCGCAGAGCGCGGCGGCGGACTCCGCGTCCATGTGGAAGCGGTCGCCCTCCATGGGGACGAGCCGGGCCTCGACCTCCCAGAAGTTGCAGAACTTCTCCCAGCAGACTTGGACGTTGACGCCCATGATCAGGTTGGGCCGGGCGCTGCCCGGGTAGCGGTCGGCGTTCCGCTTGGCCCAGCGGCGCTTGAGGGCCATGCCGGCGAGCATGCACGCCTCGCTGGAGCCGGTCGTGGAGCAGCCGACGGTGGCCGTGGGGTCCGGCGCGTTCCACAGCTGGGCGAGCATGGCGACGCAGCGCCGCTCCAGCTCGGCGGTGCGCGGGTACTCGTCCTTGTCGATCATGTTCTTGTCGCGGCACTCGGCCATCAGCACACCGGCCTGGGGCTCCATCCAGGTGGTCACGAAGGTGGCGAGGTTCAGCCGGGAGTTCCCGTCGAGCATCAGCTCGTCGTGGACGAGCTGATAGGCGCTCATGGGCGGCAGCGGCCCGTCGGGGAGCCGGTGCCGGGGCGGCGCCTCGGTCATGCCGCCGACCGGGTTGGCCTCTCCGAAGAACGGGTTGAGGGCGAGGTGCCGGTCCGGCTCGGACCCGGGCTCACCGGGGCCCTTGTGCAGCGCCATGGGGACTCCTTGGGGGGAAGGCCGGTGGTAGGCCGGTAGAGGGTGGTCAGCGCAGGGAGGCGCCGGATTCGTCGAGTTCGAGCTGGGGGCGGCCGGTGACGACCAGCCAGGCGGGCAGGGAGGCCAGGCAGAGCAGCGCGAGCATGGCCGGGGAGGAGGCGAGGACGGCGGCGACGAAGAGGCTCACCCAGCCCTGCCGGGTGGTCGCGAGCAGCACGCCGAGCACGGAGGAGGAGATGGCGACCGCCGGGTGGATCTCCGGGACCAGGGCCTGGGCCAGCATGCCGAAGGCGACGCCGATGAACACGGCGGGGAAGATCCGGCCGCCGACGAAGCCGCAGGAGGCGGCGACCAGCAGGGCGACGAGCTTGACCACCGCCATCTTGGCCAGTTCGCCGGAGGACCAGCCGCCGAGGTTCGCGACGAGCTCCTTCATCTGATCCAGGCCCTTGAAGAGCGTCAGATGCCCGCCCAGCGCGCCCAGCAGCCCGAGGACGAGACCGCCGGCCGGCAGCATCAGCATCGGGTGCTTCAGCCGCCGGAAGGCCCGGTGGACGTGGGGGAGGCCGTAGCAGCAGAGGAGGCCGAAGAGGGCGGCCAGGGTGGCGACGATCAGCGTGGCGAGCAGATCGGCCCAGCCCGGGTCGGTCAGCTGGGGCAGCGACAGGTCGAAGCTGGGGTGCGCGATCAGCGACGTGGTCAGGGCCCCCGTCCCGCCGGCGACGAGCGGCGCGAAGAGCCGGTCCCACAGCGACCCGGGGCCCGGCTGGTTGGCGAGGGCCTCGGAGATGACCAGGGCGGCGGCCACCGGGGTGCCGAAGAGGGCGCCGATGGTGGCGGCGGAGGCCAGCGCGACCCAGAAGGCGGCCGGCGCGGACGGCGCCGCCTTGCGCCCGAGCCAGTAGGCGAGCGCGATGTTCGCCGCGATGATCGGGTTCTCCGGGCCGAGGCTGACCCCGCCCGCCAGCGTGAGCGTGCCCGCGAGCAACAGGCTCGGGACGACCGAGGGCGCCAGCGGGGCGCCCCCGAGACCGGTCTCGGACGGATCGGGGCCCGCGTGCCCGGGGACCTTCCAGATGACCAGGCCCACCGCGATGCCTGTCGCGGTGAGCATGACGATCATCCAGAGCGACGAGTAGCCGCCGATCCCGAGTGCGTCCGGAAGGGTGTTCCACAGAACGTGCTCGAACTCCTCGGAGACCCATTCGATCCCCAGGAAGAGCAGGCTCGACAACACGCCCACGACGAGGGCGGGCAGCACCTGCGGCAACAGGACACGGAGAGGCGTCTCGGGGACGTGGGGCGGGGGCCCGGACGACGGGGTATCGATGGCCACCGCCCCACCATAGGGGCACAAATGCCGCACAACACCCCGAGAGTTGAGGGTGTCGCGCCCCGGAATCGGGCCTGTCGGGCCTCACGCGCGCGGGGCGATCACCGCCGCCGTCCCGTAGGCGCAGACCTCCGTCCCCACGTCGGCCGCCTCCGTCACGTCGAAGCGGAACATCAGCACGGCGTTGGCGCCGCGCGCCTTCGCCTGCTCCACCAGCCGCTCCATCGCCTGGTTGCGGGTCTCCACCAGGGTCTTCGTCAGACCCTTGAGCTCCCCGCCGATCATCGACTTAAGACCCGCGCCGATCTGGCTGCCCAGATGCCGCGAGCGCACGGTCAGTCCGAAGACCTCGCCGATGATCTGCCGGACCTCGTAGCCGGGTACGTCGTTCGTGGTGACGACCAGCACATCCGGGTGCGGCCCCTGGCCGCCGCCGTACTCTTCGATGCCCATCCGCATCCACCTCCTGGCCACCAGCCTCGGACCGGCCGCCCGCCGTCGCATCCCGGGAACGCCCGCCGGGGGGCCCGTGGAACCCGGGCCGGTAAGAATGCGTTGATACTTTGGGGCAGCCGTCCCCCTCTCTCACACCGACCGCAGGAGCCCGGAACCCGTGAATACGCTTGCCCTCGGACCGAGCTGGCTGGACCCGGACTATCTGATTCAGACCTTCGGTCTGATCGGCGTCCTCGTCATCGTCTTCGCCGAGTCCGGCCTGCTCATCGGGTTCTTCCTGCCCGGCGACTCGCTGCTCTTCACCACCGGCCTGCTGGTCACCACCGGCAAGCTGGACCAGCCGCTCTGGCTCGTCTGCACGCTCATCGTGGCCGCCGCGATCATCGGCGACCAGGTCGGTTATCTCTTCGGCCGCAAGGTCGGCCCCGCCCTCTTCAAGCGCCCCGACTCCAAGCTCTTCAAGCAGGAGAACGTGGAGAAGGCGCACGAGTTCTTCGAGAAGCACGGCCCGAAGTCGCTGATCCTGGCCCGCTTCGTCCCGATCGTGCGGACGTTCACGCCGATCATCGCCGGTGTCAGCCGGATGAACTACCGCTCGTTCATCACGTTCAACATCATCGGCGGCGTGCTCTGGGGCGCGGGCGTCACCATCCTCGGCGCCTCCCTCGGCAAGATCGACTTCGTGCACGAGCACATCGAGGCGATCCTCATCCTGATCGTCCTGATCTCCGTGGTCCCGATCGTGATCGAGTACCTCCGCGCCCGCTCGCAGTCGAAGAAGGCCAAGGCCGCCCAGGACGACGAGGACGGCCACGACGCCCCCGGCACCCCGAACCCGGGCCGCGGCCGCCACGCCAAGCGCTGACCCGCCCCCGGGGCCCCAGGGCCCCGGGTTCCGTAAGACAGGCAGGACCCGTAAGACCGGCAGTCCCGTAAGACCGGCAGTCCCGCAAGCCCCGCAAGCCCCGTCAGAAGCCCCTGGTCCGCTTCGCCGCACGCCGTGCCGCCGCCGCGCGCGGGGCCTGCATGAAGAGGCGGGCCAGTTCGCTTCCCAGGTTCACGCCGATCGCGATGGCCAGGGCCAGGGCCGCCGCCTTCGCCAGGTTGGCGAAGCCCTGGTCCAGGTTGTTCTGGGCGATCGACAGCACCCCGAAGTACGTCGCCGAACCCGGCAGCAGCGGCCCGATCGCCGCCGTCACGTACGGCAGCGAGGACGTGTGGTGGTACCGGGCGATCAGCTGCCCGAAGAGACCCACCAGGCCCGCCGCCACCGCTGTCGCCATGACCGCCGAGCCGCCCGCGGTCACCGCGATCGACGCGTAGACCACCCACGCCACCCCGCCGTTCAACGTCGCGAACACCACCGTCGCCCGCGACTGCTGCAACAGGATGGCGAACGTCGCGCACAGCACCATCGACGCCACGATCTGCACCACCGGACGCTCGACCAGACCCAGCGTCCCCTCCGGGTTCAGCTGCGCGTCGAACTGCACGGCCACGTACAGCACCGACAGCACACCCACCACGATCGCCACGAAGAAGTACCCGACTTCCAGGAGCCGGGCCGAGGCCGTGATGTAGAAGCCGGTCAGACCGTCCTGCACGGCCGCCACCAGCGCCCGCCCAGGGATCAGGGCGAACAGGCCACCCGTGATGACCGCCGAGGGCCGCAGATCCGCGTGCAGCAGCGTCAGCAGCACCCCCATCGCGGCCGGCGGCATCGCCGCCACCAGGAACTGGTAGAACTCCGGCAGCCCGCGCCCCGCGCACAGCCACGCCAGTCGGTCGCCGAGCACCGCGCCGAGCGCCGCCACGCAGAAGACCGTGAAGTCACCGCCGAGCAGTACCGAGGCCGCCCCCGCCAGGACACCCGCAGCCGTCGTCAGCACCCAGCCGGGATACGGGTGCCGGTTGCGCCGGATCTCCGCGAGCCGCCGGTACGCCTCCTCCGGCGTGACGTCGTGCTCCTTGGCGTTGATGTCGGCGAGCAGCTGATAGACGGCGGCCAGCCGGGTGTAGTCCGTGCCGCGCCGCCGGACCGTCCGGTTCGCCGTGATCGGGTCGTCCACCAGCGACGGCTGGTACGTGATCGAGAGCAGCGTGAACGTCACCGTCGGCTCGCACCGGTCCAGGCCGTAGCTGCGGCAGATCGCGAACATCGCCGCCTCGACGTCCTCCGCGCCCTCGCCGCCCGCGAGCAGCAGCTCGCCGATACGCAGGGTCAGGTCGAGCACACGGCCCACCGCGGGCCCCGGCTCGTCCTCCTTGGGTGCGGTCTCCGGCACCGGCCGGTCACCCACCGGCAGCCGCAGCATCGTCCGCATCCGGTCCTGCCACGGCGCGTCCGCCGGCAGCCGTACGAGCGGCATCCCATGGGCGGGCGTGAAGGCCTGCGGCGCCTGCTTCGCGGAGTACGTCGACGGGGGCGCGAACGCCGAGCCCTCCGGCTCGGCGGGCGGCTCCGGAGCCAGCCCCTTGGGAATGGCGAACTCGGAGGTCGGATGCTCCTCCTCCGCCACCATCAGCTGTTCCACCCCGGCGGGCGGGGTGAAGGCGCTGTGCGCCTCGTCCGACTGCGGTTTCCGGTCCTCCGGGCCGTCCGGCTCCGCCACTGTTATCGCCCTCACTCCGCGACGCACGATCCTAGGGGGTGTCTCGTCGATCAGGCCGGGCTCGCGGTGTCTGGTGCCGTGCCTCGCCGCGTTGTCGTCGGTTGCCAACGCTCCGCGTTGACGTCCTCCTCCGCCTTGCGATGCACGGCACCAGACACCGCTCCCTGATCCGGCCTGATCGACGAGACACCCCCTGGCCCAGTATGGGTGTGCGACGGGACGAATGTGCGACGGGCGGTGCACCAGCAGGTGCACCGCCCGTCACGGATGAATCAGGAACCCACTCAGTGGGCGCCGCCCTGCGCCTCGAGGCGCTTGTAGGAGGCCTCGATCTCGGCCTCGGCCTCGGCGCGGCCGACCCAGTCGGCGCCCTCGACCGACTTGCCCGGCTCCAGGTCCTTGTAGACCTCGAAGAAGTGCTGGATCTCCAGGCGGTCGAACTCCGACACGTGGTGGATGTCGCGCAGGTGCTCGACGCGCGGGTCCGAGGCGGGGACGCACAGCAGCTTGTCGTCGCCGCCGGCCTCGTCCGTCATGCGGAACATGCCGATGGCGCGGCACTTGATCAGGCAGCCGGGGAACGTCGGCTCGTCCAGGATGACGAGCGCGTCCAGCGGGTCGCCGTCCTCGCCGAGGGTGTTCTCGACGAAGCCGTAGTCGGCCGGGTAGCTGGTCGAGGTGAAGAGGCGACGGTCCAGGCGGATGCGACCCGTCTCGTGGTCGACCTCGTACTTGTTCCGCGACCCCTTCGGGATCTCGATGGTGACGTCGAACTCCACGGGTGGCTCCTCCTGAATCAACACATGTGAATGCCTGCGGCAACGCGCAGTGATTAAGTGTCCCTCACGCCTGTGTGTGATCGCGAAAGGGGCTGGTCAGCAATGCCGGAGCCGAGGACCTGGCAGCTCACGGCGTGCTCTGCCGTACTCGGTCTGGCCCTGGCCGCCGGAGCGGTGACCGCCGCCGGACCGTGGGACAACGGTCAGCGTAAGGCCGAGCGCGCCCGGGCGGCCGCCGCGACCCCGACAGGTGGCGCACATCACGCGCCGCCCGCCGCCCCGCGCCGCCCCGCCCCCGCCCCGAGCGCCCCCGGAGTGCTGCGCGCGCTCGGCACCGCCGGGACCGCCCACCAGGGTGACCTCGCCGCCGTCCTGGTCCCGCTCCTCGCCGACCCCGGCCTCGGGCCGCTGCGCACCGCCTCGGTCGTCGACGTCACCACCGGCAAGCAGCTGTACGGCGAGGGCGCCACCACGGCCATGACCCCGGCCTCCACCATCAAGATCGCCACCTCGGTCGCCGCGCTCTCCGCCCTCGGCCCCGACCACCGCATCCCGACGACCGTCGTCGCCGCCCCCGACGGCCGCACGCTCACCCTCGTCGGCGGCGGCGACCCCACCCTCGACCGCGCCCGCCTGAAGGCCCTCGCCCGCGACACCGCCCGCGCCCTGAAGGCCCGCGGCATCACCGCCGTACGCCTCACCTACGACACGAGCCGCTACCAGGGCCCCGCCCGGCACCCCATCGGCCCCAACGAGAACATCGCCCCCGTCAGCGCCCTCATGCTCGACGAAGGCCGCCTGGACGGCTCCGACAGCGGCCCCGCCCCGCGCAGCGCCGACCCCGCAGGAGACGCGGCCTCCGCCTTCGCCGAGCTCCTCACCGAGGCCGGTACGAAGGTCCAGGGCGCCCCCGCCCCCGGCCGCGCCCCCAAGCCCGCCGAAGGCACCGCGAGCGGCCCCCTGGCCCGTACCGAATCCGCCCCGCTCTCCGCCCTCGTCGAGCGCACCCTCACGAACAGCGACAACGACCTCGCCGAGGCCCTCGCCCGCCAGACCGCCCTCGCCCGCAAGCAGCCCGCGAGCTTCACCGGCGCCGGCAAGGCCGTCCAGGCCGAGCTCGCCGCTCTCGGCCTGCCCACCGCCGGCGCCCGCTTCGCCGACGGCAGCGGCCTCTCCCGCGACGACCGGCTCTCCGCGGCCCTGCTCACCGGCCTGCTCACCCGAGCGGCCGACCCCGCCCGCCCCGCCCTGCGCCCCGTCCTCACCGGCCTGCCCGTCGGTGGCTTCAGCGGCACCCTCAAGGGCCGCTTCGACACCGGCACCGCCCTCGGCGGCGCCGGCCTCGTCCGCGCCAAGACCGGCACCCTCACGGGCGTCAACACGCTCGCCGGAACCGTCGTCACCGCCGACGGCCGCCTCCTCGCCTTCGCCTTCCTCGCCGGCCGCACCCCTTCCCCGTACCAGGCACAACCCGCCCTCGACCGGCTCTCGGCCGCGCTCGCGCCCCAAGCCGGACCCGTACCGAACCTGCCCTGATCGGGTCCGGAGAACGTACGGTTGACGCATGACGAGCATCGGTGGAGCCGAGATGGTCGACTGGAATCTCGCGGTCGCGACCGCGACCCGACTGGTGAAGCCGGGCCCCGAGGTGAGCCGCGAAGAGGCCCGCGAGGTCGTCGCGGAACTCCGCAGGCACGCCAAGGCGTCCGAGGAACACGTACGGGCCTTCACCCGGATGATCCCCGAGGGCCACGAACCACGGGACACCCCCGTCCTCGTCGTGGACCGCGCCGGCTGGATCAAGGCCAACGTCGCCGGCTTCCGCGAACTGCTCTCCCCGCTCCTCGACAAGATGCAGGAACGCCGCTCGAACACCCCCGGCGGCACCATGCTCGGCGCGGTCGGCGGCAAGGTCACCGGCGTCGAACTCGGCATGCTCCTGTCGTTCCTCGCCTCCCGGATCCTCGGCCAGTACGAGACCTTCGCCCCCGCCACCCGCGAACTCCCGACCGGCGAGAACGGCGGCGGCCGCCTCCTGCTCGTCGCCCCCAACATCGTCCACGTCGAACGCGAACTCGCCGTCGACCCGCACGACTTCCGGCTCTGGGTCTGCCTCCACGAAGAGACCCACCGCACCCAGTTCACCGCCGTGCCCTGGCTGCGCGACCACCTCCAGGGCGAGATCCAGTCCTTCCTCGGCGCCACCGAGGTCGACCCCTCCACCGTCGTCGAACGCCTCCGCGAAGCCGCCCAGGCCCTCGCCGGCGGCCGCCCCGAGGGCGAGGAGGGCGAACCCTCCCCCTCCCTCGTCGAGATCGTCCAGACCCCCGAGCAGCGCGAGATCCTCGGCCGCCTCACCGCCGTGATGTCCCTCCTCGAAGGCCACGCCGACTACGTCATGGACGGCGTCGGCCCCCAGGTCGTCCCCTCCGTCGCCGAGATCCGCGAGAAGTTCCAGCAGCGCCGCGCCCGCGGCGCCTCCCGCCTCGACCTCGCCCTGCGCAAGCTCCTCGGCCTCGACGCCAAACTCCGCCAGTACCGCGACGGCGAGCGCTTCGTCCGCGCCGTCGTCGACGAGGTCGGCATGGACGGGTTCAACCGCGTCTGGACCTCCCCCAACACGCTCCCCACCAAGGCCGAGATCGCCAAACCGGCCGACTGGGTGGCGAGGGTGCACCGTAAGGCAGACTCCTGAGACGGGTGCGACGTACGACGGAAGAACACACCCCCAATCACCCATCCGAGGGACCGTAGACGGAGGGTGAGGCGTGCAATGCTCGGGTAACGGCCATGTTCTGTCACCATCGACGCACTCTGAGTGACCGAACCCCCTCTTCCGACCGTTAAGACTCCGACCGAGGCACCCCACTCCTTCACGAAGGGCACCGGACATGGGTCCCCATCCTGCGGTCGCGGCGATACGCCTGGCGGTCCGCCGCGTACTCCACGACGTCCTCACCGAGCACCAGACCGCCCCCGTCGCGACAGCAGGGCGAGACCCCCTCGTGCTCGTCGCCTGCTCCGGAGGCGCCGACTCCATGGCGCTCGCCTCCGCACTCGCCTTCGAATCCCGCAAACTCGCCGTCCGCGCCGGCGGCATCACCGTCGACCACGGCCTCCAGGCCGGCTCCGCCCAGCGCGCCGCCGAGGTCGCCGGACGCATGGCCGCGCTCGGTCTCGACCCCGTCGAGACGGTCGCCGTCACCGTCGGCAGAGAAGGCGGCCCGGAGGCCGCGGCCCGCGACGCCCGCTACGCCGCCCTCGACGAGGCCGCCGAACGCCACGGCGCCACCGCCGTCCTGCTCGGCCACACCCGCGACGACCAGGCCGAGACCGTCCTCCTCGGACTCGCCCGCGGCTCCGGCATTCGCTCCCTGTCCGGCATGGCCGCCGTCTCCGGCGCCGCGGGACGCTACCGCCGCCCCTTCCTGGAGCTCGACCGGCAGACCGTCCGCAAGGCCTGCGTCGCTCAGGAACTCGCCGTCTGGGACGACCCCCACAACGCGGACCCCGCCTACACCCGCTCCCGGCTCCGCCACGAAGGCCTCCCCGCCCTCGAGAAGGCCCTCGGCAAGGGCGTCGTCGAAGCCCTCGCCCGTACGGCCCAGCTCTCCCGCGACGACGCCGACGCCCTCGACTCCTGGGCCGCCGACGCCGAAGCCGCCGTACGCGACGAGTCCGGCCGACTCGAATGCGCCAAACTCTTCGGACTCCCGCCCGCCGTCCGCCGCCGCATCCTGCGCCGCGCCATGATCGCCGAGGGCGCGCCCGCCGGTTCCCTCTTCGCCCGCCACATCGAAGAGGTCGACCGGCTCATCACCGGATGGCGTGGACAAGGCGCCATCAATCTGCCCGGCCGCGTCGAGGCACGGCGGCAGGGTGGCAGACTGGTCATTCGGCAAGGCTGACGCAAGCTGCAACGAAAGTGACCCGGGTGAACGAGAAGGACATGGGCACCGACCTCCAGTCGGTGCTCATCACCAAGGAAGAGATCGACGCGAAGCTGGCCGAGCTGGCCGCGAAGATCGACGCGGAGTACGCGGGCAAGGACCTGCTCCTCGTCGGCGTCCTCAAGGGCGCCGTGATGGTGATGGCGGACCTGGCGCGCGCGCTGTCCACCCCCGTCACCATGGACTGGATGGCCGTCTCCTCCTACGGCGCCGGCACCCAGTCCTCCGGCGTCGTCCGCATCCTCAAGGACCTCGACACCGACATCAAGGGCAAGCACGTCCTGATCGTCGAGGACATCATCGACTCCGGTCTGACGCTGTCCTGGCTGCTGTCGAACCTCGGCTCGCGCGAGCCGGCCTCCCTGGAGGTCTGCACCCTGCTGCGCAAGCCCGACGCCGCGAAGGTCGCGATCGACGTGAAGTGGATCGGCTTCGACATCCCCAACGAGTTCGTCGTCGGATACGGCCTCGACTACGCCGAGAAGTACCGCAACCTCCCGTTTGTCGGCACGCTCGCGCCGCACGTCTACGGGGGCTGACGCACGGGGAACCCGTACCGCTCTCCCGCCGTTGGAGCAAGGGAAGGCGGTCACGGGTCACCTGGCTGAGGTACCGTCCGAAGAACAGCTTTTTCTCATAGCAGCTCTCACAGCAGCATTTACCTACGGGCAGGAGGGACGGGGCGTTCTCGCTCCGTATGGATGGACGTGAAGCGATACTTCCGTGGGCCGGTCATGTGGATCGTGCTGGCCGTCCTCGCCGTGGTCGTGCTGATGCAGGTCGTCGGCTCGTCCGAGGGCTACAAGACGGTGGACACCAGCAAGGTCGTCCAGGCGATCAGTGACAAGCAGGCCGATCAGGTCAAGTTGACGACCGGTGACGAGCAGGTCATCAAGGTCGAACTCAAGAAGGACGCCGACAAGGACAAGTACGGCGGCAGCACCAAGATCCAGGCCAGCTACATCGGTGACCAGGGCGCCAACCTGACCACCACGCTCCAGGAGCAGTCCGCCGCCGGCGACCTCGACAAGGGCTACACCGTCTCCCCGGAGCGGCAGAGCCCCTTCCTGTCGGTGCTGCTCTCGCTGCTGCCCTTCGTTCTCATCGTGGTCGTCTTCCTGTTCCTGATGAATCAGATGCAGGGCGGCGGCTCCCGAGTCATGAACTTCGGGAAGTCCAAGGCCAAGCTGATCACCAAGGACACCCCGAAGACCACCTTCGCCGACGTGGCCGGTTCGGACGAGGCCGTCGAGGAGCTCCACGAGATCAAGGAGTTCCTCCAGGAGCCGGCGAAGTTCCAGGCCGTCGGCGCCAAGATTCCCAAGGGTGTGCTGCTCTACGGCCCGCCCGGAACGGGCAAGACGCTGCTCGCGCGCGCCGTGGCAGGCGAAGCGGGCGTCCCGTTCTACTCGATCTCCGGTTCCGACTTCGTCGAGATGTTCGTCGGTGTCGGTGCCTCCCGTGTCCGTGACCTCTTCGAGCAGGCCAAGGCGAACGCCCCGGCGATCGTCTTCGTCGACGAGATCGACGCGGTCGGCCGCCACCGCGGCGCCGGCCTCGGCGGCGGTCACGACGAGCGCGAGCAGACCCTCAACCAGCTGCTCGTCGAGATGGACGGCTTCGACGTGAAGGGCGGCGTCATCCTGATCGCCGCCACGAACCGGCCCGACATCCTCGACCCGGCCCTCCTGCGCCCCGGCCGCTTCGACCGCCAGATCGCGGTCGACCGTCCGGACATGCAGGGCCGTCTGGAGATCCTCAAGGTCCACCAGAAGGGCAAGCCGGTCGCCCCGGACGTCGACCTGGGCGCCGTCGCCCGCCGTACGCCCGGCTTCACGGGTGCCGATCTCTCCAACGTCCTGAACGAGGCGGCGCTCCTGACCGCCCGCTCGGACAAGAAGCTGATCGACAACCACTCGCTGGACGAGGCGATCGACCGCGTGGTCGCGGGCCCGCAGAAGCGGACCCGGATCATGTCGGACAAGGAGAAGAAGATCACCGCGTACCACGAGGGCGGTCACGCCCTGGTCGCGGCGGCCTCGCCGAACTCCGACCCGGTCCACAAGATCACGATCCTGTCCCGCGGCCGTGCCCTGGGCTACACGATGGTGCTCCCGGACGAGGACAAGTACTCGACCACCCGCAACGAGATGCTCGACCAGCTGGCGTACATGCTGGGCGGGCGCGCGGCGGAGGAGCTCGTCTTCCACGACCCCACCACGGGCGCGGCGAACGACATCGAGAAGGCCACGGCCACCGCTCGCGCGATGGTCACCCAGTACGGCATGACCGAGCGGCTCGGCGCGATCAAGTTCGGTGGCGACAACACCGAGCCGTTCCTCGGCCGTGAGATGGCGCACCAGCGCGACTACTCGGAAGAGGTCGCCGCGCTGGTCGACGAAGAGGTCAAGAAGCTCATCGAGACCGCGCACAACGAGGCGTGGGAGATCCTCGTCGAGAACCGTGACGTCCTCGACAACCTGGTCCTGCAGCTCCTGGAGAGGGAGACGCTGGGCAAGGAGGAGATCGCCGAGATCTTCGCGCCGATCGTCAAGCGCCCGGCCCGCCCGGCCTGGACGGGCTCGTCCCGCCGCACGCCGTCGACCCGTCCGCCGGTCCTCTCCCCCAAAGAGCTGGCCCTGACGAACGGCGCCAACGGCAGCGCACCGGTGGACACCACCAAGGCGATCGAGGTCGCCCCCGAGGAGGCCCCGGAGGCCTGACCTCCGCCCACCCGGAATGGAAGCCGCGCCCCCACAGGTTTTAGCCTGTGGGGGCGCGGCACATTTCGCGCCATGAGCCAGACGGAACGAGGCACAGATGACCGACCCGGTGACACTGGACGGCGAGGGCACGATCGGCGAGTTCGACGAGAAGCGCGCCGAGAACGCCGTACGAGAGCTCCTCATCGCGGTCGGCGAGGACCCGGACCGCGAGGGCCTGCGAGAGACGCCTGCGCGGGTGGCGCGGGCGTACCAGGAGATATTCGCGGGCCTGCGGCAGCAGCCGGAGGACGTGCTGACCACCACGTTCGACCTCGGGCACGACGAGATGGTGCTCGTGAAGGACATCGAGGTGTATTCGACCTGTGAGCACCACCTCGTCCCGTTCAGGGGCGTGGCGCACGTCGGCTACATCCCCTCGACGTCCGGCAAGATCACCGGCCTGTCCAAGCTGGCCCGGCTTGTCGACGTCTACGCCCGCCGCCCGCAGGTCCAGGAGCGGCTGACCACGCAGGTCGCCGACTCGCTCATGGAGATCCTGGAGCCGCGCGGCGTCATCGTCGTCTTCGAGTGCGAGCACATGTGCATGTCGATGCGCGGCATCCGCAAGCCGGGCGCGAAGACCATCACCTCGGCCGTCCGCGGCCAGCTCCGCGACCCCGCGACCCGCAACGAGGCCATGAGCCTGATCATGGCGCGATAGCGCCGTCCGTCACCGGTGTCAGGACACCGGTGACGCGCCCTTGCCGTTCGTGTCGTTCTCGTCTTCCGGGAGCTTGCAGACGCGTTCCAGGAAGAGGGCGGCGGCGATGACGGCGAAGCCGGCGAGGACCGAGAAGCCGGCGTAGATGGCCTGGTCGCGGCGGGACGGGATGTCCAGGGAGCCCAGGAGGAAGACGCCCGTGCCGCCGTACATGCCGGCGACCAGGGCGGCGACGAGGGCGCTCGCCTGGCCGAAGACCACGGCGCGGGCCGCCATCAGCGGCTCGACGCCCTTCGCGCCGGGGCGGCGCTCGCGCTGGGCCTTCAGGCGGGCGCGGATGGAGAGGGCCGTAGCCGTCAGGACGGCCGCGATCGACGCGAGGACGATCGGGGCCGCGAGCGGCACGCTCGGCAGGGTGCCGACCGCGTCCCAGAGGCGCGCGGCGCCCCAGGACAGGATTCCGGCCGCGATGAACAGTCCGGCCAGAACCTTGAGCCGCAGTTGTTTCACCGGGTGTCCTTCGTGTCGTCTCGCGGGCGGTCTTCCACGAGCCTAACGACTACTCGGGCAGACGGAGTTCCAGGTCGGCGCGCGGCACGATTCCGTCGTGGCCGAGTGCCGTGAGGAGGTCCGCGACCGGGCCGAGTCCGGGCAGCCGGGCCTCGGGGTCCACGTCGTTCCAGGGGGCCAGGACGAAGGCGCGCTGGTGGGCGCGGGGGTGGGGCAGGGTGAGGACGGGGTCGTCGGAGACCACGTCGGCGTAGGCCACGATGTCGACGTCGATGGTGCGGGCGCCCCAGCGCTCCTCGCGGACCCGGTGGAAGGCCTCCTCGACGGCGTGCGCGCGCTCCAGGAGGGAGCTGGGCGGCAGGGTCGTCTTCACGAGGGCGACGGCGTTGAGGTACGAGGGCTGGGAGCCGGGCTCGACGCCCCAGGGCTCCGTCTCGTACACGGGGGAGACGGCCTTGACCCGGAGGCCCGGGGTGTCCTCCAGGGCGTCGACGGCGCCCTGGAGGGTCTCCAGGCGGTTGCCGAGGTTGGCGCCGAGGGCGATGACGGCCCACTTGGGGTTGGACAGGGTCACGTCGGCGGCGTCGACGGCCTCGACGACGGAGGCCGGTACGGGCTGCACGGTCGGGTCGCTGTGCGTGGCTTTCATACTCGGCTCCGGGTGATGGTGATGGTCACGTCGTCGAAGGGGACCGTGATCGGCGCGTCGGGCTTGTGGACGACGACCTCGACCTCCTGGACGCCGGCGTGCTTGAGGCACTGCTGGGCGATCCGCTCGGCGAGGGTCTCGATCAGGTCCACGGGCTCGCCCTGGACGACGTCGACGACTTCCTCGGCCACGACGCCGTAGTGGACGGTCTTCGTCAGGTCGTCGTCGGCGGCCGCGGGGCGGGTGTCCAGGCCGAGGACGAGGTCGACGATGAAGGTCTGGCCTTCCTCGCGTTCCTTGGGGAAGACGCCGTGGTGTCCTCGGGCCTTGAGGCCGCGCAGCGCGACACGATCCACGCGAATCACTCCTGCTGTCGTAGTTCTTGTGGCCACGCAGCCGGGTGCGGACGGCCGGGTGTCCAGCATCGAATCTACCTGCGGGCACCGACAGCGCTTGCCCATGGGGGTTCGGGCGGCGGCCACAGGGGACTGGATGCGGCCCCTACCCAGAGGGCCGGAATCCAATCCCCGGGCTCACCCGATCGGCCCCCGGATCCCGTCAGGCGCCCGGCTCCTCGTCCTCTTCGTCGTCCGATTCGGTGAGGACGGGGGAGCCGTGGTGGGACCAGATCTTCCAGCCCTCGAATGTGCGGCGGAACACATTGGTGGCGACCACGAGCTGCCCGACGAGGGGGCCGAGCTCGGCGCCGTCCTCGGCGGGTCCGCCGCTGAGGATGTTCTCGGTGCAGGTGACGACGGCCACGTCGCCGCCGAGGGAGATCTTGACGTCGGTGAGGAAGAACTGGATGTACTCGGTGTTCGCCATGATCAGGGCGTACGAGCGGAGGACCTCGCCGCGTCCGGAGAGCACGGGCCAGCCGGGGTGGACGCAGCTGATGGGGGTGGCGCCGTCGTCGAGCCAGAGCGCGGAGACCGCTTCGAAGTCGCCGATCTCCATCGCCTCGTAGAAGGCGGTGTTCGCGGCCTCGACCGCCGAGGTGTCGGTCTGGTGGGTCACCTGGCTCCTTCGACGGCCCTGGCGACGCGTACGGCGTCGGCGGTGGCCCTGACTTCGTGGACGCGGACGGCCCAGGCGCCCTCGTGGGCGGCGATGGCGGAGACGGCGGCGGTGGCGGCGTCCCGTTCGCGGGCGGGTGGTGGGGCGGCGCCCTCGTGGGCGGTCAGGACGTGGCCGAGGAACCGTTTGCGGGAGGCGGCGACGAGCAGGGGCCTGCCGAGGGCGCGCAGTTCGGGGAGGTGGGCGACGAGGGCCAGGTCGTGCGGGGCGAGCTTGGCGAAGCCGAGGCCGGGGTCGATGACGATCCGTTCGGGGGCGATGCCGCCGTCGACGACGGCGTCCATGCGCCGGCGCAGTTCGGTGACGACGTCGGTGACGACGTCGTCGTAGACGGCGAGGCTGTTCATGTCCTGGCTGAAGCCGCGCCAGTGCATGACGACGAAGGGGACCTCGGCGGCGGCGACGGCGGGGACCATGGCGGGGTCGGCGAGGCCGCCGCTGACGTCGTTGACGAGGGTGGCGCCGGCCTGGACGGCGGCGTGGGCGACGGAGGCGCGCATGGTGTCGACGGAGACGGTGACGCCTTCGGCGGCGAGGCCGCGGACGACGGGGACGACGCGGCGCAGTTCCTCGTCCTCGTCGACGCGGCTGGCGCCGGGGCGGGTGGACTCGCCGCCGACGTCGACGAGGTCCGCGCCTTCGGCGGCCAGGTCGAGTCCGTGCTTGACGGCGGCGGTGGTGTCGAACCAGCGGCCGCCGTCGGAGAAGGAGTCGGGGGTGACGTTGACGACGCCCATGACCGCGCAGCGGTCCCACTCCGGCAGGCCCAAGGCCGTGCCCCGGCCGATCGACGTACTCATATGCCCAGCGTAGGGCCCGCTCGGCCGCGCGGACCCTACGGGCCCGTGCGCGCGGCCCGTGCGGCTCACGGGGTCGTCATGCCGCGCGGCACTCGCGGTCGGCCTGCGGGGCGACGATGTGGGCGCAGGGGCGGGGTTCGGCGGCGGCCCTGCGGCGGGCGAACGGGCGGGGCAGCTGGAGGTTGACGAAGCCCTCGGCCTGCATGGCGGCGAAGCCGATGCGGGGCAGGTCGCGGCTCTTGCGGTAGACGACGAAGCGGGGTTCCCAGCGGGGCCGGAACTTGGCGTTGAACTTGTACAGGGACTCGATCTGGAACCAGCGGGAGAGGAAGACGAGCAGTCCGCGCCAGAGCCGGAGGACCGGTCCGGCGCCGATCTTCTCGCCGCGGGCGAGGGCGGCGCGGAACATGGCGAAGTTGAGGGAGACGCGTTCAATGCCGAGGCGGGGGGAGTCCTGGAGGGCGGCGACGATGAGGAGCTCGTTCATGCCGGGGTCGGCGGAGCGGTCGCGCCGCATGAGTTCCAGGGACATGCCGTCGGGGCCCCACGGGACGAAGTGGATGATCGCCTTCAGGTCGCCGTAGGGGGAGGCGGTGCCGTCCTCGTCGGTCTTGTGCGCGGTCGCTATGACGGCGTCGCCGTCGCCGGGGTCGCCGATGCGGCCGAGGGCCATGGAGAAGCCGCGCTCGGTGTCGGTGCCGCGCCAGTCGGCGGCGGCGCGGCGGACGCGGGCGAGTTCGCCGTCGCTGAGGTCGCGGACGCGCCGCACCTTGGTGGTGTAGCCGTTGCGTTCGATCCGCTTCACCATCTGGCGCACGTTACGCATGGCGCGCCCGGAGAGGGAGAAATCCGCGACGTCCACCACCGCCTCGTCGCCGAGTTCGAGGGCGTCGAGGCCGGTCTCGCGGGTCCATACCTCGCCTCCGGTCTCGGAGCAGCCCATGACGGCGGGGGTCCAGGAGTGGGCCTTGGCCTCGTCCATGAAGCGTTCGATGGCGCCGGGCCAGGCCTCGACGTCGCCGATGGGGTCGCCGCTGGCGAGCATCACGCCGGAGACGACGCGGTAGCAGACGGCGGCCTTGCCGCTGGGGGAGAAGACGACGCCCTTGTCGCGGCGGAGGGCGAAGTGGCCGAGGGAGTCGCGGCCGCCGTGCTTGGCGAGCAGGGCGCGCAGCCGGGTCTCGTCGTCCTCGGTGAGCCGGGCGGCGGGGTGCTCGGGGCGGAAGGCGAGGTAGATGGTGGTGAGGGCGGTGAGCATGCCGAGGGCGCCGAGGGAGTAGCCGACGGTCCAGTCGACGCCGCGGCCGTAGCCGACGGGGCCTTCGAAGCCGAAGAGTCCGTACAGGACGTGTTCGAGGCGGTCGGTGAGGCTGGGGTTGCCGACGACGACGCGCGGGTGGGCGCTGACGATGACCAGGCCGAGGAGGATCGAGCCGGCGCCCATGAGGACGAAGTTGGCGAGCGCCTTCCAGCGGCTGCGCGGGTCGGGCAGGGCGGCGAACTGGTCCCGGTGGCGTACGAGCAGGGCAAGGAGCGCGAGGGAGAGCAGGGCGCCGAGGACGGAGTGGCGCCAGACGAACTGGGCGACGGCGCCGAGTGGCAGCAGGACGACGGCGGCCCGCCAGGCGCGGCGCTTGTGGCGCTTGAGGCCGTGGGCGAGGAGCAGGAGGAGGACGCCGACGCTGAGGGAGAGGGCCGCGGAGAGCGGTCCGAGCGTGCCGGGCAGGACCTCGGCGAGGGCGTGCATCCGGCTGGCCCGGAAGCGGGGGAAGACGCCCGCCGCGATGTCGATCAGGCCGACGAGGGTGCAGGCCGTTCCGACGAGGGAGGGCACCTTCTCGGGGCGTGGTCCGCGCAGAATCCGGCGCACCCGAACCGGAACCAATCCTGACTTGTCCCCATCTACCGTGACAGACATCGCTTCCCAGGCTTCCCGTAGCTCCGCGAAAGATTCGTTCTCCGGCGGCCACGCGGTGGTCAGGGGCGGGCCGGGTCCGGAGGTTTTGCGCCTTCTAGGACGGCTTCGCGGGGGAGCGGGTTCATTCACACGTACAGGAAATTCTCAGGAAGAAGGCTCGGGCGTCTCATGGGTCTCACCAGCAACAAGGTCCTGGTGCTTGCGGTCGCGCTGGCGGTGGTGTTCTTCGTGGCCACGGTCTGGCTGTGGCCGCGCCTCGCCCGGGGTGGCGTCCGGGCCGTCCTCGGCCGGATCGGGCTGCTGCTCGTGACCCAGCTCGCGCTGTTCGCCTCGGTGGGTCTCGCGGCGAACAACTCGTTCCTCTTCTACGGGTCGTGGGCCGATCTCTTCGGCCAGGAGCAGGACATGGGGGTGGTCGTCGACCACTCGGCGGCCTCCAAGGACCTCAAGGTCGTCGGTACGCAGGCGCTGGACGTGCCGGGCGGCTCCAAGCCCTCGGTCGGCGGGCAGATACAGAAGGTCGTGGTCGCGGGCGAGAAGTCGGGCATCAGCTCGCCGGCGTACGTGTACCTGCCGCCGGAGTACTTCCAGAAGGGGTACGAGAAGGCCACGTTCCCGGCCTCCGTGGTGCTCACGGGCTACCCGGGCACGGCGGAGAACCTGCTCAAGGGGCTGAAGTACCCGAAGACCGCCTTCCTCCAGGCCAAGGAGAAGAAGATGCGGCCGATGATCCTGGTGATGCTGCGGCCGACGGTGGCGCCCCCGAGGGACACCGAGTGCGTGGACATCCCGGGCGGTCCGCAGACCGAGACCTTCTTCGCGCGGGACCTGCCGAAGGCCGTCTCGGAGACGTACCGGGTGGGTACGAAGGCGCGGAACTGGGGGTTCATGGGGAACTCCACGGGCGGCTACTGCGCGCTGAAGATCGCGCTCCACCACCCGGACAGGTTCGCGGCGGGCGCCGGGTTCTCGGCGTACTACCAGGCGGCCGAGGACGTGACGACGGGCGATCTCTTCCACCGCGACGACAAGGCGCGCAAGCGGGCGAACCTGCTGTGGAGCCTGGACCACCTGCCGCAGGGCAACTCGTCGTTCCTGGTGACGACGTCGAAGCAGGGCGAGGGGAACCTGCGCGGAACCCGGGACTTCATCAAGAAGGTCAAGGCCCCGGCGCGGGTCTCCTCGATCACGCTGGACAGCGGCGGCCACAACTTCAACACCTGGAACCGGGAGATCCCGCCGGGCCTGGTGTGGATGAGCGGGCGGCTCAGCGCGAACTGAGCGTCTTGGCCGGTGCCTGCGCGGGGTCCGACGCCGGCTCCGGGGAGGCCGCGCGCAGGGCGCGGTGGACGGCGGCCGGGGTGAGCACGCCCGCGTACCGGCCGCCTTCGGCGGGGTCGGTGACGGGCAGCCAGCCGGTGTCGTTCTGCAGCAGCGCGGCCAGTGCCTCCCGGAGGGAGGCGCCGAGCGGCACCGGCTCCGGGGCGGGGCGGGTGCGGCCGGGCTCGTCCGCGGCGACCCAGCCCTCGACGCGGCCGTCCGCGTCGAGGACGACGGACCAGGGGGCGTCGGAGGCGGCGGCGTCCGCGCTCGGTGTCGGCTCGCCCGCCCGCAGGACGGGGACGTCCTCCAGGGCGCCGGCGTCCACGGCGGTGACCGAGAGCCGCTTGAGGCCGCGGTCCGCGCCGACGAAGTCGGCGACGTAGGGGGTGGCGGGGGCGCCGAGGACCCGGGCCGGGGTGTCGAACTGCTCGATGGTGCCCTGGCCGTATACGGCGATCCGGTCGCCGAGACGGACGGCCTCCTCCAGGTCGTGGGTGACCAGCAGCACGGTCTTGCGGACCTGCGACTGGAGGCGGAGGAACTCGTTCTGGAGGTGCTCGCGGACCACCGGGTCGACCGCGCCGAAGGGCTCGTCCATCAGGAGCACGGGCGGGTCGGCGGCGAGCGCGCGGGCCACGCCGACGCGCTGGCGCTGTCCGCCGGAGAGCTGCTCGGGGTAGCGGTTGCCGTACGTCTTCGGGTCGAGGCCGACCAGGTCGAGGAGTTCGGCGGCGCGGGCGCGGGCCCTGGCGCGCGGGGCGCCGAGCAGGTGCGGGACGGTCGCGGTGTTGTCGAGGACCGTGCGGTGCGGGAAGAGGCCGACCTGCTGGATGACGTATCCGATGCGGCGGCGCAGTTGGACGGGGTCGATCGCGGATATGTCCTCGCCGGCGAGGAGGACACGGCCCTCGGTCGGCTCGATGAGCCGGTTCACCATCTTCATGGTGGTGGTCTTGCCGCAGCCGGACGGGCCGACGAGCGTCACCAGTTCACCCTCGGCGACCTCGAAGGAGAGGTCGTCGACGGCGGTCGTGCCGTCCGCGTACCGCTTGGTCACATGCTCGAACCGGATCATGTTCCCCATTCTGACGCCTGAGTGACGGGTGCGTGTGAAGGGCGTGTTGCCGGAATGTGGCGGTCCTCGGCGATTGTCGGTGCCGGGGGATAGGGTCGGTCAGACATACGTTCGGCAACGGCGAGCGACCGGGGGGAGGGTACATGAGCGCGGCGAATTGCTTGGTGACGAACGACTGGATCTGCGGGGAGTATCTGCGCACGCGCAGCCAGGAATTGACCGACGCGCTGCTCCAGCACGTGGGCATCACGGCCGTGTCGGTCCTCATCGGTATCGCCGTCGCCTTTCCGCTGGCGCTGCTCGTCCGGGCCCGACCGCGGTTCGCCGGACCGGTGCTCGGTCTGACGACGCTGCTGTACACGGTTCCTTCGCTGGCGATGTTCTCGCTGCTGCTGCCGTTCTTCGGGCTCTCCGCCGCGCTGGTGGTGACGGGCCTCGTGCTGTACTCCCTGACGATTCTCGTACGGAACATGGTGGCGGGCCTGGACGCGGTGCCGGCCGAGGCGCGGGAGGCCGCGCGCGGCATGGGGTACGGCTCGGGGCGGCTGCTCTGGGAGGTCGAGCTGCCGCTCGCGCTGCCCGCGTTGATGGCCGGTATACGCATGGCGACGGTCTCCACGATCGCGCTCACGACGGTCGGCTCGATCGTCGGGCGGGGTGGTCTCGGCAACCTCATCGAGGACGCGCTGCCGACGTTCTTCAAGGCGCAGGTGCTCGCGGCCTCGGTGCTGTGCGTCCTGCTCGCGGTGGTCGCGGACCTGCTGCTCCTCGGCGTGCAGCGGCTGCTGACCCCGTGGACCCGCATACGCACGGCGCCGGGGGGCGAGTGAGCGGTGGGGATCGTGGCGGACGCCTGGAGCTGGCTGACGACCGGCGCCAACTGGGCGGGCGACGGCGGGGTGTGGCACCGCCTCGGTGAGCACGTGTACGTCAGCGGGGTCGCGCTGCTGCTCGCCTGCGCGATCGCGCTGCCGCTCGGGCTCTGGCTCGGCCACATCGGCCGGGGCGGCGCGCTCGCCGTGAACATCTCCAACGTGGGGCGGGCGATCCCCGTCTTCGCGGTCCTCGCCCTCTTCATGGTGTCGCCGCTGCGCAACGCCGGGTACGTGCCCACGGTGATCGCCCTGGTGCTCTTCGCGGTGCCGCCGCTGCTCACCAACGCGTACGTCGGGATGCGGGAGGTGGACCGGGCGGTCGTGGAGGCCGCGCGGGGGATGGGCATGTCGGGCGGACAGGTCTTCCGGAAGGTCGAACTGCCGCTCGCCCGGCCGCTGGTCATGACGGGGCTGCGGTCGGCCGCCGTGCAGGTCGTCGCCACCGCGACGATCGCGGCGATGGTCGGCCAGGGGGGCCTGGGCCGGATCATCACCGCCGGTTTCAACACCTACAACACCCCGCAGGTGGTCGCGGGCGCCCTGCTCGTGGCGCTGCTCGCCCTCGTCGTGGAGGCCGCCCTGGTGGGCGCGGACCGCCTCCTGGGCCGACGCGCCTGAACCCCCGTCATCGCTGGGCTTGGAACGAACCGCTTGTGACACGGAACGAACGACGACTAGGAGTGATCTCGTGAGCAGGACCTCGCGCATCGCGGGTGCGGTACTGGGTACGGCGGCGCTGACCGTCTCGCTCGTCGCGTGCGGCGGCGACAGCCTGGAGCAGGGGAAGGCCGGCGGCAGCGGCGGCACGTCCGGCGCCGGCAAGAAGGGCTCCCTCGTCGTGGGCGCGGCCGCGTTCACCGAGTCCAAGGTCCTCGCGGAGCTCTACGCGCAGGTGCTGAAGGACGCCGGATACGACGCGACCATCACCACGGTCAAGAACCGCGAGCTGTACGAACCCTCCCTGGAGAAGGGTGAGATCGACGTCGTACCGGAATACGCGGCGACGATCGCGGAATTCCTCAATGCGAAGGCGAACGGCCCGAAGGCGCCCGAGGAGAAGCCGGTCGCGTCCGGCGACGCGGCCGCCACGGTGGAGGCGCTGAAGAAGCTCGCGGAGCCGCGCGGCCTGAAGGTCCTCGCGGTCGGCGAGGCCGTCGACCAGAACGCCTTCGCGGTCTCGAAGGAATTCGCCGAGAAGAACAAGCTGAAGACGCTTTCCGACCTCGGCGCGTCCAAGCTGAAGGTGAAGATCGCGGCCGGTGACGAATGCGAGATACGGCCGTTCTGCGCGCCCGGCCTGAAGAAGACCTACGGCATCGACGTGACCGGGATCGACCCCAAGGGAGTCGGCACCCCGCAGGCCAAGCAGGCCGTCAAGGACGGCGTGGACCAGCTGGTGCTGACCACCACGACGGACGCCACGATCGAGTCCTTCGGCCTTGTCTTCCTCGACGACGACAAGAAGCTCCAGAACGCCGACAATGTGCTGCCGGTGGTCAATGCGAAGGACGCCGGATCGCCCGAGATCGCGGCCGCTCTCGACAAGATCACAAAGGTCCTGACCACCGCCGATCTCGCCGAACTGAACCGCAAGGTCGACGCAGAGCGCGCGAAGCCCGAGGACGTGGCGAAGACCTATCTGGAGTCGAAGGGCCTGGTCAAGAAGTAAGGCTCGGGGGAGGGGAGTCGGCCCGGTCCCGACCGGGACTCGGTCACGACGGCGAGAAGTGGCCAAGAGATTGCCGGGCCGACACCCCATACCGCGCCTACGCACGGTAAATTTCAGGCCATGCCACGTGGACGCCACCGCCATTCACCTCCCCTCCACAAGCTTCTGCCGCCCTCAGCGGTCGCCGGAGCGTCGGTCGTCTGTGCCGCGGGCGCCTGGCTGCTCGCCGATCCCGTGGCGCTGCGGCTGCTCGTGGCCGCCGCGGCCGCCGCGGCGATCACCGGTGGCGTCATCATGCGCAGTTGGGACCGGAGCGCCGGCCGGCAGGTCGCGGAGCTCACCCGGGCCCGTACGGCGGACCAGTGGAAGACCGAGGAGCGGATAGCCGAGCTCGAGGCCGACCTGGAGGAGTCGCGCGAGCTGCGGGCCAAGCTCGACGCCAAGCTGCGCGCCAAGCGGGTCGAACTCGCCGGACTGCGCGGCGAACACGCGGCGCTGCTGCGCCGGTACGCCACCGCCGAGACCGAGCGGGCCAGCGCCCTCGAAGGCCGCAGGCAGCTCGCCCTGGAGTCGTCCGGCCCGGCCAAGGAGCTGCCGGCCGCCGGATCCACGCCCACCCCGGCCGCCTACCGCCAGGCCGCCGACGCCCTGCGCAACCTCGCGCGCAACGCCGCCGCCCAGGAGGCCCGCCGGACGGCCGAGGCCGCCCGCAGCCGCGATCTCGCCGAGCGCGCCCGCGAGACGGAGGAGCCGCAGGGGAAGCACGCGGCGGCCGCCGGGAGCGAGCAGCACGCTCGACCGTCGTCCGCCGTCGTACCCGCCCCCTCGACGGCCCTCGCGGCCGTCCCCTCCGCCGTTCCCGCGGTACGCGCCGTCCCGGCCGCCTCCGCGATCGTCCCGTACGCCACGCGCCGTGTGGCCCGCCCCGAGGGCGGCTTCGACTTCTTCGGCACGCAGGGCGCACAGAAGACGGCTGCCGCCATCGAGGCCGTGCAGGACGCCGACCTGGCCGACGTGGTGGGCGAGGAGGTCCTCGCGACCGTCGTGCGCCGCACCCCCGAACAGCGGGCGATCGGCAAGGTCATCGACCTGACCGCGCACGACGAGACCGAGCAGCTCGACGTGACGGAGCTGCGCGGAGTGGTCGGCTCTTGACGATCGGGGCGCCGACGGCGCTCGCCGCGGAGGACCTCGCCGCGCGCCGCGACGAGTGGATCGCCCTGTGCGCGCAGGCCTTCTGCGGCCCGCCCTGGCACGAACCGCCGCGCGGGGCGCTGCGCACGGTCGAGCGGCTGCTCGGCAAGGCGGCGGCGCGGCAGCCCGGTTTCCGCTGCGTCGCGGTGTACGACGCCGAAGGCGCCGTGACCGGCTTCGCCGCCGGCTGGCTCGACACCGCGCTCACGGGCGGCGCGGAGGCCTTCGAAGTCGCCGAACTCGTCGTCGCCCCCGCCCACCAGGGCCGCGGCCTCGGCCGCGTACTGCACGACGCCCTCCTCGCGGAGGCCCCCGCGTCCCACCCCCGCCTGCTGATGACGCTCGACGTGCCCGAACTGCGTGAACGCTACGAACGCTGGGGCTGGACCGTGGTGGAGCGGGTGCGCCCGGAGAACGACGGCAGGGACTTCGTGCTGATGGGCAAGGGGATCTGAGGCAAGGGGACCTGAGGCAAGGGGACCTGAGCCCTACTTGTCGATGTCACCGACGACGAAGAAGAGCGAACCCAGGATCGCCACCATGTCGGCGACGAGGGTGCCCGGCAGCAACTCGGTCAGCGCCTGGATGTTGTTGAAGGACGCCGAGCGCAACTTGAGCCGGTACGGCGTCTTCTCGCCCTTGGAGACCAGGTAGTAGCCGTTGATGCCGAGCGGGTTCTCGGTCCAGGCGTACGTGTGCCCCTCGGGGGCCTTGAGCACCTTGGGCAGCCGCTGGTTGATCGGCCCCTGCGGCAGCTCCGCGATCCGGTCGAGGCAGGCGTCCGCGAGGTCCAGGGAGTTGTGGGTCTGGTCCAGGAGGCACTCGAAGCGGGCGAGGCAGTCGCCCTCCGTGCGGGTGACGACCTTCAGGGTGTCCTGAAGCTCCCCGTAGGCCAGGTACGGCTCGTCGCGCCGCAGGTCGAAGTCGACGCCGGAGGCACGGGCGATGGGCCCGGAGACGCCGTACGCGTGCACCGCCTCGGGGGTCAGCACGCCGACGCCGCGGGTGCGGCCACGGAAGATCTCGTTGCCGGTGACGAGCTTGTCGTAGACGTCCATCCGGGACCGTACGTCGGCCACGGCGGCGCGCGCCCGGTCGAGCCACCCGGCGGGCAGGTCCTCCTTGAGCCCGCCGACCCGGTTGAACATGTAGTGCATCCGGCCGCCGGAGACCTCCTCCATCACGGCCTGGAGCTCCTCGCGCTCCCGGAACGCGTAGAAGACCGGGGTGATACCGCCCAGTTCGAGGGGGTACGAGCCGAGGAACATGAGGTGGTTGAGCACCCGGTTCAGCTCGGCGAGCAGCGTCCGCGTCCAGACGGCCCGCTCGGGGACCTCCATGCCGAGCATGCGCTCGACGGCCATGACGACACCGAGCTCGTTGGAGAAGGCGGAGAGCCAGTCGTGGCGGTTGGCGAGCATGACGATCTGCCGGTAGTCCCGCGCCTCGAAGAGCTTCTCGGCGCCCCGGTGCATGTAGCCGATGACCGGCTCGGCCCGCTGGATCACCTCACCGTCGAGAACCAGCCGCAGCCGGAGCACGCCATGGGTCGAGGGGTGCTGCGGCCCGATGTTCAGCACCATGTCGGTGCTCTCCGCCGCCCCGCCGATTCCGACCGTCGTCTCCGTCATGGGGACAGTATCCCTGGGACTGCCCGCGCCCCTGAACCGTTGTGGGCAATCGTTCCGCAGGGCTGGGGGTCCCCCCAGGACGAAGTCCTAGGGGGAGGGTGGGCACAACCCACGGGGGCGGTGCCTTGCCGTGCCCCTCGCCCGGGGGCGGCAACCGGTCAGGCCCCTCGCCCCGGTGCCACCCGCCGCGTGAGCCACCAGAAGTCGCCCAGACCGCCGCGCGCGGTCAGCTCGGCCGCCTCGCCCGCCGCCGCGAGCGCCCGCACGTACGCCCCCGGGTCGCTCGACGCGAGCGCGAGCGGCGGGCGCTCGCCCCGCACGCCCAGGCCCCGCAGCGCCTCCCGCTGCGACACGAGCCGCCCGCCGCCCGAGGCGCACGCGTCCATCGCCACATGCGCCGTAACGTCGCACGACCCGTCCGGCACCGGCGCCACCTCCCGCCCGCCCCGGAACCCCGTCAGCGTCCCGAACGGCGGCCTGGACTCCCGTACGTGCCCGTAGTCCACCGCCACCGCCCGCCCCGCCGCCAGGCAGCCGGCCGCCGCCGCCCACGCCTCGTCCCGCGCGCGCCCGATCTCCGCGCGCGTGCCGGGCTCCGTGAGCGGCCACCACCGCTCGAGCCACGACGCGTCCGCGCCCTCCACGGCCCGCCCGAGCCGCTCCGCCCCGTCCGCCGCCCGCACCTCGACGTACCGCACGGTCCCCGACTCGTCCACGGTCGCCACGTCCACCGGCACGTTGTCGAGCCACTCGTTCGCGAACAGCAGCCCCCGGACCCCCTCCGGCACCCGGTCCGTCCACTCCACCCGCGGGTCGAGCCCCGCCGGCCGCTCCGCGCGCTCGACGCCGTACGCCCGTACCGACAGCCCCTCCGCGAGGGAACCGACAGCCGCGAGCACCCCCGTCACCAGCTCCCCGCGCCCCGCGCCCATGTCCACGAACGCGACCTCGTCCGTGTCCAGCTCCTCCGCCACCTCGACGAGGAGCCGGGCCACCGCCCCCGCGAAGAGCGGGGACGCGTGGACCGAGGTGCGGAAGTGCCCCGCGGGTCCCTCGGGGCGCAGAAAGAAGCCTCCCGGGCCGTACAGCGCCCGCTCCGTGGCCTCGCGCCACCCCTGCCACTGACACGTCTCATCCGTCACGGGCCCCAGTCTCCACCTTGGGGAGTACGGTCCTCGCGTCAAGGATCGACCCCACGGTTGACCCCTGCACCTATTCGCTTTCCCTACGCTGGGTTACGTGCAGCGCCTCTACGACTTCATCCGCAGACACCCGACGGGCGTCGACAGCTTCTGGGCCGTCGTCCTCTTCGGGCTTTCCGTGCTGTGGGTGGGCTCGACCTACCCGGCGGTCGACAACCCCGCCGCGTACGGCGTGGTCGCCGCGCTGCTGTGCCTGGTGGTGGCCCTGCGCCGACGCGCGCCCGAGAAGATGCTCGTGCTCACGATCGTCATCGGCGTCGCCCAGCTCGCCTTCGGGCTCATGCCGTTCTTCGCCGACTTCGCGATGCTCGTGATCATCTACACGGTCGCCGCGCACGACGGCCCGCGCTGGGCCTCCCGGCTCGCCCTGGCCGCCGGTCTGAGCGCCGCGACCCTCTCCCAGCTGCGCTGGCCGGACCAGGAGGAGATCAACTCCACGGCCGCGCACGTCTTCTTCACGATCATCATGACCGTGCCGTTCGCCCTCGCCTGGGTGCTCGGCGACTCCCTGCGCACCCGCCGCGCCTACTTCGCGCAGCTGGAGGAGCGCGCCTCCCGCCTGGAGCAGGAGCGCGAGGCGCAGGCCAAGGTCGCCGTCGCCGCCGAGCGCGCCCGGATCGCCCGCGAGCTGCACGACGTCGTCGCGCACAACGTGTCGGTGATGGTCGTCCAGGCCGACGGCGCCGCGTACGTCCTGGACTCCTCGCCGGACCAGGCCAAGCAGGCCCTGGAGACGATCTCCTCGACCGGCCGGCAGGCGCTGGCCGAGATGCGCCGGCTGCTCGGCATCCTGCGCACCGGCGAGCACAAGGAGGCCGGGGAGTACGTGCCGCAGCCGGACGTCGAGCAGATCGAGGACCTGGTCGAGCAGGTCAGGGGCGCTGGTCTGACTGTGGACTTCCGGATCGAGGGCACCCCGCGTCCGCTGCCGAGCGGCGTCGAACTGACCGCGTACCGGATCGTGCAGGAAGCCCTCACCAACACCCGCAAGCACGGCGGTCCCGACGTCGGGGCGAGCGTCCGTCTGGTCTACTTCGACGACGGTCTCGGGCTGCTCGTGGAGGACGACGGGCGGGGCGCGACCCACGAGATGTACGAGGACGGGGGCGCCGACGGCCGCGGCCACGGCCTGATCGGCATGCGGGAGCGGGTCGGCATGGTCGGCGGCACCCTGGACGCGGGCCCGCGCCCCGGCGGCGGCTTCCGCATCAGCGCCCTGCTCCCCCTCAAGCCCGCCCACTGACGCCCGCTCGCACCGCTCGCCCCTCGACGCCCCCTGACGACCCCGCTCACTGAGACCCTTAAGGATCTTCATGTCCATCCGCGTGATGCTCGTCGACGACCAGGTGCTGCTGCGCACCGGCTTCCGCATGGTGCTCGCCGCTCAGCCGGACATGGAGGTCGTGGCCGAGGCGGGCGACGGCGTGGAGGCGCTGGAGGTGCTGCGCTCGACGGCCGTGGACGTGGTCCTCATGGACGTCCGCATGCCGAAGCTGGACGGGGTCGAGACGACCCGGCGGATCTGCTCGGAGCCCGGCGCGCCGCGCGTCCTGATCCTCACCACCTTCGACCTGGACGAGTACGCCTTCTCCGGCCTGAAGGCGGGCGCGAGCGGCTTCATGCTGAAGGACGTGCCGCCGGCCGAGCTGCTCGGCGCGATCCGCTCCGTGCACAGCGGCGACGCGGTGGTGGCCCCGTCCACGACCCGTCGGCTCCTCGACCGCTTCTCGCCGATGCTGCCGTCCTCGGGGAAGGAGCCGCAGCACAAGGAGATCGAGCGGCTCACCGACCGGGAGCGCGAGGTCATGCTCCTGGTCGCCCAGGGCCTGTCGAACGGCGAGATCGCCGCCCGGCTCGTGCTCTCGGAGGCCACGGTGAAGACGCACGTCGGCCGGATCCTCACCAAGCTGGAGCTGCGCGACCGCGTGCAGGTGGTCGTGCTCGCGTACGAGACGGGCCTGGTCCGCGCGGGCGGCGGCGCGGGCTGAGGACCGCGCCTCAGCGCAACACCGCCTCCAGGAAGTCGCTGCCCAGGCGGGCGACGACGGTCACGTCCAGCTGGTGCAGGACGTAGCGGCCGCGGCGCTGGGTGGTGAGCAGCCCGGCCTTCTTCAGGACGGCGAGGTGCCGGGAGACCTCCGGCGCGGAGATGCCGTACGCGTCGGCCAGCTCGCTCGTCGTGTACGAGGCGCGGGCGAGGTTGCGGCACATCCGCATCCGCATCGGGTGCGCGACGGCCTCCAGGCGGAGCTTGACGGTCTCCACGGGCGCGGTGCCGGCCAGTTCGCGGGTGGAGACGGGGTACTGCACGACCGGCTGCCAGCCCGCCGCGTGCAGGGCGAAGAGGTGCGGCCGGCCGAAGGCGGTCGGCAGGAACGTGAGCGCCGAGCCCTGGGCGGTGGTCCGGCCGTGGACGAGCTTGTCGACGACGATCCGGGTGCCGCGGGCGTCCTCCTCCAGGCTCATCGCGGGGGAGACGGCGGCGAGCGCCTCGGTGAGGCCCTTGCGGCGCAGCAGCTCGGTCTTGTGCCGGGCGTCGGCCGCGAGCTGGACCCGGACCCGGTTCCACGTGTCGGCGAAGAACGCCTCGTCGCAGTCCTCCAGGAGCCTGCGGATCCACGCGCGCGTGCCGGGCGGGTCGGCCAGCATCCGCTCCACGAACGCGGCCTGGCGCGGGCCGCGTGCCGCGGCCAGGTCGAGGACCCGGCAGCGGGCCTGCGGGTCGACCAGCGGGGAGGGCACGCCCTCGCCGTACTGGCTGTTGCAGGAGATCTCCAGGGCCGCGCCCACGAACTTCTCGTCGTCCATGCGGTCGAGGTCGTCCAGCTCCTCGGCGAGCGTCGCGCGCGGCTGGGCGGTCAGCAGGAAGTCGGACCGGGTGGAGCGCCACATGAAGTCGGCCTCGTGGAGCCGGTCGGCGAGCTCCGGCTTGAGCCCGGCGCAGGTGGTGGTGGCCCAGCCGTGCAGGCCCGGGTGGTGGCCGGGCTCGCACAGCGCGTGCAGCGCTGCCCCCAGTTCGGCGAGGGGGGAGGGGGCGAAGACGATCCGCTCGTGCGGGAGGCCGGTGATGTCGATGGTCACGCTCACGTCCCCCATGGTGCGGGACGCCCGGTGGGTGGTGTCGCGCCGTTTGACGCCGCCCGTCAATCGGCGCGACCGGGGCCGGAGGGCGGAGCCATCGTGAGGTCATGAACGCGATGCACCAGTACCTCTTCGACACCTATCGCGCCGCGCAGCACGAGGAGCGGATGCCGCCGCTGCCCGGCACCCACGACGTCGCGACCGTCCGCGCTCTCCGCGACCGCCGCCGCTTCCGCGCGGTCCTCGCAGGCCGGCCCGCCCGGGGCCGGCTGCGCACCGCCCTGCGTACCGCCCTGCGTACCGCCCTGCGTACGGCCCTGAGCCGTCGGCACCACCCGAAGGCCTGCTGAGGGCTGCCCCCTACGGCAGGGGCGGCAGCTCCAGGAACGCCCGTATGAGGGCCGTCCCGCCTACGGCCGGGGCAGCAGCTCCAGGAACGCGCGTACCGCCTCCCGTACGTCCGTCTCCGTCCAGGCGAGGCCCGGCTCGCCCACCGTCACCTCCGCCATCGCCACCCCCGGCGGACCGCCCGCTCCGGGGCTCCGCCAGCGGCGGAAGAGGACCGTTCCGGTCGCCTCCGTCAGCGCCACGGAGGCCGCCGTCAGGACGTCCGGGTCGTACGGGAGCCAGACCTGGAACTGGTGGGTGTGCGGCGGCTCGGGGTGCACCCGGAACCACGGCGCGCCCGCCTCCTCGAAGGCCGCCCGCAGCCACCCCGCGACCACGCGCGCGTGGGCCACGTACGAGGGCAGCCGGGGCAGCTCCCGGTCCAGGCCCCGCAGTGCGGAGACCGCCGCCGGGTACTGCTGGAAGACCTGGCCGCCGTACCGGTGCCGCCACACCCGGGCCTCCTCCATGACATCCTCCGGGCCGGCGAGGGCCGCCCCCGAGAGGCCGCCGAGGGACTTGTAGAAGGACACGTACACGCTGTCCGCGAGGCCCGCGATCTCCCGCAGATCGCGCCCGAAGTGCGGGGCGCACTCCCACAGCCGCGCGCCGTCCATGTGCACCACCGCATCACGTTCCCGCGCGGCCTCCACGGTCGCCACCAACTCGTCCCAGGTCGGCAGCACGAACCCCGCGTCCCGCAGCGGCAGTTCCAGCATCAGGGTCCCGAACGGCTCCGTGTGGCCCCGTACCTCCTCGGCCGTCGGCGGCCTCGGATCGTCCGTGAGGTGGACCGTCCGCAGCCCGCTCACCGACACCAGCGCGCCGCCCTCGTGGACCTCCGGGTGGGCGAGCGGGTGCAGGGCGACGACGGGGCTGCCGGTCCGCCCGGCCCAGCAGCGCAGCGCCACCTGCTGCGCCATCGTCCCGGTCGGGAAGAAGACCGCCGCCGGAAACCCGAGCTCAGCGGCGACCCGGCACTCGACCTCCTCGACGAGGCCGTCGCCGTACGCGTCGAGGAAGCCGCCGTCGTCCTCGGTGTCCGCGGCCCAGTCGGCGAGCGCCCGCAGCCGGTCCCCGACCGTGCCCTCGACCGGCGAGTGCGCCAGCTTCCGCGCGGCCCCGCCCCACACCTCGGCCTGATGGCGCCGGGCTTCGGCACCGTCCATCGGCCGGTCCGACCGGCCGCTCTCGTCTTCGTCCACGTTCTGGTCCACGCCTTCGTCCATGGGCCGATCATCACACCACCACCCACACCCTGTGGACAGTCACGGAGGAGGGCGAAACGCTGGCGTAGCATGACCAGAAATCGTCCGGTACCCCCCGCGGACTGGAACGGAAGGCCGTTGCCGCGTGAACCATCCAGCTGAGTCCCGAGCAGAACCCCGAGCGGAAGACCGACCCGCGCGACTCACCGTCGGAGTCGTCGGAGCCGGCCGGGTGGGACCCGCCCTCGCCGCGGCCCTCCAGCTCGCGGGCCACCGCCCCGTCGCGGTCTCCGCGGTCTCCGACGCGTCCGTCCGGCGCGCCGCCGAGCTGCTCCCCGACGTGCCGGTCGTGCCGCCCGCCGAGGTCCTCGCCCGGGCCGATCTCGTGCTGCTCACCGTGCCCGACGACGCCCTGCCGGGCCTCGTCGAGGGCCTCGCCGAGACCGGAGCCGTACGCCCTGGTCAGCTGCTCGTGCACACCTCCGGGCGGTACGGAGTACGGGTCCTGGACCCCGCCCGCCGGGCCGGCGCCCTGCCGCTCGCCCTGCACCCCGCCATGACCTTCACCGGCACCTCCGTGGACGTCCAGCGCCTCGTCGGCTGCTCCTTCGGGGTGACCGCGCCCGTGGAGCTGCGCCTGGCCGCCGAGGCCCTGGTGATCGAGATGGGCGGCGAGCCCGAGTGGATCGCCGAGGAGGCCCGCCCGCTCTACCACGCGGCCCTCGCCCTCGGCGCGAACCACCTGGTCACCCTGGTCGCCCAGTCCATGGACCTGCTCCGCAAGGCGGGCGTCGCCGCCCCCGACCGGATGCTCGGCCCGCTCCTGGGCGCCGCCCTGGACAACGCGCTGCGTTCCGGCGACGGCGCGCTCACCGGCCCCGTCGCGCGCGGTGACGCGGGCACGGTCGCCGCTCACGTCGCCGAGCTGCGCAAGCACGCGCCCGGTACCGTCGCCGGCTATCTGGCGATGGCCCGCACGACCGCCGACCGGGCGCTCGCGCACGGCCTGCTCAAGCCCGAGCTGGCCGAGGACCTGCTGGGCGTGCTCGCCGACGGGGAGACCGACCGATGACATCGACGACCTTCGCCCTGATCCGTACGGCGGACGAACTCCACGCCCTGGCGTCCCGCCACGCGCCCGCACTCGCCGCACCCGCACTCGCCGCACCCGCACCCGTCCTGGCCGAAAACAGCCCCACCGGCCGCCGTACCGCCGTTGTCATGACCATGGGCGCGCTCCACGACGGCCACGCCACCCTGGTCCGTACGGCCCGTGAGCGCGTCGGACCCGACGGGTTCGTCGTCGTCACCGTCTTCGTCAACCCGCTGCAGTTCGGCGCGGGCGAGGACCTCGACCGCTACCCCCGCACCCTGGACGCCGACCTCAGGACGGCCGAGGCGGCCGGCGCGGACGCCGTCTTCGCGCCCTCCGTCGACGAGGTGTACCCCGGCGGGGAGCCCCAGGTCCGGATCAGCGCGGGCCCCATGGGCGAGCGCCTCGAAGGCGCCTCCCGGCCCGGCCACTTCGACGGGATGCTCACCGTCGTCGCCAAGCTGCTCCATCTCACCCGCCCCGACCTGGCCTTCTTCGGCCAGAAGGACGCCCAGCAGCTGGCCCTGATCCGCCGGATGGTCCGCGATCTGAACTTCCCCGCGGAGATCGTCGGCGTGCCGACCGTCCGCGAGGCCGACGGCCTGGCTCTCTCCAGCCGCAACCGCTACCTCTCCGCCGGCGAGCGCCGCACCGCCCTCGCGCTCTCCCGCGCCCTGTTCGCCGCGAGCGACCGGCTCGCCGCCCAGCACGCCCTGCGCGCGCGTGCCGACTCGCTGCCCGGCTCCCAGAACCGGGCCGAGACCCGCGCGGAGGGGCTCTCCCGGCTCGGCGAGGCCCGCGCCGCGGCGGACGCCCACGCGGTCGCCCAGGCGTCCGAGAGCGGCGGCGCGGAGGCCGTACGGGCCGCGGCCCGCGCCGTCGTCGACGAGGCGGCGAAGGCCGAGCCGCCGCTCACCCTCGACTACCTCGCCCTGGTCGACCCGGCCGACTTCACCGAGGTCGCCGACGACCACCGCGGCGAGGCGCTCCTCGCCGTCGCCGCGCGCGTGGGGACCACGCGGCTGATCGACAACATCCCGCTGATGTTCGGAGCCACCAAGTGACTGGAATACGGCTGCACGCGCCCGCGCCCGGCTGGTCCATCGACGCCGACGTCGTCGTGGTCGGCTCCGGCGTCGCCGGGCTGACCGCGGCCCTGCGCTGCACCGCCGCCGGACTGCGCACGGTCGTCGTCACCAAGGCCCGCCTCGACGACGGCTCCACCCGCTGGGCGCAGGGCGGGATCGCCGCCGCACTCGGCGACGGCGACACCCCCGAGCAGCACCTGGACGACACCCTCGTCGCGGGCGCCGGGCTCTGCGACACCGAGGCCGTGCGGCTCCTGGTCACCGAGGGCCCCGACGCGGTCCGCCGGCTGATCGCCACCGGCGCCGACTTCGACAAGACCGACGACGGCGAGATCGCCCTGACCCGCGAGGGCGGCCACCACCGCCGCCGGATCGCCCACGCCGGCGGCGACGCCACCGGACTGGAGATCTCCCGCGCCCTCGTGGAGGCGATACGGGACGGGGGGCTGCGCACCATCGAGCACGCCCTCGTCCTGGACCTCCTCAAGGACGAGGACGGCCGCACCGCGGGTGTGACCCTGCACGTCATGGGGGAGGGCCAGCACGACGGCGTCGGCGCCGTCCACGCCCCCGCCGTGGTCCTCGCCACCGGCGGCATGGGCCAGGTCTTCTCGGCCACCACCAACCCGGCCGTCTCCACCGGCGACGGCGTCGCGCTCGCCCTGCGCGCCGGGGCGGAGGTCTCCGACCTCGAGTTCGTCCAGTTCCACCCGACGGTGCTCTTCCTCGGCGCCGACTCCGAGGGGCAGCAGCCGCTGGTCTCCGAGGCGGTACGGGGCGAGGGCGCCCACCTCGTCGACGCGGACGGGGTCCGCTTCATGCTCGGGCAGCACGAGCTGGCCGAGCTCGCCCCCCGCGACATCGTCGCCAAGGCGATCATGCGCCGCATGCGGGAGCGGGGCGCGGAGCACATGTACCTGGACGCCCGGCACTTCGGCGCCGAGATGTGGGAGCACCGGTTCCCCACGATCCTGGCCGCCTGCCGGTCCCACGGCATCGACCCGGTCACCGAACCCATCCCGGTCGCCCCGGCGGCCCACTACGCCTCCGGCGGCGTCCGCACCGACCTGACGGGCCGGACCACGGTCCCGGGCCTCTACGCGTGCGGTGAGGTGGCCTGCACGGGCGTCCACGGCGCCAACCGGCTCGCCTCGAACTCGCTCCTGGAGGGCCTGGTCTTCGCCGAGCGGATCGCCGACGACATCGCCACGCGCGGCCCGCACCGCGAGGGCCCGCCCGTGGTGCCCGCCGGCCCGACCGTGCTGCCGCTGCTCGCGCCCGAGACCCGGGTCCGCATCCAGCGGATCATGAGCGCGAACGCCGGGGTGCTGCGGTCCGCCGAGAGCCTCGGGACCGCCGCCGACGCCCTGGAGGCGCTGAGCCTCTCCGCGACGGAGGACCACTTCGGCAAGACCGCCGAGCCGGGCGTCGAGTCCTGGGAGACGACCAACCTCCTGTGCGTCGCCCGGGTCCTGGTCGCCGCCGCCCTGGAGCGCGAGGAGACCCGCGGCTGCCACTGGCGCGAGGACCACCCCGAGCGCGCCGAGGACTGGCAGCGCCATCTCGTCGTCCGCCTCACCTCGGACCGGCGGCTCGTGGTCCGCCGTACCGCCACCGCAGACTTTCCCCCCGTCACACCCGTAGCCCCAGAGGAGCCGCAGTCGTGAGCACGCCCGAAGAAGCACGTCCGCAGCCCGTGGACGTCCCCCTCATCCAGATCAGCGCGCCCGCCGAGGACTCCGGCGGCTGCGGTGACGGCTGCGGCTGCGCCGACGAGATCTACGAGAGCGGCCTGGACCCGGCGCTCGCCCAGCTCCTCGCCGACGCCGGCCTCGACCCGGTCCAGGTCGAGGACATCGCCCACCTGGCCATCGAGGAGGACCTCGACGGCGGCGTGGACGTGACGACCGTCGCGACCGTCCCCGAGGACGCGGTCGCCACCGCCGACTTCACCGCCCGCGAGGCGGGCGTGGTGGCCGGCCTGCGCATCGCCGAGGCCGTGCTGTCCATCGTCTGCACCGACACCTTCGAGGTCGAGCGGCACGTCGAGGACGGCGACCGCGTCGAGGCCGGCCAGAAGCTCCTGAGCGTCACCACCCGCACCCGCGACCTGCTCACCGGCGAGCGCAGCGCGCTGAACATCATGTGCCGCCTCTCCGGCATCGCGACCGCCACGCGCGCGTGGGCGGACGTCCTGGAGGGCACCAAGGCCCGCGTCCGCGACACCCGCAAGACCACGCCGGGCCTGCGCGCCCTGGAGAAGTACGCGGTGCGCTGTGGCGGCGGCGTCAACCACCGGATGTCCCTGTCGGACGCCGCGCTGGTCAAGGACAACCACGTGGTGGCCGCCGGCGGCGTCGCGCAGGCCTTCAAGGCCGTACGGGAGCAGTTCCCTGACGTGCCGATCGAGGTCGAGGTCGACACGCTGCACCAGGTCCGCGAGGTCCTGGACGCGGGCGCGGACCTGATCCTGCTCGACAACTTCACCCCCCTGGAGACCGAGGAGGCCGTCGCCCTGGTCGCCGGCCGCGCGGTCCTGGAGTCCTCCGGCCGGCTCACCCTGGAGAACGCGGCGGCGTACGCGGCGACGGGCGTGGACTACCTCGCGGTCGGCGGGCTCACGCACTCCTCCCCGATCCTCGACATCGGCCTCGACCTGCGCGAGGTGCGGGCCTGATGCTGCTCACCATCGACGTCGGCAACACGCACACGGTCCTCGGCCTCTTCGACGGCGAGGAGATCGTCGAGCACTGGCGCATCTCCACCGACCCGCGCCGCACGGCCGACGAGATGGCGGTCCTGCTCCAGGGCCTGATGGGCATGCACCCGCTGCTCGGCGTCGAGCTGAGCGACGGCATCGAGGGGATCGCGATCTGTGCGACGGTCCCCTCGGTCCTGCACGAGCTGCGCGAGGTGACGCGGCGGTACTACGGGGACGTCCCGGCCGTCCTCGTCGAGCCCGGCGTCAAGACGGGCGTACCGATCCTCACGGACAACCCGAAGGAGGTCGGCGCGGACCGCATCATCAACGCGGTCGCGGCGGTCGAGCTCTACGGCGGCCCGGCGATCGTGGTCGACTTCGGCACGGCGACGACGTACGACGCGATCACCGCGCGCGGGGAGTACGCGGGCGGTGCGATCGCGCCCGGTATCGAGATCTCGGTCGAGGCGCTGGGCGTCAAGGGCGCCATGCTCCGCAAGATCGAGCTGGCCAGGCCGCGCAGCGTGATCGGCAAGAACACGGTCGAGGCGATGCAGTCGGGCATCGTCTACGGGTACGCGGGCCAGGTGGACGGCGTGGTCTCCCGCATGAAGCGCGAACTCGTGGGCCGGGACGGCGACCCCTCCACCGTCACGGTGATCGCGACGGGCGGCCTCGCCCCGATGGTCCTCGGCGACTCCACCCAGATCGACGAGCACGAGCCGTGGCTGACCCTTGTGGGCCTGCGCCTTGTGTACGAGCGGAACGTCTCCCGGTTGTAGGCACGCGCGGCGCAGGGTGCCGTCCCGCGCCGCGCCCGGGGATGATCGGTAAAACGAAATTTGTCCGATTAGCGCGTATCGTCACCCCATGCCCACGCCATACGGATCCCGGGGCGGCATGGCGTTCAGCGCGGACGAGCTGCGTGTGGTCCGCCGCGCCCTTGCCACCGCCCTCAACCCCGTCCCCCTTCAGGACGAGGACGTCCAGGACTGTCTGCGCCTCGCCGAATCCGTGGACGACGCCGTCCGCGAGGCAGGCCGGCTCCGGGCGTTCCTCCTCGCCGACCTGACCCGGTACCGCGAGGCCCTGCCCGGCTCGCTCACCGGCTATCTGGAGCTCCTCGAGGACGCCCTCGGTGCGGGGTACGACCCCGCCGCCGACGACCTCGCGGCCCTGCGCGCCCTGCGGGCCAACCCCCGGGCCGCCGTGCTCCTCGAACGCTGCCAGGTCCTCGCCGAGCGCTCCGTACGCGCCCGACTCGCCCGCCTCACCCAGGCGGCGCCCGGCTCCGTGCTGCCCGGTCCCGCGCTCCCCGCATCCGCCCTGCCCGCCCAGGCGCTGTCCGCGCACCCGGCGCCCCGCGCCCGGCTGCTCGCCCTCCCCGGCGGGCGCGCCGCCGACGAGCCCAAGCGGCCCGCCACCCCGAAGCCGCCCGCCGCGCCCGCACCGGCCAAGCGCCCGGCGCCCAAGCCCTCCGAGGTGTTCCCGCCGCGCCGACGCCCCGTACCCCCGCCCCCGCCCGAGGAACGCGCCGCCGGATAGCTACCCTGGTCGCCATGGACTACGTATCCGCGCTCCTGCCCCCCGTCGTGATGGCCGTGTTCTTCACCGCGCTCGTCGTCACGATCGTGAAGAGCCAGGGCGGCCCCAACAAGGCCAAGGAGGACGCCGCCGTGGACGCCGCCCTCGCCCGCGCCGAGGCCACCCGGCAGTCGGACCGCGCGGCCTCGTAGCCCGCGCGGCGCCGCCCGCTCCGGAGGGCGCGCGAAGAAGGACACCCGAAGGACGTACGACCGCTTTCAGGTCGTACGTCCTTTTTGTTGCGTTTCCACCGTCAATAACCGGCCATTACCGGTTCGCGGACTATGGTGGCGGTGTGCCCCGTCAATTGGGAGAGCTCGAAGACGCCGTCATGACACGCGTCTGGCAATGGAACCGGCCGGTGACCGTCCGGGAAGTCCTGGAGGATCTCCAGCAGGAACGGTCCATCGCCTACACCACCGTCATGACCGTAATGGACAATCTCCATCAGAAGGGCTGGGTACGCAGGGAAGTCGACGGGCGCGCCTATCGATATACGGCGGTCTCCACTCGCGCCGCCTACTCGGCCGCACTGATGAACGAGGCCTGGGCGCAGAGCGACAACCCCGCATCCGCCCTTGTCGCGTTCTTCGGCATGATGTCCAGCGAGCAGCGCGAGGCCCTCAGTGACGCGATCCGCGTCGTCGGGTACAACGCCCCCGAGCCCCCCGCCCCACCTGCGGAGGAAGCCCCCGCGCCCACCCCCGCACCGGCTCCCGAGCCGGCCCCCGCCCCCGCACCTGCTCAGACTCCGGCCGAGGCTCCCGCCGCCCCGGACGCGACCGTCGGCGAGGCTGCCGACGCCCCTGACGACACCGGGCGATAACGTCCCCCCATGCCGTCGTCCCCCGCCGCTTCAAAAGCCGTCACCGTTCGTCGCGCCCGTACCGGTGATGTCGCCGCGGTACGCCGCCTTGTCGATCCGTACGTCCGCCGGGGCATCCTGCTCGACAAAGCGACGGTGACGCTTTACGAGGCCATCCAGGAGTTCTGGGTCGCCGAACGCGACGAGGACGCCGTCGTGGTCGGCTGCGGCGCACTCCATGTCATGTGGGAAGACCTCGCCGAAGTACGTACTCTCGCCGTCGATCCCGAGTTCAAGGGCGCGGGCGTCGGACATCACGTGCTCGACAAGTTGCTGCACACCGCGCGTTGGCTCGGTGTGCGCCGGGTATTCTGCTTGACCTTCGAAGTCGACTTCTTCGCGAAGCACGGCTTCGTGGAGATCGGTGAGACTCCGGTCGACGGAGATGTGTACAGCGAGCTCCTGCGTTCCTATGACGAGGGTGTCGCCGAGTTCCTCGGTCTCGAACGAGTGAAGCCGAACACCTTGGGCAACAGCCGGATGCTTCTGCACCTGTGACGTAACGATCGCTCTGATCCTGAACGGGAACCAGCTCGGAACCTCTATGTCCGAATCGCGCACGTTTCCCGCGTTCCCAGCCTTCTGAACCTCTCCCAGGGGTTTGTGTTTTTCCGGGAAAAGCGGTTTCCTTTCCGCGTACTGCATTTTCGATGAAAGGAAATCCGGTGGCACAGAAGGTTCAGGTCCTTCTTGTCGACGACCTCGACGGTGTCGAGGCGGACGAGACCGTGACGTTCGCGCTGGACGGCAAGACCTACGAGATCGACCTCACCACCGCCAACGCGGAGAAGCTCCGCGGCCTGCTCGAGCCGTACACCAAGAGCGGTCGGCGCACCGGTGGCCGCAGCGCCGGTACGCGTGGCAAGGGCCGCGTCGCCCCGGGTGCCGGTCCGGACACCGCGAAGATCCGCGCGTGGGCCAAGGAGAACGGCTACCCCGTGAACGACCGCGGTCGCGTCCCGGCGGAGGTCAAGACCGCCTACGAGAACGCCAACCGCTGAGCCGTCGGCCGGGGGCGCGCGCTCAGCAGACGCACCCGGTGGCACTCGGCCGCCGCGGCGGCCACAAGTCGTACGAGACAGGGGGCGGCCCCATCGGCCCGCTCGGCGGGTCGCAGGGCCGGCAGTGAGGGTTCCACCGCGCGGCCCGGCTCGGGGGCCCGCAGCCACACCGCGGCGCCCGGCGCGCCGGAACCGCTCCATCCTGGGGGAACAGGAGCGGTCATCCGGCTGCCGGCGCCCATCGCGGTGAGATCCAGCGAGATCCCGCCCCATTCGAGCCAGTCGAGCAGCCCCGGCAGCTCCTCCGCGCTTCCCGCGGCCACCAGCAGCCGCATCCGCCGCCCCACCAGGGCCACCGGCCCCGTGGCACCCATGCCCGTCCTGCGCAGCACCGCGCGACCGGCCTCGGCGGGCAGCTCCAGGACGTCGAAGCGCACCCCCGTCACCAGGCCCACCGGCGGCCCCGGCACCGTTGCCCAGCCGAGCCCCTCCTCGTACCAGCGCGCCGGATCGCCCTCGCACGGCGCACCGGCGAGCGGCGCGCCGTCGAGCGGCGAGCGGGGCGGCGGCACGCGCCGGACGCTGAAGGACATGCCCGGGGAACGCCCCCGAGGGCTCCTTGGTTACGCCCCAGGGGTACCCGGACCGAGCGCCCTGCTGACCCTGTGTCCCTGGCCGGTAGCACTCCGTGTCCGTTTCGGGGGCGTACGGATGCGTTCGGCGGCGCAAGGATGTTCGCCCGTAGCGGAGGGAACCGGGGTGTGCCGCATGGAGTGTCAGTGCCTACGGGTAAGACATTCCTAGTGAGGAGGGACGACTCGCGGGGATTCGCGTCTCACGTTCGCCATCGGCGTACTGGAGGCGGGGGTAACTGCTTGGCCTGCGGGAACATCGTCTCGCACCATCGAGTTGGAGCATTTGTCGGCTGTTCGGCAGCAGGTCTCCCCACGGACAAGGGGGTGATCCGGACGGATGTCGGCAGTTGGAATGAGCGGTCCCCGCTTGCGGGACTAAGCTGCGGAAGGACAGGGAGGGGATCGACCCCTAACTGACTGACCGCTCTGAGGAGCGATTAACGATGTTCGAGAGGTTCACCGACCGCGCGCGGCGGGTTGTCGTCCTGGCTCAGGAAGAAGCCCGGATGCTCAACCACAACTACATCGGCACCGAGCACATCCTCCTGGGCCTTATCCACGAGGGTGAGGGTGTCGCCGCTAAGGCCCTGGAGAGCCTCGGGATTTCGCTCGAGGCGGTCCGCCAGCAGGTTGAGGAGATCATCGGGCAGGGGCAGCAGGCCCCGTCCGGGCACATCCCCTTCACCCCGCGTGCCAAGAAGGTCCTGGAGCTGTCGCTCCGCGAGGCCCTCCAGCTCGGCCACAACTACATCGGCACGGAGCACATCCTGCTCGGCCTGATCCGCGAGGGCGAGGGCGTCGCCGCCCAGGTCCTCGTGAAGCTGGGCGCCGATCTCAACCGGGTGCGGCAGCAGGTCATCCAGCTGCTCTCCGGCTACCAGGGCAAGGAAGCCGCCACGGCCGGCGGTCCTGCCGAGGGCACCCCCTCGACGTCCCTGGTCCTCGACCAGTTCGGCCGCAACCTCACCCAGGCGGCCCGCGAATCCAAGCTCGACCCGGTCATCGGGCGCGAGAAGGAGATCGAGCGGGTCATGCAGGTGCTGTCCCGCCGTACGAAGAACAACCCGGTTCTCATCGGCGAGCCCGGCGTCGGCAAGACCGCCGTCGTCGAGGGCCTGGCGCAGGCCATCGTCAAGGGCGAGGTGCCCGAGACCCTCAAGGACAAGCACCTCTACACCCTGGACCTCGGCGCGCTGGTCGCCGGCTCCCGCTACCGCGGTGACTTCGAGGAGCGCCTGAAGAAGGTCCTCAAGGAGATCCGCACCCGCGGCGACATCATCCTGTTCATCGACGAGCTCCACACCCTGGTGGGTGCGGGTGCCGCCGAGGGCGCGATCGACGCCGCCAGCATCCTCAAGCCGATGCTGGCCCGCGGTGAGCTCCAGACCATCGGTGCGACCACGCTGGACGAGTACCGCAAGTACCTGGAGAAGGACGCGGCCCTCGAGCGCCGCTTCCAGCCCATCCAGGTCGCGGAGCCGTCGCTGCCGCACACGATCGAGATCCTCAAGGGTCTGCGTGACCGGTACGAGGCCCACCACCGGGTCTCCATCACCGACGAGGCCCTCGTCCAGGCCGCGACCCTGGCCGACCGGTACATCTCGGACCGCTTCCTGCCGGACAAGGCGATCGACCTGATCGACGAGGCCGGCTCCCGGATGCGCATCCGCCGGATGACCGCGCCGCCGGACCTCCGCGAGTTCGACGAGAAGATCGCCGGCGTCCGCCGGGACAAGGAGTCCGCGATCGACTCCCAGGACTTCGAGAAGGCGGCGTCTCTCCGCGACAAGGAGAAGCAGCTGCTGGCGGCGAAGGCCAAGCGGGAGAAGGAGTGGAAGGCCGGCGACATGGACGTCGTCGCCGAGGTCGACGGCGAGCTGATCGCCGAGGTCCTCGCGACCGCCACCGGCATCCCGGTCTTCAAGCTGACCGAGGAGGAGTCGAGCCGCCTGCTGCGCATGGAGGACGAGCTCCACAAGCGCGTCATCGGCCAGAAGGACGCCGTCATCGGCCTCTCGCGGGCGATCCGTCGTACGCGAGCCGGTCTGAAGGACCCGAAGCGTCCCGGTGGCTCGTTCATCTTCGCCGGCCCGTCCGGTGTCGGTAAGACCGAGCTGTCCAAGGCGCTCGCCGAATTCCTCTTCGGCGACGAGGACGCGATGATCTCCCTCGACATGTCGGAGTTCAGCGAGAAGCACACGGTTTCCCGGCTCTTCGGTTCCCCGCCCGGATACGTGGGCTACGAAGAGGGCGGACAGCTCACCGAGAAGGTGCGCCGCAAGCCGTTCTCCGTCGTCCTCTTCGACGAGGTCGAGAAGGCCCACCCCGATATCTTCAATTCCCTTCTCCAGATCCTGGAGGACGGTCGCCTGACCGACTCCCAGGGCCGGGTCGTGGACTTCAAGAACACGGTCATCATCATGACGACCAACCTCGGGACCCGGGACATCTCGAAGGGCTTCAACCTGGGCTTCGCGGCCCAGGGCGACACGAAGTCCAACTACGAGCGGATGAAGGCGAAGGTCAGCGACGAGCTGAAGCAGCACTTCCGCCCGGAGTTCCTGAACCGTGTGGACGACATCATCGTCTTCCCGCAGCTCACCGAGGCCGACATCCTGCAGATCGTCGACCTGATGATCAGCCGGGTGGACGAGCGCCTCAAGGACCGGGACATGGGCATCGAGCTCTCCCAGGCCGCGAAGGAGCTGCTCGCCAAGAAGGGTTACGACCCCGTCATGGGCGCCCGGCCGCTGCGCCGGACGATCCAGCGCGAGGTCGAGGACTCGCTCTCCGAGAAGATCCTCTTCGGCGAGCTGCGCCCCGGTCACATCGTGGTCGTGGACGTCGAGGGCGAGGGTGAGGAGAAGAAGTTCACCTTCCGCGGCGAGGAGAAGTCGGCCCTGCCGGACGTCCCGCCGATCGAGCAGGCGACGGGCGGAGCGGGCCCGAACCTCTCGAAGGACGCGTAAGCGCCCGATCGCGTGACAGGGGCGGCCCCGGACTCGGAAGAGTCCGGGGCCGCCCCTTTTGCGCGCCCGCGCCCTACGGCCGCAGGGTGAGGCGGTCGCCGAAGGGGGCACGGCCGAGGACCTGGCGCTTGGCGAGCCCCTCGACCTTCACTTCGACGGCGGTGAGGGAGTGCAGCGGGGTCAGGTCCAGTTTCGTCACGTCCGGGCGGAGCCGCAGCGTGAGGTGCTGCAGGAGCGGCAGCCCGGCGATCACCTTCAGCTCGGCGGCCCCCAGCGGGACGCCGTCGAGCAGCAGGGTGTGCAGCCGGTCGAGACGGCCGAGGGCCGTGAGGTCCGCCAGCTCGGTGCACCGCTGCAGCGCCAGGGCGTCGAGGGTGGCGGCGAAGGGCGCGAGGAGAGAGAGGTCCGTCAGCCGGGGATTGTCGGCGAGGGTGATCCCGCGCAGGTCGTGTTCACGGAGAACGGCCGTCAGCTCCTCCGGGGCGAAGTCGCCCTGGAGGATGAAGTCGGGTGCGTGCCGTAGCAGCGGGATCTGCGCGAGCTGGTCCCTGCCGGTGACGAAGAGACTGATCGTGTCGAGCCGGATGCGGGCCAGGACTTCGCGGGCGTACGCCTCCGCTGGGAAGTTCGACCAGCTGATGGACAACCGGAACGTGTGCTCGTCGTCGGCGTAGGCGCGCGCGTACGGGAGCGCCGCCGCGCCCCCGATCTCGCAGATCAGCGGGAGCGTCAGATCGGGCTCGCCCGTCTCCGGCGCGGGCACGGGCAGCAGGGGCAGGACGAAATCCCCCAACCGGGCCAGCGCCTTCAGCTGGCCGGGGCGCCGAGGGGGCAGCACCGAGACGACCGCCTTCCGCACGCGCGTGTGGAGCCCCTCCGAGAGCCAGGCCGCGTGCTGGGCGCAGAGGGCCGCCAGGACGTACAGGGTCGTCTTCAGGTCCTTGTCGCGGCTCCCCGAGCCGGCCGCGAGCAGGCCCTCCACCAGAACAGGCAGGTCGCGGCGCGAGCAGTGGCCGGCCGCGAGGAGCAGGACGTCGTGCCACTGCTGCTCGCGCGCGTGCCGCAGCAGCTCCGGTACGAGGTCGTCCTCGACGAACTCCTTGGCCGCCAGGAAGTCCTGGAACGTGCGGTGGGCGAACTGGAAGACGGAGTCGGTCCGTTCGTGCAGGAGACCGGTGCGGTTGAGAAGGTGCGTGAGGATCTCCTCGGGCGTGCCCTGGGCCGCGACGCGCGGCATCCCCGGGAGCGTCCGGTTCAGCTGGTGCAGCGCCTGTTCCCGGGTGAACTCCGTCTGCCCGCCCCGGACGAGCCAGGCCGCGAGCCGCTGGAGGAGCTGCTGGTGCTCCTCCACCGACATCCGGATGCCGTCGGGGGCGTCGATCCTGCGCCGGTCGTCCCGGCTGCCGAGCAGCAGCCTCAGGGCGGAGTCGTAGAGCGCCCAGCGCGTCTCGGGCAGGAACCCCTCCCGTAGCCGGTGGAGGGCGCAGATGACCGCGCACAGCAGCGGCGTACGGGCCAGGTCGGCCAGGGTCGGGTTGTGGCGGAACTGCTGGAGCAGGTCGCGTTCGAGGGCGTCGAGGGGCTCGTCGTCGGCGTCGAGCCGGGCGGCGTCGTGCCAGGCGGTGACGAACGCCTGGATGTCCTCGTCCCGCAGGGGGAGCAGCGTGAGCTCCTCGAACTCCTCCCCGCCCAGCCAGTCCACCTCGACGGCGAGGGGCCGTACGGTCGCCACGCAGCGGGTACGGGGGTAGCGGGCGAGGAGCCCCGACAGCCAGGCGTGGACGGTCTCGCGGTCCTCCTGGGGCACCTCGTCGAGGCCGTCGACGAGCAGCAGCGCCCGACCCTCGGCGAGGACGCGCCCGGCCCAGCCGTCGGGCGCCGCGTCGACCATCAGGCCCGCCGCTCCCGGGAGTTCGGCCGGGGAGGGGAAGCCGGCCCCGCGGGCGCGGAGGGCCCGCAGGGGCACGACGAACGGCACGAGGCCGTTCAGCTCGGCGAGCCGCGGGCCGAGGGTCCCGGCGGCCGCGTGGGCCGCGAGCCACCAGACCAGGGTGGTCTTGCCCGCGCCCGCGTCCCCGCGGAGCAGAACGCGGGGGCGGGAGGCGAGCAGGTCGTCGATGCGCTGAGGGACGGGCGTGGCGGCCGGGTCCCGTGAGGTGGCCTCCAGGGACAAGTAGGCGGTGTCCAGGTCCCATTCGGCGGCCCGCCGGCCGAGTTCGTCGAGGCCGAAGATCCGCGTACGGCGGTAGGCGGCGGCGACGGCCTCTCCGTACTCCTGCTCGTAGGGCGCGTCGGTCGAGGAGTGGTGGGTGAGGGCGACGAGCGAGGGGAAGCCGTGGCCGGTGGCCTGGGCGTAGGCGACGAGGAAGTCGGCGTCGGTGGCGAGGGCGCTGAGCGGCACGCACTCGACCCGCCGGTGCCCGCGGCCCCTCGGGACCTCGCGCACGATCCCGAGCAGCTCGGCACCGGCGAAGACGGGTCCGCCGGAGAGCCCGGCGAGCGGTGAATTCTTGTCCGTGGGCTCGGTCGCCGGCGGCGCGTCGAGCTCGACGACCATCGTGCGGCGGATGAGCCCGGCGAGGGGGAGCAGGGTGCCGCGGTACTGGTCGGTCTCCAGCTTCCGCCCGCCGTCGTACCGCTGGACCCGCGGGAAACCGAGGATCTCGCAGCCGGGCACGGGCCGATCGGTGGCCACCCGGCCGATCGCGGTGCGGTAGCTACGCGTACCGGTCAGGCTCTCCCGGGCCTGGAGGAGCGCCGCGTCGAGCCGCTGGTCCGACCAGACCACCTGGCAGAGGACGGACTCGCTCCGGCTGGGTAAGGACACCCAGGCGGAGTGGGCGGACCGCAGGACGTGGGCGCTGGTGAGAACGGTCTCGGTGGTGAGCAGGACGCCGCTGCCCTGGGTGCCGTGCGGTTCGGAACGGACGACGACGGGGGCCCGCAAGGTGGGACGGGAGTCCATGCTCATCGACCCGCGGGACCCGTGCCGAAGTCGGAGGTGTCACCCGCGTCGTCGTTGCCGACGAGCCAGGGTCCGTTGGTGGTGGCGTTGCGCGGCTTGAGCGTGAAGGAGACACGGTGCGTCTCGCCCCGCGCCCGGGAGGCATCGGCCCCGGCCTCGACGACCCAGGCCTTGACCTTGGCCCCGCCCTTCACCTCCTTGCGGAGTTCGATCGTGAACTCCATCTCGATGTCCCCCACTTCGAAGGCCACGGGCTTCCCGGTGGCCCGGCCGGCGGCCTCGATCAGCTGATCGCGTACGGACTCGATGGCGTCGGCGAGTTCTATGTCGGTCATGATCGTGAAGGTATCGGAGGAGGGCAGCTCACGTTTCGGGTTCCACGGCGGGCGGGAGGTGCTCGATGCCGGTGAACCGAGCGCCGTCGGCCGAGAGGGTGACGAGCTTCTCCAGGGGCGCGAGAGGAGCCAGATCGTGGACGGAATCGGAGCCTAGGCCCCCGATGATGAGATGGACCAGATCGGGGAAGGTGCGGCCGATCACGTCAACGTGCAAGGACGTGCCTTCGCTCTGCAGGTAGAGCTCTGTGGTCGGCAGGCTCAGCTCGTCCGGCACCTCTCGAAGGGCCGCGTCGGGTACCGAGAGCACGGTGAGCAGGGGGAGTTCGGCCAGTACCCGCCAGTCCTCGGAGGTCATCCGGAGAGCAGGTTGTACGGTGAGGCCCTTGAGCCCGGTCAGCCGACGGAGGGCGTCGAAGCCTCCGTCCGGGCGTACTTCCAGCAAGAGCGACTCCAGCTCTTCGCCGACGGGCAGGGAGTCGAGCGTTCGGGCGATCCCGCCGTGGAGGAGCAGGCTCTTGGCGCTGCCGAGCACGTCGCTCAGCAGGTCCACCCCGTGCGGGGTGAGCCGGCCGCGGAGTTCGAGGCCCTCCGGACGCAGCCCGAGGCGCAGGATGTCGGCGGCGTTCTCGTCGGTCATGACCGTGAAGTTGAGGTCCGACGTGTCCAGCCGGGCGATGATCTCGTCGGCGTAGGCGGAGGAGTCGAAACGGTTCCATCCCCACATGAGTTGGGAGCGGACCAGGAGGTACGGGTGGCGGGTGAACTGCCGCAGGTACGGCAGCGCCGCGTCGTCCGTAATGTGCGTGGCCGTGATCACCACCGCCAATGCGGCGCCGTAGTCCAGGTCCTCCGGCCCCGGCAGCAGGTTCAGGACCGCCCGACCCACCGACGCCAGCTCCCGCGCCTCCTCCGGCCCGGACGGCGGGATGATCGCCGCCGTCCGGCGTAGGACCCGATCCCGGATCTCCGGTGCCACCTCCGTCGCGTGGTCGAGGGCGGTCGCCGCCACGACCAGGATCCGCAGCCGGGTCCGGCGGTCCGGCGCCGCGTCGACCGCGTGCAGCAACTCCTCGAAGATCTCGACGCATTCGCGCGGGCGCGCGTGGCCGACGGCCATACGGATGACGTCCTCCCACTGGTCGTCGGCCGCGTGCTGGGCCAGGACGCCGATGTCCCAGCGGTCCACGAGGGCCTTCGCCGCGAGGTAGTCCTGGAAGGTGCGGTGCACGAAGTCGACCGTGTCGGCGGTCGGTTCGCGGAGCAGGCCGCTGCGGTGGAGGAGGTGGGTGAAGACCGCGTCCGGGTCGTAACCGGCCGCCTCGGTGATGGCCGGCACTGTTTCTCGTACGACCGACTCCGCGTGCGAACGGTCGATCGTCGTGCGGCCGTTGAGCGTCAGCCAGTACGCGATGCGCTGGATCAGCTGGATCTGCGGGGCCTCGCCCAGCTCGATCCCGTACGGCGTCCTCATGTCCCGCTCGCGGTCCCGGCGGGCGAGGAGCATCGACAGGGCTGCGTCGTAGAGCGCCTTCCGGCCGCGCGGAAGGAAGCCCCGGCGGCTGCGGTGCAGGGCGCAGATCAGACCGCACATGAGGGGGTTGGTGGCGAGCTGGGCGACCTCGGAGGTGGTCCGCAGGGCGTCGAGGAGGGGCTGCTCGTACCGTTCGGCCTCCGTGCCGGCCGCCATGTGCCAGCGGCGTACGAAGGTGGTGACCTCGGCGGTCGACATCGGGGCGAGGGTCATCTCGGCGAAGCTGTCGGCGGCCAGCCAGTCGTCGCCTACGGCGGTGGGCCGGGAGGTGACGAGCCAGCGGTTGCCCTCGTAGGAGTCGAGCAGGTCGCGGAGCCAGCGGCGAGCGCGCTCGCGCTCCGCCTCGGGGATCTCGTCGATGCCGTCGACGAGGACCAGGCCGCGCCCGGCGGCGAGGACCCGGTCCGCCCAGCCCTCGGGCGGCGAGAGCGGGCAGTCGACGGCGGAGAGGAAGCGGTCCGGGGTGGGGAGCCGCTCGCCGTGGCGGGTGAGGGTACGGAGGGGGAGGACGAAGGGGATGCGGTCGCGGAGGTACGCCATGTCGTCCGCGAGGTCCGCGCGGGTGGCCGAGACGGCCAGCCATTGGACGAGCGTCGTCTTCCCTGACCCGGCGAGACCGCGGAGCAGGACTTTGTCGTGCCGGGCGAGGGCCTGGTCGGCGGTGCCTCCCCTGAGATGGGCGCCATTGGTCAGCACGAAGGTGCCGTACTCGTCCATGACCCACGTGTAGGGGCCGTCCGGCAGCCGGTCGGCGTGGGAGACCGCGCGGGAGAAGGCGGAGCCCGCGATCCCGGCCGATGGGCGGGCACCCTGCTCGCTCGGGCCGGCAGGCCGCCTTCTGGCCTCGGACCTCACCACGAACTCAGGCGTCCTCACCTCCAGCGACAGATACGCCACGTCCAGCGGCCACTTCTCCGGAGCCCCCTCCAGGTCCACCCCATAGATCTGAAGGCTCCCGTGCTTCCTCGCGACATACGCCAGGTACCGCCGCTCGAACTCCGCGTCCCGCGCGTCCACCCGGGGCGTGCGCCGGATGACCTCGTCGACCTTGGCGTTCAGCTCCGCCTGCCCGCGGGTCTGCTCGACCAGCGCGCGGGGCACGAAGGTGGAGCGCTGGGTGAAGAACTCCAGGATGTGGACGCAGGCCCACTCCGTCAGCGAGCCGAGGAAGTGGACGGAGTCCGTCGACAGGCCGTCCGGGGCCGGGGCCGCCGCGCGCAGGCGCTTGGCAAGGGCCGCGGTGCCCAGGTGGACGGCCTGGACGTCGTCCATGTCGAGGTCGCCGAGCGCGAGCAGGGTCGCGGCCAGGGTGTCGGTGAGGGCCTCGGTCTCGTCCGCCGGGAACGGCGGCTCGCCGGGGCCCGCCACCGCGCGCTCGACGAGCGTCGCCGCGAGCTTGCGGACGTCCTTCTCCGTCAGCGTGCGCTTCTCGCCGCGGAAGGAGACCAGCCCCGAGAGCCGGATGCGCCGGGCCGGGCCCGGCAGGCCGGCTCCCGGACCGTCGCTGACCAGCAGTTTCTTCAGGATCGGGGCCATCGCCGCGGAGGCGAGGCGCGTGCCGATGACTGACGGATCCATTGGTGTCCCCCCTTGGTGCCCGACGGCGTCAGCGTAGTCCCGGACGTGATCCAGAAGGCCTCGGTTGCGTGACCCAGGTCCCATTGGCGGGGGCGGCGCCGTGACAAGGCGCACAGGCGTTTCGAGGGGTACTAGACGGAATAGTGGTGGCGTTTGGTGCCCTTTCGGGACGTTCAGGGCGCCGACCCCGGGACTTTGGTCCCGAGGCCACCCGAACCGTGCGCGGAGGGGCCTGATGGACGGTTTCTGGCGAGTCCGACGTGCGGATAAACCAGTTCTCTTGTGTCGGTATGTCCGATTTCGAAGGCGCGGCCCCGGCTGGTCAAGGGCTGAACTTCCCCGCCCGCCGCTACGACGCAATGTCGTAGATGGGGTGGTTTACGCCGGATGGGGGTCCGGGTTACCAAGGATGAGCAAGCCCGCCCGGCGCACTGCTCGCGTCGGGTCCCTTTCTGTCCGGAGGTTTTCCCCCGTATGTCGAAGCGCGTTATGAACCCCGCCGCCCGAGTCACCGCCGTCGCTCTCGCCACCGCGGGTCTGGGAGTGTCGCTGGTCGCCGGAGCAGGGTCCGCCTTCGCCGCCGAGGGCAAGGCCCCGATCGCGACTGCCGCGACCGGTGCGTCCGCTGCCGTCGCCGCGCAGGCCGACGCCCAGGCTCACGCCGCCACCGCCCAGCTCGCGGCCGCCCAGAAGGCCGCCGCCGCGAAGAAGGCGGCCGTCGCCAAGGTGGTCAAGGTCAAGGCCGCTCCGGTCGCCGCCAAGAAGGCCCCCTCCTGGGTCAAGCCGGTCGGCGGCTACACCCTGAGCGCCAGCTTCAACCAGGGCGGCGCCATGTGGGCCCACAAGCACTCCGGCCAGGACTTCGCCGTCCCGACCGGCACCCCGGTCAAGGCCGCCGGCGCCGGCACCGTCGTGAAGGCCGGCCCGAACGGCGGCGGCGACGGCCCCGCGTACGGCAACGCCATCGTCGTCAAGCACGCCAACGGCAAGTACTCGCAGTACGCGCACCTGTCGAAGATCCAGGTCCACGTCGGCCAGAAGGTCGGCGCCGGCCAGAAGATCGCCCTGTCCGGCAACACCGGCAACTCTTCCGGCCCGCACCTGCACTTCGAGATCCGTACGACCCCGAACTACGGCTCCGCCCTCAACCCGGCCGCGTTCCTGCGTTCGGTGGGCGTCACCATCTGACATACAGACTGTGATCAGGCGTGATGCGCCTGGCTCAGCAGATCGAGGGCGACCTCGAGGACGGCTTCGTGCTTCTCCTCGGTGTCGCCCTCGACGTTCTGCATGAAGAAGGTGCCCGCGTGCAGCGTGAAGATCGCGCTCACGCACCGCACCCGGTCGACCATCGCGAAGTCCGGCTCCTGCACCAGGCCCGTCAGCTCGATCATGCGTTCCTTGAACGTGAGGCCGATGCTGAGCTCCCGTACCGTGGCCTGGTTCTCCTGCATGAAGCGGAAGAGCGGGGCCGCGTCGAGGAGTGCGTGCTGGTAGCGGCGCAGTACCTCCTGGCGGGTCTCCAGCGTGCGCGGCTGCGTCCGCGCCCACTCGATCAGCTCGTCCATGGGACGGGTGAGGTCCTGGAAGAGCCCGATGAGGATGTCTTCCTTTGTCTTGAAGTGGTAGTACAGCGCCGCCTTCGTGACGTCGAGACGCTCGGCGATCTCCCGCAGTGAGGTCTTCTCGTACCCCTGTTCGGCGAAGAGTTCGAGCGCCACGTCCTGGATGCGCTGGCGGGTGTTGCCTCTGGCCATGGTCTGCTCGCTCCCACACGCTCTTACTTACTTGACGCCCGGCTAGTTACGGGTCTACCTTCCCCAGTGTAGTAACTAGCCGGTCGGCAAGTAAGCACCCCGGCGGGCGTCGGGAGCAGGGGACACGGGAGCAGCGGACGACATGACCACCACACCTGAAGCCAAGACGGCGCCGGAGGCGGAGCAGCCGCGCAGCGTCCGCGTCGTCCTCCTCGCCCTGATGATCGCGATGCTGCTCGCGATGCTCGACAACATGATCATCGGCACCGCGATGCCGACCATCGTCGGCGAGCTCGGCGGCCTCGCGCACCTCTCCTGGGTCGTGACCGCCTACACCCTGGCCACCGCCGCCTCCACCCCGATCTGGGGCAAGCTCGGCGACATGTTCGGGCGCAAGAGCGTCTTCCTCACCTCGATCGTGATCTTCCTGGTCGGCTCGGCGCTCAGCGGCATGGCCCAGGACATGGGCCAGCTCATCGGCTTCCGCGCCGTCCAGGGCCTGGGCGCCGGCGGTCTGATGGTCGGCGTCATGGCGATCATCGGCGACCTGATCCCGCCCCGTGAGCGCGGCAAGTACCAGGGCATGATGGCCGGCGTGATGGCCCTCGCCATGATCGGCGGACCGCTGGTCGGCGGCACCATCACCGACCACTGGGGCTGGCGCTGGTCCTTCTACATCAACCTGCCGCTCGGCGCCGTCGCCCTCGCGATGGTCACCGCCGTGCTCCACCTGCCGAAGAAGGAGCGCGACCGCTCCACCCGGATCGACTTCCTCGGCGCCGGGCTACTGACCGTCGGCATCACCGCGATCGTCCTGGTCACCACCTGGGGCGGTACGGAGTACGCCTGGGGCTCCGCGACCATCGTCGGCCTCTCGGTCACCGGTGTCCTCGCGCTCGCCGCGTTCCTCTGGGCCGAGACCCGCGCGGCCGACCCGGTCGTCCCGCTGCACATCTTCCGCAGCCGCAACTTCACCCTCATGTCGGTGATCGGCTTCCTCACCGGCTTCGTGATGTTCGGCGCGGTCCTCTTCCTGCCGCTCTTCCAGCAGTCCGTCCAGGGCGCCTCCGCGACCAACTCCGGCCTGCTGCTCCTGCCGATGCTCCTCGCGATGATGGTCGTCTCGCTGATCTCCGGCCGGATCACCACCAACAGCGGCAAGTACAAGATCTTCCCGATCATCGGTACGGCCCTGATGGTGATCGGCCTGTTCCTGCTCGCGCAGATGGACACCGACACCTCCCGCCTGACCTCCGGCGTCTACATGGCGGTGCTCGGCGCCGGCATGGGCTTCCTGATGCAGATCACGATGCTCGTCGCGCAGAACAGCGTCGAGATGAAGGACATGGGCGTCGCCTCCTCCTCGACCACGCTCTTCCGCACCCTCGGCTCCTCCTTCGGCGTCGCGATCATGGGCGCGCTCTTCACGAGCCGGGTCCAGGACGAGATGGCGTCGCGCGGCGGCTCGGAGCTGACCCAGCAGTCCGCCCAGCTCGACGCGGCCTCCCTCGCGAAGTTGCCGGAGGCGCTGCGCGAGGCGTACCAGCACGCGGTGGCCGCCGGTACGCACTCGGCCTTCCTGGTCGGCGCGGCGATCGCGGTCGTCGGCTTCGTCCTCGCCTTCCTGGTCAAGGAGGTCGCCCTGCGCGGCGCCGGACCGGAGGCGAAGAAGCCGCAGGCGACGGACGGCGAGCAGGCGAAGGTCGCCGAGACGGTCTGACGAAGGCTGTATGTAGGGGAGGGCCCCGGCGCACCACAGGTGCCGGGGCCCTCTCCCGTATCTACAGCTCTCAGTCCGCGAAGTTGATCATCGGGAAGCTCCCCGTGTTCGTCGGAGCGTGGTCCGGCAGCCAGAGCACCGCGATCGCGCCCCCCGCCCCCCGGGGAGTGCCCTCCGGAGCCGCGTTGCGGAACGTCAGCCGGGCCCCGAGGACCCGGGCCTGCCCCGCCGCGATCGTCAGGCCGAGCCCGTGGCCGTGCCCCGCGCGGTCGCTCGCACCGGTACGGAACCGGCTCGGGCCCTCGCGCAGCAGCGCCTCGGGGAAGCCGGGGCCGTGGTCCCGGACCCGTACCACCCGGCCCTCGACCGTGACCTCGACCGGCCGCGCGGGCCCGTCCGCCCCCGCCGGGGGCTTGCCGTGCTTGGCCGCGTTGGCGAGCAGGTTGCCGAGGATCCGCTCCAGGCGCCGCGGGTCCGTGCTCACCCAGGACTCGTGCACCACGTGCACGACCGCCTCCGGGTCGAGCGCCCGCACCCGGCGCTCCACGAACTCCCCGAGGGCGATCTCCTGGAGCTCGGCGCGCTCCGAGGCGCTGTCGAGGCGGGCGACCTCCAGGACGTCCTCGACCAGCGTGCGCATGGCCTGCGCCCGGTCCCGTACGAGCTCGGTGGGGCGCCCCGGAGGCAGCAGCTCCGCCGCCGTGAGCAGACCGGTCACCGGGGTGCGCAGCTCGTGCGCGATGTCGGCGGTGACCCGGCGCTCGGCCTCGATCCGTTCCTGGAGCGCGTCGGTCAGGGCGTCGACCGCGCGGGCCAGCTCGTCGGTCTCGTCGCGGACGACTCCGCCGATCGCGTCCCGTACCCGTACGTCCGTATTGCCCTGCGCGACCCGGCCGGCCGCGGCGGCGGCCTTGCGGAGCCGGCGCGAGAGCTGGCCGCCGATGAGCACACCGAGCGCGCAGCCGCCGAAGACGACCGAGACGGAGCCGATGATCAGGGCGCGGTCGAGATCCTTCATGATCGCCGCGCTGCGGTCGGCGAACGGGATGTGCAGGGACAGCACGTCGCCGTTGGCGAGCGGCACGGCCGCCCAGACGTCCGGCGGACCGCCGTGGCTGTGCTCCTGGACGAACGTGCCGCGCCGCTTGTCGCGCATCAGCTGGTCGAGCTGGGGCGGCAGCATCGGGTCGTTGATCTTGGTGCCGAACCGGGGCTCCTTCGGCTTGGAGCTCTCGTACATCCGCTGCGCGAAGAGGAGCCGCTCCATCTGTACCTCGCGCGCGTTGTCGAGCATCGAGACGCGCGCCGAGTTGTGGACGACCAGGCTGAGCGTGACGGCGATGAGCGCGCCGACGGCCGCGATGGCGACGGCGATCTTCCAGCGCACACCGGTACGGAGGGCCGGCGGCCTCACCTGCCGACCTGCTTCTCACACATCGGCGGAGGTCATCCCGTGAGTCATCCCCTGAGTCATCCCTTGAGCTTGTAGCCGAAGCCGCGGACCGTCTCGATCCGGTCCTGGCCGATCTTGGTGCGCAGCCGCTGCACATGGACGTCCACCACCCGGGTGTCGCCGCCCCAGCCGTAGTCCCAGACCCGCTCCAGGAGCTTGTCCCGCGACAGGACCGTGCCCGGCGCGGACGAGAACTCGAGCAGCAGCCGCATCTCCGTCGGCGTCAGACCCACGGGCGCGCCGCCCCTGCGGACCTCCATGCCCTCGGTGTCGACCTCCAGGTCCCCGAAGACCAGCAGGCCGCCCTCCGGCCCGTCGTCCTCGCCCGCGTCGCCGGCCGCCGGGCCGCCGGCGTGGCCGAAGCGGCGCAGCACGGCCCGGATCCGGGCCACGAGCACGGAACCGTCGAAGGGCTTGGTCACATAGTCGTCGGCCCCGGCCTCCAGGCCCAGGACGACGTCGATGGAGTCGGCGCGCGCGGAGAGCATGATCACGGGCACGGTCGACTCGTCGCGGATGCGGCGGCACAGGCTCACGCCGTCCATGCCTGGCAGCATCACGTCGAGCAGCGCGATGTCGGGGCGGTCCGCCCGGAACGCCTCCAGGCCCGACAGGCCGTCGGGCATGGCGGTCACCACGAAGCCGTCCCGCTCCAGCGCCAGCTGGGTGGCTTCGCGGATGACGTCGTCGTCCTCGACGAACAGCACATGGGTCTCGGCCATCGCGCGCCCTCTCACTTCACGTTCTCGTCCCACCGCGGCTCTTGTTCCACCGCGGTCTTGTTCCACCGCAGCTCTCGTTCAACCGGGCTCTCGTTCAGCCGCCGCTCGGCACGGGCGTCGGCGGGACGTCGAGCCCCCCGTCGCCGACCGCGCGGCTGTAGTCGTTGTGCACCCAGTCGTGCTGGGTGAACTTGCTGCCCGACCAGCGGTACGTGATCACGTCCTCGCCGGAGGGGTAGGCCACCGGGTCGCCCTTCGCGTACACCTGCTTGGTCACGACCAGGTCGCCCCGGTCGATCGTGGCGTACACGGCCGCGTCCTCGACCATGTAGACGTTCTTGTAGCCGTCGCCGTTCTCGCGGTACACGAACGTGCCGATACCGACGGCGTCACCGCAGGTCATCACGTTGACGACGACATCGGGCGAGGTCCCGTTCGTCAGGTTCCCGTACGAGGTGTCCACGGGGTACTGGTCGGCGACGCAGGGCTTCAGATCGTCCTTCAGCCGCGAGCCGATCTTCGGGTCGGCCTTGAGCAGCGCGATCGGGTCGACCCGCTTGGCGGGCATCTGACCGGAGGAGGGAGAGGGGGAGGTCGGCGCGGGGACGGCCGAGGCCACCTCGTCCGTACGGGCGGCGCCCTCGTCCCGGGAGCCCGTACCGCCGGTGGAGCAGGCGGTCATGAGCACGGCGACGGCGGCGAGCACGGCCACCGCCGTGATGCTCGCCGCCGTGAAGGTCCGGCGGCGCGGGCCGCCGGACCCGTCGTCGCCGTCGATTCTGGCGCCTAGGCCGCGCACCGGTCCTGCCCCCGTTCGTGACGTCGTACGGTCGAGCGCTCCAGAGCACGGGCGTCCTCGACGCCACGGCTCTCCAGTTCCTGACGCAGTCGGGCCAGGGCGCGGTGGAGCGTGGACTTCACCGTACCCGTCGACATGCCGAGCGCGGCGGCCGTCTCCTCCGTGCTCATCTGTTCCCAGTGCCGCAGGACGACGACGCTGCGCTGCTTCGGGGCGAGCACCTTGAGGATGTCCATGAGGAGCGCGCGGTCCGCGTGCTGCTCGGTGGCGTCGTCGACGGACGCGTCGGGCAGCTGCTCGGTGGGGACCTCGTCGAGCTTGCGCGCCCGCCACCACTCGGTCCGGGTGTTGATCATCACCCGGCGGAGGTAGGCGTCGGCGAGCGACTTGTCCGCGATGCCGTCCCAGCGGCCGTACGTCCGGACGAGAGCGGTCTGGAGGAGGTCCTGGGCGTCGACCGGGTCGGGCACGAGCCGGCGGGCACTGCGCAGCAGCGCGTCCTGCCGAGTCCGTACGTACTCCTCGAAGTCGAGCACCTCGCCGTGCGACATACCGACCGCCTCCATCCCCGTGACCAGCTCGTTTGCTTGACGTCGATGACGCTACGGAGCTGTTGTCACGAGGTTGTGCGCCCCAGCCGTCGGCGGACGCACGGCTGTCCATCGGTTGTGTAACAGGGCGCTGGAGTGGGTATAGGGCGGGGCTTGCCCGGCCCGGACTCGGCCTGCGCCCGGCCCGCGCGGAGGCACGGGCCGCTCCGGCCTCACCCCTGCGGCAGGCGGTACTCCGCGTTCTCCAGGGGCTCCACCAGGCCGTCCGCGACCAGGCCGTCGAGGGCGCGGGCGCGCTGCACCGGCTCGTCCCAGACCGCGTCGAGAGCGGCCTGTGACACAGGGCCCGCCGAGTCCCGCAGCACGGCGAGCAGGCGGCCGCGCACCTGGCGGTCGGTGCCCGCGTACGTCTGTCCGCGCCGGGGCGGCCCGTCGTGGGCGGGCTTTCCGGCCAGTCGCCACGCGCACCGGTCGGCGATCGGGCACCGCGCGCAGTCCTCGTTCTTCGCCGTGCACACCAGCGCGCCCAGCTCCATCGAGGCCGCCGCCCAGCGCGCCGCCGTGCCCTCGTCCTCGGGGAGCAGCTCCCGGGCGAGCCTGCGTTCGGCGGCGGTCGTGGCGTTCGGCGGGTACTGCACGCCGGTCGCCGCCCGCGCGAAGACCCGGCGCACGTTCGTGTCGAGGACCGGATACCGCTGCCCGTACGCGAACGAGGCCACCGCCGCCGCCGTGTACTCCCCGATCCCGGGCAGCGCGAGCAGCGCCGCGTGCTCGCGCGGCACATCGCCGCCGTGCCGCTCCGTTATGGCCACCGCCGCCGCGTGCAGCCGCAGCGCACGGCGCGGGTAGCCGAGCCGGCCCCAGGCGCGGACGGCCTCGCCGGGCGCGTCGGCGGCCAGGTCGGCCGGGCGCGGCCAGCGCGCCAGCCACTGCTCGTACACCGGCAGGACCCGGACGACCGGGGTCTGCTGGAGCATGAACTCGCTGACCATCACGGACCACGCCCCCGCCTCGGGGCGCCGCCAGGGCAGGTCGCGGGCGTGCCGGTCGAACCAGGCGAGGACGGGCCCGTGCAGCGCGGCGGGCGCCGCGCCGGCCGGGGCTTCGAACGCGGTCGACCCGGAGGCCGCCACGGCGGTGGAAACGGCGGTGGAAACGGCTGTGGACGCGGGGGAGGAGGCATCGGTGGAAGTCATCGCCCTCCGATCCTGGCACGTCCGGCACACGTCCGACGCCCGCCCCACGCGCGTTCAGTACGCGCCGTGGCGTACGCCCCCGGGGCGCGGGGGGGCATGCGAGCGCGGCCCGCGCCCCGCGCACCACACCACGGCGCCGTTCCGGCTCGATCGCGCCGTCTCCACCAGCGCCCGGACCGGCCGGTTCGCCCCCTTGACGACCAGGAACGCGACCGCCCCGCCGACCAGCAGGCCGACGACCACGTCGTGCGGGTAGTGGACGCCCACGAAGACCCGGGAGAACGCCATGAGCAGCGCCATCGGCACGGTCAGCCACACGAGCCCGCGCCAGGACAGCGCGAGCGCCACGGCCGCCGCCCCCGCGATGGCGGCGTGGTTGCTGGGGAAGGACCAGTCGCCGGTCGGCGGGCACGGTACGAGCGAGGCGGGCGCGCCGACGACCGCCCGGCACGGACGCTCCTCGTCCACCACCGACTTGAGCGCCTCGCTCACCACGTAACCGAAGGCCGTCGCGAGCGGGGCGAGCAGCGCGAGCGCCATCGCGCCGCCCGGCGCGGACCTGGCGCGCCACCAGCCGGCCAGGAACAGCACGCCGAAGAGGAGCAGCCCGGCCTCCGTCCACACCTCGGCGAGCAGCCGGAACCAGTGCGGGGTCGCGTGGGCGAAGTCCGTGACGTCGCGATAGAGATCGTCGGAGACGGTGTCGAGGGTGTCCATGGCAGGCGACGCTAGGCGCCGGCCGATGCCCGCCACCCGGGCCGAAGGACCACGACCACCCCTGACGAAAGTGGGGGGGATGTGATCATCGGCAAAACTTGATGCCTGGGGCGGCGGGTGGGGCGGGAGTTGGCGCCGATCTCTCGTAAGGTTCGTGGCGTGGGATCACTGCGCAATCCGGTCGGGCCGCTTCCCTCCTCCATCTACTGGCGACGGAGGGCGGTCGCGCTGTGCCTGATCGCCCTCGTGGCACTGGTCGCCCTCTGGGCCGTCACCTCCGGTGGCGGCGGCGGGAAGAAGGGCAACGACGCCGCCAACGGCTCTTCTCCCGCGCCCTCGATCACCCCCGGGCCGTCCGGCTCCGGTCCCGCGATCAGCCAACACCCGGGCGGCCGCGACGAGTCGGGCGACTCCGGTGACAACTCCGGTGGCGACGGCGGTGCGGACGCGGGGGCGAGCGCCGGTACGAGCACGGGCGCGGACGCCGGCACCGAGGGCGGCGGCAAGAACGGCGACACCGACGGCGGGGGCGGCGACGGCGCGGGTACGGGCGCGGGACAGCAGGTTCCGGCCAATTCTCCGCTGCCGAACTGCGCCCCCGGCGCACTCCAGTTGACCCTGCGCAGCGCCAAGGTCTCGTACGCGCCGGGCGAGAAGCCGCGCTTCCAGCTGGTCGCCAAGAACACCTCGGCCACCGAGTGCAAGGCCGATTTCGGCCCGAAGAGCTCGGTCCTGACGATCAGTGACAACAAGGACGACGAGGTCTGGTCCTCACAGGACTGCCCGCGCCCGGCCGACGCCGTCCTGCTCCGGATCCCGGCGGGCTCCACGATCACGCACACCGTGGAGTGGGACCGCGCCCGCAGCGCCCCGCAGTGCGCCACGCCCCCGGCGGGCCCGGTGGGGCCGGGAACGTACCTGGCGGAGGCGGCCGTGCCGGGCGTGAAGGTGACTCCGGCCGTGTTCACGCTGGCGAAGGACTGACGCCACGCGGAAGGGGCGGTACGGGATCCGATCCCGTACCGCCCCTTCCGCGTGCTGTGCGTGCGCTTAGGCGTGCGCGCTCCTAGACGTACCGCTCCAGGATCGAGGACTCCGCGAGTCGGGAGAGGCCCTCGCGGACGCTGCGCGCCCGCGCCTCGCCGACGCCGTCGACGGTCTGGAGGTCGTCGACGCTGGCCGCGAGCAGCTTCTGCAGGCCGCCGAAGTGCTCCACGAGCCGCTCGATGATCGCGCCGGGCAGCCGCGGGACCTTGGCGAGGAGCCGGTAGCCGCGCGGGGAGACCGCGGAGTCGAGGGTCTCGGGGGAGCCGCTGTAGCCCAGGGCGCGGGCCACGATGGGCAGTTCGAGCAGCTCGGCGTGGGAGAGCGCGTCGAGCTCGGTGAGCGCCTCCGCGACCGTGCGCGAGCGCTTGGCCGTCGGCTCCGGCACGTAGTCCCGGACGACGAGCTCGCGCTCGGGCTCCACGCCCGCGATCAACTCGTCCAGCTGGAGCGAGAGAAGCCGGCCGTCGGTGCCGAGCTCGACGACGTACTCGGCGATCTCGGTGGCGATCCGGCGGACCATCTCCAGGCGCTGGGCGACGGCCGTGACGTCCCGGACGGTCACCAGGTCCTCGATCTCCAGGGCGGAGAGCGTGCCGGCGACCTCGTCGAGCCGGAGCTTGTACCGCTCCAGGGTCGCGAGCGCCTGGTTGGCCCGGGAGAGGATCGCGGCGGACTCCTCCAGGACGCGGCGCTCACCGTTCACGTAGATCGCGATGAGCCGCATCGACTGGGAGACCGAGACGACCGGGAAGTTGCACTGCTTGGAGACCCGGTCCGCCGTGCGGTGGCGGGTGCCGGTCTCCTCGGTGTGGATGGAGGCGTCCGGAACGAGCTGGACACCGGCCCGGTGGATCTTGGAGATGTCCTTGTCGAGGACGAGCCCGCCGTCGAGCTTGCACAGCTCACGCAGGCGCGTCGCCGTGAACTCCACGTCGAGCACGAAGCCGCCGGTGCACATCGAGTCCACCGTCTTGTCCATGCCGAGCACGATCAGACCACCGGTGTTGCCCCGCAGAACGCGCTCGAGGCCGTCACGCAGTGCGGTGCCGGGAGCGACCGCGCTGAGGGCCGCGCGCATCAGCGCTTCGTTCCCGTCCTTGGCTGCCACTGCTCTCCTCCGGCTCGTACGGATGGGCGAGACCAGGGCAAAGTCTAGCGACACCGCCCCGCGCGGGATTCGCACACCGTTTGCACCCGTCCGTCAGGACCCCTCCGCGGGCCGCCTTCCCCGCGGCAGCACCCTCAGCGCGTCGCCCATGTCGGCCACCTCCGTGACCTTCATTCCCGCCGGGATCTTCCCCGGATCGGTGGGAACCAATGCGTGGGTGAAGCCCAGGCGGTGCGCCTCCGCGAGCCGCCGCTGCACGCCCGTCACGCGCCGGACCTCGCCCGCGAGGCCCACCTCGCCGATCGCGACGAGGTTCTTCGGGAGGGGCGTGTCGCTGGCGGCGGAGGCCAGCGCGAGCGCGATGGCCAGGTCGGCGGCGGGCTCGGAGAGCTTCACACCGCCCACCGTCGCCGAGTAGATGTCCCGCTTGCCGAGGGCGGTGATCCGGCCGCGCTGCTCCAGGACGGCCAGCATCATCGAGACCCGGGAGGTCTCCAGGCCCGAGGTGGTCCGCCGGGGCGAGGGGATCTGGGAGTCGACGGTCAGCGCCTGCACCTCGGCCACCAGCGGCCGGCGGCCCTCCAGGGTGACCGTCAGACAGGTGCCGGGCACGGCCACGTCGCGCCGGGTCAGGAAGAGGCCCGAGGGGTCGGCCAGGCCCGTGATGCCCTCGTCGTGCAGCTCGAAGCAGCCGACCTCGTCCGTCGCCCCGTACCGGTTCTTCACGCCGCGAACCAGGCGCAGGCGCGCGTGCCGGTCGCCCTCGAAGCTCAGGACGACGTCGACCAGGTGCTCCAGGAGGCGGGGCCCCGCGATGGCGCCGTCCTTGGTGACATGGCCGACGAGGAGCGTGGACATGCCCCGCTCCTTGGAGGCCCGGATCAGCGCCCCGGCGACCTCGCGCACCTGGGCCATGCCGCCCGGCGCCCCGTCGATCTCCGGGGAGGCGACGGTCTGCACCGAGTCCATGATCAGCAGGGACGGCTTCACGGCGTCGAGGTGCCCGAGGACGGCGGACAGGTCCGTCTCGGCGGCCAGGTACAGGTGCTCGCTCAGCGCGTTGATCCGGTCGGCCCGCATCCGGACCTGGCTCGCGGACTCCTCACCGGTCACGTACAGCGTGCGGTGCTCGTCGCTGGCCGCCTTCGCGGCGACGTCGAGCAGCAGCGTGGACTTGCCGACTCCGGGCTCGCCCGCGAGCAGGACGACCGCGCCGGGCACCAGTCCGCCGCCCAGGACCCGGTCCAGCTCGTCCACGCCCGTGGAGCGCGCGGTGGCCTGGCGGCCGTCGACCTGGCCGATGGGGAGCGCGGCGGTGGAGACCCGGCCGGCGGCGGTGGTGCGGACGGCGGGCGCGCCGTACTCCTCGACCGTCCCCCAGGCCTGGCACTCGGGGCAACGGCCGAGCCATTTGGCGGTCGTCCAACCGCACTCGGTGCAGCGGTAGGACGGCCGGTCCTTGGCGGATTTCGTACGGGCAGCCATGCGCCACACCGTAGCCGCCCCCACTGACAGCGGACGCGGAGCCGGGAGCGGGGGCGGTCCGGCGGCGGTCCCACGCCGCCCTCGCGGCCGCGGAATGCCGTGTTCGTGTCCCCTTTTGAGGGATACCTTCACCCGTAAGGATTAAAAGAGTTCAAGCGGTACGAAGACCCCGCCCTGCCCTGCCTACGGTCACCCAGTGACGAGCAGCAGGCTGGAACCCCCCACCCACACCACCGGCGCACACCGGGCGCACCGGCGGGCGGCCGAAAGCCCCCGCACACTCGGCCAGCACCCGCCCGCCCGCTACGAGGCGTATCTGGACGGCCTGTTCACCTACTGCCTCTCGGTGCTCTGCGACCACGACGCCGCGACCGCCGTCCTCGGCGACGTCCTGGCCGTCGCGGAGCGCCACCGCGGGCGCTGCCCGTCCGACGAGGACGGGCGCAGGGCCTGGCTCTACGCGCTCGCCCGCTGGGCCTGTCTGCGCAGCCTCGGCGAGCAGCGCGCCAAGCGGCAGGGCGCGCACACCGGCCGCCCGCCGGTCGCCGCGCCCGAGCCGCCCCGGGTCTCCGAGGAGGTCGCCGAGCGCCGCCGCGCCGAACTGGCCGTCCTCGCCTGGCCGGAGGCCGCCGGCACCACCCCCGAGCAGCGCGAGGCGCTGGAGCTCGCCGTCCGGCACGGCCTCAGCCACCGCGCGGTCGCCGCCGTGCTCTCCCTCGACCCGCTCGCCGCCCGCGAGCTGCTCTCCTCGGCCGCCTGCGAGGTCGAGCGCACCCGGGCCGCCCTCGCGGTCGTCGAGACCGGCAACTGCCCCACCGTCGCCCGGCTCACCGGCGACCACCAGGTGCTGCTCTCCACGGCCCTGCGCGCCGAGCTCGTCCGCCACGTCGACGACTGCCCGCGCTGCCGCCGGGCCGCCGAGCGGGCGGGTGCGAGCGGCCCGTGGCCCGGCGCGACCACGCCCACCCCGGCCCGGCTCCCGCTGGTCGAGGCGCCCAGGGCGGCCGCGTACGTGGCGATGCTGCACGCCCCACGCGCGCGTGCGGGCGCCCCGCGCTTCGGGCCCGCAGGCTTCCCCCTGGACCCCAAGGACCACGCGGCCCGCCGCGACCGGATGCGGGCCCGCGCGGTGACGACCACCGTCGTGGCCGCCGTCGTCGCGGCCCCCGTCCTCGCCCTCTGGGCCTCGTACCGCAGCGGTCCCGTCGCGGGCGAGGCCAGCGCCGGCGCCCCGGTCAGCGCGAGCGAGGCGGACGAACCGGCGGGCCTCGACGGCTCCCCGTACGACCACTACGAGAACGCGGGCAACGCCCGCACCACCCCCGACCCGCGCTTCACCCAGGGCAGCCGGTCCCCGGACGTCTCGGTCGAGGTGATCAGCCCCGGCGGCCCCGTGGGTCCCTCGGCGCCGGGCGAGGCGGGCCCCGGCCGGATCACGGTCACGGCCCGGGGCAACGGCGACACCACGCTGCTCACCCTCACCGCCTCCGGCGGCTCGCCCGTCTCCTGGACGCTCTGGTCGGACGCGCCCTGGCTGTACGTGGACCGGGCCTCGGGCACCCTGCGCCCGGGCGAGTCGGTGACCGTACGGATCTCCGTCGACCAGGCGCGCGAACCGGCGGGCGCCTGGTCCGCCCGGGTCGGCGTGAACCCGTCAGGCGCGGTCGTACGCATCGACGGCCGCGGGGCGACCACCCCGGCGCCCCCGACGACGGAGGAGCCCCCGCCCACCACGGAGGAGCCGACGACTCCGCCGCCCACGACGGAGCCCCCGACGACACCCCCGACGACGGAGCCGACCACACCCCCGCCCACCGAGGAGCCGACGACCCCGCCGCCCACGACGGACCCGACCCCGACGACCGAGCCCCCCACGTCCACGGACCCGGGAACCCCGAGCGGCTCGGACTCCCCGCCCGCCTCCTAGGGCCTCTAGGCGCGGGGCGGGTCCGCCGGGTGCGGGGCCAGCAGCGGCAGCTGGGAGGCGAGCCGCGCCTCGCACAGCTCGACCAGCACGTCGTACCCCGCCTTGCCCATCAGCTCGGTCAGCTCCGGCCGGTACGTCACGTACACCGGATCCCCGGCCCCGTGCGCCGAGGTCGCCGACGTGCACCACCAGTGCAGGTCGTGACCGCCCGGGCCCCAGCCCCGCCGGTCGTACTCGCCGATCGACACCTGCAGGATCCGGGTGTCGTCGGGCCGGTCGATCCACTCGTACGTCCGGCGGACCGGCAGCTGCCAGCAGACGTCCGGCTTGGTCTCCAGCGGCTCCTTGCCCTCCTTGAGGGCGAGGATGTGCAGCGAGCAGCCGGCGCCGCCCGCGAACCCGGGCCGGTTCTGGAAGATGCAGGACCCCTTCCAGCGCCGGGTCTGCCGGTCGCCGTCGTCGTCGAGCTGGACCCAGCCCGAGTCCGTACCGACGTCGTGGAACTGCCACAGCTCCGGCGTGAGCCGCTCCACGTACGAGGCGACCCGCTGCTCGTCCTCCTCGTCCGAGAAGTGCGCGCCGAGCGTGCAGCAGCCGTCGTCGGCGCGGCCCGCCTGGATGCCCTGGCAGCCGCTGCCGAAGATGCACGTCCAGCGCGAGGTCAGCCAGGTCAGGTCGCAGCGGAAGACCTGCTCGTCGTCGGCCGGGTCGGGAAACTCGACCCAGGCGCGCGCGAAGTCCAGACCCTTCTCGTCCGGCTCGCTGCCCGCTCCGGACACCGTGCCCTGCTTGATCGTGACCTTGGAGGCCTTCGCGGCTTCCTTCGAGGCCTTGGAGTCCTTGGAGGTCTTGAGGTCCTTGGGGGGCTTGGGAGACTTCGTGGCGCTGTCGCCGCCGCTGTCTTTGCCCGGCTTCGCCTTTTTCGTCTTTGGCACACGCCAAGCGTATGCGCGCGGGCGCAGTAGCGTTCCGTCCATGAGACTCGGAGTCCTCGACGTCGGTTCGAACACAGTGCATCTGCTGGTGGTGGACGCCCACCCCGGCGCCCGCCCGCTGCCCGCCCACTCCCACAAGGCCGACCTGCGGCTGGCGCAGCTCCTCGACGCCGGGGGCGCCATCGCCCCCGACGGCGTGGAGCTGCTCATCGCGACCGTGCGGGACGCCCTGGCCGCGGCCGAGGACAAGGGCTGCGAGGAGGTCCTGCCGTTCGCGACGTCGGCGGTCCGCGAGGCGACGAACGCCGACGCCGTCCTGGCCCGGGTCAGGGACGAGACCGGTGTCGACCTCCAGGTCCTCACCGGCGAGGAGGAGGCGCGGCTCACCTTCCTGGCCGCACGCCGCTGGTTCGGCTGGTCCGCCGGCAAGCTGCTCCTGCTCGACATCGGCGGCGGCTCGCTGGAGATCGCGTACGGCATCGACGAGGAGCCGGACGCGGCGGTCTCGCTGCCGCTCGGCGCCGGCCGGCTCACGTCGGGCTGGCTGCCCGGCGACCCGGCCGAGGAGGCGGACGTACGGGCGCTGCGCCGCCATGTACGCGCCCAGATCGCCCGTACGGTCGGCGAGTTCAGCCGCTTCGGCAAGCCCGACCATGTCGTGGCCACGTCCAAGACCTTCAAGCAGCTCGCCCGCATCGCCGGCGCCCCCGGCTCCGGGGAGGGGCTCTACGTCGACCGCCTGCTGACCCGCAGGTCCCTGGAGGAGTGGGTCCCCAAGCTCGCCGTCATGACCGCCGACCAGCGCGCGGCCCTGCCGGGCGTCTCCGAGGGCCGCGCGCCGCAGCTGCTCGCGGGCGCGCTCGTGGCCGAGGCCGCGATGGACCTCTTCGGCGTCGACGAGCTGGAGATCTGCCCCTGGGCCCTGCGCGAGGGCGTGATCCTGCGCCGCCTGGACCACCTGCCGGAGGAGTAGCCGCCACCACCGGCCGGAGGAGCACCCGCCCCGAACGGCCGCCACGCGCGCGTGAGGCGCCCGGTCCTCCACGCGCGCGTGGAGCGCCCGTCCGTCCACGCGCGCGTGCCCCCGGCCCCGCTCCCGAGCGACCCGCCCACGCCCCCCACCGTGACCGGAACCACCTCCCCGGTCCCGGCCCCGCCCCGTACCCTGTCCTTCGTGGCAGAACCAGTCGTGCGCATCCCGGATGCGAAGGTCGCGCTGTCGACGGCCTCGGTCTATCCGGAGTCGACGGCGACGGCCTTCGAGATCGCCGCGCGCCTCGGCTACGACGGCGTCGAGATCATGGTGTGGACCGACCCGGTCAGCCAGGACATCGAGGCCCTGCGCCGGCTCTCGGACTACCACCAGGTCCCGATCCTCGCCGTCCACGCGCCCTGCCTCCTGATCACCCAGCGCGTCTGGTCCACCGACCCGTGGGTCAAGCTCCAGCGCGCCCAGGCGGCCGCCGAGCGGCTCGGCGCCTCCACGGTGGTCGTCCACCCGCCGTTCCGCTGGCAGCGCCAGTACGCCCGCGACTTCGTGACCGGGATCTGGCGGATGGCCGACGAGACGGACGTCCGGTTCGCCGTCGAGAACATGTACCCCTGGCGGTACAAGGACCGCGAGATGCTCGCGTACGCCCCCGAGTGGGACGTCACCAAGGACGACTACCGCCACTTCACGGTCGACCTCTCGCACACCGCCACCGCCCGCACGGACGCCCTCGCCATGATCGACCGCATGGGCGACCGCCTCGGCCACGTCCACCTCGCCGACGGCAAGGGCTCGGCCAAGGACGAGCACCTCGTCCCCGGCCGCGGCAACCAGCCCTGCGCCGAGCTCCTGGAGCGCCTGGCGCTCACCGGCTTCGACGGTCATGTGGTCATCGAGGTCAACACCCGGCGCGCGATGTCGGCGGCCGAGCGCGAGGCGGACCTCGCGGAGGCCCTCGCCTTCACCCGCCTCCACCTGGCCTCCGCCACGGCCGCGAGCTCGACCGGCTCCGCGAGGTCCACGGGCTCCGCCAGGTCAACCGGCTCCGGCTCCTCGTCCCGGCCCTCCGGAGCGCCCCGCCCATGACCGGACCGGCCGCCCCGCGCCGCCGCGGCCGTCCCTCCCGTACCGAGGAGGAGAGCGGACCCGGCGCCCGCGAGCGCATCCTGGAGGCCGCCCGCGCCCAGTTCGCCGAGCGCGGCTACGACAAGACCTCCGTGCGCGGCATCGCCAAGGCGGCCGGCGTGGACCCGGCGCTCGTGCACCACTACTTCGGTACGAAGGACGAGGTCTTCGCCGCCTCGATCGAGGTCTCCTTCGAACCCGCCCTCGTCCTCCCCGCCATCCTCGGCGGCCCCCGCGACGGCATCGGCGAGCGCCTCGCCCGCTACTTCATCGGCGTCTGGGAGAACCCGGTCAGCCGCGCCCCGCTCCTCGCGATCGTCCGCTCCGCGCTGACCCACGAGGCGGCGGCGAAGGTGCTGCGCACCTTCGTCCTGCGCCGGCTCCTGGAGCGGATCGCCGCCGACCTCGACGTACCGGACCCGAAGTTCCGCGCGGAACTCGCCGCCTCCCACATGATCGGGATCGCGATCCTGCGGTACGTCATCCAGGTCGAGCCGCTGGCCTCCGCGGACCCGGAGGAGATCGTGGCCCACGTGGCGCCGACCCTCCAGCGCTACCTCACGGAAGCCTGAGCGGACCCGGAGCGGACCCTGACCAGACCCTGACCGGGCCTTGACCGGATCCCTCGGGGGAGCCTGACCGAAGGCTGAACAGCGCGTCCGGCATCCGGACACGCCGTCCAGATCTTGGGCGGTCGGCGTACGCTCGTACCAAGCACCCCCATCATCACTGAGCATCACTGAGGAGCGAGCGACGATGCCCGAGCTGAGGTCCCGCACAGTCACCCACGGCCGCAACATGGCGGGCGCACGCGCCCTTATGCGCGCCTCCGGTGTACCCGGCGCGGACATCGGCCGGAAGCCGATCATCGCCGTCGCCAACTCCTTCACCGAGTTCGTCCCCGGCCACACCCACCTCCAGCCGGTCGGCCGGATCGTCTCCGAGGCCATCACGGCCGCCGGAGCCATCCCGCGCGAGTTCAACACGATCGCCGTCGACGACGGCATCGCGATGGGCCACGGCGGCATGCTGTACTCCCTGCCCTCCCGCGACCTGATCGCGGACAGCGTCGAGTACATGGTCGAGGCGCACTGCGCGGACGCCCTGATCTGCATCTCCAACTGCGACAAGATCACCCCGGGCATGCTGAACGCGGCCCTGCGCCTGAACATCCCGACGGTCTTCGTCTCCGGCGGCCCGATGGAGTCCGGCAAGGCCACGCTGGTCGACGGCACGGTCCGGACGCTCGACCTGGTCGACGCGATCTCCGACGCCGTGAACGACAAGATCTCGGACGAGGACATCCTCCGTATCGAGGAGAACGCCTGTCCGACCTGCGGGTCCTGTTCCGGCATGTTCACCGCCAACTCGATGAACTGCCTGACCGAGGCCATCGGCCTCTCCCTCCCCGGCAACGGCTCGGTCCTCGCCACCCACACCGCGCGCAAGGCGCTGTACGAGAACGCGGCCCGCACGGTCGTCGACATCACGCGCCGCTACTACGACGAGGACGACGACTCCGTCCTGCCGCGCTCGATCGCGACCCGCGCGGCCTTCGAGAACGCCATGGCCCTGGACATCGCCATGGGCGGCTCGACCAACACGATCCTGCACCTGCTCGCCGCCGCCCAGGAGGCCGAGCTCGACTACGGCCTCTCCGACATGGACGCGGTCTCGCGCCGCGTGCCGTGCCTGGCCAAGGTCGCCCCGAACGTGGCGCCCGGCGGCACGTACTACATGGAGGACGTCCACCGCGCCGGTGGCATCCCCGCCATCCTGGGCGAGCTGTACCGCGCCGGCCTGCTGAACGAGGACGTCCACACCGTCCACTCCCGCTCCATCAAGGAGTGGCTGGAGACCTGGGACGTGCGCGGCGGCTCCCCGTCCGAGGAGGCCGTCGAACTGTGGCACGCGGCCCCCGGCTGTGTCCGCTCGGCGACCGCCTTCTCGCAGTCCGAGCGCTGGGACACCCTGGACACGGACGCGGCCGGCGGCTGCATCCGCGACGCGGCCCACGCGTACTCCAAGGACGGTGGCCTCGCGGTCCTGCGCGGCAACCTGGCCGTGGACGGCTGTGTCGTGAAGACGGCCGGCGTGGACGAGTCGATCTGGACCTTCGAGGGCCCGGCCGTCGTCTGCGAGTCGCAGGAGGAGGCCGTCGAGAAGATCCTGAACAAGCAGATCAAGGACGGCGACGTGGTCGTCATCCGCTACGAGGGCCCGCGCGGCGGCCCGGGCATGCAGGAGATGCTCTACCCGACGTCCTTCCTCAAGGGCCGGGGCCTGGGCAAGACCTGCGCGCTGGTGACGGACGGCCGCTTCTCGGGCGGTACGTCGGGCCTGTCGATCGGCCACGCGTCGCCGGAGGCGGCGTCGGGCGGCACGATCGCCCTGGTCGAGGACGGTGACCGGATCCGTATCGACATCCCGAGCCGCGGGATCGAGCTGCTCGTCGACGACGCGACCCTCGCGGCCCGCCGCGAGGCGCTGGGCGGGGTCTACGCCCCGAAGAACCGCGTGCGCAAGGTCTCGGCCGCGCTGCGGGCGTACGCGGCGATGGCGACGAGCGCCGACAAGGGCGCGGTCAGGGACGTGTCGAAGCTCGGCTGACGCGCCACAGCTCGGAAACGACGGAGCGCGGGGAGCGGCCCGAAAGGCCGCTCCCCGCGCTCCTCGCTGTCCGGGGTTCCGGGGTCACGGGGTTCACCACCCCGCCGGATCCCGCCCGTCCACCGCGAAGACGGACCCGTCGGGCGCGGTCCCGAACACCTTGTCGCCGACGACGACGGGCGCGGGCACCGTCGCCGCGTACCCGAGCCGCCCGTCCCGCAGCCGTGGCCCGGTCTGCCCGAGCAGCGCCCCGCGCCCGGTGTCGACGGCGAGCAACCGCCCGTCGGCCACGGAGAAGTAGAGCCGCCCCTCGGGCCCGAGCACGGGCGCCGACATGTTCCCCGTCGCCGTCTCCAGCTCCCAGAGCACCCGCCCGCCGACGGTGTCCAGCGCGGTCAGGCGGCCGGTGGTGTCGAGGAGGTAGGCGGTGTCGCCGGCCACGACGATCCTCGCGTCGTCCAGCGGGTACGGCAGGGCGGCACGGCGTACGGAGCCGTCGGCCGGGTCGTACCGGACGAGGGCGTCGGTCCGGCTGTCGGCTTTCGCCGACCGCAGGAACACCACGCCCTCGCCGCTCGTGCCCACGGGTACGAGGTCGCCCGCGAGCCGCGTCCGCCGGACGACCTCGCCGGTCTCGGGGCGCAGGGCCCCGAGCGTGGTGCGGGCGGCGCCGCCCGTGGTCTCGAAGACGGCGACGAGGCCCGAGCCGTCGTCGTACGGGCCGAAGAGGGGCGCGGTGAAGCCGGCCAGGGCGCGGCGCCAGAGCTGCTTCCCGGTGTTCCCGTCGACGGCCCGGACGGCCGAGGTGGAGGTCGGGTAGAGCAGCGTGTTCCCGGCCGCGTTGGCGCCTTCCTGACGTGCGGCGGCGCCGGTGTCCCAGACCGGAGTGCCTCGGTCGGCGGAGTACACCCGCAGGGTCCCGTCGTCCGAGACGGCCCCGACCAGGCCGCCGAAGGGCACGGGGGCCGAGACCTGTTCGCCGGGCTCCCCGGGCCGGGACCAGAGCACGCGGCCGGTGGCGGGGTCGAGCCGGGCGAGCGGGACGCCCCGGGCCGAGCAGTAGAGCGCGTCGGCCGCGGTGACGCACGCCGGGGCGCCGGCCTTCCCCAGCACGGTCTCCCAGCCGTCGAAGGGGGCTGCCTCCCCGACGGGCTGCGACCGGGGCGCGGGGGCGTCGCCGTCCCCCGCGCGCAGGGCCACGAACGCGCCCCCGGCCGCGAGGACCACGAGCGCGGCGGCGACCACGACCGACGGCCGGACCAGGCGCCTCCGCCGGGCGCGCGGCACCGAGGCCCGTACGGGCGTGTCGGCGTCCCACGCCCCCGAAGCGGGTGACGCGTCCGGGAGCGGGTCGGGCAGCGTGAGCGGCCGCCGCTGGGCGGGTATGAACGCCGCCGCCTCGTACGACGGAGGCTGCAGCGCCGCCATGATCTCGGCCGGAGTCGGGCGGTCCGCCGCCTCCTTGGCCAGACACCGCGCGACGAGCGGAGCGAGCGCGTCCGGAACCCCCGTCAGATCCGGCTCGTCGTGGACGACTTGGTACGCCACGATGTACGGGCTGTCCGAGTCGAACGGCCCGTGCCCGGTCGCCGCGTGCACCAGGACGGAGCCGAGCGCGAACACGTCCGCCGCGGGCCCGACCTCGCGGGGCCGCTGGAACTGCTCGGGCGCCATGAACGGCGGCGAGCCGATCAGCTTCCCGGTCTCCGTGTGCAGATCGCTGTCGACCGGCCGGGAGATGCCGAAGTCGATGACCTTCGGCCCGGTGTCGGTCAGCAGCACATTGCTCGGCTTGAGATCCCGGTGCACGACACCGGCCCGGTGGATGTCGCGGAGCGCCTCGGCAAGGCCTGCCGTCAGCCGGCGCAACTCGGCGGGAGAAAGCGGCCCGTTCCGCTTCACCTGGTCGGCGAGCGTCGGACCGGGCACGTAGAGGGTGGCCATCCAGGGGCGCTCGGCGTCGGGATCGGCGTCCACGACGGGTGCGGTGAAGGCGCCGCTCACCCGGCGCGCGGCGGCCACCTCCTGGCGGAAACGCGCCCTGAACTCGGGGTCCTCCGCGTACTGTCCGTGCACCACCTTGACCGCGAGCCGCAGCCCGGAGGCGGAGGTGGCCAGATGGACCACGCCCATGCCGCCCGCGCCGAGGCAGGCCTGGAGACGGTACTCACCCGCGTACTCGGGCTCTTCCGCTTCCCGGTCGGCACCGGTCCTGCGCAACGGCGGCATCGCCCACCCCCGTGTGGTTCCGCTCGACTTCGCGCGCGTGCGCGACGCACGGAGCCTAGTCGATGGCGCACGGGATGTCGGCGGGGCTTGCTAGCCTGCGCGTCGCGGAGAGTGAAAGTCATCGGAGCGCTTTTGCGCCAACGGGGGAGAACACGATGGGCATGGACAAGACCGCAGCCGGAACGGAACAGGCCGGGGTGTCGACGATGGGCGCGGTGCGCTATCCGGTCGCCCCGGGCTACCGCGTGAACGTGCGCTCGGGCCCGGGCACGCAGCACCGCATCGTGCGGACGCTCGCCCCGGACGTCCGGGTGCCGATCCTCTGCCAGACGACGGGCGAGCGCGTCAGCGGCCCGTACGGCACGACGAACATCTGGGACAACATCGCGGCCGGTGAGTTCATCTCGGACGCGTACGTGAAGACGGGCAGCGACGGCTTCGTCGCCAAGCGCTGCGGCTGACGCCTTCCGTCCCCTCTTCCTGGGGATCCGGGATAATCGACACGTGAGCGACGAAGACCAGACCGCCAAGCCGACCGACACCGGCGCCGCAGGCACCGCCGCTGCGCCCGCGGGTCCGCAGCCCGAGGAGATCCGTTTCTTCGGGACGACCTGGGTGGAGCACGACGGGCAGTACGGGCTCCGCCGCGCCGGCGTCGCCCTCGGGGCGCTCGTCGCCGCCGCCGCGGGCTGCTTCGTCCTGCGCTTCGCCTACCAGGGCCTGGAGATCGCCGAGGTCGGCGGCTTCGTGAACATGCTCGTGGTGCTGATGTTCGCGATCTGCAGCGCCATCGCCTTCCGCAAGACCTGGGAGGGCTTCGTCCGCCGCCCGGCCGACCCGGCCCGCGAGGACTCGCTGCGCAGCCTCAAGATGATCGGCTTCATCGGCTCCCTCCTCGCCTACTTCTTCCGCTGCTTCATCGAGGCGCCCGGCGAGAAGCTGCGCCGCACCGAGTACGAGACGGCCCGCAAGCAGTACGAGAAGCGCCGAGGCACCCGCACGGGCAACCCGGCGGCCCGAAAGAAGCCCAAGCGCAAGTAGTACAGGGACGCCCCACCCCTCCCTCTTCACCATCAGAGCCCCGGCCGATCCATCGGCCGGGGCTCTGATGCCTGCCCGGACGCTTGACGCTCCGATCCCCCCAGGAGCATTATTCAACGCATGATGAATTACTCGGAAGGGGGCCCGGCCCCAGCGATCTCCGCGCACGCCCTCACCGTCGTACGAGGCGACCGCACCGTCCTGCGCGGCCTCGACTTCACCGTCCCCCCGGGCAGGATCACCGGCCTCCTCGGCCCCTCCGGCTGCGGCAAGTCCACCCTCATGCGCGCGATCGTCGGCACCCAGGCGAACGTCACCGGAACCCTCGAGGTCCTCGGCCGCCCCGCCGGCGACGCCGCCCTGCGCTCCCGCATCGGCTACGTCACCCAGGCGCCGTCCGTCTACGACGACCTCACCGTCCGTCAGAACCTCGAATACTTCGCCGCCGTCCTCCTCCCCGGCCGCACCCACCGCGAAGAGCGCCGCGCCACCGTCGCCCGCGCCATCGACGACGTCGACCTCGCCTCGCACGCCGACGCCCTCGCAGGCCGGCTCTCCGGCGGCCAGCGCAGCCGCGTCTCCCTCGCCGTCGCCCTCCTCGGCACCCCGGAAGTCCTCGTCCTCGACGAACCCACCGTCGGACTCGACCCCGTCCTCCGCCGCGACCTGTGGAACCTCTTCCACCGCATCGCCGCCGACCGCGGCGCCGCGATCCTCGTCTCCTCCCACGTCATGGACGAGGCCGAACGCTGCCACCGGCTCCTCCTCATGCGCGACGGCGAGATCCTCGCCGAGGACACCCCCGAGGCCCTGCGCCGCCGCAACGACACCGCCACCGTCGAAGAGGCCTTCCTCCACCTCGTCGACGCCGCCGACGCCCGCGAAGCCGTCCGCCTCCAGGAGCCCCAGCCATGACCAGCGCCCGCACCCTCGCCACCGCCGCCCGCGTCCTGCGGCAGCTGCGTCACGACCCGCGCTCGATCGCCCTGATGCTCCTCGTGCCGTGCCTGATGCTCTTCCTGCTCCGGTACGTCTTCGACGGCAACCCGCGCACCTTCGACAACATCGGCGCCTCGCTGCTCGGCATCTTCCCGCTGATCACGATGTTCCTCGTGACCTCGATCGCCACCCTGCGCGAACGCACCTCCGGCACCCTGGAACGCCTGCTCGCCATGCCCCTCGGCAAGGGCGACCTCATCGCCGGCTACGCCCTCGCCTTCGGACTCCTCGCCATCGTCCAGTCCGCCCTCGCCACCGGCCTCGCCCTCGGCCTCCTCGGACTCGACGTCGTCGGCTCCCCCTGGCTGCTCCTCCTGGTCGCGCTCCTCGACGCCCTCCTCGGCACCGCCCTCGGCCTCTTCGTCTCGGCCTTCGCCGCCTCCGAGTTCCAGGCCGTCCAGTTCATGCCGGCCGTGATCTTCCCCCAGCTGCTGCTCTGCGGCCTCTTCATCGCCCGCGACCAGATGCAGCCCGTCCTCGAAGGGATCTCGAACGTGCTGCCCATGTCGTACGCCGTCGACGGCATGAACGAGGTCCTCCGCAACCCCGACATCACCGGCGCCTTCGTCCGCGACGCCCTCGTCGTCGCAGGCTGCGCCCTCCTCGTCCTCGCCCTCGGCGCGGCAACCCTCCGCCGCCGCACCGCCTGACCGCCCCTCGGACACCCGCACCGCGCACCCCCGCGCGGTGCGAGGATGGCGACACGTATTCCTTCCGGCGAGGTGAACAGAGCCATGACCCAGACCGTCGCAGTCCTCGGCACCGGCAAGATCGGTGAAGCGCTCCTCAGCGGCATGATCCGGGCCGGCTGGCGCCCCGCCAACCTCCTGGTCACCGCCCGCCGCACCGAACGCGCCGAGGAGCTCCGCGCCCGCTACGGCGTCGAGACCGTCACCAACGCCGAGGCCGCCAAGCGCGCCGACACCCTCATCCTCGCCGTCAAGCCGCAGGACATGGGCCGTCTCCTCGACGAACTCGCCCCCCACGTCACCGCCGACCGCCTGGTCATCAGTGCCGCTGCCGGTATCCCCACCTCCTTCATCGAGGACCGGCTCACCACCGGCACCCCCGTCGTCCGCGTCATGCCCAACACCCCCGTCCTCGTCGACGAGGGCATGTCCGTCATCTCGGCCGGCAGCCACGCCACCCCCGACCACCTCGTGCACACCGAGGAGATCTTCGGCGGCGTGGGCAAGACGCTCCGCGTCCCCGAGTCCCAGCAGGACGCCGCCACCGCCCTCTCCGGCTCAGGACCGGCCTACTTCTACTTCCTCGTCGAGGCCATGACCGACGCCGGCATCCTCCTCGGCCTGCCCCGCGCCCAGGCCCACGACCTGATCGTCCAGGCCGCCATCGGCGCCGCCGTGATGCTCCGCGACAGCGGGGAGCACCCGGTCAAGCTCCGCGAAGCCGTCACTTCCCCGGCCGGCACCACCATCAGCGCCATCCGCGAACTGGAGAACCACGGCGTACGGGCCGCCCTCATCGCCGCCCTGGAAGCGGCCCGCGACCGCAGCCGCGAACTCGCCAACGGCAACGGCTGACGCAGGCCGGTGGCGAGGGCGCCCTCGCCACCGTGCCCGCCTTCCGTCACCCGGCGGGCATCAACCCGATCGCCCGATAGGCCCGGTCCACCAACGGCCGGGCCATCCCCCGGGCCCGCTCGGCTCCCTCCCGTAGAACCTGATCCACATACCCCGAATCGGCCGCCAGCTCCGCGTGCCGCTCCCGCACCGGCCGCAGCAGCTCCACCACCGCGTCCGCCGTGTCCCGCTTCAAGGATCCGTACGACTCATATACACCGGCCAGGGCTTCCGGGTTCCCACCCGTCGCGGCCGCCAGCACATCGAGCAGATTCGCGACCCCGGGCCGGCCCTCCCGGTCGTAGGCGACATCCCGCCCGCTGTCGGTCACGGCCCGCATGATCTTCCGCCGGACGGTCTCCTCGTCGTCGAGCAGATAGACGATCCCGGCCCCGTTCTCGTGCGACTTCCCCATCTTCGAACCCGGGTCCTGAAGATCCATCACCCGAGCCGCCACCACGGGATGCGTCGCCTTCGGCACCGTGAACACATGCCCGTACCGCTGGTTGAACCGCACCGCCAGATCCCGGGTCAGCTCCACGTGCTGCGTCTGGTCCTCACCGACCGGCACCTCGTCGGTCCCGTAGGCCAGGATGTCCGCCGCCATCAGCACCGGATACGTCAGCAACGACAGCCGCACCCCCTGCCCGGCCGCCACCGCCCGCGCGCCCTTCTCCTTGTACTGGATCATCCGCCGCAGCTCGCCGTCCGTGGCCGTGCACTCCAGTAGGTACGAGAGCCGCGCGTGCTCGTCCACATGACTCTGGACGAAGAGGGTGCACAGCTTCGGATCGAGGCCCGCGGCCAACATCAGCGTGGCCGCCTGCCGACTGAGCCGCCGCACCCGCGCCGGATCGTGGTCCACGGTCAGCGCGTGCAGATCCACGACGCTGAACAGCGAGTCCGACGCGTGCTGGTCCACCTCGACCCACCGCCGTACGGCCCCGAGGTAGTTGCCCAGGGTCAGATGGCCCGTCGGCTTGATCCCGCTGAAGATCCGCTTCATCGCGTCGTTCTCCCTCTCCGATGTGCGCCGACCCGTCGGCCGCACTCCCGGAGGGGGATACGCGAACGGCCGCCGAGTCGGCGGCCGCTGAGTGCATGCGTCTAGTGGGGCCGCCGGGTCAGGCGGCCCACCACTGAGTGGTGTGCGCATGCGTGGTCATACGGAGAGGGTACGCCCGAGGACCGGGGTTGACATGGGATTCCCTGCTCCGTAGTGTTCTCCGAGTTGTCCGACGTGAGCACCGACTCCGGTCGGCCCCGGACAGCGATTCCGCAAGATCCATTTGAAGCTGACGGCGCTTCGTCGCGTCGTCGTGCTTTCCGTGCGTTTTTGCGAAATGAGGAATCCGCGTTCGAAGGTTTGAGCGCGAGCCGCCCGATTAGCGTCGGGGGCAAGGAATCCGCTAAAGTCTCACTCGTCGGAACGGCCCAACAGCCGCGAGGACAACCCACTCTGACTGGGAATCAGGCCCGAAAGGATCTGATAGAGTCGGAAACGCAGGAAGGCCGAA